>NZ_DAMASY010000003.1:366897-370195 GCF_032080165.1 Sedimentibacter sp.
CAACAGCTTTAGTTTATAGATTACCTATAAGGATTTGAAATTTACTTCCATCTGTGGCTTTTGCTGTAATGGTTGCAGTTTATAGGATTACTTATAGGGAATTGAAATCCATTACGGGGATTATTTTAACACCAAATAATTGACCTAATGAGATATACTGAAAGTTATGTCGGAGTGACATAAATCAACAGATGACATGCCTGACCGGCAGTCATCTGTTTAATTAACAGGTTGCTTTCAATTTGAAGGTTTGTACCATGTCTGTCAGCGTTTCTGCCTGCTTATAAAGCTCTTCTATGGCAGCCGCACTTTCCTCCGATGCCGCTGAATTTGATTGAACAACATCGGATACCTGGACGATTCCGTTGTTAATCTGATCTATGCTGGATGATTGTCCAACTGATGCATCAGCAATTTCTCCGACTAACCCGGCAACCTGCTCTATTCCTCCTACTATTTCATTGAATGCATTTGCAGTAATTTTCGCAATTTTTGAGCCGTATTCGGCTCTTTGTATGGAATTTTTTATCATGTCTGTGGTTTCTTTGGCGGCTTCTGCCGAACGCGACGCCAAATTCCTTACTTCTTCAGCCACAACAGCAAAACCCTTTCCGTATTGTCCTGCTCTTGCTGCTTCCACCGCAGCGTTTAATGACAATATATTTGTTTGAAATGCAATGTCTTCAATCGCTTTTATCACCTTTGAAATATTTGAAGACGAAACGTTAATTTCATCCATTGCCTTGAGCATTTCTTCCATGTGTTTATTACCGTCAATTGCCCCGTCTTTAACACCATTCGCGCATGTCTTTACTTTATCCGCATTATCTACACTTAAATTAATCTGTCCTTTCACTTCCTCTATAGTGGCAGTAAGCTCCTGAAGTGAACTTGCCTGCTGGCATGCTCCCTCTGCAAGGTGTATGCTTGAATCAGATATTTGACCTGCTCCGGTTACAATCTGTCTTGATGCATCGTATATTTGGGAAAGAATGATATTGTTTTTTTCTAAAATGTTGTTCAGAGCAATACTCAAAACGTCCTTTTCCGAATTTATTTTTACATCAACTGTCAGGTTTCCGTCTGCTATAGCTTCAGCCGCCTGAGTCTGTGCCCTTGTGTTTTCTACCATTTCTTTAAAGGAATTCATCAATTCTCCGATTTCATCATTTGTAAGGACACGTACATTTGCACTTGCATCCCCCACGGAGAGCTGTTTTGCAATGTTATTAAGTATTTTCAGAGGTCTTACAATACTTTTATTTAATATTTTACAGATTATTGAACCTGAAACAACTGAGACAATAATGAAGAACAGCATTGTGGCTGAAAAAACCGTAAACAGCTTTAATGAAACATTATTTGCCAAATATAGTTTATAGATGGTGAAAAGGCTTATTAAAGATACTAAGATAGTTAATGTGGTTATTATGCCGAATCCTATTGCCATTCTTTTATTAAGTGCAATTGAATTTTGTTTTTCTTTTTTTTCCATATGATCATCACCCTTATATTTTTATTTTTTGTACTTAAATTATATCGCCAGCTTTTAATATAACTTTAGCCAAAGAAGAGATTTTATGTTTAAAATTATGTTGGTTTCATTTTGAAGATAAAAATGTGCTATAATTTTATAACCACACGGGTTCAGGAGACCGTGTGGAGGGTGCTTTACCATCACGGATATATAGACAGAAAAAGGAGGTCAAGCTGCTAATCTATCTGCTATCATTGAAATAATTAAAGAAGGAATAACAGATAGGTTAAATTTTTTAATAAAAAGTTTCCAATTAATACCGATATATGCATTGGAAACAATTACTGATTTTAAATTTAAAGAAATGTTTTCAATTTTTAAGATTTAATATATAATATTAGTGACGAATTTTAAAAATATTTTATAGATTTTTAGAATTAAGGAGTGATGAAATTGAATAGTACCGGATTTAAAGAATTATTTTATGATAGTGACTTGATTCTTATTATTGACAAGAATGGAAAGGTTTTGTATTACGACGACTATGATGATAATTTAAATATGTTAAAAAAAGAGAACGTCATAGGTCGATATATTTATGAATTATATCCTTTTTTTACAAGAGAAGATTTTACCGTGTTTAGGGCAATGGATAAAAAAGAGCCAATATTAAATGAATATCAGAGTTTTAATGTTGATGGAAATAAAAAGAATTGTCTAAATAATGCCTTCCCATTAATAAACGAAACAGGTGTCCTTGGTGGTATAATAATATCTGTAGAACTATCAAGTAAATCTATAAAAAAGAAAATTAAGAAAGCTTCTTCAAGGTATAATTTTGAAGATATTATTACTGAAAATCAGGAATTTAAGAAAAGCTTAGAAATTCTAAAAAAAGTTTCAAAAAGTGAATCCAATGTGCTTATAGTAGGAGAAACAGGGACAGGAAAAGAGTTAATAGCTCATTCAATACATAGCAACAGCATGAGGAGAAATAAACCATTTGTTATACAAAATTGTGCTGCCATACCAAGTTCAATTATGGAGAGTATTCTTTTCGGAACTGCTAAGGGTAGCTTCACCGGATCAATAGATAGGGAAGGTTTATTTGAATCAGCAAATGGAGGTACTATTTTCCTTGATGAAATAAATTCAATTCCATTTGATTTGCAAAGTAAGTTACTAAGAACATTGGAAAATAAAAGTATTATGAGAATTGGTGAAAATATTGAAAGAGACACTGACATACGAATAATTGCATCTACTAATGAGGATTTAGAGAAAAAGGTGGACAAGGGTGAATTTAGATCAGATTTATATTACAGGCTGAATGTTATAAGTTTTAATGTACCTCCTTTAAAAGATAGGAAAGAAGATATAAAAGTATTAGTAGATTATTATATAAAACAATACAACTCAATTTTAAACAAAAATATTACCGGCATATCTAAAGATGTATTGCAAATTTTAAATAACTATGAGTGGAAGGGAAATGTTAGGGAGCTGAAAAATGTTATTGAATATTCATTAAATTTTTCAGAGGAAGGTGTTTTAAATACAGACAATCTTCCGCAATATTTATTAAAATCGGTTGATAGCAATACAAATGAATGTATAGTAGATAGTTCTTTGACAACTTTAGTTGATAATTACGAATGTAAATTAATTAAAGATGCCTTAAAGATATGTAGATATAACATACTAAAAACATCAGAATATCTGAGCATACCAAGGCAAACATTATATTATAAACTTAAGAAATATAATTGTATTTGTCAACTGAAAATTAGGTCAAAAGGTCATTTAATTTTAGGTCACTTT
>NZ_DAMASY010000004.1:0-109515 GCF_032080165.1 Sedimentibacter sp.
GCTATTTTCTTTTTCATTTTAATCTCCTTTTTTATCCTCTTTTTATTTTTTTATAATACTTAACGTTTTTCCTAAACTTAATATTAATTCATGTGAAGACCGCCGTTAACATCAAGATTAACGCCTGTTAAATATCGTGCATAATCAGAACATAAGAATAAAATAACATCTGATACTTCCTCTGAAGTACCTTTTCTGCCCAAAGGAACCATTTTAACATCTTGATTTAAATCTTTTGTCATTTCAGTATCAATAAAACCGGGAGATACAGTATTTACATTTATACCATATTTAGCTGATGACTTTGCTAAGGACTTGGTTAGACCGATAATACCCGCCTTAGCTGCTACATAGTTAGCTCCGACTACAATTCCTCCAACCTCACCCGCTACCGAACCTAAATTAACAATTTTTCCAGAATTGTTTTTCTTCATAACATTAATAACAGCCTGGTTCACAAAAAATGGACCTTTTAAGTCAATTCCCAACATTCTGTCCCATTCCGTTTCTGTAATATCCTCAATTGTTATTACTTGCGTAATGCCGGCACAATTTATCAAGATATCTATTCTTGAATATTTATTTTCGATATAATCTACAACCTCTTTAATTTGCGTAATATTAACTATATCTAAACTTAAACCTTCAGCATTACCTCCTTTTTGCTTAATTTCATCCGCAACAGCTTTTGCACCATTTTCATTGCGGTCAACAGCAATTACAGTGGCCCCTTTTTCAGCTATACTCAAACAACATGATTTGCCAATACCAGAAGCACCTCCTGTAACAACAGCTATTTTTCCTTTAAAGTCCAAAATAATTAATACCTCCTTAGAATAAAAATTGATAAAACTAATTACGTATGTAGTATACTACAATACTACTTTGAAATCAAGCATACGTTTGCTAAAAATCATAATAAAACTAATAGTATGCAATTAATAGAAATTGTATACAAATAGTGTGAAGTTCTAAATTCATAACAAACTTATTTAAATATAACCTTATAGGGGGTAATCATATGGGTTTAAGGAGAAATAATTAACCAGTGAAGTCTTGCAGCTGCATGACCTTACTGGTATTTTTGAATTTTGCTTCCGGAAACAAAGCTATATAGGTATTCAATACTGCTTTGTATGAAAGTAACATGAATTATATATAATATTTAAAAAAATCTAAATCAGTATTAAACTTCTTTAAATATAACCTTGTAGGGGTAATCATATGGTTTACCAAGGAATTGTAGCTATTATCAACATCACCCTTTGACATTGCCGAAAGAATATTATAATGCTCGTCTATAGTTATTGGTATAACTGACTTATAATACGAACGAGCAAGAAATTTTATTGTACTTACATAACTGTTAAATGTTGAATTAAATACTTGGTTTTCAGCAAATTCAACTATAGTTTTATGAAATAATACATCAAATTCTAAAAATTCATTTAAATTAATATCTTCCCTTTTACCAGTATACGCTCCATCTTTTTCATATAAGTTTCTGTTATCTTCTAATATATTTTTTTGTTTGTTTAATATTTCTGTTAATTCATTTAATGTTTGTGATGCTTTTTCAGTATTGTATTTTTTGGCTATGTATGAGCAACAATATCCTTCAATGGCACATCTTAATTGAAAGGATTGAATTATATCACTAATAGTAGTCTGATGAAGCTTAAAACCTCTATACGGAATAATATCTATGTAATTATCATGATTCAGCCTTTGAAGTGCAGCCCTGACAGGTGTTCTTGAGATACCTAGTTCTTGAGCTATTTTTTCTTCTGAATAAATTTCATCATTATCGAAAACTTCTTCCATTATTTTTTCCATTAAATAATTATATGCTATTTCTTGTAAATTTTTATTTATGTACATTAAAGTCACCCTTTTCTTAATTTTTATAATATCAAATACACAAAATGACCCTATATCTACTATATCAATGTGTAAAGAAAGCAATACAACATATATATTATATTGCCCTTAAATACTAAAGTCAATATTCATAATTTGCAAACAAAATATTGTAGTTTTTTAGTTTTATCATAAAAAAAGCTTATAGAGAACTCCCTATAAGCGCATTTATTATATATTGCTTTTTATCATAATATTAATTTATTAAGTACCCACCATCTACATAAATTGTTTGTCCAACTATATAATCAGAAGCCGTTGATGCCAAAAATACTGCAGTACCTATTAAATCTTCGGGAAATCCTGTTCTTCCAAATGGTATTCTTTCTTTAAATCTTCTTATATTATCAGGATTTTCAAATATAGGTTTTGTCATTTCTGTTTCAAAATAACCGGGTCCTATAGCGTTTACACTGATTCCATATTGTGCTAATTCATGAGCCATGGCTTTAGTCATTTGTTTTATTCCGCCTTTAGCAGCTACATAAGCAACCATATTCTTTAATCCCAATTCACTATTTAAAGAACATATGTTGATAATTTTTCCTTTAATATTTTTTTCTATCATGTGTTTAGCAACTGCTTGACCCATAAAGAATACATATTTAAGCTGAACATCTATTACCTTGTCCCAATCCTCTTCTAAATATTCAATAACAGGCTTTCTGATATTTAAACCTGCACCGTTAAGCAAGATATCAATATGTCCAAATTCTTCTGCTACCTTGTTAACAAGTTCTTTGCAACCTTCAACGGAAGTAATGTCAGCAGATATACCTTTAACAACTCCTCCTGTCTTGTTAGATATATCAATAGCTGCTGCATCAAGCTCGTTCTGCTTTCTACTGACAAGAACTACATCAGCGCCTGCTTGTGAAAATCCGGTTGCAATTCCTTTACATAGTCCTTTACTACCACCAATAACAATTGCTGTTTTACCTTTTAAAGAAAATAGATCCATTATACTCCTCCAAACCTTTCTTATAAATTATTTATTACTTAGCTTTATGTTTTTCAACTGCATTAAAGAATGCTTCATAAACTGATGGTGCACAAGTTTCTAAAACCCTGTGCAGTAACGCCTAATAAACGTATATTAGCTTTCTCGTATTCAGCATTTATTTCTTTAATGAAATCAGGGTCAGCTAATACAGTTCTACCATGCTCCATATCATAAACAAAAGGGATATCAAATATATTAGCGGAAGGTACGAAAGAAACCTCTACAGCCGGATTACATACCATACCTGTAATAGAACCGTTTTGAATATCTTCAAAAACTGATCTGTCAGTTCCAAGCTGACCACTTGGATAAATTTCTACTTTAATTTTTCCATTACTGCTTGCTTCAATTAACTCTTTGATTTAAGTAGTCCATTATGCTTTGCTGTTGTTTCAGCTGTAGTATGTGCCCATGTCATAGTAAATATAAACTAAGATTGCTTTACTTTTTTAGCATTTATCATCCCCTAAACCCTAATATAATTGAATACAATTCTAGCATATTACTTATTTATAAATATATCATTGTATGCCAATAATACTAATTGTATACAATTTTGTCAAGGTGTTTTGTTAAAGAATGCCTATAAAGAACACAGTTCTCTATAGGCACGTTAAATTATTTTTTTAATTAAGCATTTGCTGATGTTTTTTTCAAATATGCTTTTAATGCATATATTAAAGATGGGATAAAGATAAGTTGGATAATAATTCCCGGGATACCTGTAATTATTGCACCTTTTACAAACATTACGGGATTCATTTTAACTGCAAACAACTGTACTAATGCAGCAACTGTCAATCCTGCTATTATACGTCCTGATATCATAGCGATGATTAGTGACGGAATAATTGATAACTTAAATTTTCTTGTAGCTATAGCAATTACTAATCCATAAGTCCCTAATTCGAATGCCATTATTATAGACATCGGAAACATTACCGGCATTCCTGTTAAAAGCCCACTGATAATCGGTGTCATAATTCCTAATAGTAATGCCAATTGTGGTGATAGCAAAAATCCACCAATTAAAACCGGAATATGCATTGGCAATGCAATCGGACCTGTCAAACTAAACATATGAAAAACCATAGGCAATAATATACCTGATGCTAACAGTAAACCGCTTAAAACTATTTCTCTTGTTGTTATTTTATTTTTCATTATTTATTATTCCTCCTGATTTTTGATAAAAATAAATAACCATAAAGTTTTTGTTTTAAAGAAACCTTCATGGTTATTGTTCATCTAATATTCTTTTAATTGTATTGGTAAGTTCATTAAATATTCTTTTAAATTGCAGCTGTTCAAGTCCTATTACTTCAATATTGCATTTACTTACAGGAAGTAATAGCTTCCTTGCATGGCTGCTTGCAATTGCTTCCGACATTTTGGAGCTAATCTCCCCCATCATGGAATTTGCCGCAATAATCGCCAATGGTCCAATTATTATATCTACCTTTTTACTCATCCAGACAATTGCATTTTCTCCGGTAGCTCCTTCATGGGCTCCAGATTTTAACATATTGGAAGTAGCTTGTGAGTTCGTTCCAAGCGCAACAATTTCTATATTATTGTTATTTAAAGACTTCAATCTTTCAATTGCTTGACATCCAATTCCTCCGCCCATTCCATCTACTACAGCTATTTTCATATTCAATTTCCTTTTTTCATACTTTCTAAAAAGCTTTTTATCATAGATATCAAGTCATTAATGTTATGAGCTTTTAATGATAGTGTTTCAACCGGGCACATCCCTGTTTTGTCACGGTTTTTTATATATGGAGTACATTCATCATACTCAAATATTATATTTGATTCCTTTAATACATTTATAGCATTATCAGATATAAGTTTAGTCTTTAATTCTTTTATACCTGTATGTATGCAAAGCATGGCAGCTGCTCTTCCTGTAACTCTGTCTGCTACACTTGATCCATTTAGTTCTACAAGCTCTTCATAAGCTGTATATAAGGGCTTAATCCCTTTTTCATAACTTTTAAAAATTAATTTACCATCCTTGACTATTGCTAATGTAAGCTTTTCTTTCTCTAAAAGTTCCATAGCCAAGTCACAATCTCTCATTTAATCACTCCTTTCAAAAATATTTAATAAAGCACATTGATTAGTTTATCTTGACTAAATATATTTGTCAATCAATAATTTGATAAAGTATTTACAATGTTTTGATGGAATATTTACATTATATATTTTTAAGCTGATTTTGTAAAAGTAATCCCACCATATCCGCAAATCTATTTAGCGAGTTAATTCTGACGAAATTATGACCGTAAATTTTTTTTGCGGAAGACAAATCCTCATCATCGCCGGTGAAAACACAAAGAACAGTATTTCCTTTAAATGTGCCCTTTTTTACTTCCATTGCGGTATCGCTGACACCCTTAACACCGGAATACTCAATATAGGTTGGGATTATACCTGTTCCCGGATTCGTTTCAATGTCGTTTGGCTTGCAGTCCGAAAGAACTATGAGTATTTTATGCTCGCTTTGATTATCTTCCATCATGTGAAGGGCAGTTCTTACAGCTAATCCATCACGGTTGCAGCCGGATGTTCTGTAATTAAATATTTTATCATTTTTATCATTTTCTTCGTAATCACGAAGTAAATTTATAACAGTGTAGGTTCTTAAACTGCTGAATGAATAAACCTTTACCGGTATCTGGCATCGGGTTAAGCTTTCTGCGATTATAAATGCCTGTGATGCAATTATCTCCTGTCTTTCATTTTGAGAAGCGGATGCATCAAGCAAAATGTCAACAGATATATTACCTAAGTCATTTTTCAAATCTCGCGAAAAAATATTGTTGTCATTTACATAAATATTTCTCCAGATCTTATTAGGAACCAATTTCCCTTCCTTTGACCTCAGAACAGATTGTTCGAAATTCATCATCATTGTATTTCTGATCTTATTTGTTAAATTTACAATGCTTTGCAGGTTTCTTGCGTAGTTGTCGTAATAAAAATTAATATTTGCTTCTCTTTTTTCTGAAGCAACTCTTTTTATATATTCAGTATCTGCATCAACAACTGCAGAGTCATACTCTCCGCGTGTGAAATGAAGATGATTATTTTTATGATTGCCTACGCATAAAGCTTTTTCAAAAGCCATAATTTTATGTTCAGGTAAGGTTGAACTTCCGTAATATTTTTCTATATATCTTCTGTCTGTATCAACCTTTCTGTTATTTAGGCTATACAATTGTATTTTAATATCCTTTTTATCTTCATCTTGTTCGAAATAGACGTACCTTGTTGTTTCAGCCGATTCTATCTCCATGTCTTTCATTAACGGATTGCCGTCGTCTGATTTTTCTGTTATCTTTTCATAATGATTCAGTATATTCTTAGCTTCATTTTTACTTTCTTCATATTTTTTAAATGATTTTTCATATTGTCCGTAATTAAATCTAAAATATTTTTTTAATATTTCCTTCATTTTAGATATAATTTCGTCAGTATTCATATAGGCATCAAATTCAAGCTCATCTAATATCCTTAGTAATCTATACTCTGTTTTTGGTATTTCACCGATAACTTTTTGATAATGAGCTTTTTTAATTTCTCTTAAAATTGCGTCCTCAATATTCGGTACTTCTATTGATAAAACCCTTTGAGCATAATTTTTTCTCAAATTTATTAAAGCCGGACGCTCAATTTTTCCTTTTTCAAAGGTAGAATTTTCTAATCCAAGCCAAAAAAGCTCCTCATAAAATTCATGATCCGAATCAATTCTCAAATGTTTAAAGAATTCCTGAAGCTTAGAATAATCATAATATTTTCTTACTGCTCCGATAATATAATTTGAATATATATCCGCCTTGCCTTCTTCATCAAATATCTTGTATTCCGGTTCAAAGGAATAATCCTCGGAAGCATTCCAAATTATATTATAGGCCCTCTTTTTCTCGTTGATTTGATGTGTCATTAGTAAGTAAAAATGTCTCCTCTATCTATATTATCGGGTATTCTCAGCTTTATAACATCCTCAACTAATTTGCGCTCAAATTCATCAAAGGATTTGTTTACTATACCCATCTGTAAAGCTCTGACAGGCTCAAGTCCTCTTTCCATTAAATGTATGGAAGACAAAAGTCCTCTTAAATCAACTGATTTAGTTGATATTTCTGAATTATCGCTTTTTAGCTTCAGCTCTTGAAAAAATTCCGTAAACTGTTCTATATATTTTTCATTAAGGTTAGGAAATTCCTTAGTCAAAATTTTCATTAAGTTTTCAGATGTAACATTTGGCATTGCAATAACCATAAACCTTGATGTCAAAGCTTCATTCAATTCCCTGGTGCCGGCATAGCCGTAATTCATTGTTGCAATAAATCTCACTGCGTCATTCAGCTTGATTTTATCATATCCCGGCACATCAATAATTCTTCTGTAATCCAAGGTTGCATGCAGCACTGCCACTGAATCATTTTTAGCCATATTTATTTCGTCCAATATACCAAAGCCGCCGTATTTAGCACATTCATAAATCGGACCGTCTCTGAATACAACCTGTCCGTTTTCAAAAGTATCTGTACCTATTAAGGATGTTGAATCGGTATTTATATGAAATGATATATCCCAGCTTGGTCTGCCAAAAACACAGGCAAGATTTTCCGCAAGGACATTTTTACCCGTTGCCTTAGAACCCACAAGCAGCAAATTTTCTCCGCAAAGTATTGCAGTTATCGCCTGCTCCCATATTTCTTTTCCGTAGTAATTATATTTTGGTTTCGGAATCCTGTAATCATAAAGTTGATTAACCTCGTATTTCTTTCTGAAATCTTCAATTTCTTTAATCAGTGTCTCGCTGATTCCTTCTTGTTTTAAAAAATTTAGCATTTTGTCACCTTTCGCCCAGTAAAAATTGATAAGCTTTATTAAATATATATTACCAAAGATATTATCTTAAATCAATATGTTTAAGCCCATGGCTTGTACCAATGTGAAAGTTAATGTAAAATGTTATGAAGAAATAAAAATTCTGAAACAATTTATGCAATGAAATCGTCTAATTATTTATATGAAATGGGAGGTTGTAATAAGGGTGAAAAACAAATTAAAAATATTATTTATAGTTTTGATACTGTCAATACTTTTATCAATTAATGCTTTTGGTTCTACATATGTTAATGTAACACTGCCTGAATTTGACGTCAGAATAAACGGCATTGAAATTGATAATAGGAACAAAGAATATCCTTTAATAGTGTACAAGAACATTACATATTTCCCCATGACGTATCACGACAGCAGATTTTTAGGTCTTGAGACGAAGTGGGATAATATCAGTGGTTTAAAAATTAACAGAAGTAATGAATTCAGCGCCTATGTGGATACATATTCTGTAGTCAATAAAGAAAAATATACTGCTTCTATTCCAAGCTTTAAGGTCGAGGTCAATGGTAAGGTTATAGACAACAGCAAGGAGCAATATCCGCTTTTATTGTTCAGAAACGTCACTTATTTCCCTTTAACATGGAGATTTGCAGTTGACGAATTTGAATGGAATTACAATTTTTCAAAAAGTGTCGGTCTCGAAATAAGCAATACTTATACTCGAAAAGTAAAGATTAAAGAGGTAAAATTGCCTGTAGTCGAAAGAGACAGCTTTTACGACAGTGCTTTTACCGTTTCCGGAGACTATTTCTATTATGAAGGTGAAAAAGGGATAATTTATCAATCCCCTATTAACAATTCTTCTCAAAGAAAAGCAGTATATGAATTACCGCTGTGGACTCATGGCAGTGGTGAAACTTATGTGATGGCAGGACTTAAAACGATAGATGAAAAAGTCAGATTGTCTTATCATGTGGGTGGAGCTGCTATGGGGACCGATTATGAAATAATTATTAACGAGGACGGTACCAATGAAATTTTTGATCAAGGCTATTCTCATAAAATAGATATGGGCTACGCTAACGTGCGCGTTGACCAATGGGCTCCCCCATTCCCTAACAATCTGGCAATAAAACTTAGCGGAGAACATGAATACAGACCAATCGGCGATCCGAAATATTATTACGGCAGAGTCAAATCGGGCTCCGGAGGGAGCAGTCCCAGTGACGACCTCGTATTGGCGGGCTACAACATATATATTTTGGCCTGCGATCTCGAAGATAGTAATTTAACAAATGGAATATATAAAATTGATATTAACACAGGTGAAACTGTCAGATTGTGTGAAGAATCAGCAATGAAGTTTATATATAACTATGACATTATTTACTTTATGGATATGGATGGCTATTTATATCAATATAATACTCGTGTTGCGGGAAGTGTTGCAGAAAGACTGACTGATTTTAAGGTCAGTGACTTTACGGTTCTTAATAACATTGTTTATTATATTACAGAAGAATCAAAAGGGCTTGAGCTGTTTAAATTAGGAGAGAAAGACTCCGCAAATCCCGGCGGACAAGTAAAACGCATCATCAACAATCACGGATATCTTTGCTTTATTTTTGATAAAAACAGTACTTCAAATTATAAAATGATGGTCTTTGACGAAGACGGAAACAATGTTTTCAAAACGGATAAAAATATAAAGCATGTGAGCATTAATGAAGAAAGACTTTTTTATATAAGATAAATGTTAAACAGAATGGCAGGCTGCCATTCTGTCTAATTATTAATTAATTTATTAAAGTCTGTACTTGAAGGATTTTGGAAAATCCTCAGGTCAAAAAATCCTGCTACCGCAAGCAAATGGTCAAATATATCGGATTGTGCCGCTTCATAAGTAGTCCATACAGTATCGTTAACGAAGACATACACTTCTAAAGGTAAGCCATTTTCAGTAGGAGCCAATTGTCTGACCATACGAGTCATACCGGTGTGCACCTTGGTATGATTGTTTATATAATTTTGAGCGTAAATTCTAAAAATGCCTACATTCGTCAGGTTTCTCCCATTTACTAAAATATCTGTATTTTCAACCCTTTCATTATACAATTCTAATTCTGTTTCTTTATCCTCTATATACTTTTTTAAAAAGTTAACCTTTTTATATTTCTCAAGCATTTCTTCCGTACAAAATTTAATACTGGTTAAGTCTATATTAATTGCTCTTTTGATACGTCTTGCTCCCGTTTCCTGCATACCTCTCCAGTTTTTGAACGAATCTGAAATCAGTGCATAGGTAGGTATTGTAACTATTGTATTGTCAAAATTTCGAACCTTTACGGTAGTTAAGGTTATTTCTATAACATCACCGTCTGCCCCGTACTTAGGCATTTCAATCCAATCACCTATTCTAAGCATATCATTCCACGTTAATTGAATGCCTGAAACAAAGCCGACTATTGAATCCTTAAATATCAAGGTGATAATTGCAGTCAAAGCACCTATTCCGCTTATTAATACAACAGGACTTTTGTCAATCAAAATAGAAACTATCATAATTCCAAATATTATATATAATATAATTTCTATTACCTGCAGTAATCCTTTTATAGGTCTGTCTTTTGAAACAGGAAATCGCCTGTATATATCATCCGCGGAATTTATCAAGCTTTTTGCTGTTATAATTATTATAAAAAGGATATAAACGGTTGAAAGCTTGGAAATTAAACCTGAAATTTCGTCGAAAACTCCTACTCCCGAATAAACCGCAATACCGGGAATTATCATTGAAATTTTCTGGAAAACCTTGTTGTTCAACAAAACATCGTTCCAGTGATATTTATTGCCTTTAATCCGTTTAGCCAAAAACTTCAATATAATTTTATTAATTATTAAAGTAATAGTCACCGATGTGACAACAATAATAAGTATCACAATAAAATAATATAAATATTTGGCTGTTGCTTCATTAAGTCCATAATCTAATAAAGAGTTATAAATTATATCCATATATGCTGCTCGCTTTCCATTAAATACTCAGGAGATTAATCAAATTCATAGCTTGCTAAAATAATAAATCCATCACCTGTCTGATATTATTTACAGGTATTATTTCAATATCCTTTAATTCTTTGGATATGTTTTCGTTTGACTCTGCTATTACAGCTCTTTTAAATCCCATTTTCTGTGCTTCCATCAATCTTTTTTCTATAGAATTAACTCCTCTTATTTCACCTGTTAATCCTACTTCACCAATTAAAATGGTCCTAAAATCTACGGGAATTTCTTTAAAACTGGATGCAATGGCACATAATACTGCCAAATCTGCAGCCGGCTCCCTTAGTTGAAGCCCTCCCGTTACATTAATAAAAGTATCGGAGCTTTGAATCGAATAACCTGCTTTTTTCTCTAAAACCGCTATAAGCATTGCTGCTCTGTTTTTATCAATACCTGTTGTAACCCTGTTGGCAAATCCTGCAGGCGAATATGTAACAAGAGCCTGTATTTCAATCAATACCGGTCTTGTGCCTTCCATTGCTGCCGTTACAACAGTTCCATATGCATCAACCGGTCTGCCTTTTAAAAATACCTCCGAAGGATTTTCTACTTCTATAAGTCCTTTGTCACGCATCTCGAAAATGCCGATTTCATTTGTTGAACCAAAACGATTTTTTACAGCGCGCAGTATCCTGTAAGAAAAATGTCTCTCTCCCTCAAAATAAAGGACTGTATCAACCATATGCTCCAGCACTCTCGGTCCCGCTATAGCCCCTGACTTGGTTACATGTCCGACAATAAAGGATGCCATGTTTCTTACCTTTGTCATTCGCATAACCATTGCGGTTATCTCCCTGACCTGACTTACGCTTCCCGGTGCTGATACTATTTCAGGCGAATAAATGGTTTGAATTGAATCAAGTATCAATAAGTCAGGTTCTTCCTTTTCTACATGTTCCTTTATTATATCTATGTTTGTTTCTGCTAATATGTAAAGCTCTCCGTCTCCTATATTCAATCTGTCTGCACGTATTTTTATTTGTTCTCCCGACTCTTCTCCGGAAATATATAAAACCTTTAAATCTTGCTTTGAAATATAATCCGCAACTTGTAAAAGCAGTGTGGATTTTCCTATGCCGGGGTCGCCTCCCACTAATACTAAGGAGCTTTTTACTATTCCTCCGCCTAAAACCCTGTCCATTTCCCTGCTGCCTGTTGAATATCTTTTTTGCTTTGAAGTGCTTATATTTTGTATTTTCTCTATTTTACCCTTGCTAATTCCCCTTTGGCTTTTTGAATCATTTGTTTTTGATTCTATTTCTTCCACAAATGAGTTCCACTCACCACAGGAAGGGCATCTACCCAGCCACTTGGCGGTTTCATAACCGCATTCCTGACACACGAACTTAGTTTTTATTTTCGCCATAGTTCACCTGCTTTCATTGATAATATTAAGTTTATAACATTGAATTGCATAAGTCAATGATTTCAAATATGTTTAGTATCTTTAAACAAAAAATATTATATTAAGTACCCTTATTAAGTAAATTTCACAAATTTAATTGATTTTAATGTTGACATAGTATTTCCAAGTGTGTATAATAAAATTCGGTTTAAATGTTTACTAACTTTAAACTTTGAGTTTAATAATATAAACAAAAATATAGAGGTACTTATGAATATCGGTGAGAATTTAAAAAGGTTAAGAATTGCCAATTCTTTGACTCAGCAAGAATTAGCGGACAGATGTGAGTTAACGAAAGGATATATATCTCAATTAGAAAGAGATTTAACATCTCCTTCAATTGCAACGCTTACTGACATATTGGAATGCTTAGGCACCGATTTAGGAAGCTTCTTCAATGAAGCTGTTGACATCAAGATAGTATTTAAAGAAGAAGATGTGTTTGTAAAGGAATCTGACGACAATTATAAAATAAACTGGATTGTTCCCAATGCACAAAAAAACAAGATGGAACCCATATTGGTTGAACTTGGAGCCAACAGCAGAACAAAGGATGACGAACCCCATGAGGGCGAAGAATTTGGCTATGTACTTTCAGGAACCATCATGTTAAATTACGGCAATCAGATTTATAAAGTAAAAAAAGGAGAATCCTTTTATATTAAAACAAATAAAACTCATTTTATAGAAAATACGAGTAAAAACCCCGCGCGTGTAATATGGGTCTCTACTCCGCCAAATTTTTAAACAGGAGTAAAAAATGGACAATGCAATAATCCAATTAAATAATATAACTAAAAAATTTGATGGTGAAATAGTTCTTGATGATATTAATTTATCTGTAAAAAAGAACGAATTTGTCACGCTGTTAGGCCCCAGCGGTTGTGGTAAAACAACAACACTGAGAATAATAGGCGGCTTTGAAACTCCTGATGAGGGTGAAGTGTATTTTGACGGAAATTTAATCAATGATGTACCGCCCTTCAAAAGACAGTTAAATACAGTGTTTCAAAAATATGCTCTTTTTCCTCATATGAATGTTTTTGAAAATATCGCTTTCGGACTTAGAATAAAGAAAACGGATGAAAAGCTTATAGAAAGTAAGGTTGAAAAAATGCTTGAGCTTTTTAACCTTAAAAATTACGGCAAAAGAAGAATCGATCAGCTTTCGGGCGGTCAGCAGCAGCGTATTGCGATTGCAAGAGCATTGGTAAACGAGCCTAAGGTTCTTTTGTTGGATGAACCCTTAGGAGCTCTTGATTTAAAGCTAAGAAAAGAAATGCAGCATGAGCTTAAGGCAATGCAAAAACAAATAGGAATCACATTTATATACGTTACTCACGATCAGGAAGAGGCCTTGACAATGTCCGACACAATCGTTGTTATGAATGACGGCATTATACAGCAAATGGGCACACCGATAGACATTTACAACGAGCCGGAAAATGCATTTGTTGCAGATTTTATAGGAGAAAGTAATATAATCGACGGCGTTATGCACGATGATTATTTGGTAGAATTTTTAGGTAAAAAATTCGATTGTGTTGATAAAGGATTTGGCAGAGGCGAAGAGGTTGATGTAGTAATTCGTCCGGAGGATTTGGACTTAACTCCTGAAGGAAAAGGTAAATTGGAAGGAGTAGTAAAATCTGTTACATTCAAGGGCGTTCATTATGAAATGGACATCATGGTAAATGATTATGAATTTTTGGTTCACTCAACCGATATGGCGCCTGTAGGTGAAACTGTGGGCTTGACACTTACTCCTGATGATATACACATAATGGAAAAGGGGGATTAAGCTTGAAAGACAGAACAAAATATTTTGCTTATCCCTATTTATTGTGGATAATCATATTTATTGTTTTTCCGTCATTCTTAGTTCTTTTGTACAGTATGACAACAAAAGAATCTAACGGACTTACAACGATACAATTTACATTGGAAAATTTTAAAAAGTTTTTTAATCCTCTGTATATAAATATATTGTGGGATTCCATGTATTTAGCGGCAATTTCAACCATTATATGTCTTTTGTTGGGATATCCGGCAGCTTACATTATATCAAAGGCACATTTTTCTAAAAGGAACACTTTGTTATTTTTATGTATATTGCCTATGTGGATGAACATGCTTTTAAGAACGTATGCCTGGATGACAATATTAGGAAATAACGGTATTTTAAATAATCTGTTCAGCTTCCTGGGACTTCCCACATTTAATATGCTTTACACTAAAGGAGCTACGGTAATGGGTATGGTTTATAATTTCTTACCCTTTATGATACTTCCGGTTTATACGGCTCTAAGCAAAATGGATATCGGTATATTGGAGGCAGCGGATGATTTAGGTGCAAATAAATATGTTAAATTCAGAAAGGTTATATTACCTCTAAGCATGCCCGGAGTTATATCGGGAATAATTATGGTCTTCATGCCTGCCGTAAGTACATTTATTATACCACAGCTTTTAGGCGGCAATAAGAGTATGATGATTGGTAATTTGATTGAAAAGTTATTTATACTAAACGGTGACTGGAATTTCGGCTCTTCTATTTCAATAATAATGATGATAATTATTTTGATTTCTATGTCAATCATGAACAAGTTTGATGTTGACAAGGAAGGAGGAGCAAGGTTATGGTAAGAAAGTATCTGACTAAAATTTATATGGGATTAATCTTTATTTTCTTATATGCTCCCATAATTGTCCTTGCTGTTTTTTCCTTTAATGAATCAAAATCAAGAGGAAATTGGACCGGATTTTCACTGAAATGGTATATTGAGTTGTTTCAGGATGTGGATATAAGAAATGCATTTTATTATACGATAATCATAGCAATAGTATCGGCAATAATTGCAACTATCTTGGGAACTGTTGCCGCAATCGGTATTAACAGCATGAAAGGCAAAATCAAATCAATTATATTGAATATAAATTATCTTCCGGTTGTTAATCCTGATATAGTAACGGGTATTTCATTAATGATATTGTTTATATCATTTAACATTAATTTCGGTTTTAACACTATGCTTATTTCTCATATAGTGTTTAATACCCCTTATGTAATACTTTCAATACTGCCGAAGCTGAGACAGCTTGATGTTCACATGACGGAGGCGGCTATGGACTTAGGGGCAACACCTATGTATGCATTGAGAAAAGTTATAATTCCTGAGATCAAACCGGGAATCGTCACCGGATTTTTAATGGCATTCACATTATCCATAGATGATTTTATCATAAGCTATTTCACTAAGGGCGAAGGCGTTACTAATCTTTCCATAGTTATTTACTCAATGGCAAGAAGAGGTGTACGGCCTACAATTAATGCATTGTCAACAATAATGCTTGCAGTTGTGTTATTGTTAATGATTTTGATAAACAAAAGATCTAACGGGACTCAGAGGCCTAAGAAACTTAACAAGAGCGAGGTATTTAAATGAAAAGAAAATTAATATTGATTGCAGCTGTACTTTGTATTGTATTCATTGCATTAACAGGCTGCAGCAAAGAACAAACTCAAACATTAAGTATTTTAAATTATGACATTTACATGGACAAAAGCTTGCTTAACGAATTTGAATTAAAGCATAATGTTAAAATTAAATATGACACATATTCAACACCTGAAGAAATGTACATCAAAGCAAAAGCAGGAGCTTCAAATTATGATTTGATAATTTCAAGCGAATACATGATTGAACGTATGATTAGCGAAGGAATGATTAACAAATTAAACTTTGATAACATACCTAATTATAAGTATATTGATGAAACCTTTAAGAATCAGCCTTATGACCCGAATAACGAGTATGCCGTGCCATATTTCTGGGGAACATTGGGAATTTTATACAACAAAACCACTGTTGATGCATCATCTGACAGCTGGGCAATGCTTTGGGATGAAAATCACAGTCAAAGAATTATAATGATGGATTCTCAAAGAGATTCTTTTGGCGCAGCTCTTAAATTATTAGGTTACTCAATGAATACGGTTGATGAAAAAGAATTAGATGAAGCTAAAGCTTTGCTAATCGAACAAAGACCCCTGATTATGACTTATATTACTGATGGAGCACCGGATATTATGGTTAACGAAGAAGCTGATATGGCTTTAGTTTGGTCCGGTGAAGCAGTTTCTGCAATGGCTGAAAATGAAAACTTAGATTTTGTTATCCCTAAGGAGGGAAGCAACATCTGGATTGATGCAATGTTTATTCCTGCAACAACCAAAAATCAAGAGTTAGCTGAAAAATTCATTGATTTCCTTTGCACTACCGAAGCAACCTTAAGAAATATAGATGAAGTATGGTACTCAACAGTTCATACAGAAGCAATAAATGAGGTTGATGAGGAGCTTCTGAATAACCCTGCTTTTAACATTCCTCCAGAAGACATTGAAAAAATGGAAATGTTCAGAGATCCAAAAGAATTTATAGATTTATACACTGAAAGATGGACAGAAATGACGGCAGAATAAATAAACAATAGCAGTATTCGGAAAATAAATTCCGGATACTGTTTATTTATTTATGCTAAGATAAAATTAAAACCTGTAATGATAAAAAGTTGATATTATTGTTATGAACTCATTTCTCCCCGTTATGGACGGATTTTCAATACGTAAGAATTTTGTAATTTAAAAAATATTAATGTTGCAGAACTTAAAATATATGGTATAATGATTTAAACTATATTTCGATATGCTCAAACATATCAAAATATTATCGGAGGAAGTGCAGTGTTAAAAAAAATTCCTGGTTCATATGTTTTATTGTTTTACATAATAGTTGTTTTAGGAATTGCTTCATATTTTATTCCGGCCGGAACCTATGACAGAGAAATTGACACCGATAAAGGAATAAGCTATGTGGTACCCGACAGTTACAAATCAGTAGAAAATACGCCGGTTTCTATTTTTGATATATTTAAATCCATCCCTGAGGGAATGATGGAAGCAAGCGATATAATTATTTTTGTACTTATTATAGGAGGAGCATTCGGTGTAATTCAGTCAACCGGAACAACCGACGCATTAATCGGAAATTTAGTACGCAAGTCCTTAGGCAATGAGAAAACGATTGTAGCAATAATTATGACTCTTTTCTCACTATCAGGTGCTTTATTCGGAACAGCAGAAGAAGCGCTTCCTTTTTATCCTTTAATAATTTGCTTTTCTTTGGCGATGGGTTATGATAAAATTACAGGTGTGGCCATGGTGCTACTGGGAACCGGGACCGGTTTTGCTGCAGGATTTCTTAATCCTTTTACAACGGGAATCGCCCAGAACGTTTCGGAACTCCCTCTGTACTCGGGAATTGTTTTAAGAGTAATAACCAATGTTATATTTTTGGGAACATCAATAGTATTTGTCATAAGGCATGTTAATAATATAAAAACCAATCGTACTCCAAGCATCAAATCTTTTGAAGATTTTCAATCGATGAAACCGGAACATTACCGGGTTATGGCAGTGCTTGTGCTGTCGTTTATATTCATGATAGCAGGGATTTTGAAATTCAGTTTTTATATTTTGGAAATATCCACAGTATTTTTCATAATGGCCGTTGCAAGCGGACTTGCAGGGGGATTGACCCCAGGCAGAATATCCTCAGAATTTGTTAAAGGCGCGTCCGCCATGACTTACGGAGCACTTATTATCGGAATTGCAAAAGCTGTGTCAGTAATTATGATATATGGAAATATTATGGATTCGATTATTCATGCTCTTGCAGAACTGATTGAAGGATTCAGTCCTGTTGCAAGTGCCGTGGGAATGTCATTTGTACATGCCGTACTGAATATATTTATTTCTTCCGGAAGTGGACAAGCTGCCGCATCCATGCCCATAATGAAAACATTGGCTGATATTTCGGGTATTACAAGGCAGACCGCAGTTCTGGCTTTTCAGTTCGGAGACGGTCTCACAAACCTTATAAGTCCTACCTCTGGCTATTTTATAGCTGCTCTGGCTCTTGGAGATATCGAATGGAAGGATTGGTTAAAATGGTTTATGCCTTTATTTATTGCTTTATGTGCAGAAGCCCTTATTATTCTTATAATATCAACTGTTATCAACTATGGTCCGTTTTAAATAGCAAAAGATGGTGGGTGGGAGTATGTCCGGAATTAATCGAAATGATATGGATGTAGAAATAATAAAAGCATTAGGTGATGAAGCCAGAATAGATATTCTTAATATTATCGGGAAAAAGGAACTGAACGCAAGTGATATTGCCGCTAAATGCACCTTGTCCCGCCCTACGGTTTCGCATCATTTACAGATCCTAAAAAGAGCAAGAATCCTTGAAGCAAGAAAAGAAGGAAAAGAAATATATTATTCTGTGAATATGCACACGCTGAAAAGCTTGTCACAAGCTTTGCTTAAATTTATCAGCATGGGCTTTTTCTAAATTTTTTTGAGTTATACGTTGATATGTTTAAACATATAATTATTATTGAAGGGAGGTTTAGTTCAAACAGCTATTTTTTTAATTCTATATGTTGAAACGTTTAAACATATTGACTTGATAGCTTGAAGCCGGATTTTTCTGGCTATATGTTAAATTGGAAGGAGAGTATTATTTTGGAAATTACAAGGTTCATAAGCGAAAATGAAATTATTGACATTGTTACAAGGCTGGTATCAATTGAAAGCCATAAGAATTCTGAACAAAAGGAGTCGGAGGCCACAGCCTGCATAAGTAATATCTTTAAGAATAATGACATTTATGTAGAATGTGCAGAGATTGAAAAAAACAGACCTAATGTTACGGGAAAAATATTCGGCAAAAACAAATCCGTGCATTTAATGTTTAACGGTCACATCGATACGGTTCCCGGATTTACTATGAAGTACAAGCCCTTTGTACCGTTTATAAAGAACGGCATCATATACGGAAGAGGCTCTGCGGATATGAAGGGTGGGTTAACAGCCATGATAGCTGCAATGATTGCAGTAAAAAGGCAGGGACTCGATTTGAAGAAAACAGTTGCATTTGCGGGGGTAATTGATGAAGAGGAAAGATCAAAGGGTACTGAATATCTCATCAAAAAAAACATTACCTCCGATTATGTTGTAATCGGTGAACCCACCAACCTTAGAGTGTGCACCGCACACAAGGGTATGGAATGGATTGAGGTTACGTTCAAGGGTGCAGCAACCCATGGAAGCCGTCCAAAAGAAGGAAAAAATGCGATTTATATGGCTTCGGAATTTTGCAGGATGATTTATGATGAGCTGGAGCTCGTAATAGAAAAGCGTAGGCACGAGCTTCTTGGATGTGGAAGCATTAATGTGGGACGTATTGAAGGCGGAAATGACCCCAACATTGTTCCTGACACTTGCAGCGTTCAAATTGACCGAAGGTGGCTGCCAGGAGAGACTCTCGAATTCATTCATAATGAGATTGAAAGCTATGCTGCAAAAGCAGCCGAAAAATTCAAAGGACAATATGAGCTTAAAGCAATGCGTGAATTTACCGCATCAATGATAAATGCACCTTACAGTATTGATCAAAATCATGATCTTGTAAAAAAAGCACTTAATATTACATCGGCTGTTACAGGTCAGAAACTTCCCGCAAAAGACTTTCCTGCATGGAGTGATGCCGGATTACTGTCCAATCACACAAATGCCAAATGCATAATACTCGGTCCCGGTAGCATTACTCAAGCTCATGCAAATGATGAATTTTGTTCAATAGATGAAATATTGAAAGCTTCGGAAATTTATTACAAATTAATAAAAAATTTATGTTTATAAGGAGATTATTATGGAAAAAAATATTGAAAAAAAGAAAAAGTTTAGAATTCCACACACATATGCACTGCTATTCTTTGTTATAGTATTAGTCGCTGCCCTTACATACGTAATTCCGGCCGGTGAATTTGATCGTGCTGTAGATCCCGAAACAAACAGGATATTTGTCATCCCTGACACTTATCATAGTGTTGAAGGCAATCCTCTATCATTCTTTGATGTCTTTAAAGCTATTCCAAAGGGCATGGAGAACTCCGGATATATAATTTTCTTTGTTCTAATGATAGGAGGTTCCTTCGGAATACTTCAGTCCACCGGTGCTATAGATTCCGGAATTGTAGAAGTGGTAAAACGCATGAAGGGTAAGGAAAAAGCGGTCATCCCCATCGTAATGCTTATTTTTTCTTTAGCCGGAGCAATTCTTGGTTCGGCAGAAGAGATGCTCCCGTTCTACCCCATAGTTATTTCTCTGGCCTTGGCTTTAGGCTTTGACACTCTCACGGGTACAGCAATGGTATTGTTGGGCGCCGGTGCCGGTTTCGCAGGCGCCTTCCTTAATCCATTCACTGTAGGCATAGCTCAGGGAATCGCCGGTCTCCCGATGTTTTCTGGTATTGGCTTTCGCCTTATAGCATACGCAATAATCTTATGTGTAACTATTGTATATGTATATAAATACGCAAACAAGATTCAAAAAAACCCCGAATTAAGTGTTACATATGAAGAAGATATGATAAGACATAAAGAATTTAAATTCAATGATAATGTTGAATTTACAACAAGACACAAGCTTGTAATGCTTATATTGATTGCAGGACTGTTTATACTGGGTTTCGGTGTTGTTAAGTTAGACTTCTACATTACCGAATTGACGGCAATTTTCCTGATTATAGGAATCCTCTCAGGTGTAGCAGGAGGCTTATCGATAGATAAAATTGCTCAGGAATTTATAAACGGTGCAAAGGAATTGGTCTACGGTGCCCTTGTAATCGGGCTTGCAACCTCAATAATGGTTGTCATGCAGGAAGGAAAAATAATGGACACTATAATATACAGCTTAGCAGGTCTGGTTCATGGGTTGCCTCCTTCATTAAGCGGTGTTGCAATGTTTATTGTTCAAAGCTTTATCAATTTTGTAATACCTTCTGGAAGCGGTCAGGCAGCAGCTTCAATGCCCATAATGGCTCCTATGGCAGATTTAGTCGGTATCTCAAGACAGTCTGCGGTTCTGGCATTCCAGTTTGGTGACGGATTTTCAAATGTTATTAACCCTACTTCAGGTTATTTTATGGCTGCAATTGCAATAGGCGGTATAAAATGGGAAAAATGGGCAAAATGGATGCTTCCTCTATTCCTAATATGGAGTTTAATAGGTGCAGTCCTCATGGCTGTTTCGGTAATGATAGGATACGGACCGTTCTAAGTATTGAAATGCACCCCGAAAGTTAGAAAAAAAATAACTTTAGAGGTGCATTTTTACATAATCAAATTCAATTCCTCTTTATTAAGCTTCGTTTTAAGATATTTATTGCTCATTATTTGCTTCTGATTCTTTTATATTTATCAAGCGAATTGCAGTTAATACTGTTACAGTTATCAAGCTTGCCAATACTAAAAATGACATATGTATTCCTCCTTTTATATTCCCTTTCCCTTTAATTCTATTTTATTATAAAAACCTTATGGTTTTCTTAATATTGTTTATATACCCAATTTATGTGTATTAAAACGGGTGTCACTAGAACACCCTTATATTGCACTTACAGTATAAGCGACTGACACCAAATCAGAGATTTGGGTCATCTGCTTAAAGCAGGTCACAATACTTGCACCCTTTACACATTTCAATTTTGCCTTCAAAAATCTTCTTTATAATTTCTATTGTATTTTGAGCTTCTTTATTTTTCTTATCTAATTTTTTTTCATGTAGTATTATTTTTTTAGGTGATACATTTAACAATATATTAATGACTGATTCATCATATGCCACCTTATTGACCAAGTCACTTGATAATTCCATATTACTTATATAAGTCAGCTTTTTCATATTTTTATCATATACCTGAATTTTATTGTTTGTGTACATAACATTGACTAAGTCATATTCTACATCTTCTGTCTCAGAAATCAGTTTAATTATACTTATAAAATCCATGTATTCCTTTTTCATAAGATAGCTGTCAATACATCTTTCAACCACTTGCGCCGCATATAATTTTATAAATTTCAACCTGAAATTTATAAAGCCGTTTAAATTTATCAGGTTTGAGCGCTCTAATATTTCTTTAAATTTATTTTTAATAATAAGCTTAATTTTTACATCATTATCAATTTCATTTTCAATATCGGAAATAATAGTGCCAACTTCATCCTCATCAAAATAAAAATAGCTTTCTTTCAATATGTTAATACTTTCTAACTTTGTGTATTCGATTAACAATTTAGTTATCTTTCCTATTATCTTTTCAATATATTCCCTTTTGTTTATTCTGTTGTCCGTAAAATATCTTAATCTTATGTTTCCTTCCTCAGTGGATGATATTTCTATATTTATATCACTTTCATCTAAATTGGTGATTATTTTAATATTATTAAATACTTCATGATTTTCATTTTCATTTAACTCTAACGATAAAAGCTCCATTAAGTCACTCCTCTCTTTAAGGGAGGTCAAATTATTGATATCAGAGATACCATATATTATTTGCTCATTTGAAGCTTCATCATAAATATACCCTGCGGACCGGATAAATTCTATTAATGTGTATAAAATATTCTTATCAATGATTTTTCCTTTTGATAAGAATATTTTTTCATTAATTAAATCTGTACATCCACCAATAAATCCATGATTGAAAAATTTGTCAAGACGGATTTATATACAAACAAGTTATATTATATGATGTGAGATTTTTCATGTATATCTACATGAATCAATTCAATGTATGCTTCTTCCAAATAATATTTTAAACCTTGGTCTGTATGCTGCAGGTTATGTACAGCATATCTCCCTATTCTTGCTTACATTATATGCTATATCCTCGGGATAGTTTCTACTTAGAGTTTTTCCACCTTTAATAAGTTTTATTCCGTCGAACATTAAAACATTTAAATAATTATTTTGTAGATAAATTCAACAAAATATGGTAATATAATTTTGAAATAATAAAGGTTATCTGGAAGAAACCTGCGGAGCTGCACAGGATAAATTTAAGCTATTGTGTGAATATTTTCTATAGATCAAAGGAACAACGATGAACAATTACATTAAATACCTTACTGATATTATTGCACTGATTATAATATATGCTGTTTTTCTTTTTAAAAAGTGGAAATCCAAAGGGAAGGACATGCTGCTTGTAAATACACTTTTGTATGTATATATAGCTTTGGTCCTCTATGTAACCTTAATGCCTGTAATTCTTTCACTTCCGTTTATTTTTGACCATGCTTATATACCAATGAATATGCTGGCTTTTGACGACTATTTTTCAGGCAGAGCATATGCGGCACAACAAATTTTACTAAATGTAATTTTGATGATACCATTCGGCTTTATAATTCCTATAGTAAAAAAGCAGAATATATTTTCTTGCGCATTATTAACATTTTTGTTCAGCTTGAGTATTGAATTGGTTCAACCCTTGATTAATGGTTTTAGATCCTCTGATGTAACAGATTTAATTACAAACACGATTGGCGGAATCATCGGCTATTTACTATATTTAGCTTTTAAGCCATTGATAAATACATTATTAAATTTACTTAAGACGAATCAATAATTATTTTCGATTTTTCCGAAACTTTTTATTTACAAATTCGATACGCTGTGGTATTATATATTTATAATTAATTATGAGGTAAATATAATGACTTTTGGACAAAAGTTAAAATTAGCAAGAAAAAATAAAAATTATACTCAAAAGAATCTAGCAGATGCAATTGGAGCAAAGCATAATTCTGTCAGTGATTGGGAAAATGATAAGAACAGACCTGACCCCTACACTATAGAATTGATATGTAATGTTCTTGATGTTTCAGCAAATTATTTATTGGGTACGAAAGACCCAAAAGATTTTCTATCTCCTGAAGCTATTAATATAGCTCAGGCATATGACAAGGCAGATTTCAATAAACAAAACATAGTGCGTTTAACCTTGGGCTTTAATTTAAAACTTATTGAAAATGTTGCTGAAAATCCGACAGAATACAATGAATCCGACCGAACTATTATTAAATAAGGAGATGTGAACAAATGGATAACAGCAAACAAATACTTCAGTCAATAACCGAAATGAATGAAAAAATGCAGAATGGTTTCGTAACAGTACATTCTGAAATTAAAGAAATTAAGTCTGATATGAGTGGCATGAAAACTGACATAAATGACATGAAATCCGACATTGAAGGCGTGAAGTCCGGCATGAATGACATGAAATCTGACATTGAGGGCATGAAGTCCGGCATGAATGACATGAAATCCGACATTGAGGGCATGAAGTCCGGCATGAATGACATGAAATCCGACATTGAGGGCATGAAGTCCGGCATGAATGACATGAAATCCGACATTAAAGGTGTGAAGTCCGACATGAATGACATGAATGGTAAAATGCAAAATGGTTTTGATGAAGTACATTCCGAAATCACGATTATGAAATCTGATATTAAGGACGTTAAAATGACTCTGGAAAACGAGACGAATAAAAATATCAGAATAATCGCCGAGGGACATCGTGATTTAAATAATAAACTAGACAATGCATTAAAAATTGAAAATGAAAAAGAATTATTACTTATAAGGTTAACAATCCTTGAAAACGAAGTTAATCGTATCAAAGCACGTCTTGATGAAATAGCATGATAAACGTGTGACTTAAACAATCGGTATAATTGTGCCTAAATCTGTTATTTGCTCATTTGACGCTTCATTATATGTATAACCTGCAGACATGATAAATTCTTTTATTGTGTCTGCAATATTTTTGTCGCATATTTTTCCTGTTGATAAGAATGTTTTATCATCAATCAAGCCTGTACATCCGCCGATAAATCCATGATTGTAACCATTTAATAAGATAACCTCCGGATTTATATACAAACAATTTATATTGTATGATGTAAGTTTTTCATATATGGATGCATCTGATGTTAAGGCCGTATTGTCGTTTAGGGCGGTTGTTGAGCATTTAGAATATCCTTGTGGTACATGAATGAATTCAATTCCTGCTTTTTCCAAATAATGCTTTAATACTTCATCTGTATGCTTAATATTGTGTACGGCATATTTGCTTATTCTTGCTGCATTGTATGGTATGTCTCCGGGATAATTTATGCTTAGAGTTATGCTGCCTTTAATGAGTTTTATTCCGGTATTATTTAAAGCAGTTTTGTAGTAGTCATATACATTTGGCGCAACTACAAAATTTTTATAATCTATGGGATGTATGACCATATCGGGGTGTCCGTCTACGGGCTCCTGCAATTCATTGCATTTAATTGTCTTGATAGGAACTATGTTTAATTTTTTCAAATAATTTATTATTTCATTACTTGCCCTGTAATCAATAATTACAAAGCGTGGTGTCCTCGGCAAAATATACGGATTCATAAAAGCTCCTGTTTACAGTTTGTCAATAAGATTCTTCACTTAATCTCAAAATGACAATTTTATTATATCATTTTATTTAAATTTTTGGTATTATATATTTAATTGGAGGATGATTATGGATAATTTACATTACATATTACAAATACGGTTGGCAAAGGAAGAAATATTTTTCGGACCGGGAGTGAGAACTCTGCTTAAATTGACTAATGAATATGATTCATTGAATGCTGCCTGCAAGCAAATGGATTTATCCTATACAAAGGCATTGAGAATGATAAGGGGATCAGAAAAAAACCTTGGCTTTAAGCTTTTGGAAAGGAAAATCGGCGGCTTAGGCGGAGGCGGTTCGAGCTTAACCCCAAAATGTATTGAATTTTTAGAAAAATATGAAGCATATGAAAATGAAGTAAAAAGCAAGGCCACTGAAATATTCGATGAATATTTCAAGGAATTCCTTTAATTATTAAGTAAGTATAAATATTGATTCTTCGGGAATTTGTAGAAAAAGCTTATTATTATTTGCTCTGCTGTCCCATTCGTTCTTTTTTACTTTATAAATTAATTTTTTACTGTTTTCTGAAGTTCTGTTTTTAAAAACTATGCTGTACTCAAACAGTTCGTCTGTTATATTAATAATTTCGCAATCCATAGTATTTTGTTCGTTATTATTATCCACAATTTTAAAGCTATGAGCTCTGATACCTATATGTGTTATATTATCGGGCATCTTTTTTTCTGTTTGCAGCACAATATCCCAATCATTAACGAAAATTTGTCCCGGAGAAATAACGCGGCATGATGAAATATTGTTGCAGCCGATTATTTTCGCAGCTTCAACCGTTCTTGGTTCATTAAATATTGTTTTGGTATCTCCGTATATGATTGATTTACCTTTATTTAGCACCGCAAGGTTTTTACAAAATTTATAAACTTCATCCCTTTGATGCGTAACCATCAGCACATGACCTTTATACAGCTTTAAAAACTCAAAAACCTCTGTTTGAAGCTCCTCCTTCAGGTGCGAATCCAATGCGGAAAAAGGCTCATCAAGCAATAATACTTCCGGCTCATAGGCAAAAATGCGGGCTAAGGCAACTCTTTGCTGCTGTCCTCCCGACAACTGGGACGGGTATTTTCTTTCTATTCCGTCAAGATGAAACAATTCAAGCATCTTTCTTATTTTTATTTTCTTATCCTCTTTAGAGCTTTTTAAACCGCAGGCTATGTTTTGCTCAGCAGTCATATTAGGAAACAATGCATAGCTTTGAAACAGGTACCCAATCTTTCTGTCCTGAGGTTTTATATTAATATTTTTCTGAGAATCAAACAAAACCCTGTCATTGAATATTATACGGCCTTCATCGGGAGTTTCCAATCCGGCTATACATTTTAAGGTCATGCTTTTACCGCTGCCCGAAGGACCCAATATACCAAAATAATCGCCGTCGTTTTCAAAATTCACGTCTAAATTAAAATCCTTGAACTTTTTCTTTATTGATACTGATAAACTCATCTATACACCTTTATTTGAATATTTATTTTGCTTCATAATAAAATAGTTCATTAAAGACAGAACAACAAAGGACACTACGATAACTACCAATACATATGAATAAGCACCCTCCATATTGCCGGAGGCAACCTCGGAATATATGGCAAGGGGCAATGTTCTCGTTTTATCGGCAATGTTTCCGGCTATCATGGCTGTTGCTCCAAATTCACCGAGACCTCTCGCAAATGCTAAAATGCCGCCGGATGCAACACCCGGCAGAGCATTTGGCATTATAACTCTCCAAAATATTTTTCTTTCAGTCATGCCCAGAGTTCTTCCTGTCAATATTAAATCCTTATCAACCTGTTCAAAAGCTCCCCGGGCAGAACGGTACATCAACGGAAAAGAAACAATAACGGAGGCAATAACTGTTGAAGTCCAGGAAAATACTATTTTAATGCTTAAAAATTCCAACAAAAACATTCCTATCGGTCTCTTGACACCAAAAATAAACAGCAGGAAAAATCCGACAACTGTCGGAGGCAGGACCAGCGGTAACGTAAGAATTCCGTCAATTAGAATTTTTAATTTTCCATACTTCATATCAGCAACTAATTTTGCAATGAAAATTCCAAGAAAAAATGTCACAATTATTGATATGGAAGCTGTCTTTATTGAAATCAATATTGGAGATAAATTCATATAACTACTCACTAATTAGGCTTAAAGCCATATTTTACAAATATTTCTTTTGCTTCGCTGCTTTGCAAAAATTCAACAAAGAATTTTGCGGAATCCAATTTAGTTGTTGCTTTTATAATACCTACGGGGTAAATTACTTTTGATACGCTTCCTTCGGGTGCTGCTAAAACAACTTCAACCTTATCATTAGAGATTGCATCGGTTGCATAAACAATTCCTGCATCAGCACTTCCTTCTGCTACCCAGTTCAAAACCTCCGTAACATTAGTTCCTAAGCTTGATTTTTCTGATACCTCATCCCATAAACCTAAATTCTCTAATAATTCCTTGGAATATTGTCCTGCAGGAACACTTTCGGGATCGCCTACAGCAATAATCTCTGCATTAAGCATATCATCGAAATCCTTTATACTCTTTTCATTTCCCTTGGGTACTATCAGAACCAACTCATTTTCCAATAAAGGTACAACAGAATTCTCAACTATTAAATCCTTTTCATGTAATGCATTCATTTGCTTTTCGGCAGCAGACATAAATACATCCACATCTGCTCCTTCCTCTATTTGCGCTTGCAGCTTACCCGAGCTGTCATATGTAGCATTAATTTTTATATTGGAATTCTTTTGTTCAAACATGGGAATCAAATCATTTTCCATGCAATTTTTTAAGCTTGCAGCAGCTGAAACAAGTATTGTAGTATCCGATTCTACATCTTGTGTGTCACTACAGCTAATTAAAAAAAGTGTTGAAATAATAACTAAAAGCAAACATAAAATTTTTTTCATTTTACAACTCCTCTTGTAATATTTTTTTATTTTAACGTTACACTTATAAAAATATAACGATAGTCAAACAAAACTCAACTTATATTGAGTGGAGTTATTCTAATATTTAGCAGCCTTTGCCAAATCCGCAGTTAGGAAATGTGCAAACGTTGCAGTTTAAACACAAACCACCCGGGCCAAGCCTGCTTATATCAGATGAAGTTAATACCTCATCTGCCATTATTCGAGGTAATATTATATCAAAAATAGTTCGTTTAGAATACATTACGCAACCCGGAAGTCCTATGACGGGTATTTTTTTCTCACTGTAATAAGAAATTAAAAGCATAGCTCCCGGAAGAACAGGTGCACCGTACGTTATAATTTCAGCTCCCGTATTTTTTATGGCCCCCGGTGTTAAATCATCGGGGTCAACACTCATGCCTCCTGTACATACGACTATGTCTGCTCCTTTTTCTATAAAGGAAATAATCGAAGCAGTAATTTCATCCTTATTATCATCAACTATTGTTTGCCCTATTATTTCGGAATCAAATTCATTAAATTTATCAATAACAACAGGGCCAAATGTGTCCTTTATTCTGCCTTTAAATACTTCAGAGCCGGTTGTTACTATACCTACCTTTTTATGTTTAAAGGGCTTTATTTCCATCAATGATTGATTACCGCCGACCTTTTTAGCTTTATTCATCTTTTCTTCGTCTATAATAAGTGGTATAACACGAGTTCCGGCCAGCTTATCTCCTTTTTTAACTGCCGTATTACCATGTCTTGCAGCAATCATAATATCTCCAAGACTGTTTAATTTATATAATTTTTCAATATCTAATTTAAATAAGCCATCAATTTCCGCAATTAATTCAATTTTTCCTTCTTTAACAGGGGTTGCTTTCATATAATCATTTTTGCATATATTACAAAGTATTTCTGCAGCTTCATTTTCATGCAGCATCCCCTCTTGTTTTTCCCATATATATAAATTTTCTTTACCTACAGATAACAAAACAGGAATATCTTCTTTTTTAATTACATGACCCTTTTTAAAAACAATATCTTTTTTTACATCCTTAATTATTTGTGTTATATCATGGCATAGAACGTGACCGACTGCATCAACTGTTTTTATTAATTTCATTTTCCCTCCTGAATAATACTAATATTTAAAAATGTATTGTCTCTACTCATTATGCTTTTAAAAATATAACGCTATTTAAAAGAATCCGGTAACTCATTTCCTTAATCCAAATTTTCTTTTATATCATTATACAATGTTTACCTCTTTTGTGCAATCATTAACATATATCCTATTTTAGATTTTATCAGCAGGTCTTTCATTTTTCTGTCAATACAAAGACTGGCTGTGCTGCATCCATTAAAAATAATATCTGCTACAAGCTGTATAATCATATTATCATGTCTTTCCTCTAATACGACATTAAACCCGCTGTTTGAAAGAAACTCCTTTAGTATGTTTAAGTCGAGAGGGTTTTTTAAACATGTATTTAGTTCAAATCTTTTAAGTTCTTCTAAATATTCTGTATTTTTTGCATAAACGTCAGTAATTATAAAGTAACCATTCTTTTTTAATACCCTGTTAACTTCTTTAAACACTTCTTGAATACCTTCCATCAATGATAATGTGCATTCTGCTATCACACCATGAAAAAATTCATTTTCATACAATATATTATCAGCAGATGATAATATAATTTCATTGTCTTTATTAATACTTCTTGCATAAGAAATTAACTTCTCCGAGATATCTAACCCGCAAATTTTATAGTCATAATTGCTATTAATATAATTTATTGTAGCTCCTCTTCCGCATCCTAAGTCCAGCAACATATCTCCTGACTGAAATTTACAGAAATCCAACGATCTGTCAGTAAGCTGAAATCCGCCCGGTCTCAATGCATCTCCAATTGCATTTTTCAAAGCATCACTTTCATATAAATTCATAATGCCTCCTATCATCCGTCAAGAAAGTTAAATAATTTTTGATTCTTATGATATGTATATTCTGCGCAAAACGGTATCAGTTTTCCATTATCATAAACATGCAGCGAACATCTTTTCAATCTGTTTAAATCTATATTGTATTCATCTTGGAAAGCTTTTGAACTAATTGTAAAACTTTTATTTTTCATATAACTCAAGAAACCATCCATAGACATTTTATCTCCTGAACATTCACATTCACATTCACATTCACATTCACCTGGGCGAGTCCATTTCTGATTTAAAAAGTTTTGGTTTTTTCTTACTGCGTTACTTGGTACATCATCTGCTGAGCAGCAGCTGCCTGATTGTTTTTTAAGCAAGGGCATCAGCCTTTCATTATCATAAACAAACTCAGCATGAAAACTACACATAGGATGGTAACAGCTTGAAGGGGTAAACTGTTCTGCTTTTATCATTCCTTCTGTTTGCTTTTCTATTGCTCTTAAAACCTCCGGAATTGTAATTCGATTAGAATTTTCAGGATCTTCCGGATATTTACCGACATAAGTTACCGGTTGAAAATGAATACCTCTGACTGCAGGAATATAGTCTATACCAAACTTTATTATATCGCCAATGTTATCAGTATTTACGCCCGGTATCAGTGTAGGTACCAGTACGACTCCAAGATATGCTTTATCGCAATTCTCTATAGCCTTAATCTTTTCAGCTAATAATGGAACTCCTCTGATAGTCTTATTAATATCATCATCTGTTGAGTCGAATTGAAGGAATACAGCACTTATACCCGCATCAGCCAGCTCCTTAGCATATGATTCATCACGTGCTATTCTTAATCCGTTAGTATTAAGCTGTATATATTTAAATCCCTTACTTACTGCATATTTAGCCAGTTCAGGTATATCATTGCGAGTTGTAGGCTCTCCCCCGCTAAAATGAATATGTGTAATTTTTTTGTCAGCCATATCATCTAAGCATTTTTTTATGTAATCATAAGATGGCTCCCTTTGAGTTAATTCGCCTGCAAAGCAAAAATTGCATTTAAGATTGCATTTGTCAGTTACATTAAGTATTGTGCAACAGGTTTTGTTTCCATGGTATTCACACAATCCACACATATCAGGACAATTATTATTGCTGTTTTCTATTTCCGATGAATTTTTAACCCACTTATCTAACGAAGGATACCCTCTCCATACAGGAGTAAGAAAATCCCCATGTTCTTTACAATTTTTATAAAGAAATATAGTGTCACTTTTTTCTATGTATGTTGCTTCTATACGTTTTAAACATATCGGGCAAAGACTAATAGTTTTGTCAGTCATTACTTTTCCTCCAGACTTGTTTCTGTTGCACATATATTATTTTCTTCCTGCTTATATATCATGCTATAACATTTCATTGCCAGTTCTTTTCTTCCCTTTATAATTTTAAGCACATCAGGATCATTAGCATATAGCTCTTCTTTTGCTGTGAATCTTTGCTCAATAGTTACTAACCTATCACCTGCAACCAGCTTATCTGCCAAATACACAACTTCCTTTTCTGTTATTTCATCGTTATAATCACGGAGGTGCATATGCTCTTCTATAATATCAGAAACTTCCTTATAACCCATTTCTCTTATCCATTGTGCTGCTACAATATCATGTTTTTTCTCGCCCTTGGCAATATCGTGAAGCATACTTGCCGCAACAATGAGATCCTTATTTAAAATTATTCCGCGCTTATACATCATATCATAAATAGATAATGCAACTTCAGTTACTTTTTCGGAGTGTAACTTTATTTCTTTACTTATATTAAAGTTATCATATATCTGTCTACAAATATCCATTGATGGGTACTTGATATTTTCTTTATGCGACAGTAATTTTTGAAATTCCGATGGATTATCTGCGTCCAATAAAATACCGGGATCAACAAAAGACATGTCTTTGTAGTTTTCTGAAATTTTATTAACAGCACCCTTCAACCCCATTGAACCATCATGTTCTAAAATTATTTCTGCACATTTATTGCTTACTAAGAGGGGATGTCCACTTCTTCCCAAATAGTATGGTCTTATATAATAAAGTTCATTATTATTCATTTCTTCCATCATTTTTTTCAGTGTATACGTTTGTACAAAAGGGCAATCTGCCGGTGTTATAAATATCATATCCGCATTGTCTGCAAATTCTTTTAACCCAATGCATACAGAATCAAACATCTGTGTTTTTGAATAATCTTTATTATGAACAAATTTAACATCATAACCGGTTAATTTTTCTTTAATGTCATTCTCACGAAAGCCGGTAACTATTATTATTTCATCTATTCCACTATTTTTATAGTTAATCACCGCGTTTTCTATCATTGAATATCTGCCGATTTTCATTAATGGTTTAAAGTCATTCATACGTGAAGACATACCGGCGGCAACTATCAACGCACCTGTTTTATTAATCTTCTCTGTAACCAAATTCATAATCGTTTTCATTTAATATATCAACAACCTTTTCATAGCTTTTAACTAATATGTTCCCGCACTTAAGCATATAACTATTGTTGTTTTCTTCAAAGTTATTAACTCCTATAATATCAATGCATTCTAAGCTGAAAAATTCATCTTCAAACCAATCAATAAATTCATTTACCATACTGCCGTAATTGTTATGACTATATTCGGCATCGCTTCCCTTTCCTGCATAAAGGCTGAGTATCATGATTCCGCCGGAAAGAACTCCGCATATTCCTTGTCTTCCGCCTAATCCTTTACAAAATCCATTTGCACTTTTAATTAAATCCTGATTTTCTTTGTTTTCTTCATCAAGCGCTAATTTTAACATAATTTGTGTGCAGCAGTAGCCTTGCGTAGAAAGCTTGTGAATTTTCATTGCTAAATCATTAAACATACATTCTCCTTCCTTATTATGAATTATTATATAAAATCATGAAATCTCCCTCAAGATATATTATTCTGTGACAATATACATCTATTGAAAAATGACAGTCTTCTTTTTATTACCGTCCTCCGGAAAATCTGTAATATATGAACTAATGACCTTAATTTCTAAACCCTTTTTTAATGCATTATCTATAGCATCAATTCGTTTTAATTTATTTAATATAATATTTATATCAGCTTCATCCTGCGGAAAAATTTTTACTTCAATAATTAACTCCGAATTTCTTACTATACATTCATAATCAATAATATTATCTTCATAAAATACAGCATTGCCTATTTCAGAAAGATGCAGTTCTCCGCCATCAAGCAATTTAATTATATTTCTTTTTCTGCCGTATACCCTTTCAATACGCTTTAGTTTACTGCCGCATGGACATTCAGTTTCTGTAAACTTACCTATATCACCTGTTTTATAACGAATTAAAGGCATCCCCTCGCGATTCAGCGTTGTAAATACTATTTCACCTATACCATTCTTATCCTCATTTATTATTTCAAAATACAAATCTAAGTCACGGGTGTGATAACCGGAAAATCCTTCACATTCCACTCCCCCGGCAATACCAAATTCAGTCATTCCATAATGATTGAATACTTTACTATTCCATAGACTGCTGATACGTTTTCTCAGGGACTCCGGAATGTCATCCGCACTCAATAAGGCGCTGTTAATGTATTTTGCTTCAGGGTTATCAAATTTTTGGCCATATGTGCTCAATGCTCCTATCTGGTGAGGAATCCCGACAATAATATTGGGCTTAAAGCTTATCAAATTTTCATAAGCATCATGTACATTAACTATTGAACCATATACATTTGTTTTTATACCTGACTTGTCCAATGCGTATTCGACAGATCTGCCTATGCTTCCTTCTGTGCCTCCTGACATCATAACTAACATAACATCGTCAACCTTAATCATCGTGCTGAATCCTACACGCATAAATTCAATAGTACTGAGCTGATCTTTTTCAGAAAAATATATTCGTTTTTGTTTTCCTGTCGTTCCTGTAGTATGAACAGTTACCACTCTGTTTATTTCTCTTTGGCTTACACATAAAAACTCTTTTTCATTTCCTGCGAAGTCTTGTTCACAAGTTAATGGTATGTTTTGAATATCCTTTTCTGTTTTAATATCTTCAGGTTCTATGTTATTAAAAAGCTTTTTATAGTATTTACTTTCCCTTTTAACATATCTTACTGTTTCCCTGAAAGCATCTAATTGCACATTAAACAATTTGTCCTGTGTAAGGTCTTTTATTTCAATTCCAAGCCTATTAGCAATCCAGTAATCCACCGGAGATCGTTTTATAATATCTTTCATATAATATCATTTATCCTCTAATTGCATTTCAACCTCTGAAATACGTCCCTTGACTAATTCCTCAGAAATAAATACTTCCCCGCAGTCAGGACAACTTAAAATATCAGTAAAAAAACTATGCTCAAGATAATTGAAGTATGTTTTTTTAGGCACTAATTCCTTATTGCATTTAAAACATATTATTTTTTTTTCAGTCATATCAGCTAACTCTCCTCTATACTCATTCTGTGAGCATATGCGTTATAAAGCGTAAAGCAGTGGTCTCCGCATACATCATACTCAACCCAATATGTCATAGTACCAATTTTGAGATGACCGATAAAATGGCCGCTTCCACCATCCAACACTTTTCTGCCTTCTCTTTCGCAATGCTCGATAACTTCTTCAATTTCTGTTTCAAGTATCATTTCACTGCTTAGTTTATCTTTTAATTCTTCTTCTATAATAAGCTTTGTTTTACTATCTTTTTGTTCCATAATTTCCTCATTAAATATATCTTTTATAATTTTTTGTTTTAACAGTACTCTATTTTTTCTTCTTTCCGTAAATGTAGGCGGCTTTCTGTCGCTGTCATTTAAATTAAAAACTATATCAAGAATATGATAAACTTTTTTTCCAGAAGAAGCAAATATATCTCTGCAATTACTGCAATATGCTATATAAGGATTGATACTTTGTGACAGTCTTGCTTTAACTACTTCCTTGGTATAAGAAGGATTTGCAACCGAAACCTGACCTCCCCAGCTGCAGCACTTTGCATATTTCCCTTCATGCGAAAGGGGCTCAAGTTCAAAACCAGCTTTAGAACTCAGTGCACGAACAGAATTTTGCAGTGCCGGCTCATCACGGCTTGTGCAAGGATCAAACACCGAAGCTTTTTCATTTGCATTTGCACAATCGATATTAATATTTCCGTTTTCCATTATTTCATAAAGAAAAATGCCGTTTATTTCAGGTAAATATTTATTAAACATTTGTCTGCAGGTTGTACAAGCAAATATTACAGTAGGCTTTCCGGTACTTAACCAGTGGTTTCTGATTGTTTCCACCACACCTCTATGAATCGGTTCATCCCCTGCCCATTCTGCCGGAGCACCACAGCAATTCAGCATAATGGCAGTATCAGGATTTTGCTTTAACAAATATTCATAGCTTTTTATTACATATCTGTAGTCCGAAGCACCTAACTGACATCCGGGGAAAAATGCATACTTGCTTTTGGCAAAGCCTTTTGGGATTTTACAAAGAGCCGACTTTTCTCCGTTAGCAAACTCCATATCCCTGAGCCAGAAATCATGAAACGCCCATGGCATTGCTCCCTTTTCTCGCATCGCTCTGTGACTCTGTAAAAGATACTCACCTGTATCTATCCTTTCAGGGCAAACATCCTTACAAAGTCCGCACTGATTGCATGTGGAAATAAGGCGGGTAGCCACAGTGCCATTACCGTCAAGTGTTCCGGGATGGACTGTAATATGAACCTCTTCACCAATTCTTTTAGGATATTTTCCATAATACTTCATTAAATCACAGTGCTTTATACATGCATCACATGAACACCTCAAACAGCGTTTAGCTTCTTCAACTGCACTTTCACTTGTATATGTTCCGTCATCAGAAGGCAGGACAGGCTCTGCTTCAGTGATAAAATCTGTGTTTATTTTTATCTTCGTATCATTTTTCTCTTCTTCCTGATTCATATTTCCTGTTTTGATATATCTTTCAATAGCATTTACAGCATAAAGTCCATCTGCAATGGACTCTATTATGTTTTTGCCGCACAACATGCCACCCATAAAAATTCCGGGTATGTTGCTTGCAAAGGCTCCATTGAAATTTCTTTTTAATCCAAAATCACTGCCATCTTTGCCTGTAGCGACATAAACAGCATCAAATTCTTCTAATTCTTCTAAATTTATAATTTCTTTATTTAAACACAATGTGTATTTTTCGTTTTTAAATTGTCTCTTTATATCATTTAAAAATATTTCGGATTCTAATAAATTCCAAAGGTACCCGCCAATGCGCCCGGTTTTCTCAAAAACAGTAACATCATACTTTTTTGAAGCAAGACGTAAAGCGCAGCTTAAACCGCTTATGCCTGCACCTATTATTGCAATCTTTTTATTTTTTGACGGCATGTTGTAGCTGTTTGGCTCTAAATTTCTTGCGAATTTTATGCTTGCTTTTTCCAACAGCTTCATATTTACTGCTTCATCTTTCGAACTTCTCGGACATACTTTTTTACATGGTTCATGGCATAATTCTGATACTATGTTTGGAAAGGCAACAGCATTCAGGTAAGTTCTGTATGCCGCGTTAAATCTTCCACGCTGCATTTTAGGAATAAAATCATGAATATCAAGATGAAATGGACAGACTGCTGTACAAAAAGACGGTTCGTTCTGCAAACAAGTTTTAATCTTTTCATTAAAATCTTCTTTTTTTATATCCATACATGTCTCACCTATTAGTTTTGTTCCCGGGCTAATATGCCCGGGAACCTGAAATTAAATAATATTTTTAGAAAAATCTTTCTGCATTTGCATCATTACCTAATGGAATGAAGAAATCGTCTCCTCCGAATTTTACAGGATTTGCTTTAATATTCTCAAGTTCATCATACAAATCAGAACCTAAGAAATATTTTTTCGGTGGTTCAACTTTCCCACCTGCAGCAATTATATCAAGACCTGCCTTAACTTTTTCTTTTGTTGCAGGCATTTCATAAATACGTACTCCGCATGCATTGCTTATAGCATTAAGCACAGCCACATGTCCTGCAGACTGGAATGCTTCAGAAGCTCCGGATGAACCGAATGGTCCTATTTCATCAGGTCTTTCATAATGTATAACATTTATTACATCAGGCACATCTTTGATGTATGGAACACCTGCTCCTAACATATTTGAATGTTTAACAACATCATCATAATTTTCACTTAAAGCAAAACCTATGCTGTGAGAAATCCCTCCATATGCCTGACCGTTTACTGCCGCTATATTTCCAACCTTACCAACATCATCTACACAAGTGAATCGGATTACTGTTGTTTTTCCTGTGGCTGTGTCGACTTCAACTTCAGCTAAGTTTAAGCAATATGTAAATGCCGGAGTCGGGTCACCTATTCCTGTGTTAGGGTCTAAACGGCAAAGTCCTTCTACCGAAGTATTTTGATATTTACCAAAATACTTCGTTTCAATCCCTTCAGCAACCATCTCATCGTATGTACGATAAGTTCCGTCTTCTTTCCTCATTGCATTCATTAGTTTTTCAGCAGCTATTATAGTTGCTTTACCACTCATATAGTGAGTCCTGCTTGCACCGGACATTCCGCTGTCCGGACAAAGTTTAGTATCGTTTTGTACAAGTTTGATTTGCTCAGGTGTTACTTTTAGTGGTTTCAAAGCTTCAAGAGTAAGCATTAATGAACCGATATCACCGCCCTGACCTAATTCCTGATACGTATCATATTTTGTAAATGTATTGTCACTATTAAGTTCAATTGCTACAGATGCACTGTCAGTTCCTCCTTCAGTAACGTTAAAACCTCCCCATGAAAGACCAACGCCTCTGCGTTTTTCAGGAGTATCATATTTTTTAGCTTCTTCAACCGCCTTTTCATAAATGGGTTTCATGATATTCATCATTTCTTCCATTGGATATTGACGGAATGGATAACTGTTAATATTTGTTTCCCCTTCTCTTGCGATATTTCTATATCTGAATTCAAATGGATCTATACCCGCTTTTTCTGCAAGCATATCCATCAATGCCTCTGACAATGTATATGCTTGTGGTGAACCGTAGCTTCTATAAGCAGTTCCAAAATTGTGATTTGTATTTGCTATTCTGACTAATCCTGCGACATTGGGAACATTGTACGGGAAGAATGCAAAACGCGCAGGTTTAGTCATTATATCATCGCCACCCCACGAATATGCACCGTGATCCATTCCGAAATCAAATTCTGCTGCCGTAATTTTTCCGTTTTCATCACAAGCCACACTTCCGTTAGAATGACATGGGCATCTCTTTCCTGAGAAATGCTGATGCTCTTCATAACTCAATGATAAAGCAACATGCATTTTTGTAACAACCGCTGCAGCTGCTGCAAGACAAACATCCCCTGCATTTGTAGACCAGCCGAAACTTGCACCCGTTGGGTTCATAATTATGCGTATTTTATCTTTGGGTATACCGACAGAGTTTCCTATACGTCCGATAGTTGAATATACTCCCTGCGACTTACATTGAATAGCCAAGTTATCTTCTTCGTCAAAATATGCCTGTACGGTTGTTCCTTCAATAGACAGGTGAGGCTGACGAGAAGAATAAAAACTGCCGGAAACACTATGAACCGAATTATCAATAACATCATTCACATTTAGCGCTTCTTCTAATCCAACACCTTTCAGTACCGGCTGCATCGAGAAAATATTTGGAGTATCCTCATGGACTCTGATTGAATCCGGCATTACCGCATCAAGATAATTTAAATATTCCGGAAGTTTTTCAATTTCAACTTTTACTTCAGCTGCTGCTGCACGTGCCTGTTCTTTGGTTTTTGCAACTGCAAGAGCCACAACATCGCCATAGCGATAAATTTTTTCATCACACAATACCTTACGGCTCGGAACCATAACAGTTGTTCTTTCATGGAATTGTGCTTCAGCCATAATATTTGTTCCACCGGCTTCTAACAGCTCTTTAGAAGTAATAATCTTAACTACTCCGGGCATTTTTTCGGCTGCGGAAGTGTCTATTTTTAATATTTTAGCATGGTGAGCAACTTTTGGTTGTACAATAGCTACATGAAGAGATTCTGCCGGCATTTTAAGTTCCTGATCATCACCATAATCTGCAACTCCGCAAACCTTTGATAAAGCAGTAGGACGAACAAGAGGTTTCCCGTAATATTCATTGTCCTTAGGCATCTGAACCGTTATATCTTCAACAGATGCTTCTCCTCTCAGTACTTTTGCAGCATCCATTACTGCATTAACTATTTGCACATATCCGGTACAACGACATACATTTCTATGTTTCTGGAACCAGTCACGAACTTCTTCACGTGTTGGATTGTTATTCTCTAATAATAATGCGTATGAAGAAACAATGAAACCGGGAGTACAAAAGCCGCACTGCACAGCTCCGCAATTCATAAAGGCAACCTGTATAGGATGAAGATTATTAGGAGTTCCGATTCCTTCAATAGTAATAACCTTGCTGTATTCTTTTACAGTCTTCATTTTTTTAGTACATGAACGTATTAATTTCCCATCCAGAACAACTGAACAAGACCCGCACACTCCTGTACCACATCCTACTTTTGTGCCTGTGAGCCCCATTCTTCTTAAAATTGTAGATAATGAATCTTTTTCAGGATTGCAAATAAACATCCTGTTTGCACCATTGACGTTTAACCACATTTTTCTTAGCTTCATATAAACCCCCATATTTTTTAGATTTATTAAAGGAAAACGTAAACACTTATATATTATAAATTATATATAAATTAACAAAGCATTTCAATTTTTATTAGTTTTTATTGTTGAACATAATTTTCTATTCGTATTACTTCTGCCGATATTTTTTCTAAATGTCAATTCGTTCCAATTTTACTTATACATTTGTAAAGTAAAAGAACTATAAAATATGGGTTCAACTTTATCCTTTTTTATATATCTGCTCATTTCATTGTATTTTTATATATATAAATGATAAGCGACCGACATCAAATCTTCCGATTTGGTGCCGGTCGCTTATACTGTAAGTCCAATATAAATAATAGAACAATGTACATTGTCCTATCATTTTTCCATATTCAATTCATTTTTGCTGACATCTTTCGATTGTTTTCATTAACCTCCTGCTAACAGGTGAATCATCTTAACGTCGTCTCCGTCATTAACAACTGTTTTGGCATAATCTTCCTGCTCTATATGCTTGTCATTAACCTTAACTATGATTCTTGAGTATGAAAATTTCTTTATTTTCATGATATCTTCAACGGTCATTCCTTCTTCCCACTGAAAATCTCTGTTGTTTAACTTAATGATAAAAATCACTCCTTGAATTTACTGCAAATCTTGTATAACTTCTATCAATTCAGGGAATTCCATATCCAGATATTTTAAATGCTCTAATGTAGGTACGGCATTGGAATTCCATCCTCTTCTTTTGTAAACGGCATCCATCAGCAATTCATATTGATTTTCTCTGTACTTTCTGAGAACAGCCATTTTTTCTTCAGTTGATTTGCATTCAGGGTCATATCCTACTTTTTCTTTTAATTGGCTGTCATATCTTTCCTGTCTTGATTCATATTCTTCCTTGGTAACCGGACCCATTGAGCGGTACGGTGTTCTGTCATTGGCTCTTAAGCCCTTGCCCATTCTGATACAGAATATTTTCTGGAAGTTATATACTCTTTCAGACTCCTTAATCATATCGGCAACACTTAATCTTTTACCTGTAACACCATATACCACGTCTAAATAGTTTTGAACGTGTTCAGGAACTTTTGCAGGCTCCGAAGTATATTTATTGTCAGCCGGAACAATATCATTCCAAGGCAGCTTACATAATCCATATAGTCCGAACCATGTTCTGAACATCGGGAAGTAATGAAGTGCTTCTGCCTTATCTTCAAAAGTCGGAATTTGGTTGTTAACCATATCCATGAATATCAGCCATGCTTCATCGTGCTGTGGACCCTTGTTGGTTAAGCCGTAGCCACCTTGCTGTGCCAATGATTCTTTTGAACCGTATTCTGAATATTCCAAGCCTTTTTGTTCCATACCTATGTCAAATAAGAAATCAGGATCTGCACCGTATTTTTCAGCAAACAACTTCTTCATTCTATTAATTCCCTGACCCACCGTAACACCGAAGCCTTCTCCTCTTGACATCTGATGCAACAGTTCTGCTGCAGCTTCAAAGTTTCCGAAGTTTAATTCCATGCCGCCTGTTATTTCTTTGTTTATAAAACCTCTTTCATAGCACTCCATTGCAAATGCCGTAGCTGTACCAAAGGAAATAGTATCAATAGCGTATGTGTCGCAATAAAAGTTAAGCTCTAAAATTCCTTCCGGGTCAAAGATTCCACAGTTTGAACCTAACCCTGCGGCATTTTCATATTCCGGTCCGTCAACAGTTACCTTTTGTCCCTTATATGGACCTGTTTTTAATTCAAAGTTATCGGCTGCCTTTGCACATGCCATTGAGCATCCATACCAACATCCGTCCTGAACACCTTGGGTTATATATTTTTCTATAAACACAGTTGATTTTATATTTTGAGTATCAGGGTGCATACCGTACTGATAGTTCTTAACAGGAAGCAAATCATACTCGTCCATTACTTCAATTATGTTCGCTGTTCCTATTTTTCTCATGCCATTTTGCTTACTGTCAAGATCATGTATTTCCTTATGATATTTAATACCTGTCTTGTTTATTATAGCTTGATCGAACGGATTGTTTAAATCACCTTTTACATTGCTGAATTTAACTATTAACGCCTTTATTTTTTTATTCCTGAAAACTGTTCCTATTCCGCCTCTTCCCGCTTGCTTTAATCTTGTAACCTTTCTTCGGGGATCATAAAATGTGAAGTTTAATAGTCCAAGACGAGAATGCTCCGCACCTGTGCCTGCTGTAACAACCGCAACATTTCTTTTATCCGCTTCATTATCAGCATACATTTCCGTTAACTGTTCACCCAATACGTGTCCGTCAACAGCTTCAAGAGGTGCTTCTTCTATTGTAACAACACCTGTATTTCCATCTATAAAAACTATTACATCCTTTTCTGCCTTACCTTGTATTTCCAAAGCATCAAAGCCGGAGAATTTCAGTAAGGGACCAAAAAAACCGCCCACGTTTGAATCTATGGGTATATCTGTCAAAGGAGATAAGCTGCATACTAAGGATTTGCCTGTACCGGCATATTGCGTAATACCACAAACAGGACCGCCTGCTATTACTATCTCATTTTCAGGGTCGTTCCACTTAGTTTTAGGTGTTACTGCATTCCACAGATACCATAATCCAAATCCCTTTCCGCCTACAAACTTATCCTTCATCATTTGTGTAACAGTCTTTTCTTTAATAGTGTTATCAGAAATATTTACATATAATGTTCTGTTGGCATAACCCTTGTCTACTTTGCCCAGTTCATATTTATATTCTTTTAACAGTTTGTGATTATTTTTTAAAGTTTTTATATCCATGGCGTCCTCCTACTTATTAAAAATTTTTTCTAACGGCATTTCTAAAGCTTCTGAATCATCTTTTTCAGATATATAAATTGCACCGGTAGGACAGACCTTAGAACACATATCACAAGCGATACATTTAAAGGGTTCGATATGGTCGTCATGCTGTCTCATTGACAGCTTAGAACAAAAGCCAACACACATGAAGCATCCGACACATATTTTCTTATTGATTCTTACAACTCCCTTTTTATCTCTTGTTATAGCCATTACAGGACATATATCTATACATTCACCGCACTGGTCACAAACGTTTATTTCGGGTTTTCCATCTTTCTCATTAATTTGAATACATGACTTGTTTCTGTCATTTACTTTGAAGTAAGTTGTAGAACATATTTCTTCGCAGGCTTTACATTGAATACACTTCGAATCTTCTTTTGCCAAATACTTCATATAACGTCCTCCCATAATATATTTTCAATTGTGATTATTAGTCTATTGTTGAAAAACAAAGTATTAATATTATTATAATTAATTTTTTGGTATATATCAATTTCGTTTAGTAATATATGAGGTATCATATTTTTCGATTAGTGTTATTTTTGGGCGCGGTCAATTTAAGCTCATATTATTGTATACGCAGTAAATATATGTTACAATTACGTCAATGATGATATTAAAGATGGAGGTAATTGTGCAATATACTATAAGTAGTTTTGCTAAAATGCAAGGGCTGACTGTAGACACAGTACGACAATATGAGAAAAAGAAAATTATTAATCCATATAAAGATAAAGCCAATAATTATCGATATTACTCAAACTATGATGTAAGAAAGGTTTCAACCTGTAAATTTTACAGCAGTCTTGGATTTTCACTTTCTCAAGCTTCAAAAATGGTTAGTGATATCTCATCTCGTGAGCTTTCTTCCTTATTTGATAAACAAGCCTATGATATTGAACAAAAACTGAAATTCGAATATGCAAAGCTAAACATGCTAAATAAATATAAAGAGTATTTTAGTTTTATTCCGGATAAAATAAACAATTATGTTGTAATTAAGTTACCTGAACTTATCAGGTTGCCCCATTCAGAAAACGATCAACTATCATTAGACAAATCAATAACCGATGAATTGAAACGATGGGTTGATCTATTACCTGTCACTTATTATACTCGATGTGTGTCTGACAAAATACTATTAAACGATTCTGAATCGTTTAAATTTGAAATGTCACTTACAACAGAAAAGCAATCTGCTGATGATTTTGGATTAAAGTTAAGCAGAAGAACTATAGCAATTAATCCATCAGATTACATATTCACAGTAATAATAAAACCTGATATTGAACCTATCGGTCATATTCATTTTAAAGATGCTATGGAATATTTTAAAAAAAGCAAGCTTAATTTATCGGGTGATAGCTTTTTAATTTATTTGGCTTCAGATATTATAAATGGTGAAAAATATAACTATCATGGAGTGTTTTTACCATTCACAAACAAATAATTGTTTTTTAAGTATTGACATTAGTGCTGGACTAAGGTTTAGAATTAGTTTGTTAATAGACAAACTAATTAAAATCTTAGGAGGAAGAATAAATGTCAAAAAGAATTATTAGTTTAATTTTATGCATTTTGATGATATTCAGCCTTTCATCATGTGCAACAAATCCTGTTGAATCAAATACACCTACACCTTCAGATTCAGCGACTTATACAGCAGGAGAATATACTGCTTCCGCAAAAGGAAATTTCGGTGATATTCCTGTAACGATAACTTTCAGCGATACCGAAATACTATCTATTGTAGTAGGAGAAAACCAGGAAACTCCTGATATAGCAAAACCTGTTTTTGAAAAATTACCAAAACAGATTATCGATGGTCAAACACTTAAAGTTGATATGATTGCAGGAGCAACAAACTCATGCAAAGGTCTTTTAGATGCTATTGAGGACTGTATTAAGCAAGCCGGCGGTGATATAGAATCACTGAAAAATAAAGAAGTAGCACAACAGATAAAAGATACAATTGAAAAAACTGCAGATGTTGTAGTTGTCGGTGGAGGCGGAGCCGGTGTTGCAGCTGCTTCAGCTGCTGCACAAAACGGAGCTTCGGTTATATTGATTGAGAAAGGTGCTTCTTTAGGTGGAAATACTCTTCGCGCAGGTGGAGCCTATAATGCAGTTGACCCTGAATTGCAATCAAAGGTAGAAACGAAAGATGCCTTAACAAATGATCTTAAGGCTATTTTAAAAGTTGATGAAAATTCGTTTGGCGAATTTAAAGACACTGTTGTTACTTTAAAATCACAAATAAATGAATACTTTGAATCAGGTGATACAACTAAACTTTTCGATACACCTGAACTTCATATTTACCATATGTATATAGGCGGACATAGAACAGACAAAAATGGAGTTGAAATACATAGCAATTTAGATTTAGCCAAGACACTTTCATATAATTCTTTAGATGCTTTAAGATGGGTAGCAAGCCAAGACAGCAATCTGAATATAAAAGATGAAATATCAACAGTACTTGGTGCAATGTGGCCTCGTACACATTCTTTAGACACTAACGTTGGTTCAGGATTTGTTTATCCGCTTGCAAATTCTGCTGAAAAAAACGGAACAGAAATTATGTTAGAAACTAAAGCAGAAGAGCTGATAGTAAAGGATGGACGAGTTGTAGGTGTTAAAACAACACAATCTGACGGAACTCCTGTTATACTTAATGCAACAAAAGGCGTTGTTATGGCAACAGGTGGTTTTGCAGCGAATGCTAAGATGGTTGCCGAATACAATACTTACTGGCCGACAATTCCTGAAAATATGAAAAGTACCAATACTGCAAATGCTACAGGAGATGGTATTATAATGGGTAAAAGTGTAGGAGCTAACCTTGTCGGAATGGGCTTTGCACAATTGATGCCAAGCTCACATCCGGAAACAGGAGCTCTTTCAGGCGGTGTATGGGGCAGCGCTGAATCTCAGGTGTTTATAAATAAAGAAGGAAAGAGATTCGTAAATGAATACGCTGAACGCGATGTTATGGCAAGTGCAGCACTTAATCAAACAGATGCATTATTCTATATTATTTGTGACCAGATAACAGCAGGTAATCCTCAACCCGGAGGCAAAAATGGCTGGGGAGATGTTATAGATGATCTTATAGCCTCAGGAAGCATTTATAAAGCAGATACTCTTGAAGATCTTGCAAAACAAATAGGGGTACCGGCAGATGTCTTTGTAAGTGAAATAGAAAAGTATAATTCATATGTAGATAATCAAGCAGACCCTGATTTTGGAAAGGCAAACTTTGGTGGTAAAATTGAAGTTGCACCGTTCTACGCAACACCTCGTTCACCATCATTACACCACACAATGGGCGGATTGGAAATTAATACTGAAGCTCAGGTATTAGATACAAGCGGAAATGTTATTCCAGGCTTTTATGCAGCCGGAGAAGTTACCGGAGGAATACATGCAGGTAACCGTTTAGGTGGAAATGCTTTAGCGGATATAATGGTATTCGGAAAAATCGCAGGAGAAAATGCTGCTGCAGGCAAATAATAATTAAAAAATTAGAGCTATTGGATTCTTTCCAATAGCCCTATCTTTTATTGTTCTATATATTTTAATATATTTTTTAATTTATCGCCATGAAATAAATATTTTTCATTGCAGAAGTGGCAAACAGTTTCTATTTGTTCATCTTCCTCTATTATTTCTTTTAACTCTTTCTTGCCTAAGGAAATTAATCCTCTTTCCATTCTTTCTTCAGAACAGTCACATTTAAACTCAACGGGTATTTTCCCCGTTATTTCAATATCAAAATCAGCAAATAATTTTTTTGCTATCACTTCAACATCATCATCGTTATCAAAATAATCAGAAACGGATTTCAGGTTATTTAATACATTCTCTAACTTTTCAAGGTCTTCATCCTCTGTAAACGGTAATGTTTGAACTATAAAGCCGCCTGCGGATTTAATATGATAATCTCTGTCAACCAAGACACCTAATGCAACTGCAGAATTCTGCTGTTCAGAAAGCCAATAATACATTGCGATATCTTCACCGATTTCACCGGTTACGATATCTGTACTTCCTACATACGGTTCCTTTAACCCAATATCCATCATCACCGTAAGCTTGCCGTTTGTACCGACTGCTCCTCCAACATCTAATTTACCGTTTGGTTTCAAGGGTAAATCTACATTAGAATTTTCCACGTATCCTTTTATTTCTCCATTGTTATTAACTACAACTAAAATTGTTCCGATTGGACCGCCTCCATTAATGTTTATTGTTAATTTATCCTTTTCATTTTTCATCATAAATCCCATCATTAACCCTGCGGACAGCGTCCTTCCTAAAGCAGCGGAGCATGTTGGAGTAGTATTGTGCCTTAATCTTGCCTCTTCCACAGTGTTTGTAGATTTTACCATGAATATCCTGAATGTTTTTTTCTTATCTATTGCTCTTATCATATAGTCCATTACTAATTTCCTTTCTCACATACAAAGACAGCTCTCAAAGAATTGTCATTTATTTGTTCATTGTTGTAATCATCATATATTTTTATTTTTTTAAAACCGATTTCATTTAATAATGACACCATTTCTTCGCTCTTATGTATATATTGTGTCTGTATTTCATTGATTCTATTATATTTATCGGATGCATCCTTTATAAAAAAGTTTATTTCCATATTGACTGTATCATCTGATTCATCATGCAAATTCTCCCATACATAAAAAATTTCACCGTCATCATATACATAGGTGTCATTAAACATAGTTTCGTATTTGTATTGTGTACTGAAATCAAAGATAAAACGGGAATTATTATCTAAATGATTATATATGTTTTGGAAAAATTCTTTTAATTCTTTTTTGTTTATGTAGTTAACACCGTCACAGCAGCAAATAGCAGCGTCAAATTTATCGTCTATTTTAAACTCTGTCATATCCATATTTAATAATTTAACTTTTTTGTTTCTGCCGAGCTTTTCATAAGCTCGCATAAGCATGTCCTGCGAAAGGTCAAAAGCAGTAACCTTAAAGTTTTTATCTGCCAATAAACGTGTTATGTTGCCTGTTCCGCAAGCTGCTTCCAAAACCTTGCTGCCTTCAATTTTTTCCGTTATAAAGGATGTCCATTTTTCATAGTCTATATCATTCATCAGAATATCATAAATCTGAGAAAATTCTTTATAGCTTCTGTTATTCATTTTATTTCTTCCTTTGCTTCTTTTTAGCGGTCATTAATCCGCCTATTCTGCCTGTTTCCTTAGCAGTAAGACCTCCCCATCCAAGTTTCTCAACCTTATCCATCAGACCTATTTCTTTAGCTATTTCCAATTTCATTATATCGTCAGGGGTAAGCTCTTTTTTCTTTTTTACCTTCTGTTTGTCATTCTTTTCGACCATAATATCCTCCTTGTTATATGTTTATTATGGTTGAAAACATACAAATTATACTCATTTTTCCTTTTTTGTAAGCAATACCGCTTTAATCTCTTTTAATGTCAAAAGTATTTTATTAAGAGTGTACTGTATGCTGACTAATATTATAAAAAACATTACAATAAGTATTATTTTAATTTGTAATTCCATAGGTTACTCCCGATTTTTCTTGCTTTAGATTTATTATTGAAATAACGGCACTTATAAAAAATACTACAGCTGTTGACAGAAATGGTAAGGTGCTTCCCAATTCATATATAAAGCCTGAAAATAACGATCCGAAAATCATGCCGCCTGCTCTTACCGAATTAAATATTCCTGAAATTATACCACTCGTTTTAGAATCCTGACCCCTAGTGATAATGTCCTGCTGTATGGGAAGATAAATTGCATTAAACATAAAAAATATTATATTTGCAATAAAAAACGGATATAAATACGGAATAAATGTAACTGCCAATGATGATATACCGCACAATAACAATACAACTATCATAGACATTCTTAGATTTAAATGCTTTTCAATATATATATTAACGGTAAAGTTTACAGTCAATGTTACAATGCCAATTATTGCTTTGATTATACCATTATATGATGAAGGAAGATTTAGTGCATCTCTTAAATAATAATTAAAAGCATTATCATATGCTGTTGAAGCAAAGCTGGTAAGAAATACAGCTGCTAAAAATGTTATAAGGATTTCAGGCATCTCCCCTACAAAGTTACTATAGGATTTAAATGGATTAATGGACATACCTGCAGTAAACTTATCATCTGATTTAACTTCTTCAATTAACAAATATGTCAAAATACCGTATAAAAATATTAACGATGCCTGCAATATAAATACTGCATTTATTGAGAAATTGCCCACTATTCCCCCGATAAAATATCCAAATGCCGCTAATACTGAAGTAATTGCAACATAATAGGATATGTAACGTCCTCTGTTGTCCTGGTCAGTAATATTAACCAAGTATGCGAGGCTGCAGACATATATTCCGGAGCTAAAAAAACCGCCTGCTAATCTTGCTGCAATTGTCATAAATACGGTATCTGTCATTCCGAAAATTAGCTGAGTTACTCCGTACACCGGTCCTGTAAATGCCATTACCTTTATATGTCCGTAATTATCTCCTACAGTACCCCAAATTAAGGAGCCGAAAAAGTAACAGAAGGACATTGCAGCAAATGATAAACCAAATACATAATCCGCAAAACCCTTTTCAATAAACATAGTTGGTGTTACCGGATGACCCATGCCACTGCATAATGCAAATAAACCAAAGCATAAATATAATCTTCCTATCGAAGCTTTTTTCAATTTTATTACCGTCCCCGATTTATATATATAAAATCATATATTATGGATAACAAAAAAGCAATCCTAAAATAACAGATTGCTCAAGTGAATAAATTCAGTGCGGATAACAGGATTTGAACCTGCACGAGTCGCCCCACACGGACCTGAACCGTGCGCGTCTGCCAATTCCGCCATATCCGCTTACTTATCACTGAAATATATTAGCATATTATTTAATTTTTTGCAATAATTTTTTAACGAAAGTTATACTATCTCAACCTTATATTTCTTACTTAATTCCGACTTTTTATCATTATACACTTTTTCTTGTTTTTCCATAAAGCAGCTGTCTTTAACCTCTTGCATTACCTCTTCGAATGATGCATTTCTTTCTGGCGTGTGTTCGTCCAGCTTAATGAGATGATAGCCGAACTGTGTTTTAACAGGACCGCTTATTTCTCCTACCTGCATTGCAAACACTGCATTTTCAAATTCAGGTACCATTTGACCTTTACCGAATTGTCCAAGTGCACCACCTGTTTGTTTTGAAGGACAGCTTGAAAATTCTTTAGCCGCATCCTCAAAAGATAATCCATCTGTTATATCTTCTAAAATTTCAATGGCTTTCTCTTCACTATCCACAAGTATATGGCTTGCTTTCACCATTTCTTGTGTTACATAAGTATCTTTATGTTTTTCATAATACTCTTTTAAATCTTCATCGGAAAGAGTTATCTGATTAAACATTTTTCTTAGGTTATATTGTTGAAGCATTGATTTTTTCATGTTGTCCATTACTGCAATAAATTCTTCATCATTTTCCAAGCCTTTTTCTAATGCATCTGAATACATTAATTCATGCATTACCAATTCGTCAACTAATTTTTTTCTTCCATCGGAACCTTGAAAATACGCCGCATTTTGCCCTAAGTTTTTCATTAAAGCTTGTAAATCTGATTCCTTGATTTCATTGCCGTTTACTATGGCTATTGTTTTATTTTCCATTTTGTCTCCTGTGTTTTAATTTTGTATAACTATGACATACATCTCCGCTTTCACAAAAAATGAAAAATGGGATAGGTCATACCCCACTGTCTCATTTTTTATTCTTCTTCTTCCATGAACTCTAATAAATTAGCTAATTCAGCAATGCATTTGTCTTCATCCGAGCCTTTTGTTATAATTATAAGCTCGTCACCCTTCATAGCTCCTAACGCCATAATGCTGATTATGCTTTTTCCATTAGCTTCTTGAATACCTTTTTTGATAATAATTTCACTGTCAAAATTTCTTGCTTTCTTTACAAATATTGCTGCCGGTCTCGCATGGAGTCCTATTTTATTTTTTAATACTACTTTTTGTGATCTCATTTTACACCTCTTTTTTCATGCTCTAAATCATTAGCAATTTCTTCAATCTTTCTTAATCTATGATTCACACCTGATTTGCCAAGGGGTGGATTTAACATTTCACCCAATTCCTTTAAGCTTGCGTTCGTATGCTTTAATCTTAGATATGCCAGCTCCTTTAAATGATCAGGGAGTTTATCGATAGCTTTATGTTTCTTTAAAATTTTAATATTGTTAATCTGCCTCATTGATGTATCAACTATTTTGTCAAGGTTTGCAGTTTCACAGTTAATTACCCTGTTTATCTGATTTCTTGTTTCTTTAACAGCTCTTACATTTTCAAATTCCAATACTGCGTTATTCGCTCCAAGCAGTGCCAGCAAGTCAGAAATTTGTTCACTTTCCTTAATATAGGTTACATAATTGTTTTTTCTGAACAATATTTTTGCTGTTATCCCATATTCCTTCAGCAATAAACTGATACCATTGCTGTGATTTTCTCTGCTGCTTACAAACTCTGCATGATATGATTTTTCCGGATCGCTTACTGAACCGCAACCCATAAACGTACCTCTCAAATATGCTCTTTTACATTCATTGTTGATGACTAAATCATCGGGAACTCCGTAATCAAATTCCACAAAGTTAAAATTATTATTGTTGGCTATTCTTGTTTCGATTAAAAAATTCTTTGCATACTTGTCTTCAATGTTAATAATGTAATTGTTGCGTTTTTTTAGCCTGTTTGTTTTTTCAACGCTTACCTGAGTCGAAATTTCAAATGCCACCTTTAATAATCTAAAAATTCGTCTGGCCACTGCTGCATTTTCTGTAGAAAATCCAATTTCAAATTTATTAAAACCTTTCAGGTTAATGTAACCCATTGTTCTAATCAATGCTGCAAGTTCAGCTTTGGTGCTTAGTAAATCGGTTATTTCTGTTCTTGATAACTCATCCCTTATTCTTGAAGAAAAAGTCATATAATCACCTTACTTGTAACTATGAAATTTGATATCTTCAACGGCTTTCCTAATAATTTTTCTTTCATCATCATAACGAGCAATTATCAAAGTTCTTTCAAATGGAAGAAATTTAGCTTCTACAAAACCTTCATTTTTTTGTGCAGTACAATTCATGTTGTGTGCCATCATTAAATACCAATGGACTTCCTTATTGATATGAATTCTGTCCATATAGCAGGTGCGGTTAAATTCATAATTTATTTTTCCAAGATATTTAATTGTAGTAACTTTTGCTTTGGTTTCTTCATAAACCTCACGCAAAGCAGTTTCTTCCAATAACTCGTTTTCTTCAACTCTTCCCTTTGGAAGTACCCAATCTCCGTTAAATTTTTTTAACATCAATATACTATTTTTGAAAAAAACGATTCCGCCTGCACTAACTTCCTGAATCATGTCTGACCCGCCATTCCAATATTGTATTTTATATAATAACACAATATATAAAAAAATCAAACATATATTTACAGTGTACAATAAAAATGATTACATTTCAACAGATTTATTCTTCTTTTGGTGGTCTCTCACCATAATATTGATAATAATCAACCCTTACATCACCGTTGAAAAGCTTCCTTTTTCTGTCCGCCTTTCTGCCAAAATCCTTCTCAAAGGTTTCAACCGATGTAATTACATAGCAAGACCAGGTTCTATCCTTGCCGAACACTCTTCCCAACCTCTTGTGAATTTTCTGTATTTCTTCAACTTCACCAATTCTGTCTCCGTATGGCGGATTAGTAATTAATATGCCATATGGACACATTGGTTCGATAATCTTATTGACATCCTTGACAAAAAATTCTATACAATCATCAACACCTGCTTCTATGGCATTTTCCTGTGCTATCTTAATTGCCTTTGGATTTATATCTGATGCATATATTTTTATATCAGAATCAAAATCAATATTTTTTCTTGCTTCAATCTTAGCGTTTTTCCAATACTCTTCTTTTACAGCTTTCCAGCCCATTGATGCAAATGTACGATTAAGTCCGGGGGCAATATTTCTGCCTATTAACGCTGCTTCAATAGCAATTGTACCAGAGCCGCAAAGCGGGTCGTACAATACCCTGTCTTTATTCCAATAGCTTAGCTTAACCAATGCTGCAGCCATGGTTTCTTTCAACGGTGCTTCTGTCGACTTCTCTCGGTATCCTCTTTTAAACAATCCCTCTCTTGCTCCTGTTGTATCTATTGACAACGTGGCAACATCCTTGTGAATTGATATAAGTATTGTGTATTCTGCACCTGTTTCAGGCATCCATTCAACATCGTAATGTTCGCACAATTTTTTGGAAACTGCCTTTTTAACAATCGCCTGACAATCAGGCGTACTGTAAAGCTTTGATTTTATGCTTTTGCCCTTTACGGTAAATTTACCGTTCTTGTCAATCCAATTTTCCCACGGCAATTCATAGGTTTTATCAAAAAGCTCTTCAAAGCTGTATGCTTCAAACTGTCCCATTATCAGCATAACTCTGTCTGCACATCTTAGATTTATGTTTGCTTTTGGTATGTCCTGTATTTCTGCGTCAAAGTACATCCAACCGTTATCCGCAGTAACTTCTTGAAAACCAAGATCGTTTAATTCTCTTTTAACTATTGCTTCCAAGCCAAAAGCAGATATTGCAGCTAATTTAATTTTATCCATCATTTTCCTTTCCAAACAATTAATTTACAATTGACGTATATTTAACCTGCACTCCATTTCTTATCCATAGCTAATCAACAGCCCATCTATTGCTAATCAATTGTTATGTTGTATTTATCTATTTTATAATACAAGGTTGCGCGGGGAATTTTTAAGCGTTTTGCCGCTTCCGATTTATTGGAATTTAATTCCCTTAATGTGTTTTGTATTATTCTTTTCTCAATTTTTTCAATATATTCTTCTAATCCTGTTTCATGATGCTTTATCTGTCTTACATTTATAACCTTATTGATTTCATCCACTTCAATTTTTTGCATGTATGGAGGAAGAAATTCTTTTTCTATTTTATCTTTTCCTTTTTGGTGAGCATAAATTACGGATCTTTGAATTACATTTCTTAATTCTCTTACATTGCCTTCCCAATTATATTCGGAAAATATATTTAATATATCATCGGGTATTTCAATTATTCCTATACCCTGCTCCATACAAAATTCCTGCAGAAATTTGTTTGCTAATAAAACAATATCTCCTTTTCTTTCTCTTAAAGGCGGGATGCTCACCTGAAAAACATCCAATCTGTAATAAAGATCGTTTCTGAATTGATTCTCTTTAATAAGTGTCCTGATGTCCTTGTTTGTGGCTGAAATAATTCTTACATCTATTTTTCTTTGTTTATTGCCGCCTATCCTTGTTACGACACCTTCTTCTAATACACGCAGCAGTTTTGGCTGCATCTCAAGAGGCATATCTGCAATTTCATCTAAGAACAGTGTGCCCCCTTCGGCCTCTTCAAATTTACCTTTTTTGCCCTCACTTTTTGCTCCGGTAAAAGCTCCCGGCTCATAACCAAACAATTCACTTTCAAAAAGCTCTTTCGGTATAGCACTGCAGTTAATGGGAATAAACTTACCCTTCCTTCCGCTTTCATAATGGATTGCCTTTGCAAACAATTCTTTACCCGTTCCGCTTTCACCTTTTAACAATATGTTTAAAGGTGATTTGGATATATTTTTACACAAATTAATTATTTGTATAAAGTTAGCGTTGTTGCTTATAATTTTTGAAAAATATGCTTCACCGGAAGTTGATATTTTTGTGTATTCCTTTTCAAGCTGAAGCAGGTTGTGCTGAGTTTTGTTTAAGAGCTCACTAAGCTTTACAATTTCGGTTATATCACGATCTCTTGCAAGTCCGCCGATCATGTTGCCATGCTTATCATGAAGAGGTACAGCACTGGAAACAACAAAGCTGTTTTCTCTTGGGTTGTTGTATATGTTGTGATAGGAAATTTTCTTTTCAAGCACTTTTAATAATAAAGCATTAGGGAAAAATTCTTTTATATCACTGTCTATAATGTCTTTCTTTAAAACACTAAAATATTCCTCAGCAGTGGAATTAAAAAAAATAACCTTACCCTCCATATCTACTACGGTTATGGAATCAGGTATATTGTCTAATATATATTCAAAAATTCCTCTTTCTCTCTCTTTAAAGTAGTTTTCAGAATTCATCACAACCCCCATTTACAATAGATTTGCGATTGATTGGCAATTGAGTAGCAATTAAATATCTGTTGATATTATAACACTCATCCATCGCCTGTCAATTGTTTATCCATTGCATCTCGATCGCTCATCAATTGTTATAATAGTTTTCTATAAATAAATCTTCTAAGTTCCATAATTTCTTAAAATTATTATATTCCTGTTCTGCATTCTTATTTTCCTTACCTGTCTTTATGGCTCTGATAAGAATATTTTTCGGAGTGTGCTCCATAGCTATAAATTCCATCAATTGAACCTTGTAGCCCTTTGCTTCAAGGAATAATCCTCTTAATGAATCCGTAACCAGGGATGATACTCTTTCTTTGATTAAACCATGCTTAAGCATCGGTTCTAATTCAATGTTTTTTATTTTATCATAAAACTCATGCTGACAACATGGAACAGACAATATTATATCTGCATTCCACTTGATTGCTTTAACCAAGCTTGCATCTGTTGCAGTATCGCACGCATGAAGTGTAACTATCATATCTATGTTGTTTTTGTAGTCAAAATTACGAATATCTCCGTAAATAAATTTTAAGTTGTCATAATTAAGCTTACCTGAAATTTCATTACAATAATTTATTACTTCTTCTTTTAAATCCAGTCCGATTATTTTTACTTTTACTTGTCTTAAGTAATAAAAATAATAATATAAGGCAAAAGTTAAATATGCTTTGCCGCACCCGAAATCTATTATCATAAAATCATCCTTAAGCTCCTTACCCTTTAAGGAATCATCCACTATTTCCAAAAATTTATTTATCTGCTTAAATTTATCATATTTCTTTGAATATACCATTCCTTGTTTGTTCATTACTCCAAGAAGCTCTAAAAAGTCACAAGGCTCATTTTCATTGATTATATACTGTTTTTTCTTATTGTGGTTATCTGTGGATTGCTTTTTAGAGGGTTGTTTTTCAGTAACCTTAATACTGCCTTTTTTACTGACAATTATTTGATAGTCTGCATCTGAAGTAAATAAATTTATATTTTTATAACCATCAGTTATTAAATTAATTATTTCTTCTTTTGCTTCTTCATACGAATAGTTTTCATGGAAAGCTTGTTTATCTGTAAATTTTTCAAATTGTATAATGCTTTTATTCTTAACATTGACCGGTCTTACCGTAATTTTTTTATAAGGATTATCCGATTTATTTTTAGGTGTTGTAAAAACACCGTATATAAATTTGTTTTCTTCAATACTTTTATTAACTATTTCTTGTATGTTCAAGTTTACCACCCCTTGCGGAAAATTAAAATTTTCCTGATTGGCAATAGATTAGCTGTAGATTAAGCGATAGAGGAGCAATTGTAATCAATCACTTTATCTATCGCCTATCAATTGCTATTCAATTGACTTTCAATTGATTATTTGTCCCCGTACCTTTAAAGCTGCTCTTTAATTGTACGATGCGGTTAAACACTAATTTATCCTCTGTTGTATCCTGGTCGATTATGAAAAATCCATGTCTCAAAAATTGGAATCTGTCACCTATTTTGTTTTCCTTCAATGTGGGCTCTACCTTACAATTCTTTAAAACTATTTTAGAATCAGGATTTAGCTTTTCTAAGAAATTTGATTTATCAAAATCTTCATCATCCATCATATAATCATACAATCTTACTTCTGCATCGGCATAATGCTTTGCAGATACCCAATGTATTGTGCCTTTAACCTTTCTGCCGGTAAAGCCGGAACCGCTTTTAGTTTCAGGATCATAGGTGCAATGCACTTCTGTAACATTTCCGTTTTCGTCCTTAACAAAGCTTTCACATTTGACGAAATAAGCATTTCTAAGTCGAACTTCATTGCCCGGGAAAAGTCGATAATATTTTTTGGGTGGTTCTTCCATAAAATCATCTCGTTCAATATAAAGCTCTCTGCAGAAAGGAATCATACGACTGCCCATTTCGGGATTGTCAGGATTATTCTCTGCTTCCATGTATTCTATCTTATCCTCAGGATAATTTGTAATGACTAATTTTATAGGATCCAATACAGCCATTGTTCTCGGAGCTTTTAAGCTTAAATCATCTCTTATTGCAAATTCAAGCATTGCAATATCTACGACACTTTGCGCTTTTGATACTCCTATTGCTTCACAGAAGCTTTGTATTGATTCGGAAGTGTATCCTCTTCTTCTGAGAGCTGCCACTGTTGGCATACGCGGGTCGTCCCAGCCGTCAACGTATCCTTCTTCAACCATTTTCTTCAGATATCTTTTGCCCATCATTGTTTTAGATAAAAACAACTTAGCAAACTCGATTTGCTTGGTAGGAGCTTTTTTAAAATCATCTATATTACTTAAAACCCAGTCATAAAAAGGTCTGTGATCTTCAAATTCTAATGTGCATACAGAATGAGTTATTCCTTCGATTGCATCCTCTAAAGGATGGGCATAGTCATACATAGGATAAATGCACCACTTATCCCCTGTGTTATGATGAGATTCATGTAAAATTCTATAAATTACAGGATCTCTCATATTGATATTGGCACTTGCCATATCAATTTTAGCCCTTAATACTTTTTCACCGTTTGCAAATTCACCGTTCTTCATTTTTGTAAACAATTCTAAGTTTTCCTCAACGGATCTGTTTCTGAAAGGACTTTCTTTTCCCGGTTCAGTCAAGGTTCCTCTATATTCTTTTATTTCTTCAGCCGATAAATCATCAACAAATGCAAGACCTTTTTTAATTAATTCTACGGCATAATCATACATTTGATCGAAATAATCGGAAGCATAAAATATTCTTTCCTCCCAATCGGGGCATAGCCATTTAACATCTTTTATAATAGACTCCACAAATGATACATCTTCTTTTGTAGGATTAGTATCATCAAATCTCAAATTAAATGTTCCGTTGTTTTTCTTAGCTAAGCTATAATTTAAGCAAATTGATTTTGCGTGACCTACGTGAAGATAACCATTTGGCTCCGGAGGAAATCTTGTGTGTACCCTGTTTCCGTATGTACCATTTTCAAGGTCTTCATTAATTATTTTTTGAATAAAATTAACCGATTCCCTGTTTTCGATTTCGCTCATCATTTTCCTCCTTGATTATGTATATTTCATTTCATTATATATAATGAAATTACTATTTTCAAGCTAAAAATTCCAATATCTTTATTATTTCCCAATAAAAAAATGTCATCCTGCATATTGAAGGATGACATAATACTAAACTTTTTAATTATTTGCTGTAATCATAGAATCCTTTACCTGTTTTTCTGCCAAGCAAGTTTGCTCTTACCATTTTGCGCAGAAGCGGATGCGGTCTGTATTTTGGATCGCCGAATTCATTGTATAGAACCTCCATAATAGCAAGACATACATCAAGACCTATTAAATCTCCCAATTCTAATGGTCCCATCGGATGATTTGCTCCTAATTTCATAGCAGTGTCTATTTCTTCTCTTGAAGCAACTCCGTCAGCTAATATGCCAACACCTTCATTTACTAACGGAACTAATATTCTGTTAACAACAAATCCCGGAGCTTCATCAACGCTTACAGGAGTTTTGCCTATTTTTTGTGATAATGCAAATATTTCATCATGAACTTCCTGAGAAGTAAGCTTACCCTTAATGATTTCAATCAATTTCATTACCGGTACAGGATTAAAGAAATGCATACCTATTACATTTTCAGGTTTTTTCATTTTAGAAGCTATTTCAGTAATTGATAAAGAAGATGTATTAGTGGTTAAAATTGCAGTTTCTTTTGCAACCGCCTCAATTTCACCGAATATAACATGTTTTGTTGCCATGTCTTCTGCTATTGCTTCAATGAATAAATCTGCTCCCGAACACTCTTCATATGTAGTAACCTTTGTTATGTTTGCAAGAGTTTGATCCATAGCTGCCTGTTCAATTTTTCCCTTAGCAACTAATTTAGCAAGACCTTTGCCTATTGTATCTTGTAACATATCATATGTTTTTCCCGGTCTTCCCTTAACTATAACAGGATATCCTGCCTGTGCAAAAGTCTGAATAATTCCCTTTGCCATTGTACCTGTTCCAATAACACAAATTTTTTTTATTTCCATTTAATCCTCCTATATTATTAGGACCATTGTCCTTTTTTTGCCTAACACAATTATATCACTGTAAATAGTTTTTATCAATACAGATATATTTGACATATATTTAACAATTAAAATAATTGTTGAATATATTGTAAATAATAAGCAAAGAATCTCCGTATGACATTTAAAAATGGGTGTATTATGATTAAAAAATTTTTCGTATTTATTGTTAAGCTGCTTTCTAAAATGAAGGAGGATAATATATTCGAGTTAAGTGCCCAATTTTCTTATTATATAATATTGGGTATTTTTCCGTTCCTTATTTTATCAATTTCAATATTGTGTAACTACAGCTACTTTATATATGAAATATTGCATTCCATAGAATCAATTGTGCCTGCGGATGTTTATAAAATAGTTTACAGCATAGTCGCTAAATCAGTAAACAGCTGCGCCAAGCCATACATATCTTCAAGCTTACTTATTCTGTTATGGTCCGCAACTGCAGGGAGTGCCACAATTATTGCCGGAATAAACAGAGCATACGGCTTCACAGTTAATCGAAACTATTTTTTCATGAGATTAGAAGGAATCATCTTTTCATTTGCTATTATGGTAATACTGCAAATTATTTTTGCACTGATTGTTTTAGGAAATGAAATTATTACATTAATGCAAAATGTAACACTATTATCAGAAATTATTTTTTCACTGATTCATATTTTCAGATACGTACTGCCGTTTTCATTGATGTTTTTAATTTTTTCTGCTGCGTATAAATATCTGACCTATGAAAAAGTTAAATTTTCATTTGTGTTTCCGGGTGCGGCATTTGCAACCATAGGTATAATTTCCGGCTCAGCTGCTTATTCCTATTACATAGGAACCAAGACAATGTATTATGATACCATCTACGGCAACTTAGCAGGTGTGATAATTTTTTTATTGTGGATTTTCATTATGTCCATAATCTTCTTAACCGGTGCAGAGATTAATTATTTTGTAGGGAAAAACAGACAGAAGAAGGTACAGAAATAAAATACAGTAGAAAAAACATTGTTATTTTATGTAATATGTTATATAATATAACAATGTTATTAAAATTTTCACAATTTTGAATATATCTTACAATTTTAGTGTAAGAATTAGAAGAGGATCTATGTTTACTTTTAACAAAGAGAAAAAAGTTAAAAAGAAATATGAAAATTCTAAATTGCATTTTATTATGTTTTTAACATCAGAAAAGCCTATAAACCTTTCTATATCAAAATGGGTTGTATATACGGGTTTATCCGTGCTTGTATTGACTATTGCAGGAATTTCAATATTTTCATACAATACCTATAGTCTAAAGATGAGATTAGATGATAGCTTAGCGAATTTAGAAAAGGAAATACAAAGACTACAAATTGATAAAATTCAAGTTGATATTGAAAACAAAAGCTTAAAGAGCTCTTTAGATTATAAAACTCAAATGGTTGAAAGTGCCATAGATGAAATTGAGTGCTTGCAGGATTCAATCAATGAAATAAAAGATATTGTGGGTTTGCCTGCTGATGAAGAGAAGGTTGATGAAAGTTTAGAAAAAAAGACTGAAAAATCAGCAAAGGATTTAAGCAATATAGGACAGTTAGCTTATCTGCCAATAAAAATGACCACAATGAGCAGAAGCATGTCAGGACTTAGAAGCTTTGAAAATCAAGTCAAAGAAACTTCTGAACTTAGAGATGATGATGACTTTGAAAAAATAGACAAGCTTATAGCAGGGACTAAGGGGGATCTTGAGGAGCTTTTAAGTAGTGCGGAGGATAGAAAACAGTATTTGAAAGATGTTCCAATTAAATTTCCGACTCAAGGAAGAATTACATCAACATATGGACAAAGGTGGGGAAAGTTTCACAGGGGACTGGATATAGCAAATGTTACCGGAACAGAAATATATGCAGCCGGCAATGGTAGAGTTATAGAATCAAAATACAACAATAGCTACGGAAACTATGTGTTGATTGAGCATAAGAATGGGTTTAGAACCAGATATGCGCATATGTCAAAGAGATTGGTTGAACAAGGAGCTGAGATTAATCAGGGAGACCTTATAGGTTTAATCGGAAATACTGGTACAAGCTATGGCTCGCACCTTCATTATGAGATATACCTATATGGAAAATTAATTAATCCTCTTGAAATAGCTGATTATTTAAAATATAACGAATAATTTTTAATAGAAAAGCTTAATAAAATTATAAATATATATAAAGAAAGGATAGGCATCAGACCCAAAATACATGGGTTTTTATGAAACGATGCATGGACATGAAATGTTTGGAATAACTAAAGAAAACGAATCTACAATTAAATTCAACGAAGAAAAATTAGATACTATAGTATCATCTAATATCACAATAGATGGAAAATTTAAATCTACAGGCAATATAAGACTTGATTGTACGATAATAGGCATCTTAGATTCTGAAAGTCTATATTTAGGTCAAAGCGCTGATATTAAAGGAGATATCAACTGTGATAATATAATAGTAGCAGGAAAAATAACCGGCAATGTGTTTTGTAAAGGCAAGATGCATATTAAGGAAACCGGAATTGTTAATGGAGACATCGAAGTGAGCATATTGTCTATGGATGAAGGTTCTACGTTTTCAGGTAAATGCACTAGAAAAAAGTTTGAACCAATAAAGACTGATAATCTGACAAATGACGATAAAAAAAATAAGATTGACAATAAAAGCAACAAAAAAATTAATTGATACTCTTTTAATAAACATCTAAATTTAAATTTTGAGATTTTAATGCGTTCGCCGCAATTTAATTTACGGCAAACGCATTAAAAAATTGCGTCCCCCCATCATTTTTCTGCGCGGAAAATGAAGTACCCTGATTTTTTGTTTGCTGTTTCGCAATTATTGAACAAGCTTTCTATTTTTGCTTTAGTACTTGGGGCGCCCTGCTTTTTTTGTATAACAACATATAGCTTACCGCCCTCATTTAAATGCTCGTAAGCTCCTTCATAAAATGAAAATACCACATCCTTGCCTGCTCTTATGGGCGGATTGGTTACTATAATGTCATATTTATCATTGATATTTTCAAAACCGGATGATTTAATTATTTTTGTTCTGCCGTCGACCTTGTTTTCTTTTGCATTCATGGCACAAAGCTCTAAGCTTCTTTCATTGACGTCCGACATTGTAACGTTGGTCTTATTTAATAGCTTGGCGATAATAATGCCTATGGGACCATAACCGCATCCTAAATCCAGTAAGCTTCCCGAAAAGCCTTCATTTTCATTTAAAACCGTTTCAACTAAAAGCATTGAGCCAAAATCCATGCCGCTTTTTGAAAAAACGCTGTTGCTCGTATAAAAATAAAATCTGTCCTGTCCTATGTTCCAGTCAAATTTATATATTTCCTTTTCTGTTGATGGATTTTGATTAAAATAGTGTTCCATTATTCTCTCCGAATGTTTTTTAATATTTTTATTATAGCTTATTTTTACCGATTATTAAAGAATAATCAGAAAAAAGAAAAAGGAGATTCCTCGCTTCACTCGGAATGACAAAGTCCCGTGAAGAATCTCCATTAATATTACAAATACCTATTTAGCATTTATGCAGTTTGCTTTTAAATTCATTAAATATGCTTTTTCAACCGTATCAAAGATTTTATATTCCTTTTCTTTATTACCGAATATTGGAACATAAAGCTCTGTTTCGTATACCTTCCTGCATTTTTCAGCCGGTTTAGCATTCAATAATTCAGCTATTGTTTTAAACATCTCAGCATTTGACATTCCTGTTAACGGCTTAAATGCTTCAACGACATTTTTAACTGTACCGTCTGCACTTATTACCGTTCCCTGAGATTCAGCCAAGCTGTTTAAAGGAAGTACATATTCTGCAGCTGATGTTGTTTCATTTTCCATAATATCGAATGCAGCAAAGAATTTAAGCTTATTTACAGCTTCTTTTAATTCCTTGTCATTTGACAATATGTCTTCACCTACAACAACCAAGCCATTCATATTACCGTTAATAATTGACTTTCTGATTTCCTCACCCGGCGTTTTAAATCCAATATCCCAGGCACCCTGGCTGTTGGATTTTGCTTTAAGCACTATAAATCCTCTGTGTGGCTTATTGTCGTTCCCTAACAATAATGTTATATCGGCTAATACCTTTAACGCTTTATTGTCAACTGTATTGGAATCTGCAATTATAATCGGCTTTTTAGCCTTCTTGATACTTTCTGCAACCATATCGGCAGATTGCAATACTTCAATATCTTTGACAGCGCTTAATAATTTATCGCCGTTTGGATACTTGCTTAATAATTCGGCTTTGATGACACCTTTATCTATCAATGCCTTCAGCACACCCGCAAAGAATGCTTCATAGTGTCTTACATCGGCTTTAATTGCCCACTTGTCTGCTTTAGTCGGCTCTGTTGAGCAAGATATAATGCTTCTGTCATTGGATAATCTTCTTAGCTTCATACCCATTGAAGGATGATGCTCGTATAATTGTCCAACGGAAACTATTAAATCAGCGGCATCTAATTGTTCAAAATCTATGGTCGATTGATTTTTGCCTAAAACGCTCTCGATGCCCGGCTCTTCATCTATTGTAAATGAACCCTTATAGTGGCTGTCTAATTCTTTAACTATTGATTTTATAGTTAACAATTCTTCATTTGTTAATTTCGGTGATACAACAAACGCAACCTTATCTTCACCGTACATGTTTTGTATGCTTCTCAGACGTTTAGCTGTTTCAAACAATGCAATGTTCAGTGCTATTTCTTCTTGATTTCCTTTTATCTTTGCTTTAGCATTTAGCAACCTGTTGTCATTGTTTATATGCTCAATACCAAACTTACCTTTTCCGCACAACGGGATTTCACTTTCTTTAGGGCTGCTTGCCTGGTAGATTATATTGTCTTTATGCTCGTAAACTACATCACATCCAACCGAACAGTAGCTGCACACTGACTTGGTCTGAACTAAATTAAGCGGAATTTCCTTAATGTTTCCTCTTCTGTCAAGCCATGCACCTGTTGGGCACACATCTATACATTGACCGCATGAAATACATTCGGTTAATTTTAATTCCTGTTCAAATGCAGGTGCTACAAATGTCGCATTTCCTCTTTCAACGAAACCTAAAGCATTAGCTCCTACAACCTCGCTGCACGTTCTTACACACAATCCGCAAAGCACGCATTTGTCAACATTTTGAGATATGAAAGGATGATCTGTTTCTTTTTGTTTCTTTTCATCTTCTGCATGATATTTTACGGTATCTATTTCATACTTTTTAATATAATCAACCAACTCACATTCGAAGTAATCCTTGCATCCGCATTCAAGGCATCTCTGTCCTTCTCTTACTGCTTCTTCTTCCGTCATAGTCGGAAGAATCGGCTGGAAGTTTACTCTTCTGAGTTCCGGCTCAACAGTTCTGTGTTGTACTCTCGGCACTGCTTCTCTGTCCTTATAATCCTCTTTAGAAACTTCGGTATATACTAAAGGTAATTTCTTGTAAGGAATAATTTCTCCGTTTAAATAGCCGTTTATTGCTTCGCATGCATGCAATGCCTGTGCAATTGCTTCAATAGCAATCTTAGGACCTGTTGCGGCATCCCCGCCTGCAAACACTCCTCTTAGGTTTGTTTCGAATGTTTCTTCATTAATTTGAATGTTTTTCTTTCTTCCTTGCGCTACATTTATATTTCCGCAATCAACCTCCTGACCGATTGCCGCTATGATTGTATCTGCTTCAAAGGTTACAAATTCTCCTGTCGGTTCAGGTTTTTGTCTGCCTGATGCATCCTTCTCTCCAAGAACCATCTTTTCACATTTTAAGCCGGTAACCTTGTCGCCGCCTTCTACTGATACGGGCGCTGAAAGGAATGAGAATATAACTCCTTCTTCCTTTGCTTCCTTAATTTCTATTTTTTCGGCAGGCATTTCGCTTTCAGTTCTTCTGTAAACTACTCTTACTTCCTCTGCACCAAGACGGATGCTTGTTCTTGCAACGTCCATTGCAGTGTTTCCGCCGCCTACCACTATAACCTTTTTACCTATTTTAACGGGTTTATTTTCAGCTACGTTGATTAAGAAATCAATACCTCCCAATACTCCCTCAAGGTTTTCGCCTTCACATCTCATAGGTGAGCTTTTCCATGCTCCTATACCTAAAAATACGGCATCATAATTATTTTGCAAATATTCTAAAGACATATCGTCCCCGATTTTTACTCCGTAATTAATCTTTGCTCCCATTTCTTCGATGATGGCAACCTCTGCATCAACCACATCTTTAGGAAGACGGTATTCAGGTATGCCGTATCTCAGCATTCCGCCCGGTTTAGGCATTGCTTCGAATATTTCTACCCCATGACCTTCTCGAAGTAAGAAATATGCAGCTGACAAGCCTGCAGGACCTGCTCCTACTACTGCAACCTTCTTTCCTGTAGACGGTTTTAAGCTTGGTATATATTGTTTTTCAGAATTTAAATCGTAATCTGCCGCATATGTCTTAATACATGCAATGGATACAGATTCTTCAACGTGCTGTCTTCTGCATGCCTTTTCACAGGGATGTGGACAGACTCTGCCTATACAAGCCGGCAAAGGCAATCTTTCTTTTATTAATTTTAATGATTCTAAGGGTTGCTTGTTTGCAACTAATCCAACATATCCCTGGACGTCGGTTTCTGCCGGACAATTCAAGGTACATGGCGGTTTACAGTCACCTATATGCTGAGATACAAGTAAATTAAGCGCTGTATTTCTTGCTTCCACAACTTTTTGGGTGTCTGATCTGACTACCAATCCATCGGCTACGGGTGTAGCACATGCTCTTGCAGTCTTTGGCTGTCCTTCTATTTCAATTAAGCACAATCCACAGCCTGCGTATACTTCTAATCTTTCATCAAAACATAAATGCGGAATTTCAATATTATTTTCTAAAGCTGCCTGTAATACTGTTTTTCCTTGTTCTGCTGAAATTTCTATACCGTTTATATTAAGTTTAACTATTGACATGTTATCCTCCTTCTTAGTTCTTTTCTACTGCGCCGAATCTACATACGCTGTAGCAATTACCACATTTAATGCACGCTTCCTGATTGATGACATGAGGATTCTTAACAGTGCCATCTATGCATTTTACAGGACATTTTCTTGCGCATAAGGTACATCCTGTACATTTATCTTTATCAATTTCGTATGTTAATAATGCTTTACAATGTTTAGACGGACATTTTTTATCAATAACATGGGCAATATATTCATCTCTGAAATATCTTAATGTTGATAATACAGGGTTCGGAGCTGTTTGTCCAAGACCGCAAAGAGATGAATCCTTAACACTTTTTGCTAAGCTTTCAAGCTCTTCCAAATCCTCCATTGTGCCCTTACCTTCAGTAATTTTTTCTAAAATTGACAGCATTCTCTTAGTACCGACTCTGCACGGAGTACATTTGCCGCAGGATTCATCAACTGTAAATTCCAGAAAAAATCTTGCGATGTCAACCATACAGTTGTCCTCATCCATTACTATCATACCGCCTGAACCCATCATTGAGCCAACTGCCATCAAAGTTTCGTATTCGATAGGTGTATCAAGATGATCTTTGGTTAAACAGCCTCCTGATGGACCTCCGGTTTGAACCGCCTTAAATTCTTTTCCGTCAGGGCATCCGCCGCCTATATCATAGATAACTTCTCTTAATGTTGTTCCCATAGGTACTTCAACAAGTCCTGTATTAGCAACCTTGCCGCCTAAAGCAAATACCTTTGTTCCCGGAGATTTTTCAGTACCGAAGCTTCTGAACCATTCCGGTCCTCCATTGATAATCTGAGGTATATTAGCCAATGTTTCAACGTTGTTTATACATGATGGTTTTCCCCAAAGTCCCTTATGTGCAGGGAATGGCGGCTTAACTCTTGACATGCCTCGTTTACCTTCGATGGATTGCATTAAGGCAGTTTCTTCTCCGCATACGAATGCTCCTGCACCTAATCTTGTTTCTATTTCAAAATCAAAGCCGGAATTAAATATATTTTTACCTAAAAGTCCGAGTTCCTTTGCCTGCTTGATTGCTATTTCCAATCTCTTAACCGCTACAGGATACTCCGCTCTGACATAAATATACCCCTTTGTCGCACCGATTGCATATCCTGCTATTGCCATTGCTTCTAAAACAGCGTGAGGGTCTCCTTCAAGAACGCTTCTGTCCATGAATGCACCCGGGTCTCCTTCATCAGCATTACAGATTATATATTTCTGATCAGCCTTGTTAGGTGCGGTAAATCCCCATTTAACTCCTGTCGGGAAGCCTGCTCCTCCTCTTCCTCTCAGACCTGAATCCTTCATAAGCTTAATAACTTCATCAGGGGTCATTTCGGTAAGTGCCTTACCTAAAGCAGTATAACCGTCTCTTGCAATATATTCGTTAATGTTTTCAGGATCTATAAAACCGCAGTTTCTTAAAGCAATTCTTTTTTGTTTTTTATAGAAATTTCCATCCATTAAGGATGTACTTTCTACAGGTTCTTCAGCCTTTTCCGCAAATTCGTCAATTATTTTTTTAGCTTTTTCCGTATCTACATGAGTATAGGTTACCTTTTCTTTGTTTGGTTCATAAACCTCAACTATCGGTTCATAGACACACATTCCTATACATCCTGTTTGAACAACCTTTATATTGCTTAAATTTTTAAGCTCGGCTTCTTTAACAAGTGTATCAAGCACAGGTCTTGCTCCGGCTGATATGCCGCATGTGGCCATACCTACAACGATTCTTATTTCATCTTCTTTTTTATTACTATCTAAGCTTTTAGCAAATTCATCTCTCATATTTTTTAATTCATTTAATGTCTTCAAGTTTGCACCTCCTAATTTCTGTATTTAGCTATAATTTCAGGTACTTTCTTGGAATCAACTTTGCCATAAACATCTTCGTCTATAACCATTACAGGTGCTAAGCCACAGCATCCTAAACATCTTGTTGCTTCAAGAGTAAACAATTTATCATCCGTAGTTTGTCCGACCTTAACATCTAACTCGTCAGCTATCTTATCAATTATTTCTTGAGAACCTTTTACGTAGCAGGCAGTTCCCAAACATACTCCGATTGTATGTCTGCCTTTTTCTTCTATTGTAAATTGAGTATAGAATGTTACTACACCATAAATATCAGCTAAAGGAATGTTTGTTTCGTCTGAAATGAACTTTTGCACTTCTAATGGCAAATAACCAAATATTTCCTGAGCTTTTTGCAATGTTTGCATTAAAATACCCTGTACATTTTTTACAGAACTAATATATTCTTTCAATTCCGCAAATTCTTTTTCCTTTAATTGCATGAAATCGTTTTGCAATTTAAGTCCCTCCTCAAAATTTTATGACACAATAATTATATATTCTGGTATATAAAAAGTCAATGAATAACAAAATAACAAAGTCTGGATAACGTACCCAAAATAAAAAAGTCATTCTGAGTGTAGTGGGAATCTCTCTTCGAATGGAGATTCCACGTCGCTCAGAATGACATTATGCGTTCAGAATAACAAAGCTTCGTTTAATTGTTTTAAAAATTATTATAAAATGTTTTGTACGCTTTATATGTCATGTAAAGGTCTGTTTTTGAAATTATTTCGTATGGTGCATGCATACTGAGAACAGGGACGCCAAGGTCAACAACATCCATATTGTAGCTTGCCATAATGTATGCAATTGTTCCTCCGCCGCCCTGATCTACCTTTCCAAGCTCAGCCGGCTGCCATACTACATTATTTTCATTAAATAATTTTCGGAGTTTCCCTATATATTCTGCATTTGCATCGCTGGCTCCTGATTTACCCCTGCTGCCTGAGTATTTTACCATCGCAACACCTTTGCCCATTATAGGTGAGTTTTGGATTTCAGAAACCTGAGAGTATGTAGGGTCTACACCTGCTGCTACGTCTGATGAAAGCATACTGCTGTTTGATAAAGCTCTTTTTAAAGACAATTCACTGTAAACACCGTCGTTTTGCAAAGCAATTAATTCGGCAATCATATTGTTAAAGAACATAGAATGCATACCTGTATTTCCTACACTGCCTATTTCTTCTTTATCAACAAATAAGGCAACTGCCGTTTTATCTATATTTTCAACCTCTAAAATTGCTTTTAAAGACGTATATGCACATACTCTGTCATCGTGACCGTAGGCAGCAATCATGCCTCTGTCTATTCCTACGTCTCTTGATTTTCCTGCCGGTACTATTTCAAGCTCGGCAGTTTGGAAATCTTCCTCAATCATTCCATATTTCTCATTAATAATTTTCAAAACATTGTATTTAAATTTCTTATCCTTGTCGTCCTCATCATCATTTCCTGTACAATCAGCAGGCAACGAACCGATTATAACGTTTAAGCTTTCCCCTTCAATTGCCTCCGAAAGCTTTTTGTCGTTTTGGTCTTTAGCCAAATGTGGAAGTAAATCTGTTATATAAAATATCGGGTCGTTTTCATCGTCTCCGATTGCTATATCTACTATTTCCCCGTTAGCTTTAACAACTGTGCCATACATAGCAAGAGGAATTGTAACCCATTGATATTTTCTGATACCGCCGTAGTAATGAGTTTTTAATAAAGAAATACCATATTCCTCATACAATGGATTTTGTTTTATATCTATACGAGGTGCATCAACATGGCTACCTACTATATTCATTCCATTTTCAATTTTTTCTTTTCCTACCACAGTAAGCACGGCATTTTTTTCTTTATTGATATAATATATCTTGTCACCCTGTCTTACTTCTTTTATGTTTTCAAAATTAACGAAGCCATTTGCTTCAGCTCTTTTTACAATTTCTTTTATAGATAGTCTTTCAGTCTTTGAAGCATCCATGAATTTTCTGTAATCATCGCCTATCGCAAAAACTTCTGTCCTTTCATCATTGTTTAATTTTTCCCAAATAAAATGCTTCTTATAAAAAAGTTTGTTCTCCATATATACTCCTATTATTAATTTTGTATCACCAAAGAGGTCAAATACATTTGTTTATCTTCTTCAATACATTTTATATCATAATTTCTAACCATGTTAAATTCGCCGTCATAACCGCTCATCTGCCAATTTAAATCTGCATTTATATTTATTCCCTTTTCGGTGCGTTCTACACTGTGAATTTTATCAACCTTTACGCTCATGGCAAGCTCAAAGTCGGTTGGATTATCTGCAATCTTTTGCAGTATATCAGTATCATTATCCAATAATTTATCTCTTTCAATATTCGTTAACTTTTCCTTTAATAAGTTCATATCCTTAAATCCATAAAGGAACTCATTCATTATTTCAATACGCTGATTTAACTGATATTCGATACTTGTTATTTCTTGGTGATATTCAAGACCGCCTATTGAAATATAACTGAAAAGCATTGTAACAATCATTAGGTAAATAAATCTTTTTTTCATTGGTAATCCCCCTACAATATAAATTAACACTATATATTATAGAGGGATTATATGGCTTATGTTAGCACTATTTGTCAATGTACCTTATCAAATTTTCTATTAATTTCAACAAATAATGTCATCGATAAATCAGCTTAAATTCTAAATTTACACTAAAGATTTAACGCTTTTCCTCTTTTCAATAGTAAATGGCAGCTCCATCAAGCCTTGCTGAGTTTTGTCACCTTTTATCATTTTAATAAGCATTCTCATTCCTACCGCACCAACATCATAGTATGGCTCACCTATAGTTGTTAGTTCGGGTCTTACGAATTTGCCTTCTCTTATATTTCCAAAACCTACAACAGAAACAGAATCGGGAACCTTTATACCGTTATCAATGAAACTGTCCATAATTCCGATTGCAATTTCATCATTGCTGCAAACAACCGCAGTAAAATCTTTTACATCTTTTACAATGGATTTTCCAAGCTCATATGCTTTTCCATGCTTGTTTCCTCCGACAACGTATATGTTGGAATATCCTAAATCACTTTCCTCGATTGCTCTTAAATATCCGGAAATTTTGTCGTTTTCTACTGTTGTCCTGTCTTCGAAATCAGAAACATAAACAATCTTTTTATGTCCTTCTTTAATTAAGTAATTAGTCATTTCAAATATTGCTGCGTTGCAGTCAATAGAAATATGATTCATATCTTCACGAACATTTCTCGTAAAATAAATGCAAGGTTTATTAAATCCTTTCGCAATATCAATAATTTCATCATCAAACTTGTTTCCTACAAGAAATAAACCTTCTGCCTGCTTTCTGTCTAAAAGCTGCAAGTATTTTTCCTGAGTTTCTTTACTTGAATAACTGCTGCACAGAAGAATGTCATAGCCATACATTTTCCCTATTTCTTCAATTCCTCTTACTATATCTGCAACGTAGCTTTGTGCAAGGTTGTTTATGATGACACCTATTAAATAGGACCTTCTTGTAACCAAGCTTCTTGCCACATCGTTTGGTTTATATCCTGTTTCTTCAATAACCTTCAATACTTTTCTTCTTACTTCGGGACTTACAGGTTTAGAATCATTTATAACTCTTGAAACAGTTGAAATCGATACTTCCGCAAGTCGAGCAACATCCTTTATCGTAACCATTTTTACCTCCTGTGAAAATTTATCTTTTCGTTTTTCCTAATTTATATTAACATTATATACATATTTTATATAATAATCAATCGTTTTTTCCTGATTTTCCTAACAAAAAAATAACCCGCGTGAGCCGCAAGCCTTTAATTCACACCCGCATCTAAGCAGGTGGGATTTCTGTTAAGTGGTTCTGACTTCCCGTCAAAGCAGGCATGTCATCTGCACTTAAACACGAATTCCCTTTTACAATATGTCGGTTGAATTAATAAGCTTCCGCACTCTGCAGGCCTTTTTAGTAGTATTATTATAGCACGATTTATGGATTTCTTCAACTGTATTTTACAGCTGCCGCATGCAATTTTTACTATTTTACCCTATAATTTAAGATAATATTACATTTAATTCTTCTTCGTAAACAACTTCTTTTTCCATTAAATGCTTTGCTATTTTTTCTATCTTTTCCTTATTATTTTCAATTATTTTTACAACATCCCCATAAATTTCAGCAGACAGACTCTTAACTGATTTTTCTACAGAATTAAGCGGAATATTAAGTTTTTCCGCTAAAACACCTAAATTCACAAATGAATTGTCATCATCCATTCCATATCGTGCGATGTAATCGACCGCTAATGAAGTTGCTTTTTCAATGTCATTTTGTGCCCCGATAGTAATATTTTCTTTGCCGAAAAATATTTCTTCGGCAACTCGTCCTGCCATTAAGACGGCAAGCTGATTTTTTATTCGCTTTTTAGTTATAACCTCAGCTCCGTTAGGAGTGCTTAATGTATAACCACCCGCACCCTTGCTGGTTGGAATTACAGATATTCTTATAACCTTGTTGTCAGGCATCAAATATTTTGATATAAAAGCATGTCCTGCTTCATGGTAAGAGGTCACAACTTTTTGTTTATTGTTTTCAGTTAAATTCTTTTTCTCTGTTCCGGCTATAACTTCAAGATAAGCTTTATTTATATGTTCTTTGTTTATTTCATCGGCATTTTCCCTTATTGCTGATAAAGCTGCCTCATTAACTAAATTCTCTATCATCGCACCGCTGAAATATACTGTCAAATCAGCAATTTCTTCTATGTCTATATCCTGCTTTGCTTTTTTTTTCGATAAATATAAGCTTAATATATCTTTTCTTGCATTTCTGTCAGGGAGCATTATTTCTATTTGTCTGTCAAATCTTCCGGGTCTTAAAAGAGCCGAGTCCAATGTGTCAATTCTGTTAGTAGCAGCTATCACAACGGTTCCGGAATCATCACCGAATCCTGACATTTCTGTCAGAAGTGCATTAAGCGTCCTGTCTCCTTCATCGCTTCCTCTCATGTTGCCATTCATTCTTTTCTTGCCTATGGCATCAATCTCGTCAATAAATATTACGCTTTTTCCTGACTTTTTGGCTTTCTTGAACAGATTTCTGATTCTTCCCGCTCCTAATCCGGCATAAACCTGTACGAAATCGGAACCGGATACTGCATAGAAAGGAACTCCTGCTTCTCCCGCCAATGCCTTGGCCATCAATGTTTTTCCCGTACCGGGGGACCCGTATAAAAGAACTCCTTTTGGCATTCTTGCATTGAACCTGCTGTATTTTTCCGGATTTTTAATAAAATCCACTATTTCCTGCAAGCTGTCCTTTGCTTCGTAGTTTCCTGCCACATCATCAAATTTCATGTTTGATGAACTTACGTATTCTATTTCATTTAATTTATTTATTTCTTTTTGTGCCGTTTTTTTATTTTTCAGTAACAGTAAAATTACAAAAATCAGCACAGCGATTACTCCTGCTATCTGAAATTTATCCATCTTTATACCCCCTAATACGATTGATAAGCAATCGATTAGCTATTGATTATCAATTGCCTGTCTATTGCTCTTCTATTACTTATACATTGTATCATTTGGATATATGTTTGGATATACTTAATATATAGATAGATTTCAATGTTTTTCCTTATCTTCCAATAAACAAACCGCCTGTGCGGCTATACCTTCTCCTCTGCCTTCAAAGCCCAACTTTTCTGTTGTTGTTGCTTTAATATTTATATTTGATATGTCGGTTTCTATATCACAAGCCAAATTCTTTTTCATTTCTTCTATAAAAGGACTCATTTTTGGTTTTTGCGCTATAACCACCGCGTCTAAATTGCATAGCTTAAAGCCGTTATTTTTCATATGCTTTACAACTTGCCTTAAAAGCACTCTACTGTCGGCATCCTTGTATTTGTCATCTGTATCCGGGAACATTTTTCCTATATCTCCCTGACCCATGGCGCCTAACAAGCTGTCCATAACGGCATGAATCAATACGTCCGCATCGGAATGACCGTAAAGTCCCATTTCGTATGGTATTTGCACTCCTCCGATTATTAATTTTCTGTTTAATGTTAATGCATGCACATCATAACCTATTCCGATTTTCATATATGCTCCTTAATATAAGCTTGCGAAAATTTCAGCTATTCTTAAATCCTGAGGTGTGGTAATTTTTATATTTTTAGCTAAGCCGTCAATGGTTTTTACTTTATAACCGTAGTATTCGACAATTGATGAATCGTCTGTAAAGACAGCATCTTCTGTAACCGCATTATAATAACAATCACTTATGAGCTCATATTCAAACGCCTGAGGAGTTTGAACAGCTTTTATGCTTGATCTTTTCATGGTTTGATTAACAAATCCATCCTCGGTTATTTCTTTAACGGTATCCACAACATCAATAACAGGAATGCAAGCTCTGTAATTATTTGCCCCTTCCACGCAGTTTAAAATTAAATTATATGAAATAAAGGGTCTGACACCATCGTGAATGAGAACAATTCCGCAATCCTTCCTTACGGCTTTAATGCCCTCATATACTGATTCGGTACGAGTTGAACCCCCTGCTTCAATGCATGTAATTTTTTTATAATCATCAGCCACTTCGCTTCTGATATAATCTAAATCTTCTTTGCTTACAATCAGTATTATTTCATCAACTTCGTTGCTTTTTTCAAATTTGTACAAGGTTGTATCCAATATTGTCTTACCACCGATGGATAAAAATTGTTTCGGTATTTCTGAGCCCATCCTTGTACCCTTTCCCGCTGCAACAATAATTGCAGAAACAAATTTGTCTTTATACATATAAGTCCCCTTTGTAGCAATTGAAGAGCAATAGATTTGTAATTGGTAAAGATATCTACTGTTCTCCTATCGTTCTCCTATTGTTATAATATTTTTCTAATATCTAAATCTTTTAGCATCACTTCCGGCAAGCCGATCTTTCTGCTTGGAATAAATAAGCCGTGACAATCAGACCCTCCGGATATCATCAAATTGTTCTTTTTGCAAAAATCAATATAGTATTGTTCTTCACCCTTATTATAAGGTGAAAAACATTCTATTCCATCTATTCCTGCTTCAAGCCAAAATTCCAATTCTTCTATAGGCATACGGCTGTTTCTGTAATGGTATGACGGATGAGCCAAAAATACAAATCCACCGCTTTCGTGAGCAGTTTTTATAACTTCTTCGGGACCTTTCAGCTTAGCTTTAATCCCTGACTTTTCAACATCTGTTAAATGAGTCAGCACATCCTTGTGTATACCTTTGTCTATCATGTAGTTAGCGGATTTCCAGCCGCCTCTTTTTCTGTCATAATCATATTTTTCAAAATCTTCAAAGCTTATACTGTCATATTTTTCAGAAACATATTTTATATAATCCTTATTGGAGCTTAATTTGCTTTCATTTGTCCAATTTATCATATCTAAAAGCTGTTTATTCTGTATATCGAAGTTATACAATGTCAAATGATATTCTCTGCCTTGATATTCACAAGTAAGCTCCGTACCCGGGATAAAAATTAAATTGTCGCTTGGTTTTAATATTTCCTGCATGTTTTTAATATTTTCGATACAGTCATGATCTGTTATTGAAAATATATCGATTTTATTCTTAATCAGTTCTTCTTTCAATTCTGATACATCCCATGTTCCGTCAGAAGCATAGGTGTGCATATGCATGTCAACTTTTTTCATAGTACCTCTAATATAATAAGTCTTCGTTTACTTTAATATAAAACATTTCCTTTATTTCATCAAAATTCTTTGTTTGTGCCATTATCCACATCAGCTTAGTAATTGCCGCTTCTATGGTCATATCATAAGCTTGCAGCACCTTAAATTTTTTCAAGGCCTTTATACCTACTTCATATATACCCATATCACTGCCTTCAAACATAACTTGTGTGGCTATTACGATAATTTTTCCTTCATCAGTCAAATGCCCTAACTTCTCTAAAAAATTTCTTTTATCTAAGAACGGAAGTCCTCCGACTCCATAGCTTTCAATTACAACACCTTCATATTTTTCACCTATATAATCCAACACGTCCGGCTCCATTCCCGGAGCTAGCTTAAGTAAAAATATTGAAGGGTAAATATCCTTATAAAACTTAGCGCCCTCAGTAAATCTTTCATTTCTGATATACTTAGTAATTCTATTATCATCTATTATTGCTGCAACAGGAAAATTTATTGATTCAAATGCACTGTAGCTCTTTGACTTGATTTTTCTTGCTCTTGTTCCAACTATAGCTTTCCCGTCAAACACTAAATATACTCCGCTTACATCTTTTTCCACTGCAAACCTGAAGCTGTCAAGAAGGTTTTTCTTAGCATCGGTTATATCGGCATTTATAGGCTTTTGTGCACCGGTAATGATAATCGGTTTATCTAAATTTTGAATTAAATATGATAAAGCGGCAGAAGTGTAGGACATAGTATCGGTTCCGTGGGATATAACGAATCCGTCATACTTATGATAATTTTTCTCTATTGTCTCTGTCATTAAAACCCAGTATTCAGGTTGAATATTTGTACTGTCAATGTTAAAAAGCTGAATTGCTTCTACGTTACAATACTCCTTAATTTCAGGAACATAGCCAAGAAGCTCTTGAGAGGTTATTTGAGGAGCTAAACCATCTTCTGTATTTTTTGAGGCAATTGTACCGCCTGTAGCGATAAGCAATATATTTTTCTTCATAATCTTGTACCCCCTAAACCTATTATTTTTTCCATATCCTCCGGCAGAGGACATTTTATAACTATTTCCTCGACCGTAGACGGTTGTAAAAACTTCATTTCATAACAATGCAGTGCCTGTCTTTTAATTAAATCACTTTCACTTCCATACAAGGTATCTCCTAATACTGTATGTCCTATATGCTTCATATGTACTCTTATTTGGTGAGTTCGTCCCGTTTCAAGCTTTAATTTAACCAATGTAAGATTATTAAAACGCTTTTCAACAATGTAATGTGTAATGCACTCCTTACCCGTGGGATGGATAATTCTTATGATATCCTCTGCATTTAACCTTGTAATTGGTTCGTTAATCGTTCCACGGTCGTTTACTACAGTCCCTTCGACTATTGCATAATAGTATTTGTCAACTTTATTATTCTTCATTTGTTTAGATAATTCATTATGAGCATATGGGTTTTTAGCTATTATAACGATTCCCGAAGTGTTCATATCAAGGCGGTTAACCAATCTGACCTTTCTCTTGAGACCTTTTTGCCTGAAGTAATATGCAACACCATTGGCAATTGTATTATTTTGGTGAGATTTTGTGGGATGAACCACTATATACGGCGGTTTATTCACTATCAGCAAATCATTGTCCTCGTATACTATGTTTATAGGAATATCTATCGCATCATATTCGTCTTCATCCTCGTCAAATTCCAAGGATAAAACATCTCCTGCAAATACATTTTTATTTAATCTTGTAACTCTATCGTTTAAAAGAATTTTATCGTTCAGTTCTAATTTTTTGGATAATCGTCTGGAAAAATTTAAGTTTTCGGATAATATGTCCTTTACAGTTTTGTCGTTTTCTTGTATTGTATAATTAAGAATATTGTTATTCATTAAAAACTCCCATAATTTCGTCAATATAAATATAATATAAAAAGTATTTTATGTAAAGGGGATAAGATGAAAGAAAAGGTAATAAATATATCTGCAAACCATGATGAATATACTCTACAAATAAAAGACAGGTTAATAGAGCTGCTAAATAAAAGCGGTTTTAAGCATAATGATGGATTTTCTGAGGAAGCAGAGCTTAATATAACTATAGGCGGCGATGGCTCCTTTTTAAGAGGTGTCAGAGACAGTAGCTTTTCAAAAACTCCTTTTGTGGGTATCAACACAGGAACTTTAGGATTTTACCCCGAAATATCACCCGAAAAATTAGAAACCTTCATATCAGATTACATATCAGGCAATTTTACCATCAACAGTGTTAATTTAATAGAATGTGAAATTAACGCCGGAGGACGTAACGAAATTATATATGCGGTTAACGATATCGTTCTTAAAAGAAAAGATATGAAGACAATACACTTGGACGTATATATTGCTTCAAACCACTTAGAAAAAATAAGCGGTGACGGTTTGATAATTTCTTCACCCTTAGGAAGCTCAGCATATAGTAAATCTGCAGGTGGGAGCTTAGTTTATCCTTCACTTAAAACTTTGCAAATTACACCTCTTTCGCCCATAATTTCAAATGCCTACAGATGTCTGGAATGCAGCATAATAGTTCCGCCGGAATTTAATATATCTATTTTTCCGGAAAGAGAGGTAGATTATTATGTAGCAATAATGGCAGATGGATTTATATTTGAATATGACAAGTTGGAAAGTATACAATTCAGAACTTCAAAAAAGGTAATTAACAGGTTAGCCACAGGCAAGTTTAATTATTGGAATGTAATTAAAGACAAATTTTTGTAGATTATGGTAATTTTTCCCTCTTTATTTTATTTGTAATTTGTCGAGTTATTATTTAAGACAAATTATTGACAATTGAGAGAGATAGAGGATAATATCATGAAAAAATTTAAAGGATTTAAGGGTTTTAAATTTACTAAAATCAAAAGAAATGAAAAAGAGAGCAAGGAGAAGAAAAAGAAAAAGCTTAATATTTCCGACTTTAGAAATTACTATCAAAATTCGAAAATATCTAAAAAACTTGTTACAGGATTTTTAATTGTTTCAATTATTACCATAGTAGTAGGTATAGTAGGTATAATCGGAATGAAGCAAATAAGTGATGCGGACAAAAGACTCTATGAACAGGAAACCGAACCATTAGTACACTTATCATATATGTTGAACAGTCTTAATGATACTGAATTACATTTAAGGGACGCAATAATAAGTTCAGGTAAATTACAAGCAATTGAATCATTTGAAAAACAATTCTACGAAGAACATGAAAATTTCATGACTTCATTAGAAGCATATAAACTAAAACTAAACCCAGAGGAATTAAATGTAATATCAACTGTAGAATCCATAATGAATAATTTTTATTTTACAAATTCGGAAAAATGCTTCACTCTTGCTAAAAGCGGTGATTTAACCGGCGCATACATAGCTTCGCAATCTATATCAAGCTCAGTAGATTTTATTTTTAATTATCTTAATGATAGTATGAATTCTAAGGTACATGAAGTTGAACTGACAAGTAAAGCAAATACTAATCTGTCTACAATACTATCAATAGTATTAATAGTTGTTATAGTAGCAGGGTTTATTATATCTATATTAATTGGTGCTTTAATATCTAAAACAATATCCACTCCGATTAATTCTATGGTGGACGCAGCCAATAAACTTGCTACAGGAGATACAGAAATAGACATTGAGATTAATTCAGACGATGAAATAGGTACACTTGCCATTGCATTTAATACGGTTGTCGAAGGAATAAAAAATCAAGTAGATTATGTATATAAAATAGCTGAAGGAGATTTATCCTTTACCATAACACCAAGGTCGGACAAAGATATAATGGAAATTTCTCTTGAAAAAACTATAGAAAAGCTAAATAAAATTCTATCTGATATAAATGAGGCATCAACGCAGGTGTTGGCAGGATCAAATGAATTATCTAACGGCGCTCAGGAACTTTCACAAGGTGCTACCGAACAGGCAAGTACAATAGAAGAGCTTTCAGCTTCTATAAATGAAATTTCAACACAAATTCTTTCTAATGATGAAAATGTAAAATCAGCTGAAAAACATGTTAAATCAGCGAAAGCTACAGTTACAAAAAGTGATGAACAAATGCAAAATATGCTTTATTCAATGTCTGAAATAAATAAATCGTCTAATGAAATAGCAAAAATAATCAAAGTTATAGACGATATTGCTTTCCAGACAAATATATTGGCTTTAAATGCGGCAGTAGAGGCAGCAAGAGCAGGTGCTGCCGGAAAGGGTTTTGCGGTAGTTGCGGATGAGGTTAGAAATTTAGCTTCAAAAAGCGCTGATGCAGCAAAACAAACCACCGATTTAATAGAGAATTCAATTAAAGCAGTTAAGGATGGAACAAACATAGCTGAAAATACAGCCACACACCTAAAAAATATAGTGGATAGTACTAATCTTGTTGTAGAATCCATAAATAAAATATCGGAAGCTTCACAAGAGCAAGCTAATTCTATAAAACAAATCAATGTTGGATTAGAACAAATTTCTGCAGTCGTACAAACAAATTCAGCATCCGCTGAAGAAAGCGCGGCAGCATGTGAAGAATTATCCGGACAAGCAGATATGTTGAAAGAACAAATTTCTGTATTTAAGCTAAGAATGTCTGCTGCGAATATATATTAATAAAACTAACATAAATCAAAAACCTGATGCGATATCGTATCAGGTTTTTGATTTATGTTATTGTTACATTCTTAAAGTAAACTTCAACTACATATACGGAAAGCATAAATAAATACATTTAAGTTGAAAAATCAAGAAAAATTCCAAATTGATTTTATCTGCAAATCACAATAAATTATACGATACGCAAATAAATATTTGACGTTTTTTTGCCGTCAAAAAAATAGAGCTGTCATGAAACAGCTCTTTTGTATTTTATGGGTTGCAACGTCCGCAAGGTTCATAGCCTTTATTTATTGCTTCTTCTCTACTGTCGAAATAAACCTTATTGCTATCAGTCATAGTGCTAACGGAGCTACATGTGGGATAATGAAATTTTAACGAATTACTATTACCTATATAGCTACCCGTAGTATTTACCGGATCAGTTTTTATTGGTTCTTCTTTTACTGGTACGTATGTTGTTGCCGCTTTATCAATCGTAATTGTAGAGCTGTCAGTGGTAGCAATTATAGTTCCTTGTTCGTCAGTTCTGTAAATCTTAGCTCCTGCAGCAGTCAGTCTGCTTAAAGCCTTATCGTGCGGATGACCGTATGTATTGCCCTCTCCTACACTTATAACCGCATATTTCGGAGCAACTGCATCTAAAAATATTTGTGACGTACTTGTTTCTCCACCATGATGACCGACTTTCAATAAATCTACATCTAAATCAAAACCAACACGAACCATTTCTAACTCTGATACTGATTCGGCATCCCCGGTAAATAAGAACGATGTATCACCATATACTAATTTTGTCACAATAGAAAATTCATTCATTTCAGAGTACCACATTGAGTTAGGAGCCAAAATATCAAAATCTAATAAATCTGTATCTATTATATTCGTTCCACCTTTAGCTTTTATAACCTCTGCATTTTCTCTTTCAATTGCTTGAATTGTTTCTTTGTATATTTGTGTATCGGTTGTTGTGTCAGGTATGTAAATTTTTAAAATATCAAATTCATCTAAAATATTAGGAGCTGAGCCAATATGGTCCTCATGGAAATGTGTTAAAATAAAGTACTCAATATCATCAATTCCCAAATTGTTTATATAGTTTATTATAGTGTTAGAATCGCCTTTATTGCCGGCATCAATTAATACTTCTTCGCCATTTGGTAGCTCAATCAATATGCAATCCGCTTGACCTACGTCTATAAAATGTACTTTCAATACTTCTGATTTAGATTTAGCGACTGTAACTGTTTGAGTGGCGCTATCCCATCCAATCGTAGCTCCAAAAGCTTCAAGCACTGCTCTAATAGGTAAATATGTTTTATTGTCTTTTATGATAGCTGCAGTATCATTTTTAATTTGCTTACCGTTTCTGACAATATGTGATTGCCCTATTGGCACTTCGACCTTTATGCCATCTTTCTCAACTAAAGCAGTTCTTGTGTCATTATCCCACCTCACTGTTGCACCGAAACTCTCCATGGTCACTCTTAATGGGACCTGTGTTCTGTTGTTTCCATCTACGAACGGAGCTCCTGATTGCTCCGTAAAACTTACATTTGTACCATCGATGCTAATATTAACCGCATATGCTACAGTTGATAATATAAGCATAAAAACAAGTACAAAGCTTAATACCCTCTTTTTCATAGCAACATACCTCCCAATTAAATTGTTTATATTATATATTATTTTGTCAAAATTTACAAATTTTATTTTGCACTGAAAATTCAACATGCATAAAACATCAAAACGTTAATTTTCTTTCGTTAGAACGCAATCTATGACGTTGAATTTTAGCCAAAAAATAAAAAAACCGGGCATTTTAGCCCGGTTCTACATCTTGATTATCTAAATTTTCAAATAACAATTCACTCGCTCTATTGATTTCATAAACAGCTGCTTCAATTAACGCATCTAATTCTCGATCTGTTATATTGATACCTTTAGTCTTAAGAAATTCTATTACATACATTTTCTTTTGAGTACCGCTTCCTGGAAGCTTAAATATTTGTTCAGCTGCAGCCACAGCAATATTAACCCACATTTCAATTGTTGTTAATTTTTCATTTGTTAGCTTAGTTCGTAGCCACGGAGCTACTAAGCCTGTTAAAATAACACCTATTAACGATATTACAAGCGTTGCAATTTGATAACTTATATTACTCATATAATCCCTCCATTTATTTTATTTTGTTTGCCATATTTATTAAAAGTAAATCTAAATACTTTACAACGTTAGAAGCATTCTGCCAATACTCCGTTGTATTCATAACACCTTTTTCCTTTAAAAATTTTAAAGCTTCATCTACTGTTTTAATTTCCATCCTTGCCTCCAAAATCTTAAAATACTCAATAGGATCTATCGAAACACCTTGTGCGTTTCTGACTTCAAAATGCAAATGGCTACCATACGAATAACCGGTCTGTCCTTCTACTCCGATGAGTTGCCCTACTTTAACCTTGTCGCCTTTATTGATTAGCCGTTTCGATAAATGACAATAATGAGGAAAGTAACCATAACCATCATCCATTTTAATGTAATTGCCCCATTCCCATGTAGGATTAGATTTGTCCAGGATGATTTGCGAACTAACGACAGTTGCATCGCATATAGCTAATATATTTTTAGAGGTAAGCCCTACACAATCTATGCCCTTGTGAGGTCTGGTATCGCCGTTAAGATTTCGAGGTCCAAACGGTGAAGTGATTTTATATTCACCTTCATAGAGTTTCATCATCATCCACTCCCTCATCGTTTAAAATCTTCTTTTTCCGCTTCTTAACGATAGTCAGTAACCAGCCTACGTCATTCCCAGCATCGTCCAAGTTCTCTAAGATGGATTGACATTCTCTAAGGAATAAAACAGCATATACAACAGTGCCTAAAAAAGAAGCAGCTCCTGCTACGGGAGACACCCTATAACTTAATCCAACCATAATAAAGATTATTAGATATGCAAATATTTTTCTCGATGTTCCTGTCCACATATCATTACTATTTATTTTCCTTTTTTTAATACTGTTCCACAAGCCACCATTTCGACACCCTATTGCGTAATACTTAGTTATGACATCTAACATCATTACACCAAGAACAGCGCAAAAAGCGGTCAAATAAGCTTGCTCTGGAAACATAACATACATTATTGCACTTAAAAAAACAGCCCAGAACGGCTGTACATTTTCAAATGCACTTTTTAAATACTCACTCATTTCTCACCTCTATCCAGGTTGTCCAAACCTTATATTTTCGTAATCTTTGCGCTTTACCTTTACTTCCCATGCAAATTTAATATTGTCGCCTTTCACTACAAAGCTTGTTTTATTTCGTTCTGCTATATATACTTTTCCGTCGCCGTAAGCCTGTAAAAACACTTGATAAGGTAAATCAGTATTAACACAAGCGAGCAATTTTTCGTCTAAAGTTATAATACATTCACCGTTTACAACTTCATTTTCGCCTATATCACCGAAATATATTTCGGCTGTTTCGTATGCACTAAAATATACTTTTCCATATTCTTCGGTATCAATTACACAGTTTTTCATACCGCTTACATTAAAACTAAGGCAACTAACAGAAACAAGTTGCGCGCCTAAACGTATTCCGTACGGGGCTTCAATATCAATTGTCCCAAATGCAACTATATCTAAATTTGCATCCCCTGCAATGTAAGAAGCCCATTCAATTCCGTCATTAAACCGAATACCACTATTGTCTACTATTGTTGCGCCTGATTCAAATCCTGTGCTTAAATAACCGTTGATAATTGCATTTCCGTTCTCTACTTTTAATAGGTATTTATCATCAGTTTTACTGTAAATTTCAATTGCTCCGTTATCAATAGTAGTCGTATTTTCAGCGCTTTCACTAACTAATGTTGAGCCTGTGATTGTAACCCCATCAATATTTATAGCTGTTAGCGTTCCTGTTGTGATTTCGTCGGCGCTTATACTCTCACCAGTTATAGCAGTTCTCCAAATCCATTCACCCTGAATATTTTTTGCATTTGCGATTAAAATGCCCCCACTTGACATTAATATAACCCAAGTGCTTTCATCTTCCGTTGGTTGGTTGTGTATCAATATGCCTCGGTCATCAAAAGTAACATATCCTGTTTGTCCCTCGACTGTTTCAATTGCATCATTCAAAGTACCTGTTAATCTTTCGGCTATTAAATTTCCATGCTCATCTATTACATTGTTGACTTTTTTCTCAGTAGTAGACACTCTTTTGTTAATATTAACAAATTTTGTTGTCAAGTCTTGTATTGGTTTGCCTAAAATTACCCTGCTATTTAACCCTGTTACTAAATCTCTTTCAAGTTCTACAATTCTGATATTGATTTCAATATTTAAAGCATCGTCAACTACTCTAACCGTATCACCTAAATCAAAAAAACCTAATTCTTGCAGTTCGCTACCTTGTACGACTTCAACCTCATAACTTACAGTGTTTTCAGCTCTGTCAATTATTCGCCTTATAAATTGCAAATTCTTTCCGAATCTAAAATCAGCACCCCTATTAGCACCTAATTGTTGTAATAACGCAATGTCATTTTGAAAATAAGATAATTCACCGCCCCAAATTACCGCAACTTGATATAATAAACTCTTGATATCTGTTTCATCTTGTATGTCAATAGACGATGTTGTTGTTACATCCGTTCCTGTGAATGTAAATCCACTATCTAAAAGCAAATCATTCATAACATATATTGCACTTCTGTTTTCATGCACAAATGTTAATTTTGTTTGTTTTATTAAATCATAACTGATATGTTCGCAACTAACTACTACTTTTAACATGTTATTTTCGTCGTGTTCATCTTCTAATGAGACAACTCTAAAATAGTCATTATCGTATACGATTAAATTATCTTCATCATACAAAAATTCTGTTTTTAAAGGTTCAATTAAAGCCACAAAATTAAGTACATATTCACCGTTTATAACTTTATGTACATTTGCACTTTCAAGGTTATTTAAATAAGCTAAAATAACATTATCTTGATTAATTATTGTAAGTATTTTACCCACCTACTTTCATTTAAAAAGGACCTCATAAGAGATCCTTTTTGATAAGCTAATGCTTAGTTGACAAAATATTCGTTTTGTTCCCTAATTTTTATTATATATATTTAATGCTGCATCATAAGCTAAATCCAAATTAGCTTTTACTATGCCTTCAAAATCTAATTTTGTAAGATACCTATGTAGCCAAATTTCTTCTGATTTTTTATATTGTCTATTTCCCTCTGTATAATATGGTATTTCAGATTTAATTACATTAATAATAAAATTAAATTTTTCTTCATTAGTCATGGTACCACGCTCCATATATATTTTTTATTATTTTAACATATATAATTACATGATTCCATATGTAAAAAACACACTTTTCTAAGTGCTTTTTAGTTTTGTTCCCTAATTTATAGGAACTATTTTATCTTGATAACCGTCTGCAATTAACATCATGTCAACATCTTCTTTAAGTGGTAAAAGCTTTGAATTACTAAATACTAACTTGTAATCCAATCTTCCTTCTTCAATTCCTTGCACTAAATATAAAGCCATAGCTTCCATCTCCTTTTCTCCTTTAATAGTTTAATATAATAAAATCCAATGCACCTTGCATGGTTTCTATTTGTGATTGCAATTTTTCAATTTCTGTCGGCTCCTGCTGTATCGGTTCCGGATTATGTGCGTCAATAACTGCTTGAACTGCTATCATATCAGCACCATCCGCAAAAGTCATCCATACATTTTCTGCTGTTATTTCTCCGTCTTTTCTATCGTGCATAACACTCAAAGGCACTATTCCGGCTACAATTAACTCATCATGTAGTTTATTTGGATTAACATTATTAATAATCATTTTAACCTACCTTTCTAACCGAACAACCTGTCCCGCTTGGTGAAATATCAACTGCTGTTCCTTGCGTTTGGGACACCCTAAGATTTAATAATGTACCAACTGTGCAATATTTAAAATAACTATTATATAAATATGTCGGACTACCGCTAGCCGGCATAAATGTTTGTAAATAATCTGTCCAAATATTCCTGAGTCCAACTTGCGTACCTGTCGCTAATGTAGCAAATACAATGCCACAATTTATTTCGTACATTCCTTCCTTAGTAATTTTAATTTGTCCTGTTTCGGCGTCAATTTCGCAAAAATCCTCTCCATTATATGATACTTTATTTGACCAAACAACCTGAGTAGTTGTGCTGTGCGGTATGCTTTGATTTGCCGATATGCTAAATTTTGCATATTTTTTGCTATCGGCTATCAAAGAGTTAATTTGTTGCCTAATATCTGGATGGGCTGTTTCGTCTAAATTGTGTAGTTCAACATTCCCTCCACTCTCATTTTCGATCTTTGTAAAATTTCTGCCAGATACCATCAAATTTTCTTTTACTGTGTTTGTTCCTAATATTTTTTCTAATTCCATAAGTCACCACCTATACTATATAAGTGTTTCTAAATTCAACACTAACATTAACATCAAAACTTGTACCCTTTATTGTAATCATGCTTTCGCCTATAGGTATATTTATAAACTGACCTGTGAATCGTGTCATAGCACTTACTTTCTCATTGCCCTCAATCGTATAAACTATCATTTTTTCACTGTCAATATAAACTGTTTCGCCTGATACTAAATTTGATAAAGTAAAGCTATTTATGCCATTGTCAATAATAACACTTGTACAATTAGTATTTGCATATACCTCGATTAACGGAGTTGCTTCAAAGTTTCCATTGTTTGTTACTGTTTTTGTTGTTAATAAGCTTATATTTTCCCATGCTAAGCTGTTTGTGATAATGTCAAATTCATCAGTTATAAAATCAGCATTATTTGTAATTATGTCATTAGCATCACCTAACAAACCATATTTGCAAAAACTTGCTTTAAAATGTATTGTAATCTCAGTAAATATAGCGCCTTCCTTGATTTTAATAGCGTCTATAACCTCCGCCCAATAAAACAAAGTCGGCTCATCTAAAAATATGAGCATTGATTTAACACCTATAAAACTTTGTAAAAAAGTTCTTTGTCTTGTTCTGCGCGTGCTTATATTATTGTCGTAAATACCTACTGTAACATCAATAAAATTGTCCTCATACCTATTAGTAAAAGTTTGTGAGCCATGCCTTTTTGGTACAATAAAATCAAAGTTTGTTTTTACAGGAGTTGCATTTCTTTTAATGTCGATTAAATATATATTATTTGATAAATCAAAGTTTAAGTTATCGACAACCACATCATTAAATGCAAACCCTCTAACTCTGCTTAGTTTAGCCATTTATGCAACTCCTTTCTATCCTAATACTGTTCCACGTTCTTTTGTTCTCTGCAAATTATATAATTCTCTTGCAATCTTTTTAATATCCGCTTCTTCTCTAACTGTAAACTGATTCCCGGTAATAAGAATACCACCGCCAGTTCCACCATCACTACTATAAGCTTCATTTTCAGCTGCAGTCATTATTCTTTCACCTTTATGTACTTCTGCGATATAACCGTCATAAGGTACATAAGGTAAACCGCTTGCATGACTACCATCATAACGTTGATTGACAGTTCCCACATCTTTATCTTTTGCCTCTGTTTTATTCCAGCTACCAAGCCACTCAACAGCTGTTTTAATAGCTCCCGTAACTCTTTCAAATACATTTATAACCGTTTCTACTGTTTTAACTATTGCACCGAATGTCACTTCTACAACCCCTTGAATGAGTGGAAATGTCGGAGAAATAAAATCCCATAATGCTTTAAGTATAGGCAATAAATTATTATTGAATAACGACCATACTTTATTGACAACCGTCCAAATTACATCAAATACCTTTTCTGTTACTTCTTTAATTGTTGGCATATTTTCTTGAATCCAACTAAACAACGTTGATAGTACAGGTAGAATATAATCACTAAATAAATTGTATACTGTGGTCACAACAGTAGTTATTACGTTGAACACAACACTTATTACCTCTTTAATCTCTGGCATATGTGCAAGTATCCAATCGAGCAAGTTTTGTAAAATCGGTAAAAACTCATTAGACAGCTGCATAAATACCGCTCCTACAGCGCCCTTGACATCTGCCATGGTGTCACCAAATTTTACATTAGCCTTTACCGCTTCTTCGGACATAACAAGCCCTAATTCATCAGCCCTGTTTTTAAGGTCATCCATACCGTCAGCACCAGCATTTAAAAGTGGTAGCATCTCTGTGTATGACTTACCTAATAAATCATTTCCTAATGCATTTCGCTCAGCTCCCTCTGGCATTTCTGCGAGTGCATTCATTACATCGTCGAATATGTCAGATTGAGATTTATTTTTTAAATCATCCATGCTTATGCCAATTTTATCGAATGCCTGAACGTTTTTTTCTGAACCTTTCATTGCATCATCCATGACATCAGAAAGCTTTTTAATACCACCTTCCAACTTGCCTACATCAGCACCACTTTGCTCTGCTGCATACTTCCACCTTTGGAGCTCTTCTCTGTTGATGCCTGTTCTTTCTGATAGCTTGTCTATTTCATCAGCACTTTCAGCTGTTTTGTTTGCAAGTGCCAATAATGCACCGCCTGCAGCTGTTGCCCCTGCTCCGATAGCAGCGCCCCATTTTGCAGCTGTTTTTATTCCATTACCTAACTTAGTTCCAAGACCGTCAGCTTTCTTTTCGGTTTTAGATATGCTTTCTTCTGCTTTTGAACTATCAACCAAGATGCTTCCAAACAAACGAAAAATTTCAATAATAATCACCCTCTTTCATGGCATAATAAAAGCACCCTTTTTAGGATGCTTCATATTTATCTGATTTTCTCATATTATCCTTAGCCCATAATGGCTGTAAATTGGTATAATGGAAACATTCTCTTTGCTGTTCTTCCTTAGTAAAGTCAAACAATGCACAAGGCTTTATGTGGTCTATATGCCACTCACCATAGTTGTCCCATGTCATTCCATCTTGAAATTGGCTTTCTAAATGGTCTAATAATGTTTCAACTGAACAACCAATTAATCTTTGTGTTGAAGCAGATTTAGTGTTACTTTTTATTGCTTCATAGATTCTTTTTCTACACCTCTGTAATATTCTGTATCCGATATCTGTTTTTATACGCTTATAATGTCTTTGTTTAATGTTTTCTTTTAATTCTTCTTCATGTTCTTTGTAATAATCTTGAAAGTATTCTCTGTACCATTCTTTTCTTTGTTCTTTATATGCTTTATTTCTTTCTGAAATCCATTCTTTGTTTTCTTTATAATGTCGTTTGCTTTTTTCTTTATTATATTCTTGATTTTCTAAATACTCTATTTTTCTGCATTCTTTACAACTAAACTTTAAACCATCTTTAGCCTGAGACGATTTATTAAAATATTCAGTTGTTGCAGGCTTTATTTCTCCACACTTGCAGCACTTTTTATAACCCTCTGAAATTTCTTCAATGGGATGTTTGACTCTCCATTGTTCTTTGCGTTTTTTTGCTTATTTCTTCTGAGCGAGCCTTATAATAATTATGTTTACATTCTTTACATTGAAATTGATAGCCATCTCTTAGTTTTGAAAAATTTTCTATTGGTAATTCTCTTTTGCATTTAGTACAAATTTTAGTTTCCGTAATAATAACACCTCCGTTGTGTTGTCCGATTATTTTAATGTAGGAAACAAGGTTCGGAATACCTTGTTTGTCAGCTCGCGACTGCCTATCCTACAATAATATTATATCATAATTATACATCATTTACAATCATTTCCTTTATTAAAGGCATTTATTATTTCTTTTACATCTTTCAAGATTTCCTCGTCACTCTTAACCTTACAAGGCTTTATTTTAGCTTTAAACTCATCAAAGCTAATATGTTGATAAGGAATCCATCGTTGAAATATAAGCTCTTCCTCTCGTTTTTCGTAAGCATATTCGATGAAAGGAAGAGCTTCTTCTATATCTAAATTCGTTGGATAATCTAAGGAACCGTATCTCCTTAGTAGCAGGTCTATTGTTTCTTTGTAATCAAACCTGCCAATAAAGTAAAAAAACGCTTAAGGTCGTTCTCCTTAGAAAGCGTTTCAAGATAATTAGCTAACATTAAAATGTCCATTTGCTTAACAGCTCCTGGAGTCATTTCAAACGGTCCTGCTAATACTTCATATATAGCATATTCAGAATTTTGTTTAGAGAATATTTCAATTAAATTTAAAATACCTTCAATACCAACATCCTCAACATCAACTTCGCCTGCGCTTGCTTTTTTAAGTAACGGTTTTATTTCTTCTTTTAAGTTAGCTTTTGAGATTGCTCTCATAGCTGCAAATACGTCTTGTGTTTGTAATTTACGCATATAATCACTCCTATGCAACTGAACTGTCTGGATAATAGATTTCAAACGGCGGCACGTCTAATTCAGTGTCATCATAATGACCTGTAAATGTTGTAGGAATTAAACCTTCGCTCTTGTCAGCCATATTAAGAGTTAAGCCACCTAATGAAATAGCATTCTTAACAACTATAATAACAGGAGTATCAGTTTTTGAAAGTTTACCCACCCAAACAACATTGTCAATATAGTCAGTCAACTGTATATAGTTGTTTACCGTAATTTTTTTATAACCGGTTGGACCGTCTGCTGCTACCCCGGTAGCCAATGCTGCCATAATAGACTCCTGAGTTACTTCTTTAATGTTAGCCATTAATGTTACAACCCATTCATCAATAACTTCTAACCCTTTTGCAGCTCCTTTTACTCCATCAATTTCAATTTTTCTAATAGTAGGAACAGCTGAAAATGTTCCTCCGCCCTGCGTTGCTCCTAATAGTTTACCAGCTGCAACCGCACTATCGAAAGTGTCTGTTCCAACTTCAAAATTTTTAAAAAATGCTCCTGCATCTAACAGCAAATTTTCAGCTGTAGTTGCTGTAAATCCACTAAAAACCTTCGGTTTTGGCATATTTATTCTCCTTTCAATTCATATAAATGTATTTCAAAAAGTAATCGTCGTCTAATGATTAACTTATCATCCTCTTCAACTTTCTGTCTCAACCCTCTGTAGACTGCAAATTGTATCTCATCATTATTAAAATAGTACTTATTTAAGGTTGCTTGTATATTATCTGCTAAATCCTCAACAATTCTTGTGCTTGTGCCATAGTCAATAACATTAATCTCTAATTGATATAAAGTTTTGCCTGCATCATACGACACTTCGCTAAGTTCATACACTATACGAGGATAAACGTCAGGTTCTTGATTTCCTTCGTAGTATACATTTACTGTAAGAGTCTTAAATATTTTCTGCAGTTCAACTCTAAGCGCCCACGTCTTCATTATCTCCTACCTCCTCATCCTCGTTTATTAATGCTTGTGCTTTTAACTCATCCTCGATAGCACTCAAGTATTGAGCCTCTATCTTTTGTATTTCGTCAATACTTTCAAATACAGTATCTCTTAAAATACTTCGTTTCGGCTGATTGTCGCCACCAAGCTCCTGTAAAACTCCATACCAAGTGTTATGTTTAAAGCCAACTTGTAAATCGGTTTCTTTCTTTCTAACCCAGTATTGAGTTGAACTATAAAGTCTTTTGTTCTTCTTCATACCTGGCAGTTCTTTGAGTTTTATTATCATCTTCTTACGAATGACTTTTGCAACATCTTTTAAAGCAGCCCTTGAAAGCTCTTGAATGGTATAGTTAACCCGGTCAACACTTGATGTAAATGTTACACCGTTTTTATTACTATACTTTGTTACTGATTTAGGCATTGGCAATTAAACCACCGCCTCACAAATTAGCTCTATAAAATCTCCTTTTTCAAAGGTTCTAATAATGTTATATGGTTTTGTTTCATAAGTAAGTTTTCTTTCTTGTTCATACTCAAAAGAATGTATTACAAAAGTTACTTCTGGCCTTAATCCAGCTGTAAGAGCTTGGTAAAATTCGCTTTGTTTAATAGATTTCTTGTTTGCATATACTTGTCTTGATGTTTCAACTTGTACAGTATCTCCACCTTCATCGACTGTATTGACTATTGATATTAGATCAATTACATCTTTAAACATCTTTTGTCACCACCTGATAATCTGATGATAAAGCTAAATGAATTTTTAACATTTTATAACTTTCTGCAAATCTTTCCGCATCTGGATTATCATAACCAAAATTAGCTTTGCAATATAATGTTATCGCTCGCTTGATTAATGGATCCATTACTTTAACATCTACTAACATAGGTTCTGGATTTGGTACTTCCTCTGTCGGTTCTGGTGTTTGGTCTTCTGTAACAATAACAGTTTTATCGATATTGACATTCACGTTTTTTAATTCTGCTTTTGCAGAATCTATAAGGTCTGATACTTCTGTATCCATTACAGTGTTACTTATTCTTAAAGCTTTTTTTATATCATCTAATAATGCCATGTAGTCCCTCCTTTAAAAGAAGGAAGGGAGGTTAATCCCTCCCTAATAATTAAACTGTTGTGTCCTCAACTGTAACAACAACCGTCAATGTTGTAGCGCCAGTTAATAACTTGAATGTCTTATCTCCAACAGCTAAAGTAGCAAGGTATTCTTTCTTCAAAGTTACCTTATCACCTACAATTGTATAGTTTTCAACATTAACAGCTGTTGAACCTATTTTTATACTGGTTACAGTATCATTCCCAGTAACAGTCAGCACTACATCCTTGTAACCTTCGCCTAATGCGTTTTTATCAAATGTAGCTGCTTCAGGGCTAACTGTTACTCTGATTTTTTTCCGTATACAAATGATGCAGGTTGTGGTGCCCCACTAACTACCGCATAACCAGTATAGTCATTAATTCTGTTCTTTCCGGACACGTCCTTAGTTATGCTTAAACCTTCATTCCAGTTAAATCTGTAATACTTAGGATTTCCAATTACAAAGTCACCATCAGATAGGAATGGATCAACTTCTATTGGGTATTTACCGAATGACTGAATGCCTACACCGTTAATAGGATTGTGCATGAACCTATCCTCAGCATCTCTTGAGAATGCCATAGCATCCATTATATCCTGAGCAACATAAATTTTTGCACCAATTCTCTTTCTCTTATCAGTCAACAATGCAATACCAGCTGTTATAGCTGCATATATATCTGCAACATTACCTTCTGCAGTTCCTATAGTGTATTCACCATCTAAAGCAACTCCGCTTGCTGCAATACCTGTTAAAGTGCCTGTACCATCACCATAGAATATATCATTAGCAATCTTTTCAGGGATAGCCATTGATAATTCGTCTAAGATGTAATTGATAAAGCTATCAACTGACATTGCTTCTAATTTCCAAGTTACTCTGATAGTTTCAGATACTTCAAGTACTGTTAAAACTAATTCAGCCCACTGAACTTGACCGTCTTTGTTAGCAGTTCCCTCAGCTTGTTCTTCTGCGCCTGTTCCACCTGCTCTGTAAGGGAATTTGACATATCCGTTTACTGCGGTCTTTGGTATATCTCTAAAGAACGGTGATGCTAACTCAATTCTGTTCATTAATTCCATCATTACATCTTCAGGAATAAATAAACCACCATTATTAACTCCATTGTTGTTTGCATCAGCTGCAACATAAGTAGTTGCTGTAGTAGTTAACGCAGTTCCAACTGCTCTTTGTTCAACTTCATCTAACGGCAATCCCATTAAAGTTTTTGCCCAACCGCTTCTGTACTCAGGAGCTTTTAACACATTATGTTTTGTAAATTCCACTTTTCTTTCCTCCTTAAAATCTTTTATAATGTTTGCATCAGGCAAATTAATTATGCCGTCAATTAAATTCTTTCTTTTTTCAGCTTTATCTAAGATTCCTTTTCTCTCTTCTGTCAAAGTGTTTATTTCTTTTTCTAAAGCATCTAAGTCAGCACCATCTTTGTCTATTTCAACTTTAATAGCTGATAATCTTTCTTCAATTTCTTTTAATCTCATTATTGCACCTCGCATTTTAATTTTAATTTGATTTGTTTTTTTCTACGCTCTAACAACTCCTGTTTCTCTGCCTCAATCACTCCGTTAAGGTAAGAACGAGCGGATATTTCAGTGTCTTGGTTTGCCGGTATGGAAACTGCTGACACGTCATAAACTTTTTTAACTTTTAGTATGGTTCTTGTCCTTGTTTCACTGTTATAAGAATCTTCTTCTACTGTAAATGCCCAACTCATGCGTGTTACAAGTCCGTTGTTTATTTCTTCATACATTTCTTTGCTTGCTGATGATTTGCTTAAATCTGCGCAAATAAAAAGACCATTGTCGTTTGGTTCCACGATTAATGATCCGTTAGATTGTCTTGCTAATACTTTGCCTTCATGGTCATATTGCATTATTATGTCTGACATATCCGCACCATCTAAAGCGTGTCTGTCAATTACTTCATAATACTTTATTCCATCATACTCCCAAAGCAAATAAGGTTTATCAAAAGTTGTAGCGTAACCTTCCACATAATAATCTGTATCAATCCTCTTTTGTTGGCTCTGTGGTTGTAGTATTGATAGGTTCCTGTACTCCCTATTATCCTTTAATGGCATTTCCTTCACCTCCATCTAACTTATTAACTTCTGAATACTCTTTCCTGATATATCTCTTATCTCCATCTTCAACATGGGGCATATTCCAAATGTCCATAACTTGATTTGTAGTTAAAATACCTCTATCAAACATCTGGGATGATACTTGTAACTTTGTATTATTGCTTGCGTATTGCATTCTGTTCGATGTAAATAATATTTGATTTCCGAATGCTAATTCTTTCTGTGTAAATGTCATGTTTGACATAACTAAACTAAGTTGCAAAGCGAAAGGTTCAATTTTACCCTCATAATAAGCATTCCATCCGTCTTCTGTCCAATCATTTTGTAATACTTTCTCGTTTGTACCAAAATAATTATACACATTGGTTTGAATGATTTTCATCTGCTCAGCATCTACAATAAATGGCTTGCTTTCAATTTGTTTTACTTCAGAATATTTAGCATCAAACATCATTACACCGGATGTATTGTCAGAACTTAGATTATCTTTTGAAAATCTATCCCTTTCTTTCTTTATGTCCTCTGGTCTTAAGGATTGTCCGACTTTAGCCATGAATCTTAACATTGCAGATTGTTTAATTCCCTCTTCAATGCCTTGTTTTTGAATATCTAACAGTTGCATAGTAGGAAGTAATGCTTTGTTTCCCGTACCAAAGAAATCATCTTGATATTGATATTGTGTCAATATTCCAACTTTATTTAATTCAATTGCTGCCTTTTGTCCGTTAGAAAATGTGTATCTTAACCACGGTTCCCCTTTTACGTCTAATATTTCTGTTCTTTGCGGTAGTAATGGATAAAACCCTACTATCGTTTCATAGTCATTAGCATATAAAGGCACTATGAATGCTGTAGTGTCAATACTCAGAATAGTTGCAAGCCGGTATATAAATTTGTATGTGTCCATATATGGATTTGGTTTAAACTGTAATGTCTTCTCTAAGTTTTTATATGCACTTCCTTGTATTTCCGGTTTTAATTTTGCACATTGAGTTGCAAAGGAATGTATTGCAGCTCTTGTAAGTTCCATTTCATATATACCACCGGCATAAGTAGTGAAAGCTGGTATATATGCGTTTAATGTTTTAAAGTAACCATCAATATTATTTTCCCTTTGTTTGGGAAATATTTTTTCTAAAAGTCCCAAATTTTCACCACCTTTAAATCATATTCATATAATTTTCGTAATGTCTTTCTAAAGCTATATATGCATCAAGTAAACTTGCAACACCATCAATTCTGCGCCTTTGATTACTTGTTTTTACTAAGGAAATATTATCATTTTTATCAACATCTATTGCTGCATTGCTTAAATTCCACTTTAATATTGGATTATTATTATAATTAATCTTCTTAGCTTCTAAATCTGCAGCAAATGACTTCATAGGACTTGACATTGTTTTTTTACCTTGAATAACTGGCTCTGTTGATTCCTTGCCAAAATTGATTTGTAATTCATCAACTATATATTGACTATTCCAACTGTCATAACCTATTTTATATACATATATATCGAGATCGTTTTGAACTTCAAGAAACCAATTTGTAACATCCTTATAGTTGATTTTATTACCTTCAGATACCCTCAATAAACCCTGCTCTAACCAAATATCATAAGGTATTTTATCCTCTATTACACGTTGTTCTAATAAATCAGCCGGCAACCAATACATTTGTTTGACGTATAGTGTTTCATCATACGGCACCTTAAATATTATAGTTGCACATGTTAAGTCAGTAGTGTTAGAAAGGTCCAATCCACCGATGCAATATCTCGGTTTTAATTTTGACAATTCATAAGTAGCTGTATTGTTCAACTGCTCGAATGTTAACCAGGATTCAGAGGATGTTTCTCTGATGTTAAATTCCTTGCAAATTAAGTTTTTTACAAGTGCAGGATTCTTAATTGCCTTTTCTACTTTTCTTCTTAAAGTTTCAAGGTTTTTAATTGTGCCTAATCCCGGGTTAGCTTTCTTCCAACACTTAGGATCCGTCCATTCTTTACGGTTATCTAACTCATAAATAAAAGAGATGGTTTCCTCATCGTGGTAACCATCTGGATCAAAGTATCCGTTTATTATTCTTTCAGAGTCTTCGTACTCAGTATCATATATATCTTCCCTGATTGTGCCAGCTGTCGAAGTAATATATATTAATGGCTGCTCTCTTGCACTTACACCATCAGCTATAATGTCATAGAGTGCTTTACCATTTTTCCATTGATGTATTTCGTCCATCAGAGCGCAATGTATGTTTAATCCATCAAGGGTATCGGAATCACTTGCAAGCGGCTTGAATACACCATCATTAAAATCACTTAACAATTCAGCAACAAGAGTTCTAATTCGTTTTAATAGTGATTTAGATTTGCGTACCATACGCTTTGCTTCTTGCCATATGATTTTAGCTTGGTCTCTTTTAGTAGCTACCGCATATACTTCAGGACCCGGTTCTCCGTCTCCTACCTGCATATATAAACCAACTATTGAAGCAAGTAATGACTTTCCATTTTTCTTTCCTACAATTAACTTTGATTTTCTATATTTTCTGTTTCCATTTATGTCGATAAATCCGAATACCGTTGCAAGATGTGCTTTTTCCCACAGCTCCAGCACAACAGGTTGACCACCAAATTTACCCTTAGAGTGTTTACAGTAATTTTCTGCGAATTCTAATATGTGATTCGCTCTTTGTGGCGAGTAAAAATATTCACCTGGATTATTTATGTCATATGCAACTTTTTTATAAGTCCTGTAAATCTTATCTGGAACAACTTCTTTGCCGCTTTCTATGTCTGCCCAGTATTCAAGTATAGGATTATAGTCTTTTGGGTACTTAACCATCAGACATCTTCCCTTCCATTTACGAAGTCATCAAATCCATCATCTTCTGTTTTGTTTGTTTCTTCTTTAGGAAGCAAGCTTATCAATTTATCATAAATGGTCGTATATCTATTGATCATTGTGTTGTAACTTTTTTGAGACGGATTTTCAATTATCATTTTTTGAGCGCCTTGCTCAAATAAATAAGTAGGTCCTTTACTTTTAATATTATCCTCTAAAATTTGAAGGGTAATTGTCATAAACGCTGCTCGTTCAATTAATCGCATTGCAAGTTTTCTTTTGTCGTCTGAAATCTCTTTAAATTGTTCTAACATTTTATTAATTTCTGTATATATTAATTCATCTTGTTTTGTCTTGCTAAGTTTAGCCATTTATTTAACCCCCCTCTCATGTAAAATTACCTGTGTATTTTTTGAAGGTTGCCCATCGGTCGTCTCGTTTAAGCATATAAAATTATTTATGGGGGGACTGTATTAATTCCCCATTACAGTCAAACATTAATCCTTCTCTGACAATATCTTTATCCATGCTGAATGTTTTGATATTGTGACACTTTAAAGATAAATATTGTAAGTTATCATGATTTAATGTTATATATGGATTATTTATATTGTCAGGTGTCAACTCTTCTATATGGTCAACTATGTATCCTAAGTCTTCTCCACAGTATTGACACATTCCACCATCTACTGAGATTCTGTCTGATATAAATGATTCTCTGCAATCCTTCCACGCTTTACTATCATAAAACCTCTTTGCAAACTCTTTTGCCATGTGATCACCTGCATAATAAAAGCACCCTTTCGAGTGCCTATGTAATATATTTATTTTACGTGTTCTGCTAATTCTGCTTGTACTTCATAAATGTTTAATGTCTTATTGAATTGTTTCTGTATTGGTTGTCCTATTCCTGATACCCAAATCTTTAACTCGGCATCTAAATCTAAATGTCCGGCTGTCTCAACGCTAAAGCTTGTTATCTTGCTATAAGGGATTGATCTGCATTCTATTTTCTTCCCGGTCATTCCTTGGACATCAATAAGTATTAATCTCCTGTTAGTAAAAATAAACATGTCTCTTACCAATTTGTATGCTTTGTCAACAATTTCTTTGTCTGATAAAAGATGTCCATATTCCTTTTGGGCTGCTTCGATACTATATTCAGATGCATTACCCATCAAACCATTAAATAATCCCATCACACAAACCTCCTAATTTTAATTAATTAATATTATAACCATACAGGAAAGATTTTACAACATTAAATTCCCCACCCCTATACCCTATGCAGCCTGATTCATATCTGCATCGTCACAAAACCTAAAATTTAAAACGTGTATATTTCAACACAAAATGAACTTGCTCCACCGTCCGGATACAACAAAACCGTGCCGAATTGCACACGGTTTAATGCGTCATGAAGCTGCTGTTTTGTATACTGCCTGTAAAAGGCTGTGCATTATAATTTACTGCCGCTTAACGGCTGTGTTTGCTGTAATAAAAAGACACCGCTGGGGGAAGCAGTGTCTTTGTCAAGGAGTACTTAAAGATGAATTAAACACTTCTGATGGAATCATAATAACATAAAGAAAGTAGTTTGTAGTATCAACTTATGTAAAAAAATATTTTTATAATCGCAATCCTCTTTCATACGCAAATATATTTCTTGCTTTTTTTAGATACCTGAACACAGTCGCTCTTCCTGCAGGTATATGTATAACCGCTTGTTGTACCCTGCCTTCGATTTCTCCTTTTTTCATATCTCTCTGTGCATGTGGAAAGTATACTATTTCTACCGCCTGCCGCTCCCATATATGTAATTGTGCTAATGTTTTTTCTACAGCAAGTATGTCCCATAATTCAGCTTGTTTCTGTCTCAATATCCCCTCTGCATACATTATAGCCTGTTCCGTAGGCTTGCTTATGCCTGTCCCGCCTAATCGTTGCTTTCTTTCATATTCCTCAAGTGCTTCTTGGTAGTACTTCTTTTCTAAATCTTCTTTATGTGGTTTTCCAAGGAAGGCATAATATCTAAATGCTTCTGTTGCATAATCTCTTATGTGGTCTTTCTTCAATTTACCCCTCCTCTTTTTCAGCAATCATTTCTCCCATGCTTTGTAATGCTTGATTTATCACGTTATAAGCAGTTGCACCGATTATTTCACCTTGATATATATTATTTAGCATGGATTCCGCAGCTTCATATTGACCTTGGTATGATTCTATTTTAGTTATATTCATCCTTTCTTTATGTTCATTCAACAATTTTGTTGTTATGCTGTGCATTTTTACAGATGTTTCATATTTATTAGCTACGTCCTTAAGCAGCTCAACCGTTTCTTTGATTTCCTCCGGCTCTAATCCTGTATCTTCATATGCTGCAAGTTTTCGATATAGTTTCAAAATAGTACAACCGGAACAACTTGGATATTTACAGTCACAATCAAATCCCATGTAACAAAGTTGTCTTATTTTTTGTTGTTCTCCGTAATAACAATCTTGACTTTCAGTTAATCTCTCCATTTCTCTACCCCCAATGTCCATTTTTCTTAAGTATTTCAATCACTTCATCTGCGTATGGCTCGTCTGTGTTGATTACTAAGTAAGTATTTAATAACTTATTATCGTTTGTACGACAACGATATATTACGTCTAATAGTTGTTGCAGCCTGTGTTTTGCTAAAGGAGATAAATATTTTGCAATATCATCATTTTTTAAAACTGTAAACTTATCTAAATTCCCACCTTTTAAATTAGTCATATTTACCTCCTCAGTTCCTCCGGAAACTCCCTCAATATGTTTTCTTTTATTGACTGGCTTCTCATCAATATCAACCATAAAATAACTTCCGTCAGGAGCCAATACTTCTAATGCATCATATGCTGATGTATAAAGCGTTCTGGTTTCACTAAACCTTGTAACTTCATAGCCCTCTTCTTGTAAAGCGCCTACAAGTAAGTCAATCAGCAGTTCTATATCTTCATTGTGTTTTTTAATTTTCATATTACACCTCCATCCTAATTTGATTGCCTGCTGATTTTTTAATCTTCATCGGCTGATATTTCTTCTCAATATCAAACACATCCATTTCATTAAATAGAAAGCTTTTGCATTTATTCGGCGTCACGCATAACCGCTTAGGTCTTTGATGGTGTTTAACCTCGCAATATGCAATATCATCATCAATCAGCACAGCATTTGCACAGTAACGGCAATATTGTTTCATTGTTCTATCCTTATCCTCTCAAATTTTATTACCCAAACCCACGGATTAGCTTCCCAGCCGTATTTATCAAGGTCTTGTTTTTTGATTGTGCCGTTCCACAGTTCAATAAATGCTTTTAACGCTGAATGTGAGTTACTATACTCGTTATCATATGAATGTATAAATCCTCTCGTATCAATACACCCCTCTTTAATAGCCTGTTCTTCTGTAATATCCTGCAACCTCTCAACTCTTACGCCTGTTACTTTTAAAAATATCCTTGCCGCTTCCTTTGGCATGTGGATTGACGGTTTCCATTTGATATCACTTTCCATGAACAAATATTCGTCTACTTCTTTGCATCCGTATTCTATGAAATCTTTATCAGCAGCATATAAGATAGTGTCTGTTTCTATATCGTTGAATTTTTCCCTAACATAGAGAATATCTCCGACTTTATATTTAGGCTTTACTACATTTCTTCTTGTAACCGTCTTTCTATCGTCAAGTATTGCAATTGTCATATTGGTATTGAACAAAATCGGCTTTGCGATTTTTAATAGTTCTTCTCTATTCATTGTCCACCTCCAACAATTCAGGATTTTCAAATTTATTTCCTATAATTCTTGTGTCAAATATTTTTGCATTAGCAATAACAAAATACAAAAGTGTATCTCCGTAAGGACTATGCCCGATGCGCTTAGCTTTAAAGCAAGCATTCTCATAGTGAATTAAGTATCTTTTTATAATTTTCTTTTTATTAAGTTTATTGAAGTAGCTCTGCTCTAAAATATCGCCGTCAACTATCATTTCATCTGTATCGGGAATACTCTCACCTGTGTATTGAAGAATTTCATAATCACCTGTATATTCAGCACATACAGTCCAATTATTGTTGTCATCAGCTCTTAACCTTAAAAAATGTTTATCGTTTATTGTCCTCAATAAACTTAAAATTTTGTGCATTTGTAATCATTTTCTGATTTTTCTTGTCCCATATGCTGTATTTGATTACTCTATTCATTTGAACCCTCCTTATACTGTTCAGGCAATGGTTGCCATGCTATAACTGGATTATTTTGCGAAACTTCACTCATGCCACCGCCTTTCATTATTCCTTGATACTTAAACTTATTATTTATAAAAAACACTTCCAAAACCATTTTATTTTTAAGAGTTGCCAATACTCTTTGAGTTTCTTCCGGCAATGCCTCTTTAACATGAATCCAATTATTCTTAAATTGCTCGCATTTCATCCTGTCATTTTCACCTCCTGTGCAATTTCCATCAAAGCACTTGCGACATAATTTGAAATTGCATAACGGTAAATCAATTCTCATTTCACACCTCCCATATCTCTACTTCAACCTTATCGCCTTGTCTATAAACAATTTCTTCTGTAATACTATTTATGTATTTATTGTTATCATTAGGCAATATTCCCGACTTCTGTAATGCATCAAATATAAATTTCTTAGCTGACATTACATTATCTTTATCTCTACGTTTCGTTTGCTCGTACCATGTAATTTTTATATTTACAGGTCTTTGTATTCTCTGTTTTAATCCTTTGAGAATCCATATTATTTGGTCTTCCGTTTCTTGCTTGAATCTGTTTCCTGCATGTCTATTACGGTTTATTTTATTTATGTACTCGTTCAGACTTGGTAGTCTGAATGGTATTGTAAATTTTATCAATTAATCATCTCCTAACAAATCATTAATCTCTATCTGTTCTCTTATTTGAATTCCATTTTCTTTTAGCGTCTCTTTGTAATGCATTAAGAGAACCGGTGTTAAAGGTTGAATGTTTCCGTCTACATCTTTATACGTCCCCGTTTTTATGTTTTCTTCAATCTTTTCAAGGTGTTTTTTCTTCGCACGCTTTTGCTTATCCTCTTGATATTTCTTCCTGCGTTCACTTTTAGCCTCTTTAGTCTTTTTATTTTTATCGCTTTCATGTACAACTTCTATTCCTTCTCTTATATCCTCGAGGTCTTGTAATAAATCCCGACTTTCTCGCTTCTCAATTCGAATATTAACCACTTCTAATTCAAATTTTTTATTGTGATATTTAGCATTATGCAGTTGCATATGATGTCTCATTTTTTCTTTTTCATAAACTGCATCCGGATACATTTTTAAATACATTTCTAAGTCAATTATTGGTTTTCTGCTATCAAATAGTTTCTTGCCTTTCACTATTTGTATAACAGGTTCGACTATAAATCCTTTTCGGTATTCCGTTGTTGTTTTAACGTCATAATAGACATTTCCAAGAGTTAAATCTCTTTCTTTGCCGGTACACCAACATTTATTATTAAAACACCCATTATTTGTATAATTTAAACAATCATAAGGGTCATATCTGAAATATGGTTCACAGGTATCTTCGTTGATATGGCAGCAGGTACAACTTATCATCCCGTTTGTTCCAAATTTCTTATTGAGGTTTTCTAATGTAAGCTTCTGTCTTTCGTCCTTAATTTTCTCTGCACTATTGTCATAATTATATGGCTTATCAGACAAATGCCACGAGCACTTACCACCATAATTCAATTCTTTCAAAAGAGGATGCCAAAGTTCACATTCTTTTTTACGATAAGGGCAATGAAAGTTATAATTATTATTTTCTACTCTCCATTCAACGCCCATGTGACTCATGTATCCGTACGTAAAATATCCTTTCATCATCACGCCGCATGGAGCTTCCCATACACTGTTATATAAAAATTCTGATGTGTATTCGAATTCATGTGTATTTGCATACCACCTTACATAGTCGGGATGATTATCTTTTGTATAGCCTTCCGCGAGAAGTTTCTTTGTCAGCTCGTTCATATCCCCATACATGGTCTTACTCCGAAGAAATTCTCCAATTTGTCTCTTAATTCATCCGTGGATATGTCGTATTCTTTTGCAATACATTTTTCGCATACGGAGGTTTTATAGGCTAAAGTTTTAGAACATTTGTCATCCCAAGTATTTAATTGCTTTCCGCATATATTGCAATGTTTATCAATTAAATTACTTTTCTTCATACTTACCTCCTAAAAAGGCACATCCTCCGGATCCACCGGTGTGAATATATCCTCATCCTCACTCGGAAAACTACCGCCCTGCGGTTTAGCTTGTCCCTCGTTCTTACTGCCGATAAATTCAACCCTATCTGCTATAACATCAGTTGTGTATCTCTTTTCTCCTGTCTGGGTTGTATAACTACCTGTATTTATTCTGCCGTGAACCGCGCATTCTCTCCCCTTTGCAAGGAAGTTAGTGCAACTTTCTGCCATCTTCCCGAACACAGTTATATTTATAAAATCTGCTGTTGGTTTGCCTTGGCTTATGGCTTGTTGCTTTTTCTCCCCGAATAACTCCTTATCTACTGCTAAGTTTATCTTTACTACTGCTAACCCTGTAGCAGGTACAAATGCAAGCTCGGGATCTTTAGTTAATCTCCCTATCAATACGACGCTATTCATGGTTTACCTCCACTAAATAATTAACCTTTTTACCGTTCTTTATTGCATATTCAATTTCTGATTTTGTACTTTTGCCTATATAACCACCAGCGTTAATTACAAATATTTCATCCGCCATATAAATTTTTCTTTTGTGCATATCGTCAAGCATTAACTTTGTTTTCTCATCTAATGCTTCGGTATCTCCTGAGTGTCCAAATAAACCAACCGATATTACTATATTGCCTTGTAATGTTAATACTTTCTGGACCATCTCAAATTCATTTCTAAATTTTGTACTACCGCATAATGTGATTACTTTATATTTCTTCATTTTCTACACCTCCACTAACTAATGTTGTAAATTGAAGTCTGAACATTCTTAGCCAATTTCGTATTAAAATCATTTACAAATTTCTTTTTAATCTCAAAGCCGTATGATTTCCTTCCTAATTGCTCGGATGCCAATAATGTAACTCCGCTACCCGCCGTTGGATCAATCACCACATCTCCGATATCTGTAAATATCTCTATAAGGTTTTTTATAACGTATATGCTTTTTTGTGTGGGATGAATTTTTATTGTTCCCGTGTCTCGCTCGTAGCTAAAACAATAGTTTTCAGGAATGTCAACCCCGTTGAATATCATTTTGCCATTGTTATTGAACTTTGGCAGCTTGTCCCTGTATAATAAAATGGCATATTCACAATTTCCCACAATCTTCATGTTTGCCTTTAAAACCTGAGCCGAATAATTTTTTCTGAACACAAGATTTATATAGTGATTGAATCCGTATTCTTTTGCTTTTTCTATCAACATGAATTGTTGTTCGAATTCACAAAATACAATCATACAACCGGCTTGCTTTGCTTCTTTAGGTTCTTTCTTTAGCATAGTAGAAGCAAAATGCATAAATTCAACGACGTTGAAATTTTTGTCAGTATCAAAGAATTGCTTTCCCGCTAATTCGCTTTCTCCGTTTTTATTGTCGCCATCTTTGTACCATGACGGGTTACTTGCGTATGCGTCAACTCCAACATTGTATGGAATATCGGCAATTATTAACTGTGCTTTTGGGATGTTATATCTTTTATAATTTTGAAAATGGTCATGATATAATTCCAATTAATCGCCTCCACCCTCTGATTGTTCTTCGCCTTTCCAATATTCGACATAGTAATTGTAGTTTCTTCCTGTCGACTTTTCTTTTCTCATCCTTACGGTGTATCCTGCTTTTATAAGCAAAGTTGCTATCTCTAAACGTTCAACTTCTGTTAATTTAGATAGCTCTAAGGTTTTTACGTTCATTTATTCCTCTCCTTCCTTGGATGCATTTAAACCTAAATCCTTTAACCTTTTTTCAAATCGTTCTCTTGCAATTCTTTCTAAGTCTTCACCTGTATAGTCATCATTTGGTGTAAAGTTGTGGAATTTGTTAGGCTTAGCATTGCTTGATTTATCTTGCTGCTTCTGTTCTTTTAAAGGATAAACCGTCTGCCAGTTATGTAAAATGCTTTGGTCTATAAGTTTGATTTTCATATCATTAGTAGCAGCTAATTCATCTAATTTTTTAAGAAGCATATCGAATGCTCTTTCCGTCATAGGTTTCTTTATCTTTTTACGCATCTCTAAAAAATCTTTTAAGGCTTGTCTTAAATTATCATCAGAAGTATAGTTGTCCAAAACACTATATATATTATTAATGTTCTTATCATTCTTTACATTCTTGTTTATCGTGTCGCTACTCTGTCGCTTTCGAACCTCTTTCGTAGCTTTTTCGTTGTCGCTTTCATCGTCGCTTTCGTAATTACTATGTGTTTGATAATAGTCGTAATTATCAATATTTATCAACATTCCCCTTGTCGCTTTCGATGTCGTTATCATTGTCGCTTTCGTGTCGCTTTCGTACCCCCTTTCATCGGGATTTCGTAAAAACGTTAGAATTTTATATATTTGGTCCTTGTTAGGCTTCTCTAATCGGGCTCCTACCTTCCAAGAACAACCTTCAATAATATCATCATATGTAACCCACAACTGACCTCTTTTTAACCCTTTAAAATTTCCGTGCTGAGCTTTAGAAAGTAAAAATATCCAAACTTTAAGATAAAGAGGCGGCTTATTCCATATTTCGCTTTCTATTAGCCTTCTGCTTAATAATATGTATCCGCCAGGGATTAACGGTTCTGCCAATTTAATCCCTCCTTCTATGCTCTTTTTTATGGCATTCTTCACATAAGGTTAATCCATTATCAACCACATACCGTAGTTTTTTAAACTTAGCGAAAGGTTTAATGTGATGAGCGTTTAATTTACCACCTCTTTGTCCACATTTTTGACAAGTGTAATTGTCCCTTTCAAATACCTTTGATCTCCAATTTTCATATTGTGGTGTATGTCTTTGTTCTTTTGATTCTCTTTCCCATGGAGGTGTCACTTTACCTTGCCAAATTTCTACCTCTCCATTCGGATTAATACCTACGTGACAATCTGACAACATAATACCAACACTATCAAGATATTCATTGCTTGAAAAATATCCATTTATAAAAGCGCATTCTCTACATAAGGTTATGTTTTTTTTGAAATAAGCATAATCTGATTCTTTAATTTCGCATCCGCATTTATCACATTTGTATATTTCGAAGTTAACCAACCTATTGCCATTTCTTATTTTCACAATTCTGTCTAACAACTTACCACCGCCCTATTTATTGAACTGCCATGAACTTTTCAGCTTTTCTATTTCCACTGGTGTCATAGTACATATATTTAATTCTTTAGCCTCTGAAACAATCCCATCAATAAATATTGACATCTGTTTTGTATCAAATTCAGAACTACCCATAAATACCTTGATGTGTTTAAATCTCTTGCCATTTAGTTCTGATTGCCCAAATTCCTCACAATATTTGACTGATTTAATAAGTGTTTCAACTGCATCCTCAACTACCGATATAACACTTGATGGTCCATATCTTTTAAGCATTTGAAAATATATTTCTTCCTTGCTACCTCTTAGCACATCTGCTATTTTCGTTATCAATGCCCAAGCGTAATTATTTGCGTTTAAAGAACGTTTCTTCTTTTTATGCTCAATCGTACAAGTTTTGGTCTTATCATCATTTAACAATTGATTTAGAGGCTCCATGTTGCTTTCTTGCTGTCTAGAGATTATGAGAGTTACCTCATAATCCCCGCTGAACTGTCTTGTTATTTTGCCCTTAGTAAAAGTAAGTTCCGTTTTAATCACCTACCTATAATTTTTGCCTATTACCTGCATCCAAAGTTCATAAGAATAATTCTTTTCAAATTCAATCTGCGCCAATTGCATGATATGTTTATCGAGTTGTGTATTTTTATCATGTAATTCTCTGTGACATTTAAAGCATAACGGAATTGTTAAACCATATTTCTCTGCTTGCTTTCTATTCGCTGTTCCATGCATACAGTGGTGAACTTGTAAATTTCTTTCACTATGACATACATAACAACGGTGATATTCACTTGTAACTATGCTATTGATTTTCATTTGATTCACCATCTTTAAATTTTGCTAATTTTTTATATCCAGTTAAAAGTTGATCGTATTCCGCTTTTGTCAATAGATCAGGAGTTTCCTTGTGATAATTTCTTTCTATCTGTTTGAAAATAGTTGCTTTACTGTATCCCGCTTGCGTTGCAACCTCAAAGAGTTTAAGAATATCCTCATTTGTTACATCTCCAGTTTGGTTAGTTATGTCGCTGTCCGAATTGTCATCAATGCAGAATAATCCGTTTAATGCGTACTTTCTTGCGTAGCTACTTGAAGCACCTGTTATTTGACTTCCGTCCATTCCTTTTTTTGCTTCTTCTTCTCTTGCAAATGCTGACACACTTGTTGATTCTGCATTATCAGCATCTATTAATGTAGCAGTAGCTTGTACATAAAACCTTTCACCCTCTTTGATTAATTGGTCATGCAGTTGCAGCACTAAGCCCTCTTTTTTTAGCAATGGTTTTACAGCTTCAAGTATATTTTCACAACTTCTGTATTTATATTTTCCAAATGTGTTATATTGTCCTTTGGGTGCTTTTAACTCAGCTTGTACATTTAAAAGTTTATTGAAAATGCTCATTATACCTATTTATCCTCCCCTCAACTTCGTTTTTTTCACGTTCTAATTGCCTTTTATGTATCTCTAATTCTTCAATAGAATATTTTATTATCTCTTCGAAGCTGTCATTTACAACATCCTGTAACTTAAATATTGCAGATTGTACATTGTCTATATCTTCTTCAAGTTGTCCTAATTCTTCTTCTAAATCATCTGTACCTTGTATATATTTTTCGTATGTCATTGTTCATCACACACCACAAATTTATTATCTTTAAGCGTATAGAATGTGTTTTCTTTTATCTTCTTGCCGTCTACTTTTGCAGATTTAACATTCTTTAAATGCCAATTCCAATCCTCGCCCTCTTCCCATTCTGCTAATACGATATAACAACCCAATGCGCCTTTTGCCTTACTTTCTATACCTGTAGCCATTGCAATACTTTCCTTGCCCTCAACTGTCGCAGCACTTTGGTCTCCTGTGTTAGTCGCAGCACTTCGGTATCCTGTGTTAGTCGCAGCACTTTGGTATCCTGTGTTAGTCGCAGCACTTTGGTATCCTGTGTTAGTCGCAGCACTT
>NZ_DAMASY010000004.1:109615-345794 GCF_032080165.1 Sedimentibacter sp.
TTTGGTATCCTGTGTTAGTCGCAGCACTTCGGTATCCTGTGTTAGTCGCAGCACTATAGTCTCCTGTGTTAGTCGCAGCACTTTGGTATCCTGTGTTAGTCGCAGCACTATAGTCTCCTGTGTTAGTCGCAGCACTTTGGTATCCTGTGTTAGTCGCAGCACTTTGGTATCCTGTGTTAGTCGCAGCACTTCGGTATCCTGTGTTAGTCGCAGCACTTCGGTCTCCTGTGTTGGTCGCAGCACTATAGTCTCCTGTGTTCGATTCCTTGGCATGCTCCCAATCAACTTTAGACTTTATATATTCAACTCCGGCTTTAATCAGTCCGGGAAGTCCTATCTCCACACCTATATGTATTTTAGAAGCTGCTACCTTACTATCTCTGCCATCTTCTTTATCTATTTTCCCGTCTCCGTCTACTTCGCAATATCTACTATCCGCCGGAGGATAATACTCAAATACATTCAAAGGATCTTCACAAAAATGGAATCCTTTGCTACAAGCTTTTATATTTCCTTCTTGTTCATAATCCTCGCCTGTTTCATATTGAAAACCTCTGCATTTTAAATCTTTATCAAAACCCTTATATCCTTTTATCATCTATATTTCCTCCTTGATTTTATTTTCATCACCTTCAAACGGTAAATCGCGATTTGTAACACAAGTAAACGTAAATCCTTCAACATTGACGATATATTTGTATTTAAACATTTCCGAAAAGAAGCCTTTAATTGGAACTTTGTTTGCAGTTCTGCAAATTTCTAAAAAAACATCTCCATCGAAAATTTGGAAACTATCACTATAGCTGTTGTAAGCGCATATAGAGGCTTTTTCTTCTGCTTTTAAATTGGCTTGCCTTATCGCTTCTTCAGAAACTAAGGTTGTCTCTTTTAATTCTGTAGCCGTATCTATTAATTTTTCTATATTCATAAATTATCTCCTTGATTTTTCTTACTGTGTTTTGTACAATAAAGAAAATGTTTTATTTTTTATTTGCCTGTTCCCGCAGGCTTTTTTCTTTTGTTTAGCGGTTTTAATCCTAATTTGTTTCTGTACGTTCCTACAGATGAAGCCGATACCTTCAAAACATCTGATATCTCTATGTCGTTGTAGTTATTTAGATATAGTTGAATGAAGTGTTTATCCAAGATATCTTTTACCGATTCACAACCCATTGCAGGTGTAGCGACTGACCTATATTCCTTTATTGCCTCCTCTCTTCTTTCTGCCTCTTCCCTGTCAGCCCAGCTACTACAGTTTTCTTGCCTTTCATGTAATACCATGCATTCTTTTTCTTTGTCTTCTGTGTTGTAAAAACAACTTTCGCATTCAAATATCCTTGCCATTTTACTCCTCCGGTTTCCTCCTATATGCAAGCCATGTTTTGCCGTAATCTTCATATTCAAATTCAAATCCATAGCCCGGATATCCACAGCAAAACGACTCTCCTTTTGCATAATCTGTTTGAACATGATAATATGCGGATTCAGCTTCTGAATAAGGTTTATGTCTTGTATATTCAGGCAATATCTCAATCCATACCCATTGGCGATTTTCAATATCCTTACTGATTTCTTTTAATTCTTCAATTGTCAGCGGTGGGTTTTCGTCCTTCATCCTCTTTGCAAGCAGATACATAGCGTACTCGTGTTGTTCCTGCCTTGCGTCCGGGTCATTAATAAATTCTATTAATTCCTCGGTTGTTGGTTCCGGGTTTTCGTCTGCTGCTCGGGTGTTCCAAGCGGTTATATCCTTTGTATTATTACCGATTATGATTTCTTCCGCAGTGCAATATTCGGAGTATGCAGTTACGTCGTGGCTGTAAAAATCCTCCATGACTTCCTCGTCTTGCGAATTTTTATATGTGTTCGTTGTTCTCACAAGTTCTCTCCCGCAAAACGGACATTTCTTAATCTTTTCGGTCATTGTTCATCACCTCCTTACATATATTTGCATCTACCTAATGCATATCCTTGCCTATAAGCAAGATACAATTTGTTTGTTTCTCCATTTTGATACACTTGTCCCATTTCCCAGAGGCTCTCATTCTCTCTATCTAATCGCATATCTTTAAATTCTCTTTCAAAATTAGACAATATTTCATAAAATTCTTTAGTACCTACTTGCACTGTTCATCCACCATCCAAACATCTGCCATGTGCCGTCCACCCTGTAAGGCTGTTTCTACATCCTCTACATAAACATCAATACACTTGTCCACTATCAGACCGCCTGTGTCCTCAACCGTCCTTTCCCCGATTCCGTCAATGTAGACTTTTGTGCCTACTGGCAATACATCCCAATCTGCTGCTATTGTTCTGCCCTCTTCCACCGTTGTCCCGCTTGCAGTTATACCATACTGAGGATGCCCGGGACTTTTGCCCGTGCTTTCGGGTCCGGCGGTGTAGTAGGTTATTTCAAATTCGCCTACATACTTCATTTTCAATTCTTCTTGTGTCAGATCTTCCTCTACTTCCATATGTAAAAACGCAATCTCTAACATTTCTATGTACTCCTGCTTGTCCTTTAATCGTGCAGCTTGTCTACTATTTATGTACTGTAGCTCTTCTATTTCTGCTTGTGCCGCCTTTGCATCCAATCCGGTTATTGTTAAAGCTACAAGGCAGATTATTAGGCAGGAGAGGAATATTGTTCTTTCTATCTTTAGTTTTTTAATCATAGTTCTCTCCCTTCTTTCATTGAGATTATTTGAGAAGATGCGGCTAATATCTGGCTAATTATGCCTTTTAGTTTAGTGTTTTCTACCTGAAGTTCTTCAATCTCTCTTTCCAATCTCCTACGCTCCAAAGGCGAAAATCTTTCAAGTTTAATTCCTTCGAGTTCTGCAATATGCTGCTCTGAAAATCTCGGCGCCGGTATTCCTTTACAAGGTGTTAAGACACCTTCTTTTCTCCAATTGTCTATTGTTGCTTCATTCACTTGCCAACGTTCAGCAAGGTCTTTACGTGTCAATAGTTGTGCCATTTTTACCTCCTAAATACTTTGATATTTTACGAGCATGTCCCTAATGATTGTGGTGTAAATTGCTTTTAGCTTCTTGTCCTGCTCAATTACATCAATGTTTCCAGTTTCTTTTATGACTTTCTTCGTAGCTCCGGCTTTTTCCAAACGCTCTTTTAATCTTTTAACTCTTACCCTTAAATCACAACCTGCACGAGTTTCGAGTTCTTTGTATGTGTTAACTCTTAATTTCTGATATCTTAAATCTCCAAGCTCTTCAATGATAATTTCAGACTGCGCTAATTTGTTGATTGATTCAGTTACCCATTTGCGCCAATTCTGTGTATCAACAACAACTGCATCCTGAATGCCTTTAATTTTGTCATTCGTTTGTTCAATAGCCTTTCCCTGCTCTTCAATTTTAAGCTTTACATTTTTCATTTCTTGTAAGCTTGCAATCATTATGTCCTCTATGCTTGTAGGTACAACCGGTACTTTTGGAAGTTGTTCCATTTCGTTAAACCGTTTTACGTACTTTGCTGTAAACAGTATTCCTTTTTCTCCCTGCTGTTTATTTCCTAATATCTCGCAACCCATTTTAGTTATTAAGTAACATGGATATTTACGTTTGTTATTACTTACAGTGTAAGTAGATGGAATAAAATAATCAGAAAGGTGGAAACTCCCCTTTTCTAAAGTTGGTATGATTCCAACATTTTTTCCGTCTTTTCTTCCCTCAATTTCTTTTAGCAATTCCTTATGTTCTTTACCTAACATTTCCGCTATGTCTCTGCTGTCTATTGTTTTAATTCCTGTTATTTGTAAATCATTCATTTGTTTCCTCCTTAGTTTATTTTTACATATTTTGACTTCTGTGTTATAATCTCCTTGAAAGGGGGTGATTATATGACATGGATAGCTGATATACATTTAAAATCCGGGGGCAATGTCGTTGTAGAAAATTTGGAATGCATACAAACGAAATATGATGCGGATATAAATCATGTGCCCAGAAAATATACAGATTTTAAAGATTTTATTTTTTTAAATCAAAATTTCTTATCGTTCTCCGGCAAAGATATTACGGTTACTCTGCCCGGGAACACAATAGAATACATAGTTTTAATCAGCAGAGCTTAGCGTTATTGATATTCTATTTCTAAAAGAGTGCAGTTACAGCTGTGCTCTTTTTCTATGTCTCGAATTGTGCGAACAAAATCTTTCAATTCTTCAGCTGTAGACAACTTAGCCTTAATTCTAATTTCTATACTTGACATCTTTTCCTCACCTCCTTAATTTTTATAGTGTGGATGCATATTAGTTCATCCTGCTTCGCAATCTTCCGATGTGCTGAATAGATGCTCTATGGTTTTGTCCGGAAAGAATTCATCCCGTATTGTATACATTTCTTTTCTTGTGAATTCTGAAAAACCATTCAATTTGTTATAAATAGTTTTAGATGAAGTACCTAACTTTTCGGATACATTCTTTCCGGTGATTCCTGCTTTGAGCATTTCTATTTTTAAATTTACAAACATTTAATCACCTCTTTTTACCCTGTGGGGTAATTTTGATTTGATTATATACCCTGCATCGTAATATGTCAATACATTTTTTACGCTTTAGGGTAATTTTTTTCTTTACAACGTAAAAACTTTGGTATATAATGTCTTTAATAAGTACAAGTTATATTGGAGGGATTTATAAAATGTCATTTTTAAATAAGTTAGAAAAGTTGATGTCTGATAAAGGAATAGAAAACCTAAGTCGATTGTCGCGCGAAACAGGAATACCGTATACAACAATTGACGGATTTTATAAAAAAGGAACCGAGAATATAAAACTTTCAACTTTGAAAAAATTGGCAAACTATTTTGATTGCAGCTTAGATTTTTTAGTAGATGATAATATTACAGAAGATACAGACAACGAGATCCACACCATAGCAGCGCATCATGACGGAGAAGATTGGACTGAAGAAGAGCTTGAGGATATAGAGAATTTTAAAAAATATGTTTTAAGCAAAAGGAATAAAAAGTAACTTCTCGGGGGAGGACAAGCTATGATAGCATATGAAGAACTGTTACAAGAGGCAGAAGATAACAATATCGAAGTAATAGAATTCACTTTTCGTGGCACTAATAAGGGTATGTACGCAGATGGTGTTATTGCTATTAGGAGAGACATAGAAACAGTTATTGAAAAGAAGTGCATCTTGTGTGAAGAACTGGAACATGCCTACACGACTGTAGGTGACATTACAGGCTTGGAAACTATCCAAAATCGAAAGCAAGAACAAATAGCAAGGAATCGTTCTTTTGAAAGATTGATACCCTTAAAATCGATTATAAAGGCTTCTTTTACATATTGTACAAGCTTATATGAACTTGCTGAGCATTTAGATGTAACAGAAGAATTTCTTAAAGAAGCAATTGAATATTACCAGAGCAAATACGGTCTTTACAAAGAAGTAGACAACTATTGCATATATTTCTCACCGTTGACCGTTTGCAAATATAAATATGAAAAATAAAATGAGGGGGCGTATATGAAATTTGGAGCAAGGAAGCCAAGCCTAAAGAAGAGCGTAAAAGCAAGAACAACAGGAAGATTAAAGCGAGAAATTAAAAGCGCTGTCAATCCGTTCTATGGGAAAAAGGGAATGGGATGGATTCGCAATCCTAAAAAGGCAATGTATAATAAAGTTTATAACAAAACATCGTTTAGTATATTTGATATTATAAAGAAATTATTTAAATAAAAAATAGCACCCGGTACTACTAATACCGAATGCTATTACACATCTTGTCACAAAGGACTAAATGCGTTCAAGTAACTATATTATACCATTTAATCCTTTGTGCATGCAAGGATTATTTTTTATACCCAAAATTAAAGGAGGTAACTAATGGACTACAACGTAACATACAGAAAAAAAGACAAAGGACTACAATGCATAATAAGTTATAAAGATAACCTCGGTAAATGGAAACAGAAGTCTAAGCAAGGGTTTAAAACACAAAAGGAATCCAAAGACTGGATTGAAGATATCGTTAAGGAGCTTGAAGGAACAATTAAATATATTGATCCTGATATGAAAAATATAACTCTTGATGAGTTGTTTCAGATGTTTATGAAACATGCCGAAATACATAAGGAAGCCGCAACCTTGAATAATTATGATGTCGCATATAAAAACATGGAAAAAATAAAGAGCAAAAAAGTCACTGACATAAGAGAGTTGGATGCTCAGGAGTGTGTCGATGAAATGATAAAGAAGAAAATATTGCATAGTACAGTATCAACCTATTTATCAAGGATTAATGTATTTTTCGGTTATGCAATATCTCCGCTAAGGATAATTAAAGATAATCCTTTTGCTGATGTGACCGTCCCACAAAATAAAGACTCAAAGATTAAAAAAATAAAAGCACTTACGGAATCAGAATTGAATAATTTACTTAGCAAAATAAAGCATAAGCCGTATTATGTTATTTCTTTGATAGCAGCAACCTGCGGACTTAGGATAGGTGAAATATTAGGCTTAACGTGGGCTGATATCGATGAAAAAAAATCTACTATGAGCGTAAACAAACAATGGAAGGTGGTAAAAAAGTCTCCTAAGACATACGGTTTTGGCTCTGTTAAAAGTAAGAATTCAAACAGAACAGTACCGATACCTTTAAATACAATGAAGGTTTTAATACAATACAAGAGCGATTTCCCTATTAATATTAGCGGTAGAATATTTACTTACAAAAGAACTGATTCTGCATGTACCAACTTAATAAAAACATATAAAAAAGCTGAATATGATATTTCTGTGCACGATCTAAGGCATACTTACGCTTCTAGACTCGTCGCCAATGGAGTTGATTTTAAAACTGTAGCTGAATTGATAGGGGATACTGTCCAAATGGTAATTAGTACGTATTCCCACTTTACTAAGGATATGATGGACAAAGCTCAAATAGCTGTAAATAATATTTTTTAAAAATTTTTGACGAATTTATTGACGTTTACTAACCATGTGTTGAAAATTACAGCTATTTTAGCGTATTGTTACATTCTTAAAGTAAATTTGCTTCCTACATTTATAGTGCTTTCTACCGTTAATGAGAACCTATGAATATCAGCTATCCACTTTGCTATACTTAAGCCAAGACCTGTACCGCCTTCACGGTGACGTGCTTTGTCTGCTCTGTAGAAACGGTCAAATATTCTGTCCAAGTCCTTTTTAGCTATTCCTATACCCGTATCTTCAACCGTAAATACTTTTTTGTTTTTTTCAGTATATAAGCTGACTGTTACCTTTCCTTTTTCGGTATATTTTACAGCATTATCCACTAATATTACTACTAATCTTCTGATTTTATCATAGTCTGCTTTTATCCTAATATCATCAGCTATATTAACTATAAAATTTAGCTCCTTCTTCTTGGCCAATACTTCCATGCTTTGACACACATTTTCTACCACTTCGGATAATGAAAAATCAGAGACAGATAATTTTTCTTCATTTGCATCAGCTTTTGCCAATATAAGAAGCTGATCTATCAATTTTGCCATTACCCTCGTTTCAGAGTATGCATTATCAAGCCAAACTTCATTTTCATCCACTGTTCCTGCTTCATCGCTTAATACAACATCCAGATTCGTCTGAATAACCGTAAGGGGAGTTCGAAGCTCATGAGATGCATCGGCTACAAATTCTTTCTGTCTAATCCATGTATCTCTTATAGGTTTTATTGCCTGCCCGGTAAAAATAAAGCTGATAAATAATAATATTGCAGTTCCGGTTAAGCCTGTTACATATAAAACAGTCTTTAAAAATGACCACAGTATATCTTCATTTATTGTATTTTGATAAACCTGTACTACACTACGCCCATTAATATCATCAAAGTAACGTGTATAAATTCTGTAATTAAATCGTCCTACCCTGCGGGAGGTGTATGAATCTTTTTGATCCTCAAAGGATTTTGCCGCAAGGTGCTTAATTTCATCTGCAATTGTAATTTCATTTTCATTTGCTAATATTCTGTCCAGATTTTCATTATACATAATATAACAAGCATCAAGTTTTTGAGGACCGATAAAAGTTATACTTGGTCCGATCCTCTCGATATCAAAGCTTCCGCTTATGCTGAAATTCATATACGAAGAATTCCTGTAAACATATACTCTAAGTGCCTCTGAGCGCATTAATTCCTTATTTCCGTCTTCAAAAACCATACGTGTAAAGTTATATATGCCTGCTGCAATAAAAACCATGAATGCAACCAATACTAAACCCATATAAGCAGTTAATTTAAAATGCAACCTTCTAAACATATTATTTCTCCTTGAGCATATACCCCACACCGCGGACAGTTTCTATTTTTGCATTTGTTTCATCCAATCTTTTCCTCAAATGATGGACATAAATTTCTATATTACTCTCTAATATATCTGCCTCAAGTCCCCATATCCTGTCTATAATTTGTTCTCGTGTAAAAACTTGTCTCGGTTTTTTTATAAACATTTCCATGAGCATTGCTTCTTTTAGCGGCAATTTATATTCTTCATTTCCAATATATAACAGATAGTTTTTTACATCGTATTTTATGCCTTCAAACTCATAAATTTCGCCCACATAATCACTGCTTTTTCTTCTGGATAATGCCTTAACTCTGGCTATCAGCTCCTTTGTTGCAAAGGGTTTAACCAAGTAATCATCTGCACCGGTTTCAAGCCCGTATACTCTGTCATCAATAGTGTCCTTTGCCGTAAGCATAATTACCGGAGTTTGAATACCGTTTTTTCTTATTGCCTTTAATATTTCGATTCCATCTGTTCCGGGAAGCATTATATCAAGAACAATTACATCATATATATCCTTTTCAGACAAAATAAGACCCTCATCACCGTCATTGGCAATATCAACATCAATTTTCTGCTTTGAAAACAAGTAGCTAAGTGCCTGTGTGATTTTTATTTCGTCTTCAACGATTAATATTCTCATACATAACTCCTTTATATCATCCTAAGCGTTTTGGTCATCCTGAGCGCAGATTTTACTTCTTATTTAACACTTACTTCTATAATAATTCCCAAATCTTAATTTTACATTAATATATTATTAATACTAAACGACATTTGTCAAGAAAAAAGGCCCTTCATCCTGAACTATTGAAGGATCCCCCTTTTATACCTATTATTTCATTGACTTTATATGATCAGCAACCTTCTTATCTTCTGATTTAATATGATTAATAAGCCATCCGCCTATAGACATATTAACCTTAGCGACAAGACCTATATTTGCACCCTTTTCTTTATATTCTTCATATATGTCGTTAACAGTATTTTTAAAAGCTTCATGTTTTTCCTTGTGAGATTTATAATCGGGATAATTTGACTTTATCTGAAGATTCTCCTCATCATTAAAATGCTTAACAACATAATCCTTAAGAAATATTAAAGTGTTTTCTACTTCAAGCCTTCCTTTTCCTGTATTACATGCATCCAAAAGGTTATTAATTGCCTTAATTATTGATTTGTGCTGCTCATCAATTATAATATTGCCTGTTTCCAATGATTTATCCCAGTTATATGCCATACCAATCACCTCCTTATTTATTTAATTAATTACATCATCAATGTTATAAACTTCCACTTCTTTAAGTTTTACATCCTCAACAAAACCTTTTAATTCCTGAGCAAGACTGCTTAATTCTTCGCAGGCAGCGGCATTATCTTCCGAATTTTTTGAATTTGTTTGAACGACTGATGATATCTGTTCAACACCGATTAATACCTGTGAAGCGCCAAGAGCTTGTTGAGCAGAGGCTTCAGATATTTGTTCCACAAGTTCCACAGTTATTTTAACCTTATCTACTATTCCATTTAATGATTCTTCTGTTTGGTATGCTATATCAGATCCCTTCTCAACTGCAAATAGAGATCTTTCTATAAGTTCGGTAGTATTTTTAGCCGCTTCAGCACTTTTAGAAGCTAAATTTCTCACTTCCTCCGCTACTACAGCAAAGCCCTTTCCTGCAGAGCCGGCTCTGGCTGCCTCAACTGCTGCATTTAATGCAAGTATATTCGTTTGAAAAGCAATATCATCAATTGTTTTGATTATTTTAGAAATTTCTATAGATGCATTTTTAATTTCGTCCATAGCATGCACCATATTATCCATGTGTTCTTTTCCGCTTTCAACTTCTATGGATGCTTCCAGAGAACTATTTCTTGCAATTTCAGCATTTTTTGCATTTTGTTTTATTTGTTCCGACAATTCATTAATGGTTGCTGCTAATTCTTCAATTGAGCCGGCTTGCTCCGTCGCTCCCTGAGATAAATCTTGTGTATTTGCAGCCACCTGATCTGCCCCTGCGGCTACCTGCTCCGCACTTTTTAAAAATCTTCCAATCAATCTGTTTAATCTTAAATTTATCCTGTGTATTCTTATTCCGATTTTCTCAAAATCTCCCGGATACTCCCGTTCTATATATCTTGTGAAATCTCCATCGTCAATTCCACTTAAATTATATATCATACCATTGACCATTGAGTTTAATTCTTGAACAATATTATTTATGGATTCACTTAATTGTCCGATTTCATTTGCATTATTGATTGTTTCCACATCTGTATGCATATCCCCTTTTGCTAAATCATACAACCTTTTTGTAAACTTATTTAATGGATTTATTATACGGTTAGATAAAATACCTACTAATACATAAGAAAAGATAACAATAATAACTACAATTGAAACAACTGCTATAACTTCAACTGTATTTAACGTATTATTTGCATACTTAAATCCAATATATGCAGATAATGCAGACACTAATATTATGGTGAAAATTACAAAAGAAACAATATTGATAACCAATTGTTTTTTAATACTCTTAGATATTTTATTTATTCCCAAATCTTTCATATCCTTTTCTCCTATAATTTAATGTTTAGGGGACATTCCCCTTATCATCAAAGACTTTCCCTATGTTAGGGGTGTGTCCCCTTTCCTCTAAATGCATTCTACTATGGGTAGATTATATTTTTTTCTGCCATTGCATATAAGTGCATCGAATTCTGATATAGGAATAGGTTTTTCAAAAATAAATCCCTGAGCCATATCGCAGCCTATATCTCTTAAAAAGTCAACCTGCATATCGGTTTCGACACCTTCCGATATAACGTTCAAATTTAAATTTTTAGCTATATTGACAATATTATTAACGATAATTTGTGAGCTGTAATCTTCAATATGTTCTAAAAATATTTTATCTAATTTAAGCGTATCAATCGGCATGTCCTTTAATAACCCGAGACATGAATAACCTGAACCGAAATCATCCATTGATATATCAAAACCATCATTTCTGAATTTTCTCATTACGGTAAAAATTTCATTTTCTTTTTCATTGCTGAATACTACCGATTCAGTAATTTCAATTTCAATTAAATTATTAGGTATATTGCATTTTTCTTTTATTTTATTGTAATCATATACAAAATTTGTGTTTAAGAAATGTATTCTTGAAACATTTACCGAAACAGGTACTACATCATATCCCAAATCAATCCAATTTCTTAAATTAAGACATACCTGCTCAAAAACAAATTTATCAAGTTTTATAATAAAACCGTTCTTTTCAAAAATAGGAATAAACCTGATTGGATTTAATAGTCCTAACTCAGGATGATTCCATCTTACCAATGCCTCAGCTCCGGATATTTCACCTGTCTTTAAATCTACCTTAGGTTGTATATAAACCTTAAATTCATTTTCCTCTAATGCCCTATACATACCATCTTCTAATTTTTTAACTTCAATTAAATTATTTCCGATGCTGTCATTATAAATAGCATAGCTGCTTTTATATCTGCTTTTTAAATCACCTTTTGCAAAAACTGCCTTATCAATCGCTGAGCGTACATCAACATTTTCGTTATCTATAAAACATATACCTGCCATAACTGCCGGTTTTATGTTGACTTCATTCCAAATATCTAAACTCTCAATTTTTTCTGTTATATTTTTAATTCTGCTTACTAACTCATCCTGCTCTGAATATTCAAATAAAATAAAAAAATTATCTCCTTCCGCTTTACCAAAAACTTCGTTTACGAAATTATCATTCAGGATCATACTTATCTGCATAAGGATTTCATCTCCGATTTTATAACCGACACTATTATTTATTATTGAAAACTTATTTATATCGTAATGAGCAAGTGCATATCTTTTTTCGATATTATTATTGATATGCTCTTCAGCATCAACAATAAATTTAAATTTATTTCTTACATTATACAATACATCCGATTGTTCTAAATTTTTTAATTTACTATATATATTTTTTCTAACTGACTTATATACTTTTATTATAAAGCAGCATAATCCTATTATTATTGCAATAAAAATAAAATTAAAAAATGTAAGCATCCATTCGCTATATGTAATTTCACGACCGCTTATTATGCGTATTATGGAAAAAACAATTATTAAAGTGCTTATTAAAACTATTGTAATAAATCTTTTTATCAGGGGAGTAAACTTTAAAATTTTATCATTATTAATTTTATTCATCTCAATACTCCATCAACTTATTCAGTTATTAAACAATATCGGCATTTTATTCATAAAATTTATATCATAATCAAAATTTTCCTAAAAAAATAAGGGGTTTTCACCCCTTATTAATTACGCTTTTAATTATTGTAATAATTGTAATACACCTTGTGGCTGCATGTTTGCCTGAGCAAGCATTGCCTGAGCAGCTTGAGTAAGAATGTTGTTCTTAGTGTACTGCATCATTTCTTTAGCCATATCAACGTCTCTTATACGAGATTCAGCAGCTGTTAAGTTTTCTGAAGTTACTCCTAAGTTGTTAACAGTGTGCTCTAATCTGTTCTGTAACGCACCAAGACCAGCTCTTTGTTCTGAAACTAATTTAATAGCATTATCTAATGTAACTAACGCATTTTGTGCTCCAGTTTGTGTTGATAAGTCAATTAAACCAGTACCACCAGAAGCAACTAATCCTAAACCTGTTTGACCCATATCATTGATTGACAAAGATACTCTTTCATATTGATCTGCAGCATGAGCTGTACCACTAAGAACAGTGTTTGCACCAATTTGCAGTGTTAATTCACCATCTCCAGAAGAAGTCATCTTGCCATTAAGTAAATCAATACCATTGAATTTTGTAGAATCAGATATTCTGTCTATTTCTGTCAATAATGCTTTCACTTCTTCATTGATACTGTCAAGATCTTCACCTTTGTTTGTTCCGTTTGCAGCCTGAACTGCTAATTCTCTCATTCTTTGAAGAATAGCATGAGTTTCATTCAATCCGCCTTCTGCAGTTTGAATTAATGAAATACCGTCTTCCGCATTTTTGGAAGCCATTTCCAAACCTTTGATTTGTGCTCTCATTTTTTCAGATATAGCCAAACCTGCAGCATCATCACCTGCTCTGTTAATTCTGAAACCTGATGATAATTTTTCTAAATTTTTACCTGTATTATTGTTGTTAATTCCAAGTTGTCTTAAAGAATTCATTGCGTTTAAATTGTGTTGTATTCTCATAATTACCTCCGTGTAATTTTCTCGGGATCCTTCCCTATATTTTATTTTTAGTATTTATTTTCAACACCGGGCCCTTGGTGCTAAAAATAATTTACTGTTACAAAACATATATCGGAACTTTTATAATTAAATTTAGTTTTTTTTATTAAAATTAATTTAATCAATAATGTATAAATATCTAAATTATCGTTCAATTTTATTTTTGTACCAATTTTTAACCGCATCATAAAATTCAACGCTTTCTTTAAATACATTTGAATTTACTCTTTTGTAATCATTCCTTATATTATCCAAATTAATTATTGTGCTATCAATTTTTTCTCTTAAAAAATTTTCAAAACCAAACTTATTTACTTCTACAACTCTATCACTTAAATTAACTTCTCGATACAAATCAAGTATTTTTTTATAGCTACATAATCCTATAGTAGGGATATTTTGAGCAATTGCACAAACATTGCTATGAAATCTCATCCCCATAATAAAATCACATTCTTTATACAGACCAAAAATATATTCCTCTGATCCTTTTCCTGTAAGGCACGGCGATACGACAAAGCGGGTTCTTCTATATTTATCCTCTATTTTTTCCAACAAGTCATAAATAGCACCTAAATCACTATATATATGAGGGAACAAAAGCATTTGATAGTTTTCATGTTTTTTTAATAATTCATTTAATTCTATAGCAAAACCATTAATAAAATTTTCATATGAAATACAGTCTTTTACTTCGCTGTTAAATCGAATATCTTTCATATCAGCAGCTACATTTATGCCAATAAACTTGTAATTATTCTTAGTCTCCGGAAAGTCATATTTTTTAGATTCCATAAAAAAAGCTCCATCCGGTACTCTATAAAACTTATTATCGAACAAATTTCCATATAACTTCTTAATTGTATCATAAGAGCCGTCATTCCTAACGCTAACCATGATGTTTTTATCACTTGTAATACGCTCCATAAACAATCTGAATTTCTCTATTGAATTTTGGCTCGCACCTTTGGCAATGTCACATCCTACTCCATGAAATAATATTGGTGTTTTTATTAGTTCAAGTGTTTCTTCCTTAATATTTATTGTTGTTCCTGTATATGAGTAATCCCATTTTAATTCAAAAAAATTGCCGCCACCAATAACTACTATGTCGTGATTATTACATAAATTAATAAAATCATAACTATTAAAATCTCTTAAATTCCACGACTTATAAAATTCCCTCATCTCTATATTAGTGAAATCAATTTCTCTGCCTAATGTTTCGATTAATCTTTTTCTGAAGCCATTATGATTTGCGTTGTCCCCTATATTTCCGTTAAAACTTGCAACATGCAATGCTTTAATCCTCGTCATAGTAATTTCCTCCTTCTTTACTTATAACTTTCATTAACCTCAATTGTTAAATCCTGCCATATTCATCTTCATATCTAATAATATCATCTTCACCAAAATAGTCTCCAAGCTGCACCTCTGCAATCATGAGAGATTCTATTTCCGATAAATTTACAATCCTGTGCTTACATCCTTTCGGTATATAGATAAAGCTACCTGATTCAATTTTTTTAACCGATTCCCCAATTGTAACTTCTCCTATTCCATTAATGACTACCCAATATTCTTCTCTTCGTTTGTGTTCTTGCAAACTTAAAATGCCTTTAGGATTGATTTTTATAATTTTTGATTGAGAGTACTCATTAATAAAAGTTGTCTTGTAAATACCCCACGGTCTGTTATAAATCTCGTGCTCAAGCAAGGAGTCATCCAATTTAGTAAAATCATAATCTAAATCAAATTGAGTATCTTTTAATAGCAAGACATGCATGTTTATTTTTGTAATTACATTGACAAGTCTGCCACATTCATCTATGATCGGAAGAAATTTTATTTTTGGCTTCTTAAATAGTTCAACTATTTTATTGAATTCATCATTTCTAAATGCCTTCTCTGATCCTTTATTATATACTTTTTCTATTTTTTCATTTATATTCATACCTTTAATGAACCCTCTTCTTATGTCACCATCTGTAATCGTTCCCAAGAAGTATTTCTCATCATCAACAACTATCAAAAACCCTTTGTTGTTATTATCAATTTTCGTTAAAGCATCCAAAATTGATTCCGATGGTTTAATTAAATAATTAGTTAAGTCCATATTATCACCTGTTTTTTACATTTAAAATAATCTCGACAATCTCTCTGACAGCACCTTCTCCGCCTTTAGCTTTAGTTATTATTTTTGCTGCATCTTTTACACAATCCATACCGTCATAAACAGTACATCCAAGTCCCACAGTTCGAAGTACATCTAAATCATTAATATCGTCCCCGATATAAGCAATTTCTTCATACTTCAGGTCGTATTTTGAGCAGATATCATTTAGTATCTTCATCTTATTTTGGACACCTAAATGCACCTCATCTACTTTCATCTTCTCAGCTCTTCTTTTTACTAATTCAATGTTTTCACCTGTAATAATTCCGGTTATAATTCCAACTTCTTTAAGTAATTTAAATCCCATTCCATCTTTGGTGTTAAATTTCTTGAGCTCATCTCCGTTTTCTGAATAATACATGCCTCCATCTGTCAATACTCCGTCACTGTCTGTAAGAAAGCATTTTATCTTTTCTATATCTGCATCACAAGTATTATTACTTATATTTTTCTTTAGTAATTCTTCTACAATTACCCAATCGGAAGGTTCGTCTATTTCGTAATAAGTATCGTCAGGCATTTCTATTGCTGCTATATTCCCTGAAATTCTACATTGGTTGGATAAAAGATTTTTCTTTGAAGTAATGTAAAAAGCTCCGTTTTCAACTAAGAATCCATTAAACTCTTGCCTTCTTGGGCGGTTTAAAGGATCATAGTTAAGTGCAATGACGGAATTTGATTTTTCTTCCCATGTGAATCTTTTTTGCCTGACTACTGACAGTACACTATCAATTCCGTTTTCAAAGAATTTATTTATGCCTTTTGTAATATCTATGCTTTTTAAGAGTGGCGAAGTGGCTTGTACTAAAACTATATTTTCAAAGTCGTAATTTTGAGCAAATTCAATCATGACTGATTCTGTTGTTGCCGTATCTGTAGATACTTTTTCAGATCTGTCTATTAGCTTAACCTTGTCTGAACCATACTTTTCAATTACTCTTTTAATTTTTTGACTATCCGTAGATACTACTACAGTATCTATTTCGTTACATTTAACTGCTGCATCTAAAGACCAAAAAATCAGTGGACGTCCATTCATTAGTTTTATGTTTTTTAAAGGTATTGATTTACTGCCACCTCTTACAGGAATGAATGCCACTGTTCTTCCAATAAAATTATTCAAAACTATCTCTCCCTGTATTTCAACTTTTCTCGTTGCACCTTTTCTATATCTAAAATCTCTTCTTTTTTATAATTTAATGCTTTATTTGTCGCAACCAAATCATTTCTTAATCTTCTGATTCCATCCGGTTCAAGGGAAGCCGCATGATCTGTTCCTTTCCAGGTTCTATCAAGTGTATAATGTCTTTCAATTGTAGTTGCCCCTAAAGTATAAGCCGCTATATCTACCGCTATTCCTATATGATGCCCTGAGAATCCGACTTCTTTTACCCGTGATCCAAACTTGTTTTTTAATCGAACTATTTCTAACAAAGAAATATCTTCGTACGGAACAGGATAACCTGATGTACAACTATAGATGACTAAATCCTTATTCCTCCTTTTATCTTCGAATAACTTAACAATTTTGTCTTCTTCTTCATGTGTTGTCATTCCAAAGGATAGGTGTATTTCACCTTCATAATTATCACACAGCCACTCCAACATTTCATAATGATTATTGCATGCAGATGGAATTTTTATAAGTTCCGGTTTTAATGATGCTATCTCTTTTGCAGATGTAAGATCCCATACTGATGTACTATATGTAATTCCAAATTCTTCACACCATTCTTTTAATTGTCTGTGCTGTTCAACATCAAATTCCAAGAATTCTCTATGAGCCCCATAAGTATCTCCGTAGGAATTTTCCGGATTAGGATGAGGGGTATTATATTGTTCTTCTGTCAACAATTCCTTGTTATTCCTTTTCTGAAATTTTATTACATCTGCCTTGCAAAATATCGCAGCGATTTTAATCAATTCTTTTGCTATTTCCATTTCTCCTTTATGGTTACATCCGGCTTCTGCGATTAATCTTGGTTTTTGGTAAGTCATCTATACTCCTCCTAAACTATTTTTTTTAATATATTCATTAATACTTTCTTTCATCTCATCATAAATCGGTTCTATCATCTCTATATCATTGGTGCATATATCTGCAAAATTTCTGAAACTTTTAATAATTCGTTCGCCTTGTTCCCGTGGATTTTTTTCCGCATTCAAGTTTTCTATGCTGTCCGCCAATATCTTGTATTGAACTCTGTTCATCGGAAGTATGAAGGTCTTATAAAAATCATTGTTTTCTATTCTTTTTAGCTCTTTATCCAATTTTATGTATAATTTTTGTGCTTGAGTATAGTTCCTGTTATTAATAGCTTTTTCAATTTTATTTAATACAGTTCTATATTCTTTGTTTATCTTTAAAGCACTCTGATATGATTTATCCATGTTCTTAGCTTGTGATAACATATATTTTTTATCATATCTTGTTTTATCTTTTTTTAATCTATTCAATCCACCTTCATCTACTACTTTTTCTCTTAAACTGCTTTCAATTATATCCTTAAGCTCTTTAAATTCTGTTCCTTCGATTTTAGCTCCGCCTTTAGTGGTATTTACAACATTTATATCTGGGAATTGTTTAATATAGCTTTCAATTTGCCTTCTCATTGAATTAAACCCATTTGTAGTTAATATCTCATTGCCATGAACATCTTTTACCCAAATACCTTTTTCTAATTCTTCATCTGTTAGTTCAATTCTGTGATAAGTTATTCCTTCAGAATATCGCTTTTTATCACGATACCCCAAGTTTTGTCCTACCAATATTATTTTGTCAAATCCTAATATAAATAACAACTGCAGCGTTGCTGCCGCCACAGTTGGAGCATCAGAAACTATATTTATTACACTTCCGTCATCATTTCTCAGATAATATAACGCTATTGCATCCTGACTTGTTATCATATGGTATTTATTTCCCGGATAATTTTCTAAGGTCTTATATCCTGCTGACGAACCAAAAATTATAGGAATTTCAGTTATTTCTTTTTCCTTTACTATTTCAAAAACTACCTGATTTTTAGCACTGGGATCAATTGCAGATGTCGCGTGGGGATATATGTTATTATAAATAAGCGTATTGATGGCTGAGCCAACGCTAAATATGTATGCCAAACCATTATCCTTAATATATCTTAAATTTTCAATTTCTTCATTAAGGGATGGACCTGCTGCTACTAATATTGCTGTTTTATCTTTAAAAACTCCAATCTTTTCTGAAACTATGTTCGGAGTAGATAATATGTCTTTTAAATTTTTCATACAATTTATTATCCATCTTTTTTGATGAGCATAATTAGTATGCAGATTAATTCTTTTACCAATAATTAATTCCTTGAATTTGCTAAAAAAGCCATTGTATTGTTCTTCAAATACATTTTCATAGATTGGTAAAGCTGTTATTATAATCTTTTTATTTATTTTATTGAGCAAAATACTCAAAAAAATATCCACATATTTTGATTCAAACTCACACTGCATAATTTCCAAGCTGTCACCAGATAATTTTTTTAGATTTACATTTTCTAAAAAATGCCGGAATACTTCAACAGATGGCTCGTAAAGTGAAAAGGATGTGTTGGGATATCTCTGAGTAAATACATCTATATGGTAACCAAGCCCTAATCCGTAAAAAATCACATGTGAGTTTTCGTCAATGTTTTCTTTTTCTTCAAGCTTATTTATAATTGATTCAGCTTCTCGTAAAGGGTCATACTTGCTGTGAAGGTAAAAATCTTTATCGCCCTTTTTTACTTTTATGGTTTTTTGATTATTCTTAGTATTTTCTATTTCTATGTAGTGTTTATGATTACATGCGCCTTCATTTTCTATATCTTCATACAATTTAGGATAATTGTTTTTCAAAAATATAATATTATCAGTTAACATCTTTATCTACCGCCTCGGATATTAATAACTCTAATTTTTCAACCATAGCTTCAAATATGGGTATTATTTCATGTAGCAGCATGTCCCCTATTAATACATTGTCCTTATTAAGAACTGCATTTTCCAATTCAAAAATTATACTATTAAATTTTGATACCTCTTGAATATAGTCATTCCATATTTCATAATCACTAACTACTTCATAAGAGCTTTCAATTGAATTTATTTCTGTAAGTGATTGGATAATCCATTGAATTCCTTCAAACAAGTCTGTAAGCTGTGACCAAGTGTTTTCATCAGGTTTTTGGTAGAATTCCTCAGCTGTTTTGTTAATTATGGTAATTGCATTTTTCGAATATTGTTCAGCTGATTTAAGTGATTCATTAACCATTTCTGTAAGTGTTATCGCAATTACTTCTATTTTGTTAATACTTTCAATATTTTCAATAATGTAATTATCGAAATTATCATATATAACTTCCTCATCAATAATAAGATGAGAAAATTGCAAATCATCTTTTTGTAAATATTTATTAATACTATTAAATAGCTGTTCTATAATTTCAGGATTGTTTTCGAACCATATTTCTTTATTCTGTATGTGTATATTCATATTTTGCCTTCTTTCTATAAAATATTTTTTAACTTTTAATTTTAAATAATTTTACTGATTTTTATAAAGTTCTTTTATTATTATCGGCTTAAAAATATAAATATTAAGGGGATTAAGTCTTTCGAAGTGCTTGTTTTTATTATAATTATATCATTATAGCTATGTATCTGCAATTGATTTATGCGGATATTGACCGATTTTAGCAAAAGTTGTTAATTTTAATTAAAATATGACGATATATTATTACAAGGAGGTGTAATAATGATTAATGAAATCAATTCCGTTAATCCATCAATAGTACCAAATAATAAAGTTACAGGAAATTCAAAACCTAAAGACATAGATAATTCTAACTCAGTAAAAAACAATAAAAAATATGACAGTATAGAAATTAATAAGCTAATTGAAGATAATGAAAGAAGAATAAATGATTTTAAAGAAATGATCCGCAAAATGATTGCAAAACAGGGTGAAAAATCTAACCTGACATTGTTTGGGCAAAAGTTAAATGTTTCGGTTGAGGATTCACAAAAAGCCACCGCTGCAATTGCAGAAGGCGGTGAATATTCTGTAGATGCTGTAGCTACAAGAATTATGGATATGGCTAAAGCATTGTCCGGTGGAGATAAATCAAAAATTTCTTTACTAAGAGATGCGGTTAAAAGAGGATTTGAAGCGGCAGGTTTAGAATTTAATGATGGTGCAGGACTTCCTGACATATGCAATCAGACCTATGATGAAATTATGAAGCGCTTTGATGAATGGGAAAAAGAATAAAAAAAGAGTTGGTTTTTGAACCAGCTCTTTTTGATTTGAAATGAGATCCTATAATTTTTTTGCGTATTCGCCTATTTTTTTATCAGCGCTGGAAATGTGCTTTGTAAGCCAGTCTAATATAAATTGATTTGCGCTTATTATAACATTTATGTTTGCTCCAACATCTGCATATTGTTTTCTTAATTCTGCCAGCTTTTTAATAAATGCTTCATGCATTTGTTTTTGTGAATTCAGTTCGGGATAATTTATGCTCTGCATGTATTTTTCTTCATCCCTGAAATGTGTCTTTGTATAATCATCTAAAAAATCAAACATCTGAATTATATATTCTTTTGATTTTCCGCTTTTTCCAGCTTCAAAAAGTTGATCCGCTTTATCAAACCAGTTTTTATGCTGCGAGTCGATAAGTTCTACTCCAACCTCTAAGTTTTTTGACCATAATAATGCCATATATTCCTCCTATTTATATAGTTTCATGCGACTGTTCTACAGATTCCTCTTCACTTAAAGCTTCATCCTCGAAACTGTCCCTGAAATCTATTTCAGTATCTTTTAGTTTTATTCCGTTTATCATGACCTTTAATGTTTGAGCTTGACTGCTTAATTCTTCACTTGCTGCCGCACTTTCTTCTGATGTTGCCGAATTTGTTTGAACTATAGATGATATTTGTTCAATTCCTGACAAAACCTGTGTTACTGCATCAGCTTGCTGTGATGATGCAATTGATATTTTCTCTATCATATTTGCTGTTTCATTTGCTTTTTCAACAGCCAAATCCAACGCTTTTTCAGTTTCCTTGGAAATTTTAGTTCCTGCATCTACTGCTGAAATAGAATTCTCTATAAGCTCTGTTGTATTTTTTGCTGCTTCAGCACTTTTAATTGCGAGATTTCTTACTTCATCGGCAACAACCGCAAATCCCTTGCCGGCTACACCTGCTCTTGCTGCTTCTACTGCTGCGTTTAAGGCAAGAATATTTGTCTGAAACGCAATGCTGTCTATAACCTTAATTATTTTAGCTATTTCAGCTGAAGAATTATTTATGTTTAGCATTGCTTCATTCATTTCCTTAACATATTTATTTCCGATTACAACCTGCTTGGATGACTCTATGGATGTTTCATTTGCCATATTTGCAAAAGAAGCATTGTTATTTATCTGATCTGATATTTCTCCTAAGGTAGCTGACAGCTCTTCAACCGAACTCGCCTGCTCAGTCGCACCTTGAGAAAGGGCTTGTGCACCGTCTGCAAGCTGCCCAGCGCCACTTGAAACCTGTTCAGCACTTTCATTTACCTGTTTAACCATAACATTTAAAAATTCACTGATTTTTTTCATGGACACCGCTATTGAGTTAAGGTCCCCATTATATTCAAAATCCATATTTTTTGAGAAATCTCCTTCTGCAATAGCACTCATATGGTACGACATATCATTTACAATTCTATTCATGCCTTTTACAGTCCTGTTCATTGATTTAAACAAGAAACCAATTTCATCTTCTCTGCTCGTTCTTTCAATTTCAGTATGTAAATCACCGTCAGATAACTTGCTCAGTCTATCCGCACAAAGGATTATCGGGTCTGCTATTTTTGCTGCCGTATTTTTCCCTGTAAAATACGCTACGATAATTGACAATACGGATATTAATAGAATAATCCCCAAGCTTACGTATGTTGAACTTAAATATTCTGATTGAGGTGCACTGACAAAAAATCCCCATCCGTTACTTCCTTCAATAGGAGAATAGGATATCAAATGTTTCTGATTGTCTAAAATATAATCTCCAAAGATAATTTCTCCGTTTAATAATTTCTTTTCTGTAACCGCAATAGATTGATTGCTTCCATTTGTTTCGTATGCGGCAATATCATTTTCTCCTGATAATACTTTTTCATAGTCATGATGACCGATGGTCATACCTTCTTTGTTTAATATAAATCCATAGCCTTTTTCACCAATTTTTACGGATGAAGCTATGTCTGATAAAACTTGACCGTCCAATACTATTACGGCAACTCCGTTTACATCTGTTCCGTATAAGCCGTCTTTCCATATAGGAGCTGCTATTGTAAATGTATATTTCTTTAATTTTGTATTCATCGCCGGTTCAGATACAAATATTTCTCCTTCCATTGCCGCAAGAAAATAATCCGAATTGCTTACCAAATATATTTCATTGGTTACAGGTGATTCTCCTGTTCCCACGGAAGATACATTGTATGCATCTAATAACCCGTACATATCCACAATTTGCTTAACTATTTTTTCTTTTTCATTTTTACTGATTCTTACATCTGACAGCACGGGGTTCAAACCAAGGTCCGCCGCTACAGATTTATAAACCTCTAACTTGCTGGAAATAACGGTCGAAGATACCTCAGCCAAATTTACCATGGTATTTTCCAATGTATCAAATGTAGTTTTATAATTTTGGAAAGCTGATAACCCTCCCAAAATTATAACTACAGAAATTATCAAAGATAAATAAGTTATAAATATCTGAGTTTTTATGCTTTTTTTGCTTGAGTTTTTATGATTAATAGATTTATCTTTTACTCCCCTTTTTTTCAACATACTGCCTCCAAATAAAGTGTTATATATTTACTATCGGCATATTTAAATAAAAATTTATGCTATTTATAAATAATTAGGGGCTTACGCCCCCTAATTTTAAACTGCTTCTTCGGTGTTAAATTTAAATTTACTTATTAGGTCATTTAAAACCTGTGATTGTCCTGAAAGCTCTTCGCTGTTTGCAGCACTTGCCTCTGCCGTTGCCGCATTTTGTTGAACTACGGATGATATTTGTTCAATACCGCTTCTTATTTGATTTACTGAAACAGTCTGTTGTGCTGAAGCCTTAACTATTTCACTTATTAATTCATTCGTTTTGTTTGTAATTTCAACAATACCTGATAAAGATTTACCTGCCTTGTCAGCTAACATGGTTCCTTTTGATATAGAATTTATTGAATTTTCAATTAAAGCGGTGGTTTGTTTTGCCGCTTCTGCAGACTTTCCTGCCAGGTTTCTTACTTCATCGGCAACTACCGCAAAGCCCTTTCCAGCTGAGCCGGCTCTCGCTGCTTCAACGGCTGCATTAAGTGCTAAAATATTTGTTTGGAAAGCTATATCATCAATTACTTTTATAATCTTGCCTATTTCATTTGAAGATTCGCTTATTTCATCCATTGCAGAAAGCATGTCTCTCATATGCATATTGCCTACTTCGACCTCTTTAGAAGCTTCTAATGCCTTTCTTCCTGCATTTTCAGCATGCTCTGCGTTGTTTGCAATCGTATGATAAATTTCATTTACTTCAGCTGATAATTCCTCAATTGCACTTGCTTGTTCTGTCGTTCCCTGAGCAAGTGTTTGAGCTCCGTTAGAAACATTAGCAGCATTCATGCTGATAAATTCTGATGAATCCTTTATTTTTCCGATTGTATCTGTTAAGGTTCCCGATACATGCAGTAAGCTTTGTTTCAATTTAGCAAATTCGCCATCATAATCATATTTCAGATCCATCACTAAATTGCCTTCTGCTAAATCATTTAACACATTAACACTTTCATTTATATAATTAATATATGATTTTAACCGTACAGTTAAGCTTTCGATAGAATCCGCCAGAACTCCTATCTCATCGTGACTCTTTACATCAATATTTACGTCCAATTCGCCTTGGGCTAATTTATTGGTAATACCGGTTATAGTTTTTACCGGCTCTGTCATTTTCTTAATTGCTATAGTTAAAACAACTAACAATAAAACTAACACCGCTAAGAATACAAACACTATAGTAAATATAAGCTGCCTTGTGTCAGACATAAATTCATCTTTCGGGAGTGACGATACGATTTTCCATCCTGTATTGCCTATTTGTACACTTTTTCCTAATATTTTTTGATTGTTGTCTGTATATTCCACAACATTGTCGTCATTATTATTTATTGACTGAATTATATTATCGCTTAAGCCAATTTCATCAATATTTTTTAAAATTAATTCTTCATTCTTGTGAGCTGCAATTACATTGCTTTTAGTTAACAGTGAAAAGTAACCTGTTCTGCCTAATTCATGATTGCTTACCATAGTAGTTAGTTTGTCTATTGCTATATCAATTGCTGCAAGCCCCACTGTACTCCCGTTAACTTTAACAGGTGCAGATATGGTTATAACAACACCACCTGTAATTGCGTCAATATATGGATCTGTAATCCATACCTTGTCCTCTGTAACTGCTTTATAGTATTCCTTTGATGTTACATCATATCCTGAATTCGCAATAATGGTCGGAGAAGCAAGATAATAGTCTTCTTCTGCTATATAAGCAGTTAAAATTACATCAGGATCTGATTTTTGGGTATCATCAGTAGTTTTAGCCGCAGTCATGAAGCCCTCGGTTTGCTTCAATGTGCTCCAGCCTTTTGCATTAACCATGAAATTTTGCAAATTTTTATCTTGAGCCATTTGTTGTACTATCGCTATATATCTTTCAAAAAATGCTTCTGATTTATTTCCTACGCTTACAGATGTTTCATTTAATACAGTTTTTTTAGTTTCCGTAAATCGATTATTAATTGTAGTTCCTATAATTAATCCGGTTAATAACAACGCAACAAAACATACTACGAAAATTGAAAACGTTATTTTAAATGTTATGCTTTTAGTTGAAATTCTTTTGGTTGAAATATCCTTTTTAGCCATATATTTACCTCCATTTGTATTAATTTAACTATATATCGGATAACTTTTATAAACATTTATATTGTTATAAAATTAACGAGCAGGCAATGCCTGCTCGTTATGCTTGAATATTTATGGATTGAGATTGATCAGGTCGACTTAAATTCTTTTTTACATCCTTCAATTCTGCATTAATATTCTTTCTAATTTGATTATCCATATCTGAGATTTCTTTAAATATTGTTCTTATTTCTTTTTTTATTTCTTTAGTTTCATTTGTTTCAGTAGGGTAATCATTTAATTTTTCATTAATAGAATTTATTTTTTCAATAAACAGCTTCCTTTGGTCAATCATAGAATTTACTTTGTCATATTCGGTTTTTAATGATAAGCTCATTATTTTTTCCGTAAATTCTTTTAATTCTTTAGCTGCTTTTAATTTATCTCTTAATAATTCTTTCATAAATCACCGTTAATTCTTGGATTGCCTTGCTATTTTATCCGCTTCTGCCCAGGTATTTCGCAAGTCTTTTATCATAGGCATTATTTCATTTATATACTTAGCGTCATTATAGCCGGCTGCCTTAATCAATTCTTTATTGAAAAACATATATAATTCTTTCAAATTTGGAGTAATCTCATATTGATCATCCAATGTAACTATCAGATGATTGATTATTTTTTTACTTTTATCCAAATATATTTTTGATTGTTTGAAATCCTTGTTTTCTATTAATACTATACTGCAGTTAAGCTTTTTAATCAATTCATCAAATATCATTATAAGCAATTCGCCTTTTGTCATAGTATTTATAGAATTTATTTTATATTGTTCATACGGATTCAACATTTATTTCACCTATCCCATCATATCTGTTAACCAAGAGCTTTGAGCATTAAGATTATTCAGAGCTTTCTCCAATGCCGTAAATTGATTCCAATATCTTTGTCTTTCGGCTTCCAATGCCTTTTTCAATGCTTCCATTCTGTCATCATAATCTTTTATTTTCAAAGAAATATTATTCTGATCCGATGTTCGCCCGCTATCTAACCCGGCTTCCTCTATAAGAATACCAGAGGTACCGAAAGCTCCTATATTTTTCGTCAGTATACCTTTAATCTGGACAGCCAGTCCTTGTGTTACACCGTCTCCATCCTTAGTACCTGTAAATAGGCTTGCTATTTCATCAGGATTTTCTATTAATTTTTCTTTGAATTTTTGCTCGTCTAAAACTAATTTTCCGCTTGTATCCATATAAGCAGGAGATATACCAATGTTAGCCAGAACCAAATCGCTAACATCCGTCTTACCCATTATACTTGCTCTTAAATCAGAAAGAAGAGACGTCATTTTACTGTCGCCGAATAAAATTCCTTTTTGGGCTTCTTTATTCCAATTCTCAATTTCCTTTTCTGTCATTTCTTCCTGTTGGTCAGGTGTTAACGGCGGATATTTGCTGTTTGGCTTTTCTTTTGTATTAGTTCCTATTAAGGTTATAATTTCATTGTAATCATCAATAAATTTCTTTACCCTTTCAACAACTTCATCAACGTTGTTAGTAACGTCAAAGGTGATATCATTAAGCCCTGCTGCATTTTTATTTAACTCAATGTTTATACCATCCATTGAAAAGTTAGCTGTGCTACGAGTGATATCTACATCATCTTGACCATTGATGGTAACATTCATTTTTGTGTCTTGCCCGGATATATCCGTAATACTATCTCCAAAAAACTTATTTGCCAAACCACCTGATATATTAATTTTGCTCTGTTCTCCTGTTTCCTTTGAATTTATTGTAAATTTATCTGTTGTTGAAGAATAAGAAATATTAACATCTGATTCGGTATTTATCTTTTTAATTATATCGTTAACAGTCATGCTACTGTTAATTTCAACTGACTTTCCGTTAATCGTAAGAGAAAAATCTTCATCTTCTCCATATATGCTTCCAACAGTTTTTGACATATTTAATCTATTAGTATCTCCGGTTTTAATTCCTGTTAAGATATTTAAATCGTTACTGATTTCGCTTACTCCAAAAACATCCGTATCATTTACAGATGAAAATGTTAATGCAGAACCATTTATATCTACTTCTACTTTTCCGGCTCCATAAACTTTCGCTAATTCATCATTAAGATATTCTTTTAAACCGGAAGCATCATAGGTATAATCAGTGTCTTCAGCCATTTTAGATAAATCTATTGTTTTTTTAATTCCATTAAAATCAAAAGTAATGCTGCTGCTTAAAAATACTTCTTCTGCTGTTCTGATTAACCCCTCTGCTTCTATAACCTCTCCATTTGAAGAGGCTATCGTATCTTCTTTTATTTCATCTATCTTTAGAGCATTTAATATATCGTTGCTTGCTGCAACTAATTTAGCACTTCCTGTTTCAAATTCTATTTTTCCGCCATCTGCTTTATATTTTATACTTTCACTTAATTTATCACCATTTTGATCCTTAATAGATTCAAGCTGTTTATTCAATTCAGCAGCTATATCTGCAGCATGTTCTTCTATAGTGTCTCCGGTAAATTTAAAATCTTTGCTTATTTGTAAATTGTATTTTTTTCCACCATACTCTATAGTCATAGTGTCTCCGGCAACAGATGGCATTTCACTGGATATCTCACCACTTGAAAAGCTTTGCGATGAAGCATTATTTACTGTTGTATACGTTGCTGCAGAAGCAACTTGTGAAATGCTGTTTATCGAAAAATTTTTAATATTTTCTGCATTTCCCGTTACATTAACATAGTTTGAAGATGATTTGAAGGTGTATGCTTCAAAAAAACTCGCACTCAAAATATTGGTTTTAGAACCTGTTGAGTATGAAAAATATTTATCGCTGAAAGCTAACAATTTTGAGCTGACTTCTCTGTATGCTTCCTGTCTGTACAATAATTTTTGCTTAGCCTGATATTGTCTGTTTATTTTGTTTCTGGTGGCTGCAGTCATTTGTTTAACTAGCTCATCTGTGTCCAGACCGGACATTAAACCGCCTAAACCTTTATTAATTGTTGAACCATATATACTGTTTGATATTGATGCCATAAATTTCTCCTTTCCAGAAAACAATAGAAATTTGTTCTCTTTTATATATTTTAGTTATATTTTATTTAAATGCTTTATCAATACATCAGCAATACTATCAATTGATGCCTGAATTTGCACTGCACCTATATTATAAGCCACCATGGGCATTCCGTAGACTACACAGGATTTTTCATCTTGCCCGATAGTGTAAGCCCCCGACTTTTTCATGTTCATGAGACCTTGTGCTCCGTCCTTGCCCATCCCTGTAAGTATAATTCCTACGGAGTTTTTTCCTGCAATTTCCGCCACTGAATTAAAAAGAACGTCTACAGAAGGACAATGACCGCTTACCTTATCTCCCGGACCGCAGGATACATAATATCCTTTACTGTCCTTTTTTAATTTCATATGTTTCTCACCCGGTGCAATTAGCGCAAGTCCGGTTTCTACTCTGTCTCCATCAACGGCTTCTCTTACCTCTATATTGCATATTTTGTTTAACCTGTCGGCATACATTTTGGTGAATCCGGGAGGCATATGCTGCGTTACTAATATTCCCGGAATTTCCTTCGGAAGCTCTTTAAGAATTTTAAGAGTTGCTTCCGTCCCTCCTGTTGAAGCACCGACTGCAATTATTTTTTGTGTTATAACACTTATCGGTTTTTGTATTTCTTTTTTTTGTATGGCTCCCTTTGCATTTTCATTGTGTGATTCTTCTTTTTTTGCACCGGTATATGTTACTAATTTTGCTATGGAGGCGATTTTTATTTTAGTTTTTAGTTCTCTAAAAAACATCTGTAAATCATTGCCCGACGACATATCAGGTTTCTTGACAAAATCAACTGCCCCTGAATGAAGTGCATCGAAAACGCTTATATTCATTGAGCTTACCAGCACAACCTTTATAGGATGTTCACCCATCAGCTTTTTTATAAATGTCAGACCATCCATTTTGGGCATCTCTACATCTAAAGTAAGTATGTCCGGATTAAGCGCTTTAATTTTATCTATGGCGTCAATCGGATCAACAGCTGTGCCAACTACATCTATATGTTTATCCTGATTCAACTCATTTTTTAGTACATTTCTAAATAACAAGGAATCATCTATAATTAATACCTTAATATTTTTTTCTATCATATGTTATTCCTTTTTATAAATTGCCGGGCTAACATAAAGATATTCTGATTTGTTTCTTTGAATTGTCTCAGCATGCCCTATCATCAAATATCCACCTGTCTTAGTTGCTTCATAAAATTTATTTACAATATTAATTTTAGTATCTGCATTAAAGTAAATCATTACATTCCTGCAAAATATAACATCATATTTGTTTTTAGCGACAATAGGATCCATCAAATTAAATACCTTAAAGTCAACATATTTTTTAATTTCCGGCAATACCTGGTACTTCCCTTCCTTTGTCTTTGCAAAGTATCTTTTTTTGTATGATTCGGGAAGATTTTTAATGCTTTCTTCCGAATATATGCCTTCACGTGCCTTTGAAAGGACATTTTCGGATATGTCCGTAGCATGAATTTGTATTCTCCATTGGCCTGCAGAATATTTAAAATAATCATCTATAACCATGGCCAGCGTATATGGCTCTTCACCCGACGAGCATCCTGCACTCCAAATATTTAAAGTTTTTAACTTATTATTTTTTTCTTCGTTAACTAAAACAGTTTCCTTTAAAAATTTAAAATGATTTTCTTCTCTGTAAAAATATGTATAATTTGTTGTCAGCTTGTTTATAAGCATCGTTATTTCTTCTTTATTGTTTCTTTTAATGCTGTCCAAATACTGACTGAAACTGCTCATACCTTTACGTTCTATCATGTTTGACAGACGACCTTCAATCAAAATCTTTTTTTTTGAAAGGTCAATTCCGTAATTTTTATGCATATATTGAACGAATTCTAAAAATTCACTATCTGTTAATTTCACCATAACTACATACTTTCTATTATATTTCCTATGTCAAGGATTAAGTTTATACTTCCGTCTCCTAATATTGAGCAGCCCGAAATTCCTGTTTCCTTAAGATTGTTTTTATTTAATATTGTTGGAAGCGGTTTAACCACTACCTGCTGTTCTCCTATTATACTATCCACGAACAAGCAGATGCTTCCATCTCCTGATTCAACAAGTATCAAAATTCCATCCTCAATATTTGTAGCATTCGTTTTAATGTTGAAATATTCATTAATTCTTACTATCGGATAGCATTTTTCCCTGATTAATATCATTTCTTTTCCATCAGTATTATGAATGATTTCTGTTTCAGCCGTCTTAAAGGATTGTTGAATATTTTTAATAGGAATAATAAATTCCGAATCTCCGACTACTACCTGCATACCGGATACAATTGTAAGAGTAAGAGGTATTTTAAAGGTAACTATTGTGCCAGATCCTTCCTTACTGTCTAATACAACATTTCCACCGACTTTTTCTACATTTGATTTAACCACATCCATACCGACACCTCTGCCAGAATATTCAGTCACTTTTTCATTTGTAGTAAAACCAGGCTGCATTATAAACTGGAATATTTCCTTAGGTGTATATTCTCCTTCCGGTTTTATTAACATGTCCTTTGCTTTTGCTTTGGCAAGAATTTTTTTATAATCAAAACCTTTACCGTCATCTTCCACGGTAATATGGATTTCTCCTCCGGTATTTGAAGCTGATAACCTGATTGTTCCTTTTTTGTCCTTGCCTTTTTTTATTCTTTCATCTTCCGATTCAATACCATGATCCATAGCATTTCTTACGAGGTGCATAATCGGATCGGATATACCGTCAACTATGGTTTTGTCTATCTCAGTATCCTCGCCTACAAGTACCAACTCAACCTCTTTATTAAGCTCCTTACCCATATCCCTTACAATTCTTTTCATTTTCTGGAATATGCCTGACACAGGTACCATTCTTAACGACATAACTATATCCTGCAGCTCGTCTGTCAGCTTACGCATTTGTCTTGTGGATTTTGTAAAGCTGTCTAAGTTTAATTTCTTTATTTCATTATCAGAAGAAACCATGGATTCGGCTATAACAAGTTCTCCAACTATGTTTACAAGCTTATCAAGCTTAGTAAGATTCACTGTTATTAAGCTTTGTTTGCTGTGTTTAGATGTGTCAACCTTAGTATTTTTTACTGATTTGTTAATTGTTTCAACAAAGCCGGCATCAGCCTTTAAGTCAGAAGTTTCTTCCTTTACATTCTCATGCTCATCTACATACTCTATTACTGTATAATTTTTTACATTTAATGCCTCTCTCACTACGCGAACTGCTGCGTTTAAGCTTTCCTTATCATTTACATATACAAAAAAGCCGTCTTTTATAATCTCATGAGAAGTTTCGGATATCCTTTCCACATTTTCAGGTTTATATGTGAAATCAATTCCTGTTTCCCTGAGCTGATTTATTATAAGATACGCTCTTATGTTTTCCATTCCGATATCATCATCAAATATTATTTTAATTGCATATTTATTGGATGATTTTACTTCTTCTGATACTGATTCTTCATTATTTTCTTCAATTATTTCTTCAATCAGCAATGCTGCTGATTGTGTTAAAGCCGCTTCATCTTTGGGCAAAGTATTCGCATCTGTTTTTCCTGAAATAACATCCAAAAAACCTGTTATTTCTTTTTCAAATGGCTCTAAATTTTCTTCAAGTTCGATTCCGTCTTCTATTTTAGAAATTTCATCTTTTATAAAGTCTGTAAATTTAAATACTAAATTGACTAACTGTTCGTTGTATTTACTGTTAATGCCCTTTTCTCTAATATAATAGAATAAATCCTCTACCTTATGAGATATCGTCATTATACTGTTAAACTGCATCATGGCAGATGAGCCCTTAATTGTATGCATTATTCTGAATATTTCATCTATACACTCTTTATCAAAAGCTTGTTCACGTTCTGCCCCTAATAAAATATCGTCTAATTGTTCCAACAATGAATTTGCTTCAAAAAGATACATATCAAGTACTGAATCAAAATTATTATCCATATTATACCATTCTCCTTATTCGGCTGCTATCTTGATTTTTATATCGGCATTTTTTAAAAATTATTAAGCAATCGTACAGTTTTTTTTAATTTTTTACACGTTGACATCTTATTTAAATCAATAATCTACCGATATATTTACATATACAGTTTAACTTTTTTAATTAATATAGTATAATTAATACTAAAGAATATTACGGGAGCCGATATGTTAGACAATAATATAAGCATTAAAACGAATAATCCAATAAGTGATAACCATCTTAATAAGCCAAAGATAAAATTAGAGGAAGTTCAACCTTTTAATGTTGTTGATCCAACTAAGGTTATAAAACCACAAAAACAAGATGCAAGTAATCAGACCGGGCAAAATCTATATAACTATAATCCGGATTCTGTTTTTGAAAAATTTATTAAATCATTGCAAAATTCTCCTGTTTTTGCCGAAAGTGCAAGAAAGCTTATTTTAAACAGACAGTTTATTAATAACAATATAAAGAGCGATCCGATTCTCAGCACATTATTCAAATCATTCCTTGAAAGCATTGAAATGAATGATACTGAAATATTGGAATTTCTTAAATTTCAGCAGGGAACATATACAAAGTTTAACGGTGAATTTTTTGAAGCTTTAAGAAATCTGTTAGGCAAAACAAATCCTGACAATAATGATTTTAAAACAGCACTCAGAAACTTCTTAAGAGGCTATGATTGTTTTGTTTCTTTGGATGAAACCAGCAAATCAATAGAGGCAGCACTTAATAATATTGAAAGAAATCTGCCTCAGATGCTGAAAAATTCTTTCAATGAAATGACAAATAAATTAATATTTGATGATACCGGCAATATGGATAAAAATTTAGACATATTGAAAAATGAAATCTTACCTTTCATGGGAAGATACATTTCTAAAATGAATGATTTTGGTACGATTAAAGATTATGTATCACTGCTTATTCATAATATGGTGAGATTGGAAACTGCATCTAAAGAAAACTTTTCAGAAAGCATGGAAACATTGTTTGAATATATAAAATACAACTTTGATTTTAACGAAAAGGATATAGAAGCTTTAAGATTATCATTGCTTAATACTTATGAAACGGCATCTAACATTAAGAATGATTCAATTGATTCATTTTTCAAGCTGATTAAGTCCGGTGTCACAGAAAGCGAAAACTTGGTAAGCAAAGGAGTAATGGAAGAAATGACAGAGTCACTATTGTTCAGTCAAAATGTTCATCTTCCGTTAATGCACATGTTTTTACCTTTAAATTACAATGGTATGTTTATGTTTTCAGAGCTTTGGATCGGAAAGACATACGAAGAAAGCGCCGATAAAAAGAAAAAACAAGAATATGTGCAGACCTACAAGGTATTTATAACCTTTGATATACAAAACTTAGGTTATTTTGAAACAACTTTAGTATTAAAAGAATCAAAATTATCTTTAGATATTTATGTTCCAAACAATCTGTCAAGCAGTATTAACAAGATAAAAGATGATTTGGTTAATCTTTTAGACAAAAATAGTTTAAGTGTTACTAATATAAGTGTGCAGGAGAGCGTAAAAAAACGAAGATTTAATGAGGTGTTCTCTAATTTTATTGAAAGGAAAATCGGTGTAGATGTCACAATATAAAGATAACTCTAAGAAAGCTGTCGCTCTAAAATATGATTCCAATAAAAACAATGCTCCTGTGATAATAGCTTCAGGTTCCGGTTATGTCGCTGATAAAGTGGTTGAAATTGCAGAGGAAAACGGAATTCCTGTATATAAGGATGATTCATTGTCTGTCTTGTTGTCACAGCTTGATGTCGGAAGTGAAATACCCGAAGAGCTTTTCGGCTCAATAGTTGATATTTATATCTATTTTCTTAATTTCAAACTTTCGAAGGATGAGGTTTAAATATGAATAATTTAATATTTGCCTTAGATATAGGTACTCGTTCTGTTGTAGGAGTGGTTTGTGAAAATGTAAATGGAATTTTGAGCATAAAAGATATAAAAATCTGTTTTCATAAACAAAGAGCTATGGTTGACGGTCAAATAGAAGATATCGAAGAAGTCAGCAAAATTGTAGGAATAGTAAAAAGTCAGCTTGAAAACAGTCTGAATATAAAGCTTGAAAAAGTAAGCATTGCTGCTGCCGGTCGAGCTTTGAAAACAGAACGCATCTCTCTGGAAAAAGATACTGATTTAAGGATTCCGATTACTTATGATTTCATTAAGGCAATGGAAACAGAGGCACTTCAATTAGCTCAAGAGTTATTTTCTAAAAATTCATCCAATGATTTATTCTATTGTGTGGGTTACAGTGTTCTCAGCTACAAGTTAGACGGAAAAACTATGTCTAAATTGGAGGGACACAGGGGTAATAAAGTTGCAACAGAAATTATTGCAGCGTTCCTGCCTCATACAGTTATCGAAGGACTATACTCCTGTATGGATAAAAATAATCTTGAGGTTATCAATTTAACATTGGAACCGATCGCCGCAATGGATTTGATTATACCACCCGAGCTGAGGTTGTTAAATTTAGCATTGGTGGATATTGGCGCCGGCACTTCGGATATTGCCATTTCTAAGGATGGCAGCATTGTGGGTTATGATATGGCTACAATTGCCGGTGATGAAATTACCGAATGCTTGATGAAAAATTATTTATTAGATTTTAATGCGGCAGAAGAAATAAAATCCGAACTTTCCGGAGACAAGGATTGCATATCTGTTAAAAATGTATTAGGATTTACGCAAGATGTTAACAAACAAGAAATTTTTGAATCGATTAAGCCGGCAGTATATGATTTAGGTTCCGACATTTCTACAAAAATACATAAAATGAATAACAGCTCACCTGCAGCAGTATTTTTAGCAGGCGGAGGAAGCAAGACACCATTTTTAAGAGAAATTTTATCCGAATTCTTAAATATTCCTCAGTCAAGAATTGCTTTAACCGATAAGACCGGGCTTAGAAATATTGATTTGACAACACTCAATTATTACGGCCCTGAGCTTATTACGCCACTTGGCATTGCTTATTCTGTAGTTCTTAACAAAAATTATGATTTTTTCAGTGTTACGGTTAACAATAAAAAAATACGCCTATATGGCATAAGACAAATGAAAGTTATGGATGCCATTTTGATGTCAGGATTTGATACAAAAAAACTGATTGGTATATCCGGAAAAAGCTTAAGATTCGCATTGAACGGGAAACAGCGTTATTATGCAGGTGAATTTTCCACTCCATCTCAAATATACGTTAATTCTGTTACTGCAAACATAGAAACAACAATAAAACCCGGAGATGCAATTGAAGTTATCCCGGCGAAGGATGGAGGCTCTCCTGTAATAAGAATATCTGACGTAACAGAAACTAATAGTATAGGCCATGTTTATTTTAACGGTATTAAAACTGAGCTATCAACTAAGTTCTATGCTAATGATCTTGAAGTTAATGCGGATTATATAATTGAAAATTCAGATTCTATAAAAATCATACAAACAAAGATTGTCAAAGATTTGTACAAGCTGTATGATATGGATGAAGCTATATATAAAAGCTATGTGAAAGGTAATAATGTAAATTTAGATTATGAGTTGTATGATGGCTTGATTATTGACATAGTAAAAATTGATGAAAGTGCAAAGCCGTCTGATAGTTCTGCAGGACATGAAACATCGGCAAATGAAGATGTTCCGGTAGTTGAGGAATCGTCAATAAAAGTAACAATAAACAATAAACAAATAAACTTACCGAAACGCGAAGATAACATACCATATATCTTTGCGGACATGTTGGCTTATACTGACATTGATCCTTCAAAACCACAAGGTAACATTGTACTCTTGCATAATGGCAAGAATGCTTCTTATTTAAATTTAGTGGCTGAAAATGATGAAATAATAATTAAATGGGAATCCGAATAATAATTGGAGGCAATATGCAAGATTCAGAAAAGTTCGTTAAAGTATTTGATGAAAAAAATAAGTTGCTCTGCAATGGTCATCTTTTAAGCATCAGCAACAAAATTATTATGATAAAGGGACATTATTTACCTATATTAAAAACTAAAACAAAGGTTATAGTAGAAATTTACGATTTTGCCGGAATTTCGCCTTATTTGTGCGAGGTGACGCTCTCTTCTACTAATCAGCTTAATACTTTAATTATCAAAAAAGATCCTATTATAGAAAGAAGAAATTCATTAAAGATAAAAACCGATTCATCTTTTGTAATAGACAAGCTCTACAGAAAAAACGAAGATATTACTGAGAATTTTCAGGGTCTTAAAATTAATATGTTAAATTTAAGTATAGGCGGAATGTTGATATCATCAAATTATAATTTATTGGTTGGTGACCTCATTATGTTCAATTTTCAGTATGATGAAGATAATATTATAATAAAAGCGAAGATAATCAGAATTGATAAAAAATACGACAAGATAACAAAAGAACTATCTACTATAAACTACGGCTGTGCATTCGAAAGAATGTCAAGTTTTAACGAGACTGTAATTACAAAATATTTATTTGACAGACAGCTGCAATTATATAGAAAAGAATAGGAGATTTTATGAAAAAAATAACGATAATTACTATTACATTAATAATTATATTCAGTATTTTCAATATAAGCTACGGAGCAGTAAGCAGAAATATAAAAGCTAAATTCACCGTATCAGATGTGTCAGGAACAAAATTTAAGGAAATTACAATAACTCCTTACGATGACTACGACGATGATGATGATGAAGATAAAAGCTACAGAATATATCTGCCTTCAGGTTATTTTGTAGATGGAACAAGTGCTTCTTTTGTAGCCGATAGAAACGGAAAATATCCGTTTACCGTATATGACGGAAGCTACAAAAAAACTTTTGTCTATAATGTAAAAAATGTTGAAGAATCTGAAGAAGACAGCAAGGATGACAAAGAAGACATAAGCATCAGTTATAGCTTGATGTATGACTACGAAAAAAAGCAGGTATTGTTCAACATAAAATCAGATAAGCTCAGAACGATAATAACTCCGGGCGGCACTTCAACGACAAATGAAGTTAATTATTATATAAAGGATTTAAAAAATAATATTCCTTTTGATTTAACAATTACTATTGATGACCAACCTTATGATTTCAAAATCATTAAATCAGGAGAATTTTATCTTTTAATTTATATCTCTCCCGTTAATTATAATGATTACAGCACTGTTGTGGAATACCACGGCTATAACTTTACAAATAATGAATATTACACGGCAAATCCGCCAAAGGATATTTATGATGATAACGGCAACTATCAGGTGTTGGTAAAATCGAACAGCTCTCAGCATATATTTAATTTCAGCATAACAGGAATTGACTACAGAAGGCCTTATGTCGATATTGAACTTTTTAATAACGACACATTCTATTTGGAAGCTGAAGATGATTTTGGTCTTGATTATATAATTACTTTTGACGGCAAATATGTACCAATTAAAAATACACCTGCAAAAGAGACATTTACATACAATCACAGTACGGTATTAAAATACAACGGAGAATATACATTTGTAGCAGTTGATAAAAAAGGTAACAGGACTGTAGAAACTATCCAGGTTAAATCTCTGAGATCCGCACCAAGAAATCACAAATTTGACCCTGAGGTGCATGGTAAGGATTATAACGAGGACTTGTTTAAAAATATAGGTTTGAAATATCAACCATCTAAAGATGAGGAACCAAAAATATTTGATAATATTCTTCCTGCTTACATGAACGGCAAAAGCCCTGATAAGTTCGGTCCTGATTTGCCTATATCAAGAGCTGAGATGATTACAATATTCTGCAGATTAAATAATTTACCGTATGACAACAGTGCCCACTTGAAAACTAAATTTACAGATATTCATGATCATTGGGCAAGAGATTATATCGCTATGGGCAGCAGCAAAAAATATGTTTCAGGTTATAAAGATAATACCTTCAAACCGGACAACAATGTTACAAGAGCCGAGTTTTGTCAAATGCTTACCAAGATAAGTGCATATAAATCATTGCTAAATGCTATTCCGGCATCTAACAACATTAATTATACCGATATAAACGAACATTGGGCAGAAAAAGAAATCATTAAAATTGGCGGCAGAAACTTAATTGAAAGTGATAATAATTTTTATCCGGACAAACCGATAACAAGAGGGGAAGTAGTTCACGCAATAAATATGCTGTATGGATTTAGTCCTTCTTATATAGAATTAGGTTATACAAATACTTTATACAATAAGAATTTTGATTTTCAAGATATTTATGCGCATAAATATTACACTGATATCATTATCTCTGTAGTAGGCATGTACAGGGAAAAAATAGATTAATTAATCTTAGGGGGATTAAAATGGTTGTAAATTATATGGAGGAAATAGTAAAAAACTATTTAAATCAAACTTTAAAAAATGACCCGACATACGCAAGTATTTGCACATGCGACCAGTGTATTGATGACATAATGGCTAAAGCTTTGAATAACATTAAACCATACTACATCACAACGAAAACAGGAGAAGTGTACGCCGAATATTCTTCCTTGGCAAATCAAAATCACGCAGAAGTTATTGCAGAAGTGATTAAGGCCATAGAGTTTGTATCAAATCATAAGAATCACGAGTAATAACATATTTACATTAAAATAAGCGTCAATTTGACGCTTATTTTTTCAATAAGATTATTACCCATCATTCAACGGTCATATTACTTTCAGATCTCTTCCGAAGGATTTAATTGTTAAGCTGCCTGTTGTGCTGTCAAAAATAATTGTTCGTCCATAATTTTGTCCGACATCCTCCGAAAAAAGTTTAATTTTTAGTTTTTGCAATGTTTCCTTTGTAGCAGCTACATTTCTTTCACCTATATTTCCTATGGTTGAACTTCCTTTTATATCGAACATTTTGGCTCCTCCGGCAATTTTTGCAACCATCCTTGATCTTAAACCGCCTAAGCGTTCCATTTGTCTGATCATTTCATCTATTCCTGTATCAGCATACTTAAAAACATTACTTTTGTCCGAGTTATTGTTGTATGGAAGCATTATGTGAGCCATCCCTGCAATTTGCGCTGCTTTATCAATAATACAAATACCTACACAAGAACCAAGGGCATATGAAATCAACCCTTTGGGGACATTGACTATCTTCATGTCTGAAATACCTACGTTTACCTCATGACTCATATATCTATTCCAAACCTCTTCAGTAAAATTCCCAGGGATGTCATACTTGGCAATAGAAGCATGTGGCTGTATACTGTTTCATCTTGACAGTAATATTTTTCTTTAATAAATATAACCCTGTCGGCCACCTCAGAAAACTCTGCTGTTACGGCATCTAACAGTGCTCCCGACATATCAATGTTCAATGACGGCACTGTTATATCAATTTTCATGTTTGTCAATGAAGAAATAGAATTTACGTAGGATGATACCATAATATTTCCTATTTCGGACAATGCCGACATTTCCATTTCAGATATTTCTTCAAAGCTGTGAATATCTGTTCCAAGAAGCGAATTTAATATAAGATGTACAAATTCCTTTTTCAATAAAAACAGTATTACTCCATCAATATCTCCACCAAAGCTCACCAAAATTCCGACAATAATATTTTCTGCGCCTCCGATAGATTCAATTACATCATTATAATTTAATAAGCTCACTTCAGGCACATTCATATCGATTCTTTTAGAAAGCATTGCCGAAAGAGACGTTGCCGCGTTACCGGCGCCTATATTTCCTATTTCTTTTAATACGTCTATATGTATATCATTTAATTCCAAATTATTACTCCTTTCTTTATTTTAAATCAGTAATCTTAGTGGCAAATATATTGATAATGGAACGATATTATCGTTCCATATAAAAAATTAGTCAATTTACATTTCAATATCTCCGGGATTTAAAGCTGCTATCGTTATGTCATTTCCGTCATTATAAACTTTGCTGTAACTAATATCCTGTCTTACTCTGTATTTCATCCAACCAATTGTTATTCTTGTATTCGAATAAATTGTTCCCTTGCAAATTATCTTATGATTTTCTATGTTATCTGTAGGCATAATTTCCGTCAGTTGTCTTTGCAGGTCACTTATATCATTATTCAGCTTTATTTTTTTTAACAGCAATTGTCTCTTTACTGCGTTTTTGTTTTCATTATCAAGAGAAGAACTTGCTATTAAATCAACCTTTTCATCTAATTCCCTAACTTCATTTTTTTTATCGTTAATATCTTTTTCTATTTTTATGTTCAGTCGTCTTTTTGATTCGAAAAGTTTCAATTCTTCCTGATACCTGTTTAAATCAATAATGACATTGGTTTCAGGATTAGTCTTACTTCCTATCGTTTTAGCAGATATAATATTTTCTGCCCTGGTTGTACCGCCTATGATTGCCGCATTAGCTCCACGCAGCACTACGGAATCTTTTGCTACTACCTCACTGTTTATTAAAGCTTCGGCATAAACGATACTTTCTGTAAAAATTGTAGCATTTTCAATATATTTGCTTGTAATATTACCTTTTGCGACAATTGTTCCTTTTCCCATGCCGTTCATACCCTTGCTGATTACTACTTCACCGTCAGATTTTATGAAAGCACCTTCAACCATACCTCTTATTTTGATATCGCCCTTAGCGGTTACCGAAAACCCTTCTTTTACATCACCGTTTATTACTACACTTCCTATAAAATCGATATTGCCGGTATTATTATCAACATTGTTTACCTTATAAACATTGTCAACATAAACTTTACCGTTTTTATATTCAACACAACCGTCAGCACTTGCTAAAAGCTTCAGTTCATCTTCAGATACGTGAGTATTGCTTCCATAATTAAAAGAAGCACTTTTACCTTTTTTATAGCTTACAGGATTACCATATACATCAATTCCATCTTCTCCTTCTTGGGCAGGAATTATATGACACAGTACCGTATCCTTCGTAACGTTAACAACATTGTTAAGGTTTCTAAAGTCAATTGTTCCGACATCATCTTCAATAAATTTATTTTCACTTGAAATATCAAAATCATAAATCAGTTCTGCATCCTTACCGTCTACCGGTTCTTTACCCTGAACCGCAATCAGTTCTTTTGAATATTCTTTTTCTTTGCAGAAGCTCTTGATTTCTTCTTCTCTGATTCCATATACAATATCGTGCTCCGATAAATAATCAAAAATTTCTTTGCAATCTACTTCTGCTTCTCTGTCTATCAATTCAATTCTTATATAAACTTTTAATTTGTTAGCAGAAACAAGATCCTTAATTATATACTTTGGCTGCTCTTCCTGGGGCATTATGCTATTATTGACTTCTACTGCTTTGTTCTCATTTGTTAAAGACATATAATTATCCCCCTAATCTTTTTAACCTCTCAAAGAATTTATTGTCTGTTCAATTTCGTCTGCTGTTCTGATTATATTAGAATTAAGCTGGAAAGATTTTTGAATTTGTATCAGCTTCACCATTTCTTCTGAAATTTCCACATTTGAGCTTTCAAGAAAACCTTTCATAATCTTTGCATTTTCAAGCATTTCGTATTCGGCATCTTCATTTCCAATTCTAAAAAGATTGTTTCCTGCCTGAACTAAATCCTGATTATTATTAAAAATAAACACTCCAACATCTATTATATCGTCAGTATTTTCTATAATTATAGGTTCTTCTTCACTGTTTAGTACATAGCCACCTTGATACATCAAATAGTTTTCATCATCTATATTTGTAATCTGAAAGCTTCCGCCTCTTGTATACATATTTTCTTCTTCAAACTGAACTGCAAAAAAACCTTCACCTGCAATTGCAAAATCAGTTGATCCTCCCGTATAATAAGGTGCTCCCTGAGTGAATACTACATCTGCCTTGTTCAGTTTTGAACCGCTTCCCGATTTTAGTTCTGTATTAACTCCCTCAGGTCCTCTAACATTTGTATACATTAAATCTGAGAATTCTCCTTTTGATCTCTTAAATCCTTCTGTTTGGACATTGGCCATATTGTTTGATAAAACATCCAAGTAATTTTGACTGCTTATTGCTCCGTTTGTTGCGGTATAATATGCTTTTATCATTTATTTTCCTCCATATAGTGAGATTCTTCGCTTTGCTCTGAATTTAATAACCGCTATTAATCTATCTTGCCAATTTCAGTTACAGCTTTTTCATTAATCATATCATAAATCTTAAATGCCTGTGATGCTGTCTGCAATGATCTCTGAGATGCTAATATTCCTGTGAATTCTTCTGTCATATTTACGTTAGATCTTTCAATTGTTTGATTTACTACTCTTGGATAATCGATTAAATCAGGGTCTTCATCAGAAATATACATTCCCGGTCCATATTTATTAAGAGTATTATAATCAGCAAAATCGTACACTGCAATTCTGTCGACTACCTCATCTTCCACAATAATGCTTCCGTCTTCCGCAAAGTCAAATTTGTCCGTACCTAAATATATTTCTCCGAATTCGCCCTGTACTCTTCCGCCGCCTTCTAATACCATGTAGCCTTCTTCATCAATATTGAAGCTGCCGTTTCTCGTATACAATATTTGACCGTTGTTATCCACTGAAAAAAATCCCGATCCCATAATCGCAAAATCCAGCATACGTCCTGTTTCCTCCAAAGTACCTTGCGAATGAAAGGTGTTATTTTCCACAACCGTGTGTATCAATGAAACATCATTTATAGGTGTTGCTTCTTTATAAATTCCGTTTTGTTTATATTTGTTTATAAAAAGGTTTCCGAAAGTTGTGGTTACAGCTTGCTCTTTTTTATATCCCGGAGTGTTCATGTTGGCAATGTTATTGCTTGATATATCTATTTTCCTTTGCTGAGTCAGCATACCTGATGCTAAAGTATAAAATCCCCTTGACATTTAATCACCTCTTATCCTTTTCTACATTATCGTTTTGATAATTCATTATACTTTTCTCTAACTTTTGAAGTGCCGAAGTATGTATCTGCGAAACCCTTGAATTGCTGATGTTTAAAATATCAGCTATTTCCTTAAGCTTTAAATCTTCTTTGTAATATAAAGATACTACTAATTTTTCCTTTTCTCCAAGCTTATTGACGCTGTCGACTAAGACCTTGTACAATTCCTTTAATTCAACTTCTTCTTCCGGAAGTTCATATCCGATACTCATTTCAGTTTCTGTCAGGTTCGCCTCACCAAGCAGTTCTTCAAAGGATAATATGCTTGTCCCGAACGCATTGTTGACTATTTGATTGTATTCCTTCATATCCATTTTCAGATATTGTGCCACTTCGTCATCCTTTGGTGTTCTTCCTAAGCTGTTAGTGAGCTTATCCTCTGCATCTTTAATAGTTTTATAATCACTTTTTACTTTTCGCGGTATCCAGTCCTGTTTTCTTACATAATCAATTATTGAGCCCTTTATTCGAATTGAAGCATATGTTTCAAATTTAGTATTTTTCGTAATGTCGTATTTTTCAACGACATCCATTAAAGCTATTATGCCTTCATTCACAATATCATCTACATCACCGTATTGTTGGTAAATTCCTCTTAGCTTCAAAGCTATTATTTTAACTAAATAGCTGTACTTTTCAATTATTTGATTTCTTACATTAATATCTCTGGTAGCATAATATTGCTCCCATAATTCAGCTTCATTGATTTCTACATTGTAATCATTAGTTAAAATCATATGCATCACTCTTTTCTTTAAATTGCTATATTTCCTAATGCTTGTATTTGAACTGAATTGTCAATTTCATTGAAGGATAATACAACCGCCTTAGGGTAAAACTGATCTAAAAGCTTTCTGAAATAACTTCTCACAAATGGTGATGTGAGCACAATAGGTATATTCATTTCGCTTTTTAATTTATTGATATAGTCAATCAATTGACTAACAATATTTTGCAATAATTCCGGTTCTATGGATAAATAAGAACCTTTTTCATTTTTGCTTATTGCATTCAATATTAATTTTTCAATGTCTGTGCTTAAGGTTATAACTTTAATTTGTCCGCCTACAGACCACTTGTGAGTAATTGTTCTCTTTAATGCTTGTCTTACATATTCGGTCAGCATTTCCGTATCCTTTACCGATGTTCCATAATCACTGATTGTTTCAAAAATAGTTTCCATATCCTTTATAGGTATACCTTCTTTTAATAAGTTGCCAAGTATTTTCTGAAGGTTACCTTGTGATACAACTCCCGGAACCACTTCTTCAACTAAGGATTCATTGGATTTTTTAACATTATTAATTAATTGATTTAAATCCTGTCTTGATAAAAGTTCGTGAGCATGTGTTCTTATAATCTCAGACAAATGAGTTATTAATACCGACAAAGGGTCGATAACAGTATAGCCGTAAATTTCTGCTAATTCTTTTTTGTCCTTGGTAATCCATATACTTGGTATACCATAAGCAGGCTCTATAGTTTCAATTCCATCCACCTGCCCGGTTAAATTACCGGGGTCAAGAGCTAAATAGTATTCAACTAATATTTCCCCTCTTGCAACTTCTTCGCCCTTAAGCTTTATTACATATTCATTAGGATTTAAATATCCATTATCCCTTAATCTGACCGACGGAACAACCATTCCCATTTCCTGAGCAAACTGTCGTCTGAACAATACCACCCTGTCTATGAAATTTCCGCCGCTTGCTTCGTCTACTAATGGTATCAAGCTGTAGCCAACTTCCATTTCAATGGGATCAATTTGAATTAACTCATATATATTGTCAATATTTCTGTAATACTCCTCTTCAGTTGACGGCTCGCCATCTTGTGTTTTTTCATATTGCTCGCTTTCAACTGCGTCATCATTAATATTTGTTTTTAATAACCTTGTTCCTAAAAATATTAATATTGTTGAAAGAACCAATACCTGCGGCTTGGGAAAGCCCGGTATAACCGCTATAGCTAAAATTACTATACCAGATATAATTAAAACTAACGGCTGTGATTTTATTTGTTTTATCAGGTCAACATTTAAGCTTGATTCCGAAGCTGCTCTTGTAACAATCATACTTGTAGCAGTTGATATCAATAAAGCAGGTATCTGAGAAACTAAGCCGTCTCCAACCGTAGCAATGGAATATGTCTGCAAAACCTCGGCAAATGTAGAGCCGCTCTGAACCATACCTATAATAACTCCGCCTATAAAATTTATAGCGGTTATTACGATAGACATTATGGAATCGCCCTTTACAAACTTTGTTGCTCCATCCATTGCCCCGTAAAAGTCTGCTTCTCTTTGAATGTTGCTTCGTCTTTGTCTTGCTTCATTTTCAGTTATAATACCGGAGCTTAAATCAGCATCTATAGCCATTTGCTTACCCGGCATAGCATCAAGAGTAAATCTTGCGGTAACTTCCGCAATTCTTTCTGCACCCTTGGTTATAACGATAAATTGTACTAAGACTATAATTAAAAATACAATAAATCCTACAACTGCATTTCCCTGAAGTACAAAATTACCAAAGGTGGCTATTACTGCTCCGGCATTTCCGCCCTGTGTCAAAATTAACTTTGTTGAAGAAACATTTAAGGATAATCTGAACAACGTAGTAATTAAAAGAAGTGATGGAAATACGGAAAACTCCAAAGCCTCTTTTATATACATCGTTGTAAGTAATATAATAATTGATAATGATATGTTGATAATAAACATTAAATCCAATAAAAATGGAGGTAATGGTATTATTATCATTAGTATTACTGCTATTATGAATAATGTGATAGAATTATTTAATATTCTTTTCATCGTGTGTGAGTTTCCTTTTTCTTAAGCCCATAAACCCAAGCCAATATTTCAGCTATCGGTTCATAGAATTCTAATGGTATTTCCCTGTTAATTTCTGAATTAGAATATAAAGCTCTTGCCAACGGCACATTTTCTACAATATTGATTTTATATTCTGCTGCCTTATCTATAATTTTCAATGCTATGTTATCCTTGCCTTTTGCTAAAACTATAGGAGCATTGTCTTTTTCAATATTATACTTTATTGCTATCGCATAATGAGTAGGGTTTCTTATAATTACATCTGCCTGTGGAACCTGCTGTATCATTCTTCTCATAGAAACAGCTCTTTGCTTTTCTTTAATTTTACCCTTAATCAGCGGGTCACCTTCTAACTGCTTGTACTCTTCTTTTACTTCCTGCTTTGTCATCTTAATATTTTTTTCATATTCCCACCAGGAATACAAAAAGTCAAAACCGGATATGACAACAAATGCTAAAATAACACTTTTAACAATAGACATTATTGTTGAAGATATAAATTCAATGCCTGCTGCTATATCTATTGATACTAATTTGGGTACCTGAAGTAATCTACCTATTACCGCAGAATATATAAGAGAGCCTAAAATTACTATTTTAATAATGTTTTTTAAAACTTCCACAATGGACCGTAATGAAAACATTCGCTTTATTCCTGACAACGGATTCAATTTAGAAAATTTGAATTTTATATTTTCTTTAGTTATCAAAAACCTTGTTTGTGCTCCGGAGCATACTATCGCTGTCAGCATAACCGCAATCATCAACAATCCCACAGAACCAAAAATAGTGTACGTTATATCTTTAAATAACTGTGTGACAAATATATCGTTAATGCTGTATGTTGTATTCATAAGTGAAATGTATTTATTAAACATATATGATGTGTTTCTGTATATGTATGGAGTCAGAAATTTCAGTATATAAAATGAAACTGCAATAACTCCTACAGTAACGATATCCTTGCTTTGAAAAACATTTCCTTTCTTTCTTTCGTCCCGCCTTTTCTTGGGGGAGGCCTTTTCCGTTTTATTTTCGCCTGGCATAACAATCCTTTTTCTTCTATGTTATTAACGCGCTTAAGCTGCTTTCTATGGTATCAAACATTAAATTGACCGTATTGTCTATGAATGTGGCAAATGTTGGAACCAATAATATTATTAACAATAATCCGACAATAATTTTAAGCTGTACGTTTACTGAAAATACCTGTATTTGCGGTATTGCCTTCATCAATATACCTATACCGGATTCTAATATAATTTCAACCGCAATGATGGGCATTGACAGCTTTAAAGATAATACCAATATTTGCTGAAACAATTCGACCATGTTGTAAAATAAATTTTGCGGTATTGAAAAATTTCCTATTTCAATTAGTTTACAGGAAGTTATGAATATATGAATTAATGTAATATGACCGTTTGCACTGAAAAATACTAAAATTAATATAACATTTAAATAGCTTCCTACTATACCCATTGAAATATTACTGCTTGGGTCATAAATCTTTGACATTGACATTCCTGTTTGCATTCCTAATATTTCTCCGCTTATAACAACTGTACTGAAAAATAAGCCTATTACATATCCTATTAAATACCCGATAAATATTTCCTTTACAACCAACAGAACATATTCTATTATTGTCCCTATAATTATATCTCCTTCAGGAGGCAGCATCCCATAGACAGTTACCGTTAAAAATAAGCTTATTGCTATTTTTAATGAAGCAGGAAGGTTTCCTCTTCCGAATATTTGGTTAAAAAACACACATCCGCTCATTCTTGCCAGTATTAATAAAAAATACGTAAAATCTCCTGAAAAAGCCATTAATAATCCTCTCTAATAAAGTGTGAGCATCAAATCAAAAACATAGTGTGTAAAATCTGACATTACTTCCAACATCCATGATCCAAGGACTATCAGCATTAATGCTGTAACTAAAAGCTTTGGTACAAATGTCAAAGTCTGTTCATGTATTTGAGTGGCTGCTTGAAAAACTGCTATTATCAAACCGACTGTTAAGCTCAATAGTAACAAGGGAAGCGCTATTTTTATTGCAGCTCCCGAAGCTGCTTGCATTACCTGCATAACCTGAGAAATACTCATACTTAACTCCTGCCTTAAAAATTAAATGTAGTTATTAATGTTTTAAATAATAGGGACCAGCCATCCACAACCACAAACAACAATATTTTAAAAGGCATTGATATCATTATAGGGGGCAGCATCATCATTCCCATAGACATTAAGACACTCGAAACTATCATATCTATAATCAAAAATGGAATGTATAGCAAAAAACCTATTATGAACGCTCTTTTTAATTCGCTTGTTACAAAAGAAGGAATAATTACAGTCAAGGGCAAATCATTTACACTTTCTGCATTCGTTATTTCCTGATTATTTGACATGTCAACAAACATCTTTAATTCATTGTTGCCTGTCTGCTTCAGCATCCAGATTTTAATGGGTCCCGAAGCTCTTTCATAGAATTCTTGCTGAGTTATTTCTTCATTTTTATATGGCGTATAAGCTTCAGTGTTTATTTCATCTATAACGGGTGACATAATAAATAATGTTAAAAATAGTGCTATTCCTATCAACACTTGATTGGGTGGTGTTTGCTGAAGCCCCATTGCGTTTTTTAAAAATGACAGCACAATCATTATTCTTGTGAAAGCCGTCATCATTATTAATATAGACGGAAGCAGGGTAATTACTGTTAACATTACAAGAATTTCAATAGTTTCAGCAGCATTTCCGTTAATATCCATGTTGATGACACCGCCATATGCCGGTTGAGCATTCATAAACATGAATATCATCACAGTAATATAAATTTTTACTAATTTTATTTTATTGATTTTCGGTTCTTTCTTAGACATTCGAGGTTACCTTTTTAAGAATTTATTGAGCATATTGCTGAACTCCGGATTGTTTTCCGGCTTTGTATCAGGAATCGGCTGAAAATCTTTTAGCTCTTTAATAATTGTAATATCTTTTTCGGTAATACTGAGAAGATAATATTTGCTGCATATCTCTGCTATAGCCAAAAACTTGTTTTGTCCCAATATTATCTTATCTACAATGTTTATGTATCTGGATTTCATTGCTGAATTTGTCCTTGTTGAAAGCCATTTAGTAGAGTAATATGTCAGATACAATACCAATACTATCCCGATTATTGAAAATATAAGCGAAAATATATCTTTGATATTAATCTTAATCAGCTCCTAACCAAGTATACCTTGAACGGTTTTTAGAACCCTGTCTGCTTTAAATGGTTTAACTATAAAATCTTTAGCACCGCTTCTGATTGCTTCAACTACCATCGACTCTTGTCCCATTGCAGAACACATTACTATTTTAGCATTTGGATCCATTTCTTTTATTTCTTTCAAAGCTTCCAATCCATTTTTATTTGGCATTGTTATATCCATTAAAATTAAATCAGGTTTTTCGGTTTTATAGGATTGCACTGCTATTTCTCCGTCCGAAGCTTCTATTATATCGTCATATCCGTTTTTTAACAGAGTATCCTTTATCATCATTCTCATAAATGCCGCATCATCCACTATCATTATTTTTTTATCCATTTTTTCCTCCGCTTAAGTCATTTATAATGTTAATTTTATAATTTCTTCTTTTTTAATAATTTCTACTACTCTTACTCCAAAATTATCATTAACTACTACTACTTCACCCTTTGCAATTAACTGTCCGTTAACAATAATATCAACTAATGCACCTGCTTGTTTATCAAGCTCTACGATTGTGCCCTGTGCAAATTCTAATATATCTTTAATCTGTCTTTTGGATTTTCCTATTTCAACACTGATTTCTAACGGAACTGACATTATCAATTCTAAGTTTGACCTTTGCTCTTCGGAAAGAATATCATCTTCATCTTCGAATTCATCATATTCCATTGGTCTTATGCTGACCGAAGCTTGCTGTTTTTTCTTATGCTTAGCCTTTTTAGGAATACTTTTTACAGATTGTACCTTTTCTGAATACTCTCCAACGTCTTCTTCATCTTCATCATATTCTTCATCTTCTATATCATCATAATCTTTCGATGCATCATTGAAAGATACTGCTTCACTGCTTTCTTCATTATTGCTTGATTCAGAATCGTCAGTCACTTCAGTACCTTTTAAGAAGCTTGATACAATCTCTCTTGCCAATGCAACAGGTATTACATTTATAAACTGACTTTCAACACTTCCTTCAATGAACAATTCAAAGGCAACAGCCACTATAACATCTTCATCACTGAAATATTTGTTTTGAAATTCTGTCTTATCATCAATTTCATATGCTATTGGTGTTGATATATTTATTGACTTACCAAGAAAATCCGATAATGCCGTAGCAGCTGAACCCATCATCTGATTCATAACTTCGCATATGGCACTTGTGTTTATTTCATCCATTTCAAACTCTTCGTCCAGCATGGATTGACCCAATAATATTTCTATTATTGTCTTTGCGTCAGTTCTTTTCCAAATCATTAAGTTAACGCCGTTTAAACCTTCAACATAGTTGATTTCAACCCCTATGGCAGGCTCTAAATTTTCATAACTGAACTCTTTTGCATTTAGTACATTAACCTTTGGTACAGTTATTTCAACTCTTTTGCCTAATAGAGTGGAAAGTGAAGTAGCAGAAGAACCTAAGCTTATATTCATTACTTCTCCTATTACATCCCGTTCCATATCAGAAAAAATATTTTCATTTAACATAGATTGCTCCTCATTAATGTGTGATTTTATTTATCTTAATAACACCTTTCTTTTTTCTTATGCCCCATTTACCTTCAAACCACTTTCTACCGTCAACATGTATATCAATATCTCTGTCAATATTTCTGTCAAGTATTATAAGGTCTCCTATCTGCATGTTCAAAACATCATGAAGTGTTGCCTGTGATTTTCCAAGCACCCCGGTAATTGTAAGATTAGAAGATTTAATTGAGCCCATAATTGCTGCTTTTTGCTCTTCTCTGCTTTGATCTGATCTCTTGCTGCTCTTTGAATAATTGCTTGCCTTCTTTAATATTTCTTCCAGTATGCTGGAAGGAATACATAAGGTTATTTTCCCGGTAGATTGATTTAGCGAAACATTTAAAACAATTATTACTACGGTATCATTGTAGTTAATTGATTGAATAAACCTTGAATTAGTTTCAAGTTTTGCAAGCTCCGTATCTATTTCGAGAGTGCTTTCCCAATTAGATCCCATTTGCTTGACAAGCTGCTTTAACATGTTACTAAGAAGAAAAAGTTCTATATCGGTATAATCTCTGTCATGCTCATATTCCTCACCGATACCTCCCAGCAATCTGTCTATTATAACAAAAGAAAGGGGTTTAGATACCTCCATTAGAATTTGACTGTCTGAAACTGTATTATCAGGATACTTAACATCAATCAGACCCATCAATACATAATCATCCAATGCATTGTTGTATTCATGAAATATACTTTCTTCTACCTGTTCTACAGTTACATCACACATTAACCTTAACATTGAAGTCAGACGGGATGTAACCATTCTGCAGTAATTTTCATAAATACCCTTCAGCAGCTTTATGGTTTCTTTAGTGATCTTTTTAGGACTTCTGAAATCATATTCTTTTATTTTTTTATCATTTGTCTCAAGCTCTTGTATATTTACATCGCCACTGCTTAAATTGTTAAGCAGCTCGTCTATCTGGCTCTGAGATAGTATTTCTGCCATATCTTTGCCTCATTCCATCAGTTTTGCTAATCAATAATTGTTGTTTGCTGATAATTTGCGTCGTCTGTTTTACCATCTTCTTTATTTATCGTATCTTGTATTATTTTTGTATAACTCACAGGGTATCCTTTTCTGCTTATATAAATTTCAACCCTTCTGTTTTTTGCTCTTCCTTCAGGAGTGCTGTTATCTGCTATGGGACTGTACAATCCATATCCTATAGCAAGGTATTTTGAAGGATGTATAACTTCTTTGTTCTCTAAATATCTCAAGACGACATTTGCTCTGTCTGTCGATAACGACCTGTCTATATCCGTTTTGTCATATTCGACTTCTGCCGTATGACCTGCTATTATAACTTCTTCTATATAATCTTCTACCAATGCCAAGCCTTCTGCCAAGACATCCAATATTGATCTGCCGCTCATCTCTAAAATATCACTGTATCCCCTGAAGGTTACTGCGTCCGAGAATCTAATAAACACATACTCCTCACTTTTTTGAATCTCAACCTGATCCGTTAAATCATTTTCATCGATATATTGCTTTAACATAGCATACAATTGATCCAAATTTGCCTCATCATCTTCCGCAACCGTTTCAGGAGTGGAGTTGTCCTCTTCTGATCCGGATTCTGTTGATATATCCTGCATATGAAAAGCAGCCGGATTCATCTGTTTAGAAAATGCTTCAATAATAGCAACATATTTTTGTGAATCTATTGTTGACATAGCATATAGCATTATAAAAAATGTTAGCAGCAGAGTTACCATATCACTGTAGGTTTCCAACCAGCTGGCGCCGCCGCCGGTATCTCTTTTTTTCTTCCTCGCCATAATTTCCCCTACTTATTTTTAATTTTAAGATTTTGATTTTCTCTTCCCAAATCCTCTTTTTGACTTCTTTTCTGTTCCTTCTTCATCACTTTCCGTCGGTGTTAACCCTCTATCCTTATAAGTTATGTATGAGTTCAATTTTTCTCTTATATATTTAGGATTTTCACCTGATTGTATCGACAGAACACCTTCCATGATAAGCTCTTTGGTAATCAATTCTTCATCATGCTTCGCTTTCAATCTGTTAGATATCGGTGCACATATCATATTTGCAAGAACCGATCCGTAAAAAGTAGTTACCAATGCAACGGACATACCCCTTCCGAGTGCATCCGCTCCCTGAGTCGGATCCATATTGGCAAGCATATTTATAAGTCCGACAAGTGTTCCCATCATACCGAATGCAGGCCCAAAGGATCCGAGAGTATCAAATACCTTCCATGCAGATGCATGTCTCGATTCTATGCAGTCAATTTCATTTTCTATCTGAGCTCTTACTTTAGTCGGCTCAATTGCATCTACTATAAGCATTACGCAATATTTCAAAAATTCGTCCTGCAGCTCTATTGAATTAACTTTTTCTTCTAAAATCAACAAGCCTTTTAGTCTTGCTTCCTTTGCCAGTTCTTCTATCGCATCAATATATAAATTTAGATTGATTTTTTCTTTCTTCATAAGAACTTTCATGTTTTGGGGTATGTCTTTTAAATACTTAACAGGAACCGACATTATGGTAGCCGATATAGCTCCGCCGAATGTAATATACATACTTGGGATACTGACAAAGCTGTTGACAACCTGCGAGATATTTGTACCGCTTTGCATGATTCCATATATCACCAGACCAAATCCGGCAAAAATTCCTATTATAAAAGATAAATTCATTTTGCACCTCTTTGTTATTCAGCAGTTACGCCTCTTAAAATTTTTTGATTGTAATTTATTATTTTATTAACTATTTCATTCTTTGAATCTTTTACTAAATAATATTTACCGGTAGTCAATGTAATTTTTGTTTCCGGAATAAATTCAATTATTTCTATTAGTGTTGCATTTATTAAAAATGCATCTCCGTTTATACCAACAACTTCAACCATATACCCTCCTATTTTTTTAAAAACCTTAATCATAATCATAAATTTTCTGTTTATAATCATGATTAATGCCTCTATGTCAATGGATTGGCAATTGAGTGGCGATTGACTTGCAATGGATTGGCAGTTGAAAAATTATTTATCCACCGCCCATCCATTGCTTATCTATTGCCTGTCTATCGCCTATCTATTGATTATTTATCTCTTCAGGTTAACCAATTCTTCAAGCATCTGATCAACTACGGAAATTATCTTTGTGTTTGCCTGATAACCTCTTTGTGTTATGATCATATCTGAAAATTCATTTGCCAAATCGACGTTGGACATTTCGAGTCCGTACGTAACCAATTCACCCGTTCCCTGTGTTCCGGCTACTTCATAAGTTATATTACCGGTATTATTGCCGGCTCTGTAATATGAATTACCTTCCAATACTAATGCATTGTTGTTAGGAATGTTTGCAATTGCTATTTGCCCTATAACAACAATTTTGTCTTCAGGTACTGTAGTAGAAGGGTCAGTCATTGCGCTTTTTGTTGTTCCGGTAATTGTACCATCTGCATTTATAGTAATATTTTTAAAATTATCAAACTCCTTAATAGTTAATGGGCTTACTGTAGGTGGTGATGCCGTTTTACCTGATTCATAATCCGGCGTATACTCCGGACCCGCGCCATAATCTTCAACATTCCATCCCATTACACTTGCTCCGTTAACATCAACAAGATTACCTGCCTCATCAAATCCTAATGCTCCCAACCTGGTGTATAAAGTATCTCCGTTTGACGTTTGTACGGTTAAATATCCTTCCCCGTTTATATATAAGTCAGTTGACCTATTTGTAGGCGAATATCCTGAAATTGTATGTATTGTATCTATGGAACCAATCTGAGCACCGTATCCAACCTGAGCTGAGTTTGTACCTCCTCTGATTACCCCGCCTATAACATCCGGGTCAGTTGGATTTTTTATCTGTTGGTAGTACACGTCTCTGAATGTAGTTCTTTGTGATTTGTATCCGTATGTATTAACGTTAGCTATATTGTTACCTATTACGTCCATTTTTGTCTGGTGACTTCTCATTCCTGATACACCAGAATAAAGTGCTTTCATCATAATAATTCATTCTCCTTTTTTTTATTAGCTGTATAGTCCATCAAAACGTCCGGACTTTCGCCTCCTAAAAAGGACCGGCTATTTTATTACAGCTCCATCGATATTTGTGAATATATTTTCTTTTAAATCTGTACTGTTTACTGCTGTTATAACCTTGTTGTGCATTGTGCTGATTATGAAAGCCTGATTGTCAATCATTACAAGAACATTTTTTAAGCCCTTGTCCTTTGCCTGCTCAGCCGCTTCATTCAGCTTTTCTGTTACATCGTCGCTTAATTCAATATTCCTTTCCTTAATTCTTTCATTAGCATGTCTGGAGAAAACAACCTCGTTTTGAATTTTTTCGTTTAATATTTCCTTAAAAGCCGAGTTGTTAACCTCTTGGTTTCTGGCGAAAGAATTGGTCTGAATATTATTGTTTAAGCTGCTTATTTTTTTTATGAAATTAATATCCGTCACAATATCACCCTCTTACTCTTGTGTTTCATCAATTTCAGGGTCTTCAGGATCAACAGGGTCTTCAGGATCAACAGGGTCTTCAGGATCAACAGGGTCTTCTTCAATCTGCTTAATTTCCATAACATTTGAGTAAAAATACTCCTTGTCATTTACATACAGCTTAGTCTGACCGCCGTATATTATAACCCTTTGAACGATGCCCTCATCAATAATCAGTTCTCCCTTACTGTTGTAATCTGCAACAACAACACTCTTACCTATAAGAGATGTTGCTTGTCCTTCAATTGCTATTTGTGTTAAATCCGTCATTGCCTGCAACGATGAAAATTGGGCCATCTGAGAAATAAATTCCGTATTTTCCATTGGATTCATTGGATCCTGATTTGTAATCTGAGATACCAGCAGATTCAGAAAGTCCTGCATGCTTAGGCCTTCATTTCCTGTTTGTACATTTAAGTTGTTATTATTATTAACCTGAGTACCGTATCCATTTATCTCCATATTCGCCCTCCTTTACTGATTTATTTTTGCGCTTCTTAAATTGATAAGCTCTGAAAATGTGTCATCATCACTGTTTTTACCGTCTTCTTCATAAAAATAATAATTTCGTCTCTTGTTGTCCTGGTCAAGGTTTTGATCATCCTGATTGTATTCATTATTTTGATTTTCTTTATCGTAATAGTTTGTCAGATGATGCTCCTGACTCGAATCGTTGGACTTAATAACTATACTGACAGTTTCTGATGTCTTGTTTAAAAGCTTTAAAAGTTCTTCCCCATTTGAAGCCAATATTTTCTGCGTTTCTTCATTCAGCGCCTTTACTTCAACTGTCATTTTGTTATCAACCATTGTCATCTTTATGTCCACTTTCCCAAGCTCCTTAGGATAAAGCTCCATTGTAACCTGCTTTACCGTATTGCCGTCTCCTTTATTTGCCTCTGTCAGCATTACGATGTTATCCCTTACCTGCTCCAATACCTGAGATTTTATCTGCGTTGATTCATCGTTTAATTGAATAATTTTGTTATTCTCAGGCGTTATGTTTTTATTGGCATTGGCATTAAGCGTTTCGGCATTGAAGTTAATATCATTTTTCAGCTTATCTCTTCTACCTTCAATTTCTGTAATTAATTTCTCTGCCTGAGGGCTTAACGCAGTCTTTTCATTATGTACTTGCTCTGCATTGATATCGGATGGCTTCATATTGGAATAACTTGTATTGCCATTGTTGAGAAAGCTATTTTCATAAATGCCATGATTTAAGCTTTGTAAATTATTTAACTCCGGCAGCATATACGCATCTGAGTTTGAACCCGTATTTTCAGTTATACCCATGATCTGCGGAGCAATAAGATTAAAATAGTTTTGCATCAGATATGAGCTTTCTAAAATATTTTCCGCATCTGATTTTTCTGTTTTATCGCCATCAGATGTAAAAACATCCGTTTCGGTGATTACTGGATTTATGTCTATATTATTCATATTTAATAAATTCAGGTAATCGGTTCCGCTTCCTGTCAAAAACTCCATAAACTCATTGTTCATTTCTGTATTGTCTGTTATCACGGGAAGCTGATTTAAGCTATTATCCGTCATCATATTTGTCAGCATAGCCAAAAATGTGTCTTTTCCCATAACAGGAGCCATATTTGTGTTCAAATTATTTTGTACTTGATTCAAAACATTGTTTAAATCCATATTTACATTCATATTATCACCTCCTTTCAATTTTTCTGTCATTACTATGAAATTCTTCGGACTGCGTCCTCAGAATGACATGCTATGTTATTACATTGCATATTTGTTTAAAATGCTTTTATTTGAAACAAATTCGTCGATAAATATTTCTTCGCTTTTTATAAATGCTTTTTTGTATTTTTCCAACTCGTTTTCTTTGAGCTTCTCCAAGCTTGATATTTCCATATTGGCATTTATAATTTCATGCCGTTTTGCTTCTATTTTTTTTAAGATTATATTTTTTTCTTCTTCTTTTTTTTCTGTTTGTTTTAAAATATTACCCATGTACATCTTATAATAAGTCATTTCACCCACAGAAACAGAAACCGCTGATTTCTCAATAAATTCATTATTTAGCAGCTTGAATTTTGTTTTGAGATTCTTAATTTGCTGTTCAATAGTATCAAGCTCACGATTCAGATTACCCATCTCAATTTTAAGGTTGTCTAAAACCTGTTCTTTTATTTCTAAAATTTTTTGAAGAGAAAAACTAAATTTTTTCATTGTCTACCCCATATTTTAAGATGCATTGTTCGAATATTTTATTGATTATATTTCTTCCATCAAGCTTAATATTTCATCAAAGGAATATTTTTCACTTACACCTTGGATTAAGAAGCTATTTACTTGGTCGATTTTGCTTATTGCTTCATCTAATTTTAAGTTTGTACCTTTTTTGTAAGCACCGATAGAAATTAAGTCATAATTAGAGTAATAAATCGATAAAATATCTCTTAATTTCTTTGCTTGAGCATTATGCTCGTCTGTTGCTATGTCAATCATTAATCTTGATATGCTTGCATTAACATCTATTGCGGGATAATGGTTTGAGTTTGCCAATTTTCTCGTTAATACTATGTGTCCGTCAAGTATACCTCTTACAGTATCCGAAATAGGTTCATTAGTATCGTCACCTTCAACTAAGACGGTATATATTCCCGTAATCGAGCCGGTGTTAAAATTACCGCTTCTTTCTAAAAGCTTAGGTAATTCCGCATATATGGAAGGTGTGTATCCTCTTGATACAGGTGGCTCTCCGGTAGCAAGCCCGATTTCTCTTTGTGCCATGGCAAATCTGGTTAAGGAATCCATCATCAACAGTACGTTCATGCCTTTATCTTTGAAGTATTCGGCAATGGTCGTTGCCACAAGAGAACATTTAACTCTCAGCATAGCCGGCTGATCCGATGTTGCTACTACCAATACTGACCTTCTTAACCCTTCTTCGCCTAAATCTTTATCGATGAACTCTCTTACTTCTCTTCCTCTTTCACCCACAAGAGCTATAACGTTTATATCTGCTTTTACATTTTTAGCAACCATACCGAGCAATGTACTTTTCCCTACGCCGCTGCCGGCAAATATACCCATACGCTGACCTTTACCTATGGTCAGCAGTCCGTCTATAGCTTTTATTCCGAAACTCAAGCTTGAATCGATTCTTGGTCTCGATAAAGGATTTATATACTCATTGTCAACATAACAATATTCATTGCATGTAAATTCTTCACCGTCATCAATCGGTTGTCCTGTTGCATCGACTATTCTGCCTATCAGAAAATCTCCCACAGGTATTTTTAATTTGTGCTTTGTAGATTTGACTGTATTGCCAAGACCTATACCCTTTATATCCTCATAAGGCATAAGTAATACTCTTCCGTCATTAAATCCGACAACTTCGGCACGTATTGTTTTTTCTGCTTCATCAGTAGATATCTCACAAACTTCGCCTATTTTATACTTTTTCCCGGTTGCTTCTATCATCATGCCGGATATTTTTTTTACTTTTCCTATGTATGTACTGAAGTCATCCTTTGTCAGTGCTTCCTGAAAATCTTTTATCTTTTGGTTAAACCGCATTTTTATTTAGCACCATTTCTTTAAGATTTTTAAGCTGAGTAGTAACACTCGTATCCACTATACCGTCCGGCGTTTCAATTATAGCACTGCCTTCTTCTAATTCTTCTGAAGCTTCAATTACTACATCACTTGATATTTTATTCAAATCATTAATTAAATTTTTATCTGCCTGTATTGATATAGCATCATCTTTTGAAGAAATATATACTTTTACCCATTCAACGTTTCTGTAATCCTTTATGACATTTTTAATTAAGGATAAAGCAATATCTTTCTTATCGCTTATTTTTTGTCTAATTATTTTTTCAGCTATGTCGAAAGCCAAAAGAGTTAAATCCTCTTCATATTCAGAGATTATTTCTTCTTTTTTATTTTCAACTAAGGATATCATTTCGGTTAATTCATTTAATTTAGTTTCATTTTGTTTGCTAAGTTCTTCCTGAATTTTAACAAAGCCAATTTCATATCCTTCTTTATATCCATTGTTTTTACCAATCTCTAATCCTGCGTTATATCCTTCTTCATATGCTCTTTTTTTGCATTCAACCGAATCAAATTGAGCATTTCTTTTGGCTGTATTTATTATTTTTAATGCTTCATCTTTAGCTTCCTTTAAAATAACCTCTCTTTGGTTATATATTTCATATAAATCTTCCTTGGCAGAACATAATGTCTCAGCTTCTTTATGCTCTTCAATATTATTAATACTCTTTTTCCGATTATCAAAAATCACATATTCGGCTTTAATTATATTAGACAATAATATCATCCTTTCCGCCTTTTGCTATAATCAGCTCTCCTTCTTCTTCCAAGCGCCTGATTACAGATACGATTCTTTGTTGTGCTTCCTCAACGTCTCTTAATCTTAAGTTATGAGTGTATTCCAACTCAGATTTAATTGTATCTCCCATTTTAGTCGACATGTTGCTGAATAACATATCCGCAACTTCTTTATTTGATCCTTTGATAGCATATACCAGATCCTTACTGTCAACTTCACGAAGAAATCTTTGAATACTCATTGAATCCATTGTAACAATATCTTCAAATACAAACATTCTCATTCTGATTTCATCAGCAAGCTTTGCATCCTTCTTGTTAAGCTCATCAAATATGTATTTTTCATTGCCTCTGTCCATATTATTCATTACGTCGGCAACATAGTTTACTCCGCCTATTTCTGTAAAGTCTACGGATATTATAGAATTGAATTTTTTTTCTAATTCCTGCTCAACGTATTTGACTATTTCCGGAGATGTACGATCCATTTTTGCAATTCTTTCAACCACATCAATTCTTTTTTCCTTCGGAAGCTCCGAAATAACCGCAGATGCCTGATCTGCTCTGGCATATGATAATATTAACGCAATTGTCTGCGGATGCTCGTTTTGTATAATCGTCAATAAATTTTTATAATCTGCCTTCCTGATAAACTCAAAGCTCTTGGTTCTCAATGTCTTGGTTACTCTTTCCAATAAGCTTGCTGCAGTTTGAGAGCCAAATGCTTTTTCAAGAACATTTCTTGCGTATTCAAATCCGCCTTCCGTTATTACTTTTTGCGTGAGACACAATTCATAAAAATCCTTTAATGTCTGCTCCACCGTATGGGGACTTAAATGCTGCAACCTCGATATTTCATAGGTTAATTGTTCTATCTCATCTTCTTTCAGAAATTTATATATTTTTGACGCATCATCGGCACCAAGGGATATAATAATAGCTGCAGCTTTTTGTTTTCCTGTTAATTTAGTTTCTGCCATATTATTCATCATCTCCCTTTATCCACGTTCTGATAAGCTGTGCGGCTATTTCAGGATTTGCTGTTGTGAAATCCTTAAGCTGCTTTTTAATTACCTGCTCTTGTGTTTCCTGAACTTTTATTTCATCTTGAATATCTGACCATGAATAATCATTTGTTGCAGCTGCTTCAGCATCTGCGGCAGCAGCCAATAGTGCTTCTTTTTTCTTTTTCCTTCTTCTCAATATTATACTCAATATAAATGATAATACTGCTAAAACAGCTAAGGCTATGCCTCCGTAAATCAGTATATCTCTTAATTGCAAGTCCCCTATAATGCCCGGTTCCGGTGTTATAACAGGAACTGAAGGAGCTTCAGGATCATAGAATACCATGTTATGTAATGCAATATCTTCCGTTTTAATACCGACTGAAAAAGCTATCAGTTCTTTAACCTCCTGCTGCTCTTCATCCCTCATGCTGGCTCTGTTAATAACGGCAGCAACCGTCAGACTTTCTATTTTGCCGGGATTATGTTCAATTTGCTCTTTGAGCTGGCTTACCAGGTAATTAATTGAATTTGAATCTCTGAAATATATGTTATCTCCTTCAATTACTACACCAGGATACGTCGGAACTTCCGCATTTGTTTCAGTTCCCGGAATTCCGCCCACAGTCTCTCCCGGTCCCGTTATTTCTCTTTCGTTTTTTGTATCGCTGGGAACTCCTGTATTTGTTTCTTCATCAGGCAAATATTGCAATAGCTCGCTTATTTTTTTATCGAAATTAATATTGCATTTTGCTGAAACCTTAACATTTTCAGGACCATATATTCGAGCCAAAAATTCCGTTACATCATTAACCGTTTCTTTTTCAAATTCTTTTTCAATTTGTAATTTCAGTTTTATGGTATCAGTTTGCTGCATTTCATCGCTGACAATTAAGCTGTTACCTTCAGTATCTATGACAGCAACATTTTCTTCTCTCAAACCCTCAACACTTTTTACCACTAACTGCATTATACCGTTTGTTTGAGATTTTGTTAAAGAATGACCGTTAGCAAGATTAATTTTAACCGATGCCGATGATTCCTCTTTATTTGTTTCCCATGCAAAATTCTTTTTTTCGGGAAGGTTGATTGTTACTATAGCCTTTTCAACTCCGTCTATGGTTTCTATGGATTGCTGCAATCTTTCCTGCAGCTGAAAAACCTCATATTTCCTTTTCTCATAATCAGTAGTCATAAAATCTATATTTTGAGTAAACACATCATAATTGGTGCCTGTCTTGGGATGGCCGGATTGAGCTAACTGCATTCTTAATTTGCTTTCCTGGTTTTCCGGTATGAGTATAGACCCATTTTTTTCATATTTGTAATCTACACCGCTTTCTTGAAGGAGCTGCATTACTTCTGCCGATTCTTCTTTGTTTATATTATTAAAAAGTACTACATAATCTTTTTTGTTTAATAAAAAAGTTATTATTATTGCAGTTAATAATAATGCAGCGAATCCTCCAATTATTAACTTTTTTCTCTTGCTGCTTTGCTTACCCCAAAACTCTACAATACTTTTCCATATATTTTTAAATTGCTCTGCCATCTATAGCTCCTAAGGTTATGCAAGTGAGTTTACTTAAACACCCATACGCATTATTTCATTATAAGCATCTAATGCCTTGTTTCTTAACTGTATAACCAAATCCAAGGACATTTCAGCTTTTTTAGTATTGATCATTAAATTATGTAAATCATCGCTTTCTCCGACGGAAAGCTTGTAAATATCTTCATCAACTTGTGCTTCGGCATCCACGTAGTTATTAAGTGCACCCTCAAAAATAGATTTAAATAATAATTCATTCTTTTCTTTAGAATTTGAAGATTTTTGCAAATCACTTATTTCGCCGATTCCTTTAATCGGCCTAATTGGTTCTATAAACATTATTACCTCCCTATTTCCAATGCCTTAACTGCCATTTGCTTCATAGTGTTAAGAGCAGTTATATTTGCTTGATATGCCCTGTAGGCCTCCATAATATCCACTGTTTCTTTTAAGGAATCCACATTCGGCATCCGTACATATCCGTCTTCGTCTGCATCCGGATGCTCAGGATTATAAACAAGTTTAAACTCGCTTTGATCTTCTATAATTTCTGTAACTTCAACTCTGCCGGCTTCATATTCATTGATATTCTCTATAAACATATTCTGAAAATTATTGACTGCCGAAAGCACTACCATTTTCCTTCTGTAGGGCTCGCCGTTTTCTGTTCTTGTAGTATCTTTATTAGCGATATTTTCCGAAATTACATCCATCCTTAATCTTTGAGCCGTAAGTCCGGAACCGCTTATGTTTAACGATTGAAAAAAAGACATAATAGACCTCCTTAGCTATTTTTTCCCTTCGGATATTACTGATTTTAATTTAGAAAAATATGAATTCATTTCTGATACTGTATACATATATTGAAATTGTGTTTTTGCAAGCTGGAGATTTTCTTTTTCGATGTCCACGTTGTTACCGTCAAGGCGCAATGACAGATTGTCATTTTCGTCAACGACAATTTTACTGGATTTTATTTGATTGTTTATTTCAGATATGGTTTTATCGTAACGATTTTCCATATGTGATTTTAAGAAGTTCTCAAAATCTACATATTTACTCTTATACCCCGGAGTTGAATAGTTTGCTATATTCTCCATAGTTACCTGTTGTCTCAGCCATAAACCGTCTAAGCCTTTGCTTAATAAATTTAGATTCGTACTGTTATTAAATTGCATTTTATTACCCCTTTTTTTAAAAATTTGCATAAAAAATATAATTTATGTCCGTTGCCAAGCGCCACAATAAATTATATATATATATGCATAACATTTATATAGATATCATTGGCAACTGGCTGCCTTAGAAAATTCCTTAGGCCCTATAGCTTTGTGACACTGCCTTTCGACAGCTTTACCTTTTCAATTCTTAAAATATTCTTAAATCTAAGAGCATTATAATGCAAAATGAGACAAATTGCAAGCTTTTTTGACAAAAAATATTGAAAAATCAACATTTTTTTATTCGGATAATTATGCATTTTTTTAAATGTATAATTATTAATCAAAAATAGACTTATTTTTTTATTTTTCCTTCAAAAATCAGTAAAAAAATAACAATGAGCACCATAAAGGATATTCATTGTTTGTCGGTTTTTTAACAATTTTTTATTCAATTTTTTACATAAATAATAAAATCAAGCATAATATGCAAATAAAACCTTGAAAAATTTATTTTTTATTTGCACTCTTAAGCTGACTCTTTAAATATTTTAGACTGTTTTTGTCTATTTTTTCTGAAGCTGTCTTATTAAATTCAAATGTTTCTTTAAGTTCTTTTCTGATAACTTTTATTTCTTTCGGAGCATTTATTGCTACTTTCACTTTGTCCTGTGAAATTTCCGAAATTATTATTTCAATATCATCTCCGATAAGTATCGATTCTGAAACCTTTCTTTTTATTACTAACATTCAGCATCCCCCTCATCTACGATAAAATTGTATCTGAGTGGATAATCATTTTGCAGTATTACCTGCTTCGCTTCTCTTGTACTTGGATTTATTGCAATAGGACTCTTAAGGTTAACTACGGATTCTTTGATATTTTCTTTAATAATAGCAATTACCAAATACTTCAAATCAGCTTCGTTGTTGACCTTTAGTTCATTTAAATCGTCTTCGTTTAAGTAAGGAGCGTACTCTTGTATAATCGAATATGGATCAATTAATACAAATGATAAATCTGTATCCGACAGAGATTGCAAAAACATCACATCATCTTCGGGACTGTCTTTCAATATGACATATTCCTTGTACTGTTCAAACCCGTACATGCCGGTGACAAATTTAATTACATCATTATCGTTTACCGTGATTTCATCGAAATCCCTCGTTTTTATATTTCTGTTTTTATTATGCAAATGTATCTAACTCCTTATAATTAGGATTCGCACTTGGCGGCACAAAAATTGGGGTACCTATATAATTAATTTCAATTTTTGGATATTCCTTAACTATGAATTCTATGCTTCCCGGTATAAAATTAATGGTTGACCCCCCCACATTCCAATCGAAATCAAGGTCATCCATTTTGAAATTCATTGAAATTCCACCTATTTCCCATGAAATGTCAGGTCTGACTTCCGGAGCAAATCCAATGTTAAAATCAACATCACTGATAAATTTCTTCATTGCTATTTCAGGTATCGGATTTTCCATGATATTAATGTCCAGCATCAAATTGCCTTCTTTGGCATATGTGGCAGTTGCCTGATATCCTGCCTGAACACCTCTTTTTGCAAAATCCTGTACTGAACGCATGACACTTTTTATTCCCGCTGAATATCTCGCTTCTACTGTATCAATGTTCAATTTCGTAGGCTTCATTTGCATATCAAATCCGCCCTTATGTCTTTTCAGCTCAAATGTGGCATTGGTTGTAGCTATTTCATATCTGGCTTTATTGATTTTCATTTCAAATGACATAGGAATTGTTCTGATTTCTAAAAGTGGTTCCATACATTACACTCCTTTTTATTTCATAAAATCTATAAAACTATTTTGGAGGATTTTATTGCCCATTGCCAATGCTGCGTTGTATGCATATTCCTGCATCTTGAAGTCTACTATCGCCTCCGCAGGATCTACCATCTCTACCTCTAACAATTTTTTGTTTAAATTAAATTGGTTATCTTCATTACGTACCTCCAAAAAATCCAGGTAATTCGTTTTTGCGCCGATATCCGTTACGGCTACTAACACATTATTTTTTTGTTTTTCAAATCTTGCTAAGTAAGGTGAAATATCATTTAATGAAAAATTAGGATCTCTTAATTCATCTTTAATATTTCCGATTAATGTGTATATATTGTTTGAAATACCATCTGTTTCTCCATATCCCATAAAACTGATTCCTGACATTGACATGTTAAACACGGTATCTTCATTTAATTTATTACCATCAAACGTCATTCCCAGGCCAAGGTCCACGTATGCTTTTTCATTAGCCAATTTTTTTAAAACTTCTAAAGCTTCATCTGGATCTGCGGGATTTCCATCCTTGTCACGTCCGGTATTGACATTAACGCCCTTGTAATACAATTCTCCTCCATCAACTGTAAACGGCAGCACGTCCTTGCTTGTTCCACCGAAAACGTATCTGTCTTCGAATTGAGCGTTAAGTGAAGTCAATATGGATGCCTGAAGATTTTCAAGCTCTTTCGCTATGGCTTCTCTTTCCTCCGTTCCCATCGTACCTGTTATACCTCTTAGATATAGCTCATATGTGGATTTTATGTTTTCGCCTATTTCCGTCATGTTTGTTTCAGCGGATGTAAGGAAGGAATTTACGTCCTTGACATTGATATCATATTGCTCAGTTTTTCTGTATTCTCTTCTTAATTTATATGCCTTTATGGCAGATATAGGATCTTCCGAGCCTTTGAAAAACTTTCTGCCGGTTTCCACTCTTTCGCTCAAATAATTCATTTCATTTGCAGATTTATTTAAATTTCTGATGTATCTGCTGGACATCATGCTTGTTGTAATTCTCATAAGCTACCTCCTATACTCCCATTCTGTTGATTAATGTGTCTAACATTTCATCTAACGTAGTCATCAATCTTGCGGCTGCGTTGTAGGATTTGCTGTATTGCAGTAAATTTACACCTTCTTCATTGAAATCAACCGAAGATAAGCTGCTTCTTTCATAGTCAATCTGGTACTGCGATATCAAATAACTTTCATGCGATTTTTCAACTTCATCTACATGAAGGTTCAACTTGGTTATAGCAAATGACATAAATTCCTGGAATGTACCCTTAAATAAGTCAACTCCTCCCGGTCCACTAAATTGAGTTGTAAAGTCATTCTTTTCTTTAAATGCATCTATCATTCTCAGTATATTGTCTGTTGCCCCGGTATCATCATTGCCGTCGGGCTTAACAATTGTATTCGTTATATATGATTCTGTCGCTGAAGCCCAATCATCCGAAATTTTTATTGATTTAGCTGTGATATCTGTGCCTGCGCCGTCTCTTGATGCAAACAAATCTTTTAGCTCCCAACCGGTTACATTGCCATCAGCATCAAATCCTGTAGGTTTTTGATTCAACTCATTCATTATAGTCGCAAACTTATTTGCCAATGTGTCAAGCAGTTTTTGGTAATATTGTACACCTTTAACTTGTGAATTTGCAATTCCGGTAGTGTCATATTCTCCCTTACCATTTAAAAACTTTATATATCCGCCGATTTGTCCGTTATTAATTTTATCAGTTAAATCGTCAGGAGGATACGTAGAATCTATACTCTTTACCAATTCAAATACAACGTCTGTTGCACCTGCGGGAACAGATGTTGCAAATTCCGCAAACTCTTTATTATCTACAATTTTTACTTTACTGCCGTCCGACAATTTCAAATTTATGGATAATTCATCAACTGTATTGTCCCCGCCGATATTTATTTTATTTATATCAACCTCAATATCGAGATATGAGGAAAGCTCATCAATAAGCAGATTTCTTTCATCATTAAGCTCTAACGCAGGATTTCCTCCGATGTTTGCTTCTCTTATTTGTTGATTTAAAATTGCTATATTTTTAAGTATTTTATTAACTTCGACAGTTGCGCCTTTTTCCAGATATTCTAACTGCTGCTCCCTGATCGTATCCAACTGGGTCGAATAATCGTTAAACATTTGCGTAAGAATTTGAGCCGATGTTCTTACAACGCTCTGATAGACAGGGTCTGTAGGACCTTTTGTTGTAAGGTTATGTAGTTGGTCTAACAAATGAGAAAACTGAGAATCAAGACCTTCCTTGGCTATTTCATCATAAAATGTCTCCAAATCTATTAATGCCTCTAACTGAACTTCCTGGTCTCCTGTCTTTGCAGCTGCAGTTCTGTATCTCAAATCAAGAAAAGAATCTCTGTATTGACTTATTCCCGTTGCTTTTACACCTTGTCCGATAACTACACCGTCCAAGCTGTATTTTAAGTTTCTTGCAGTGAAGCCAAATGAGCTTACATCGAGACGCTGCCTGGTATAACCCTTTGTATTAACATTTGCCATATTTTGTCCCACAACATCCATAAAGTTCTGATGAACCTTCAATGCACTTGTGGCAGTTTGATATCCTAAAAATGTTGATCTAAGCATATTTTCACCCCTTTATATTTTCTTCGAAAATATCAAGCTCTTTCCGTTGTTGTTTTTATTTTCAGTATTTGAATAAGTGTTATCCTTTTCACCTAATTGAACTAATGCATCGTCAATTTTGTGCATCCTTACTTCAATTAATGTCTTGCACAAGCTATTTATTTTCTTAACCTCAAATATTATTTCGCTCAGTTCGTTATATTTTTCTGTAAGTTCATTATTGTCCTGTATTTTATCTGTCTTGATTATTTCTTTCAGGGTCATTCCTTTGCAGCCCATAGCATCTACAAGCTTTTCTCTTTTTTGGTCGAGCCCTCTCATCTTCATATAATGTACTTGTTCTTTAGATACAATATCATCTAACAGTTCAATATCGTTTTTTATAACCGCATCATATTTTTTATATTCTAATTCAAGAAAACTCTTGTACAAATCAGTACTTTCTTTTAGTATATCTATCATATTTTTTCCTCTCATATTAATAGTTTTTTTACTATTTCTTCAACATTAAGGTTGTATGTCTCGTTATTTATGCTCTCTTTTATTCTATTAATTTTTTCGGCACTGGTTTCCTTGCTAATATGAGCAGCAGTTTTCTTTTTAATTGAATTTAAATATTCATCATCCTTTTCCTTTGATGATTTACCGTTTAATTCAATTACATCATATTTATTGTTTTTAATAAATTCCTGATTTTTTATTGGTTTAGAACCACCTTTATAATTCATATAATTGCTTATGTTTTGGATTTTCATATAAAAAGCCCCCATCTGATAATATCATCGACATAAAATTCAGAAAATTAAATGTCAATATATTTTTACGCTATATTCATAATTTTTTCTTCATCTATAATTAGAAGTACATCTTCTGTTTTATTTCCCTTTGCAACACCTTTTACAAAACCGTCTTTGCACATTTTTCTGATTTCTTCTGTTTCTTCAAAGGATGTAATATTTTCAACAGACAAAACTTCATCTACGATTAATCCCACAAATGAATTGTCCTTTTCCAGCACTACTACCATTCCTTTATTTTCCTGAACATCATTACCTGCTTCTATATTAAACAACAGCTTCATATCAATCAAAGGAACTACATTTCCTCTTAAATGTATAAGTCCTATAATATATTCGGAAGTCTTCGGTACATACGTTATTTCTTCAGGACAAATAACAATTGATGTTATAAGCTTGCTGCTTATTGTGTATAAGCTGTCATTCAATTTAAATAATAACCACGGAAATTCTATTTCTTCTTCAAATATTTCTTCTGTATCGTAGCTCATAATATACTCCTTATATAGCATTTTCAGTCAATTCAAATTGTTCGACTAATTCCTTTAATAAGTTTGATTGCTCGCTAAGCTCCTGACTGGCAGCAGCACTTTCTTCCGCAGTAGCCGAATTTGTTTGAACAACAGCGGATATTTGCTCAATCCCCAATGTTATCTGCATTATGGAGTCAGCTTGTTCTTTTGATGCTTCTGAAATTTCATCAACTAATTTTACCGATTCTCTTATGGAGCCTACCATTGAATTAATCGATTCTTTTGTTTCATCTGCAATTTTGGTGCCTCTTTCCACCGATTTAATGGAATTTTCAATTAAATAAGCCGTGCTTTTAGCAGCTTCAGCACTTTTTGACGCTAAGTTTCTTACCTCATCGGCAACTACCGCAAATCCTTTACCTGCCGCACCTGCTCTTGCTGCTTCAACCGCAGCATTTAATGCAAGAATATTTGTCTGGAAAGCTATATCGTCGATTGCTTTTATAATTTTTGATATTTCATTTGTAGAGTTCCTTATGTCATACATCGCCTCGGTCATAAACTCAACCTGTTTACTGTTTTTCTCAACCTCTTGAGCCGATTCCTGGGTTATTCTGCTGACATTGTTGGAATTTTCCGCATTTTGTTTAATTTGTCCTGATATTTCATTTATAGTTGCAGATAATTCCTCAATAGAGCTCGCCTGCTCGGCAGTTCCTTGAGACAATGCCTGTGCCCCTCCCGATACCTGGCTTGCTCCGCTCGATACTTGTTCCGCAGCTTCATCCATCTTACTTAAGGTATCATTAAAGGATAATAATATTTTTTCAACCGAAGCTTTTATAGGTGCAAAACCTCCTATAAATTCCATACTTATTGCGGAAGTTAAATCTCCGTTTGACATTTCATTTAATACTCTGTCAATTTCTCCTACATAAAGCTTCAATGTCTTAATAGTATTGCTTATTGTTAATGTTGCAACGCCAAGCTCATCTTTGGATATATGATTTACATCATAGTCTAAGTCTCCCCTGCTGATGGCTTCCGCAGCTTCGGTTATTTCTTTAATTGGTCTCACCAGACTTTTAATTATAGCTGCTGCCAGCAAAACAGAAACAACAATTCCTAATACAAGCATAGAGATTAAGGAAATCAGTAAATACCTGTTTGTTTCATTAGAATGATTTACAAAATTTCTTGCTACTATATCCAAATTTTGACTGACTTCATCCATAGTCTTGTAAATTGAACTTAATACAGGTGTTAATTCGTCATTCATTATTTCTAATGATTGCGAATTTTTGCTGTCGTTTAAAAGCTCAACCAGATTATTGCTTATTTCCGTAACTGCTGCCATATCCTTGTTCAGCTGTTGAACTATAGTAGGATAGTGAGCTAAATCCTGTATTAATAACCCAAGAGCTGTATTGGCTGCTTGTATGTTTTCAGTTATTTCAGCAGTATATTCCATCTTCTGTGCTCTGCCGGATGTTGTTGTGGATTTATAAATTGCTTTTTCCACCTTGTTCAAAGCAAGCTTAGTTTCCCATGACAAAACTTCGGCTTCGTAGCAATCATCATAAAAAAGATTGACATCCTCTGAAACACGATTTATATTAAAAATCGAAATCACATTAGATAAAGCAAACATTATTAATAAAATTCCGAAACAGATTACTAATCTTGGTGCAATTTTAATGTTTGACAATTTAAATAATGCTGTTTTAAACTTTTTTTTATCTTCTTTTATCTTTTTAGCTTTTTTTTCAACGACTTTTTTAGGTTTTTTATTAAATATTTTCAATTTTGCCCCCTTATATAACAGTTAGTTCACATTCGTAATAAGCTCAATCTCTTTTTCGTTAAGTACTTTTTTCAAATCTATTAACAAAACAATGTGATTGTTTAATTTGGCAATTCCGATAATAAAAGTATTGGTATAATCAGAGCCCATTTGAGGAGGATCTGAAATATTTTCATTATCTATATTAGTGACTTCATTTACTTCATCTACTATAAAACCTATGTATGAACCGTTTATATTTGTTACTATAATACATGTCCTTTCGTTATATCCGATTTCTTCCTTTTTCAATCTTAATCTTACATCAATTATTGGTATAATTATTCCTCTTAAGTTAATTACACCTTTTGCATAGGATGGAAATTCAGGAACTGCTGTTATTTCTTGTATACCTACTATTTGAACGACATCAGCTATAGAAATTCCAAATAATTGATTATCCGTGTAAAAAGTCAGATACTTGCCCTTAAGTGTATCTTCATCTAAATCGCTATTTAAAACATTTAAATTATCTTGCACGTAATCACCTCATTATAATATTCTTAATATAATATCGTCATGATCAAGCAAAATTTTAGCTAAAATTATAATTTATACTGTTTAATTTTAAAATGCGGACAAATATTTGTCCGCTACATAGGAAAACAGTATTTACTAATTCGCTTCAAGGGAAACATTAATGCGAATTAGTATTAATTTAATGCCTTGGATTTTTCCTTACTTTAAGAACAGCTTTAATAACCTCTGTAGTAACTTCTTTTCCCATTTCACTAAATTCATGTATTTTTTCTTTAATGTTATCTTTATTTGCCACAATGTATTTTGGCTTAAGATTGTTTAAGGAAATTGCTACAATATCCTCCTTGCATCTGTCGCACCTGCAGCAATTCATTTTTTTGAGGGTTGCATCAAGCTTATCAAGAACAAGCTTTTCAGTTACATTATATAGTATAACTTCATCTTTTTCGTCTCTTATTAAATTTAATTCTTTATTTTGAAAAATTACTTCTGCGGAGTTATTGTTTTCAGCAGCTGCCGTTACCGACTCATTTGTTTCATTCTGTTCGATTTCATCCTTTTTCAGATTTGTCGGCATAATTTTCTTATACATTAATTCTCTATCAAAAGTTTTCTTAATTTTCGCCATATTATAATCCTCTTTCAATAAGCTCTTCTACTAAATCCATATAGTCTTTTGCAGCCCCATTTCTTGGTGAGTAATTATATATATCCTGTTGATTGGTTTGTGCTTCCATAACTGCGACGCTCGATCTGATTGTAGTATTAAATATTTCTGTATTCAGTTTTTCTGCTATCAATTCCGCCGTTCCTTTAATCTCTCTGCTTAAAACAGTTCTCATGTTGAATTTTGTAAGAACTATACCCTCTACCTTAGCATTAGAATTACAATACCTTCTTACTCTGTCTATAGTTTCTGAAAGCTGTGCTATTCCCTGCAGGCTGAAAATATCGGCAAGCATGGGGATAATAATGAAATCAGACGCGGTGAATGCATTAACCGTTAAAATGCTTAATGCCGGAGGTGTATCTAAAAAAATATAATCATATTTATCCTTGACCGATGCCAATGCTTCTTTTAGTAAATATTCTCTTCCTGTCTGTGTAAATTCCAATTCAATCCCGCTTAATAAAATATTGGATGATATTATATCAAAGGAAGGCATTTTCTGTATTGAAAAGGATGTTTTAGCTTCTCCCTTTAATATTTCATAAATAGTCGGACACTCTTCAGTTTCCGCACCGGCACTGAAGCTTAAATTAGCTTGCGGATCTAAATCAACGCATAAAACCTTGTAACCTTTTAGTTTATAACCTGCAGCAACGGCACCTGTTGTAGTGGTCTTTCCCACTCCGCCTTTTTGATTTGTTATAGAAATTATCTTAGCCATATACAAACTCCTTAAAACAATTTTCGACACAGTTTTTTAAATTGTAACAAAAAAATCATATTTTAACAATATGATTTTTCAGATTGATGACAAAATCATCAAGATCAGCGGCAGCGACGCAGGGGGCTTTTTCAGCAGCCTGAATTTCTTTCATTTATGGAGATAAGCACTGCCTCTAAAACCGCACCCCCTATCGCTCGTGCCTTATCGGAAATAGTATAGCAGTATTCTTTATCATTTCTTGGATCTATATCACCAATCTTTTGCCCTTCAGCAACATAAATACCTTCACGAATCAGCCCTCTGATTACACCGTCTAATTTAGCTTTTACGCTTTTATCATTTACATAGCCGATTACGTCGCCTGTCTTTACCAAATCACCAATTTTATAATTAGCCATAAAATTTCCGTCATCAGGAGAATATAAAACCCTGTCAAATGTAAATCCGTCTACATTGCCCGGCTTCATAGTGTTTGGTTCTGCAAATCCGCTGAAAATCAACCTGCCTAAATTATGTCCTCTGTTGCTTTCTATTACTATATGAACATCCTTTCCTGCTTCAAATCCCGGTCCGACGGCAATAGTTACAGGTGCAGCATCCTTTTTCATTCCTGTATTCTTTTTAGCAATTATGGCATCTACAACTGCAATCGGATTAAGCTTGTTAATATAAATACCTTCCGGATCTACGACCACAGGTATGCAGTTCTTTGACCATGCATCATATATTTCCTGAATACTATTCGCAAGTAATGATGTAATGCCCTCTATTTCTATTTTACCGCCATACACTGCCTCCGAAAAACAAACTGTCCTTCTGATTGATGTGGGTTTTTCAATTTCCAGCACCAATACTCTAAATCCTGTCCTGTGCAGCTTCTGAATAATACCTGAAGCAATATCTCCCCCGCTTTTGACTACGATTACTTCTCCCTTCATAAAATCACCCCGATTTATTTGCTTTTTGTAATCATCCATAGTATCTATATCTATATGTTCCTTCTCTGTATGTATATTAACTTTTACAATTTCCTTCAAATGTTTCTTTATTACGTCTTTTCCTCCCACATCACCGCTTAGCCTAAGAAGCTCTTCCTTAAATCTGTGAGGAAATATAGGCGGATTTCCCTTTATACCGTTATAACTCGGTATTATTATTTTGTCCTTATTTTCATTAAAAGCATCATATAACTTTTTAATCGTTTCCTTTTTTATATAGGGTTGGTCTGAAACAAAAAACATATAACCGTCTGCAGGCTTTAAATTTTTTAAGCTTATTATTATTGAAGTACTTTGACCTAAGTGAGAATTATTGTTTGATTTTGCCTTAAATCCTAATGATTCCGCATAATATAAAACCTCGCTGTCCTTACCTACAACAATGATTTCATTAAAAAAATCCTTGCATTCTTTAATTGTATTAAGTATATATTTATATATTTCAATACCGTCTAATTTCATCAAAAGTTTGTTTTGATTCATTCTTCTTGATAATCCTGCTGCTAAAACAATCGCACTAACACTCATAATATTCCTCTTTTTTCAAGGAACCGCAGCATATTTTAAAATTATGACTATATTCTTCTAAATATGCCGAAAGCCCCCTTGAATTTTTAATATCTTCTTCTGTATCTGCCTGATTCAGAAATAAATATAAATCCCTCTCGGAATTCTTAAAAAGTCCGTTTTTACGGGTACATATTTTTCGTATAGCTTCAGAGTCAAGGTTATTGCTGTAATCAGTCAATATATTAAATTCATCATAATTGTATACAAAATCCGCAATTATCTTTTTATTAACTATATTTGCCGGGATTATGCCTATTGTTTTATTGGAAGCTTTCAATATTACCGGCTCATGTTCCTTCCATCCCTTTAACGGTAATCCCCTTGAACCGTCTGCTTCTATTAATATTATATCAAAGTATTTCATTAAAATGTCTAAATCATCATCATTTATACCGATTAATTTGTTGTTTTCAATATTCAGGTCCTTTGCGATTACAGTTATTCCATTCTTGGCTTTATCAAAATTATTTATATAACAAGTTTCATATCCTTCAGGTATATAAATTTTAGTGCTGGTAGTAACAAGAACCTTATATTTATCTTTTAATTCATTTGCCAATCGAAACATAAGCGTTGTTTTGCCGCCGCTTCCAACAATAGATACAATATCACCTTTTTTTATATTAAAAATAGAAGATAAGCTTTTCATAAATCACCACTAATTAATTATCGCCTATATTTTACCACTACATAGCGAAAATGTCACCTGCTTATTGATGACATTTTCTTGTTTTCTAATTTTTTGATTTTTTATAGAAAGTATCTTGTAATGGTAATTTATATCTGAAAATACCGTCTTTTTTATAATAAGCATTTTGACATGCGGGAGCTCCCGGTATTACAACTATTTCTCCCAAGCCCTTAGCCCCGTATGCTACTCCGTTAGGATTATTCTTTTCTATTAAATGTATTTCTATGTCCGGCATCTGGGTAGCTTTAAAAAGACCTAATGTACCGAATTTAACCTGCGGGACGCCATCCTTTAACGGAAAATCCTCCGTTAATCCATATCCCAAGGACATGGCAACTCCACCTTCTATTTGTCCCTTTGCCGCTTTAGGATTAATTGCTCTGCCCACATCATGTGCGGCTATAACCTTGTGAAGTTTTCCTTCGTTGTCAATGACTACCAATTGAGTTGCGTAACCATAGGAAATATGACTTATGGGGTTTGCCTTGGGAGAACCGATAGGATCTGTTTTAAAATCAAATTCTCCTATAAATTCAGTTCCTTCCAAGCTTTCCAAAGAATTCCCCTTTTCTATTTCAGCCTTTAATTGTAATGAGGCAATACGTGCAGCTTCACCTGTAAAGGTTGTTTGCCTTGAAGCTGTAGTTGTACCTGCATCAGGTGCAAATTTTGTGTCCGGCTGTTCGACAACAACCTTATCACTTGTTAAACCGGTAGTTTCACATATTATTTGTATTAAGACTGTTTGAATACCTTGACCGATAGCACCTGCAGACGACCTCGCATAAACCTTACCGTTCGATACAAATAAATTGCATCTTCCCGGGTCGGGAACCGAAACACCAAGTCCCGCATTTTTCATTGCGCAAGCTATTCCAACATAATAATTGGGATCTTTTTCATATTTTTCAAAATCATCCTTTACGGCTTCCAGCGTTTCTGCCATCCCTGTACCATTATCGGCAATTTGACCATTCGGAAGTGATTGACCCGTCCTGATAGCATTCCTATATCTTATTTCCCATCCGGATAATCCCGTCTTTTCAGCAAGCTCATTTATTAAACATTCAACGGCAAAAGCTGATTGAGTAACGCCAAATCCTCTGAATGCTCCTGCAGGAGGATTATTTGTATAATACGCATTTCCTTCAATATCCACGTTTTGATAATTATATGGTCCTCCCGCATGAGTACAAGCTCTTTGTAACACGGGACCGCCAAGCGAACCATAAGCACCTGTATCAGAAGCAATTCTTGCTTTCATGCCCTTAAATATTCCGTTTTTATCGCAGCCAATTTTAAAGTACATTTTCATTGCATGACGTTTAGGATGGTAAGTGATGCTTTCCTGCCTGCTGAAATATACTTTTACAGGTCGTTTTATTAAAAATGCGCAAAGTGCTGCCTGATGCTGTACGCTCATATCTTCTTTGCCACCAAATCCGCCTCCAACAACTGCACTTTGAATTCTCACCTTTTCCTTGGGAATACCTAAGTATTCACTTATTTCGTTATATTCGTCATATATGCCTTGACCTCCGGTAATAACCGTTATACCGTCATCATCAGGTATACCTATTGCTGTTTCCGGTTCTAAAAATGCATGCTCCGTAGCAGGCACTTCAAATGTTCCTTCCGCCACATATTTTGACTCAGCTAAAGCGGCTTCAGCATCCCCTCTTTTCATTTCCTGATGTGAATAAAGATTGTTTTCCGGAATAATAAATTTTCCGAACATTGTGTAGCCTTCACTATGAATTTGGTGAGCGCCGGGAACCATTGCTTCCTCAACAGTACTAATAGGTTGTAATACTTCGTATTCTACTTTTACTGCTTTTACTGCTTCTTCTGCCTGTTCTCTGCTTTCTGCCACTACAATAGCAAGCGTATCTCCAATACACTTTGTTTGTTCTCCCACATCTATCATTCCCGGCCAATCGTGAGCCAAATGTCCTATATATCTGTTTCCGGGTATATCCTTAGCCGTAAAAACTGCCGCTACTCCCGGCATAATCAATGCGTCACTGATATCAATCGATAGCACTTTTGCTCGTGCGTACTTGGAAAATACATTTTTACCGTATAGCATATCGTCATAATGGTAATCATCAGCATATTTAGCTTTACCTAAGGTTTTGTCCTTTGAGTCGATTCTAAAAATATCCATGCCTATCTTAACAGTGTAATCCACTTCGGGTAATTCCTGATTATTTCTTATGATTTCTGCTGCTAATAATATTGCTTCCTCTATTTTTGCATAGCCGGTGCATCTGCAAATATTATTTTTTATTGCTTTTTTTACATCATCTCTGGTTGGACTTAAGTTTTTATCAATTAAGCCTTTCGCACTGATAACCATGCCCGGTATACAAAATCCGCATTGAACGGCTCCTGCTTTTCCGAATGCATAGCTGTAAACATCCCTTTCTCTTTCGGTTAAGCCCTCAACCGTTATTATTTCTTTTCCCACAAATTTAGAAACCTTCATGACACAGGATTTAACAACCTTACCGTCAGCAAGTATTGAACAAGCACCGCAAGCACCTTCATTACAGCCGTTTTTAACAGATGTCAGGTGCAAATCATCTCTTAAATAATCCATCAGCTTTTTGTCTTGTTCAATTTCATAGGTATTTCCATTTATATTTAATAAATACATAATAATTATCCTTTCTCTTAGTTTCTTTTCATAAATTGTCCGTCACCCATTTTAGTGTTTAATTTATTATCCTGAATTATTATGTTGCCTCTTAGAATTGTTGTTTCCACTGTATAGTTGATTTCAAATTCTTCATATGGTGTATAATCTGCCCTGCTATGGCGATTTTCTTGTTTTATTACTTCATTCTTTTTAGATAATATAATTATATCTGCATCTGAGCCAACTTGTATAACTCCTTTTCTTGGATACAAATTAAATATTTTAGCCGGCTCGGTTGATAATTTATCAATAATCTTATTAATGGAGATTCCTCTCTTTATAGCTTCTGTGAGTACAATTTCTATTCTTTCTTCAACTCCCGACACTCCGCCCGGTGCAATTGTAAAATCATCTTTCGCATTTAATTTTTGCTCTAAAAAGAACGGACAATGATCTGTTGCAATTACATCAACATCATCATTGGCTACACCTTCCCATAAAGCCTCTATATCTTCACTTTTTCTCAGGGGAGGTGCCATTATATATTTTAAACCTTCATAATTTTCTTTGTTATAATAATCTTCCGTCAATGTTAAATATTGTGGACAAGTTTCACAATATATGTTTTTAACTCCTCTTTTTCTTGCTGTTATAATTTCATCAAGTCCCTTTTTAGTAGAAACATGTACAAAATACAAGTGAGGAAATTCAGCAATTTCACTTAAATATATCATTCTGTTAATTGCTTCCGCTTCTGTAGAATCCGGTCTTGATAAAGCATGATATATTGGCTTTGAGCTATTTAAGCTTTTATAATGATTTCTTAAATATTGTATGGCTCCGTCGTTTTCAGCATGCACTGCAATAACGGCGTTTACCTTTTTTGCTTGTATTAATACTTTCAGTATTTCTTCATCACTCAACATATTGTCATATGTCATGTATATTTTAAAACTTGTTATTCCTTCATTAACCATTTCATTCATTTCATGTAAAATATGTTCATCCACATGCTGCATAACTCCGTGGAAGCTGTAATCAATAATAGCTTTTTCCTTGGCTAATTTATGATATTCATTAATCTGATAGCTAAGAGAACATCCCTCAGGACCGAAACCGATGTGATCAACTATGGTGGTAGTTCCACCAAATGCAGCTGCAACTGTTCCCGTATAAAAATCATCTGCTGCTCTATATTTTCCTAAGTTCAAATCCATGTGTGTATGAACGTCTATGCCGCCCGGCAATATTAATTTATCGACAGCATCTATTATTTTATAATTCTTTTGATCTATATTGGTTCCTATTTGCTTTATTGTTCCATTTTCTATTAATATGTCAGCTTTATAGCTTTTTTCGTTATCATTGATTAATCCGTTTTTTATAATTAAGCTCAATGTAACCTCCTTCAATAGAGAAGCCCTAACCCTATCTTTCAGAGTGTTTTTTCTGAAAGATAGCGGTAGGTCTTTCGCAACGAATTCCAAAAATATGCGACCAAAGGAAGCAAATATTTTTGTGAATGAGACTGCGTTAATCTCAGATTCTAAAGTACTGTCATCTTTCACTGTGTTCAGGATGACAAAATAATTATTTTTTATCCATTGCTGCTCTTTCAGCTTCTTCTTGTGATAAGGATTTTTTAGGTAACAAAATATTTAATACAAATACAACCACGGTAGCTAAAATTACAGGTGAACTTGCAAACACCATATTAAACCAATCCGGAAGATATTGTAATCCTTCTTTAGGTATTTGTGTAATTCCCATTCCTAATGCAATACCAAGTCCTACAATCGTTGTATTTCTGACAGACATTTCATCTTGTACTATCAATCTCATTCCTGTCATAGTTATCTGTGCAAAAACAGAAATTGTAGCACCTCCTATAACAGCCTGAGGAATTGACGTCATTACCGCACCAAATTTAGGTATAAGTCCCGCTATTAATATCAATAAAGCAGTTAATCTGAATACCTTTAAACTAACAACCTTGGTCATTGCCACTATCCCAACATTCTGACTGTATGTTGCTGTCGGCAATGCACCTATAAAGGAACCGATTATGCTTACTATACCGTTTGCCTTAATACCGCCTGAAAGTTCCTTATCTGATGCTTCTCTGTCCATGCCGCCCACGGTTGTTCCCGATAAATCACCAACTGCCTGAACTGAATTGACAACATACATTACTGCCATACTTATTGCAGCTGCAATAGGAAATTCAAGCTTATACGGGAGTATACTCGGTAAACTAAACCAAGCAGCTGAACTGATTGACTCAAACGTTACTATATTTGCTATTAAACTTGCAATGTAACCTACACCAATTCCTATTAAAATTGCAGCAAGCTTTATATATCCTTTGCCGAACATGTTGCACAACAGCACCACTATAAGTGTTAAAATTGAAATTCCCCAATATACTAAGCCGCCGTATCTTGGGTCGGTTGGTTGGAATCCTCCTGCCATATAGTTAACGGCAACTCTGTACAATGATAGTCCTATTGTAAATACAACGGTTCCTGCTACCATTGGCGGGAAAAATTTTCTGATTTTTTCTATGAACATACCTACTATAAATGCGGTAACACCACCTACAACCTGTGCACCTAATATAGCACCTATACCATATTGACCCCCGATTGCTAAAATAGTAGGTATGTATGCAAAGCTAACGCCTATGACAACCGGCAATTTTGCACCGACGCCAAAAATAGGTGTGGATTGTAAAAATGTTCCGATAGCTGCTATAAACATACTTGCTTGAACCAGTAAAATACGCTGTTCCGTATCAAACCCTATTGCACCTGATAATACTAAAGCCGGTAATACGTTGCCTACTATCATCGCCAATAAATGTTGTAAAGACATTGGTGTTACCGTGCTTAAGCTTGGATTTCCATTTAAACTGAATAATGAATTGTTAGTATTATTTTTCATGATTGCTCCTCCAAAATTGATATTTTACATGAATTTCCATACTTCTTTGACTCTTTCACGAGACTTACTCATAATTTCTTTTACATCAACTGTCAATATTTCTCTGTCTTTCATTACAAATTTTCCGTTTATAATTGTATCGTTTACTATTCTTCCGGTCATACCAAACAGGGCGTGACCAAACCAATTATCCTTTGACATTGGTGTTAAAGGATCATAATTTAGTGTTATTATATCTGCATAACCTCCCTTTTTTAAACTTCCTATATCCTTATTAAAGTATTTACTCAGAATTTTAGGATTATTTTCAAATTGCATTTGTTTAGTTTCATTAAAACCGGCAGTCGGATCACATAATTGATGGCTTTGTAAAATATTAGCCACTTTCATTGATTCAAACATGTCGTTGGTATATGCATCTGTACCGAGTCCGACTCTCAAGCCTTGTTTAAGCATAGAAGCAACCGGAGGGCACCCTACAGCATTGTTCATGTTTGATTCAGGGTTGTGAACTACGCTTGTATCTGTGTGTTTTAATATTTCAATCTCTCTTTGATTTATATGAACACCGTGAACAGCAATCGTTCTTTCACCTAAAATTCCAAAATCATGTAATCTTTCAACAACTCTCCTTCCATATTTTTTTAATGAATCATATTGATCTTCTATTCCTTCTGCAACGTGAATATGATAACCGTCATAAACTCCTTCCACGGCTTCTTTTACCTTATAAAGGGTTTCATCAGACAATGTAAAGGATGCATGAAGACCAAATAAGCCCTTAATCATGTCGTCATTATTTTTCTTGCATTCTTTAATGAAGTTTATGTTTTCTTCTATTTCTTTAATTGTGATATCCTTTCCGTCCCTGTCAGACACTTCATAGCATATAGAAGTTCTCATGCCAAGCTGTCTTGCTGCATCTGCAATTGCAAATAAGCTGCCTGTCACCGAATTTGGTCCGGAATGATGATCAATCAACGTTGTAACACCGTTTTGAATTGATTCTATATAGGTAGTCAAGGCATTTAACCTTACATCCTCCAATGTCAGCTTTCTGTCTAAACTCCACCACAAATTTTCAAGAACCGTAAAAAAGTCGGTCGTTGGCTTACTTATTGACATTCCTCTTGCATATGCACTGTATATATGGCTGTGTGCACATATCATACCCGGCATTATTACGTTGTTTTTAACATCAATAAATTCTTCATTGCCGTATTTGTTTTTTATTTCATCTGAATTTCCGATATCTTCAATTACATCATTTTTAATGTATATTGCTCCATTATCGTAAAAATTGTTGGATGAATCATTAGTAATAATTTTACCGTTTCCTATTATCATCAGATACCCCTAATCTTTTTATGAATGAATCCAAGTACCGGTCTTTCCTGCCAAGCCGTCAGCTGCCTTTTCTAATGAAGTGATTAAGGCTTTTCTGCCGGGCTTTGATGCTGCAAAGGCAAGAGCAGCTCTAACCTTTGGAAGCATTGAGCCTTCTGCAAACTCTTTATTTGCAATATGTTTTTCAGCTGTTGGTATATCCAGTTCCGATAACCACTCTTGGTCCGGTTTGCCAAATCTTATGGCTACCTTTTCAACGGCGGTAAGTACCACAAAACTATCAGCATCTATTTTTTCGGCTAAAAGCGAGCTTGCAAAATCCTTGTCAATTACCGCTCCAACACCTCTTAAATGATTGCCTTCCTTAACAACCGGGATTCCTCCGCCACCGCATGCTATTACTAACTGACCTGTCTTCATAAGGTCTTCAATAGTATCAATTTCAACTATATCCTGTGGTTTTGGAGATGCGACAACTCTTCTGTAGCCGCGGCCTGAATCTTCTATAATTATCATACCGTTGGCTCTTCCTACCTCAGCCTCCTGTTCCGTCATAAAAGGTCCTATCGGTTTTGTAGGTCTTTCAAATGCCGGGTCTTTTTCATCAACAACAACCTGAGTTATTATTGAAGTTACCGGTTTTTTTATTCCTCTGTTCAACAACTCCTCTCTCAATGCATTTTGTAAATCATATCCTATGTATGCCTGACTCATTGCAACGCACATTGACAAAGGCATAAAAGGAAATTTTGGATCAACCTTTCCATATTCCGCAAAAGCATTATTTATCATACCTACCTGAGGTCCGTTTCCGTGAGCAACAACAACATCATAATTAAGCTCTACCAAGTCGGCTATTGCTTTTGCAGTATATTTTACTGCATCCATTTGTTCGGATAATGTACTTCCTAATGCATTTCCACCTAATGCTATAACTACTTTTTTATTCATAATTCCTCCATAAATAAGGATATTCTTTTATCATTGTTTCAAGAATTTTTTCAATTCCCTTTTTTACATCATTATTATTTATGTCATATTCGTAAACTGTTTTGTCTTCATCTCTTAATAAAAACTTTGAATCTCCTAATTTCAAGATTCCTGAATTGTCAGAGTTGTTAAACTCTTCTTCATCTGCAAACAAGGTAATCTTTTTAAAATACGGAAATCCGCCTCTTGTGCAGAATGTATGACAGTCGTCACACTCATTGCATCTGTTTTCTATATGGATTATTTGATAAGAAGAATCAAATCTGTCATCGTAAACTCTCATGTTTGCTCTGTTTGGACAAACGTCTACACAAATTCCGCAGTTAATCTTAAAGCAGTCGTAAACAGGTAATGTATCCTCTAAATATCTTCCATCACCCTTGTTTTTATAATTTGAATCACAATTTGCTTTTTCAGACAATTCCATTACCAAAGCGGTATCGACTTTTTCGAAACTAAATTGTTCATGGGATATTTTATCAACTAAAGATTTCATGTTTTTATATCCGCCGGGCTTTAATAAAAGTGTAGATACGGTTACGGGTGCAATCCCTGTTTTTAAAACCTCAACTACATTATTTTTATCTATTCCGCCTGAAAATGACATAGGTATATCACCATCGAAGCTTTCTGCAAACATCCTTGCAACACCCAAAGCTATTGGATAAAGCGGTTTACCTGATAAATACATTGCCTCACCCGGCAATATTTTTCTCGAATTGTAGACAGGCAACGTGTTTGTAAGCTTTATACCCACAAATAAATTATTTTCACTGCCTAATTTTTTTAATTGCTTGACGATATCCACCGCATGATCAAATTTCAGATCATGCTCAAAATCTTCTTTTTTCAGTTCTATGTCTTCATATCTTAGATTGTCTAATATAGCTCTTACATTGTCAAAACCCAATAACGTTGCATTGCATTTTATAAATGTATTAATCTTTTTGTTTCCTATTAAATGCTTGGCTATATCTAATATTTCTTCCGCCTTTGCACCGTGCATTGTTGATAAGGTTACGGTATTGGTGATATTAGAAGTAATCTTATCTATATCTTCGATTTTAAACCTTTTAAATTTACTGATGTTGTTTTTCAATACATTAATACATTCTTTAAATACAGGTGTATTTTTTGCATCCTTAAGGTTATCTATGAAATCAGATATTTTTTTAGATTGAATTCCTTCAAGGTTGTATCCGACGCTTGTAACAAACACAAAATCCTTAATGTCGGATATTCCCAGCTCAATACCCATGACCTGCAGCAATATGGAGCCCTTAATATATTCTTCAGCTGCTTCTTCTACTGTCAATTCTGTTGACCATTCAACGTTATATCCGACATTTTTAACATCTATACATGGCTTTTCAATCATTGACTGCATTTCTTTACCATCTATAATTTGAACCGTTTTAAGCTCAAAAAATCTTCCGCCGGTTAAATAACCCGACAGTAAATTTTGAGCCAATTGTGTATGAGGCCCCGCAGCAGGTCCTATGGGGAAACGCAAATATTCCTTATCAAAATTCATACTTACATTATCATTTGTATCTACAAGGAAATCCTTTTTATCAATTTCAAATATTTTACCCTTCGTATAGTAATCCTGCAAACAGACATCTATGAGATATTCAAATGATAGTGGTCTCATTATATCGCTCATATTAATTCCTTTCCTCACAAACGAACATAGGACGGTCTTTTAAAGTCCCCGTCCTTGTTGTTTTTATTTATTGTTAACGTAAATTACCGGAAGTGCGGCATAAACAGCAGCACATTTAACTAAATCCTCTTTCCAGGTTTTTTCGTTAGGCGCATGTGCCTGTGCCTCTGCTCCGGGTCCGAATCCTATTACAGGTATGCCGTTACGTCCCATTATTGAAACTCCGTTTGTTGAGAAGGTCCATTTGTCAGTTAATGGACGTTCTTTTCTCATTGCATCCGTTTCAGGAGAACCGCTTCTGCCGGTGCCGTAAAGACCTTTGTATGCTTCTTCCATTGCTTTTGTTACTGCATGATCTTCCGGAATAACCCATGTAGGGAAGTAACATTCTATCGGATATACTAATCCGGTGTAGCTTGGTCTGTCATATTGATACATGCTTACTTTGGCATTATATTTCTTAACTGCTGGAAGTGCACGGATTTCATCTAAGCAGCTTTCCCAGGTTTCACCTGCTGTCATACGGCGGTCCAGAGAAACTGAGCATGAATCAGCAACAGCACAACGGCTTGGTGATGTAAAGAATATTTCTGATGTAGTTACTGTCCCTCTGCCCAAGAAGTTTGCTTCCTTCCACTCAGGATTATATTTTTGATCCAACATCTTAACGAGACCTTTGATTTCTTTATCATCGGCTGCGTCATTTTCGTTAAGATCTCGTATATTTAATAATATTTCGGCCATTTTATAAATAGCATTTTCTCCTCTTTCCGGTGCGGAACCGTGACACGAAATACCCTGAACGTCTACACGAATTTCCATACGTCCGCGCTGACCTCTGTAAATACCTCCATCTGTCGGCTCTGTCGAAACAACAAACTCCGGTCTCACTTTGTCTTCTTTGATTATATATTCCCAGCAAAGTCCGTCGCAATCTTCCTCTTGAACTGTTCCGGTAACTAAAGCAGTATATTTATCGTTTAACAGACCTAAGTCCTTCATTATTTTAGCACCATATACGGCTGAAACTATACCTCCTAATTGGTCGGATGTTCCTCTTCCTCCTATTTCGGTATCTGATTCAAAGCCTTCATATGGATCAAATTGCCAATTTGCTTTATTTCCTATACCAACAGTGTCGATGTGTGCATCGAAACCGATTAATTTTTCACCATTACCCATATAACCCAAGACATTACCTTGAGGATCTATTTGAACTTTATCAAAGCCCAGCATTTTCATTTCTTCGGCAATACGATTTATAACACCTTTTTCTTCGGCACTTTCACCGGGTATGCGGACTAAATCTCTTAAAAATTTAGTCATATCTTTTTCATAACCCTGTGCTGCTTCTTTAATTTTATTAAAGTCTAAATTAGCATTCATTCTCTTCCTCCAAATTTATCTTATCAATCTTGCTTTATTTTGATCCATTAATTTTTGTAAAGTTTCTTCAGGATTTTTTACTTTTTGCATAAATATCATAGCTGCTATGATATATGGTTTGAAACTTGCTTCTTTGTATAGCGGCACTCTGTATCTGTCAAATACAGTTGCATCTACCTCACCTGTCTTGCAGCTTACACCTGTTATGTCAGCGGGCAGGCAGTGCATGTATAATGCTTTTCCGTTCTTTGTTGTCTTCATTAATTCTTCTGTACAAGCCCAGTCAGTATGTTCAGCATTTTGTGCAAGTAATTTCTTTTCTAATTCCTTAATCTCATCGAATTTTCCTTCTCCGTAAAGGTCAGTTCTTTCTTCCATAGCCGCAAAAGGAGCCCAGCTCTTAGGATAAACTATGTCCGCATCCCTGAAAGCCTCTGCCATATCATTGGTTTTTGTAAATTTTCCACCGTATTTTTCCGCATTCTTCTTAGCTACTTCTTCTACTTCAGGCATAACCTCGTATCCTTCAGGATGAGCAAGCACAACTTCCATACCGAATCTTGTCATAAGACCGATAATTCCTTGAGGTACAGAAAGAGGTTTTCCGTATGAAGGTGAATAAGCCCAAGTCATAGCGATTTTCTTTCCTTTTAAATTTTCAATTCCGCCAAATTCATTAATTAAATGTAATGCATCTGCCATAGTCTGTGTCGGGTGGTCAATATCGCATTGCAGATTAACTACCGTAGGTCTTTGTTCAAGAACTCCATCCTTAAATCCTTCTTCTACATACTCAGCAACTGCCTTTTCGTAAGTGTGACCTTTACCGATATACATGTCATCACGAATACCTATTACATCAGCCATGAAAGAAATCATATTAGCTGTTTCTTTAACTGTTTCGCCGTGAGCTATTTGTGATTTTCCTTCATCCAAGTCTTGTATTGTCAACCCTAACAGGTTACATGCAGAAGTAAATGAAAATCTTGTTCTTGTAGAGTTGTCTCTGAATACAGATATCCCTAAACCGGAATCGAATATTTTTGTACTGATATTGTTTTCTCTCAAATATCTGAGAGTATCTGCCACAGTGAATATTGCTTCTAATTCTTCCTGAGTTTTATCCCATGTAAGTAAAAAGTCGTTTTGATAAAGATCCTTATAATCTAATCCTTTTAATTTGTTTAATAAATCATTAAAATTTTTGTTCATGTGTTTCTCCTTTTAAATTAAGTTTTATTTTGATTTATTTATTAGGATAAGTTCCATTCCATACTATATCTCTATATCCTTCGAAATAAGTATCTCCTTCTGTGCTGAATAACAATACTACCGAATTTTCATCAAGCTTTAAGCTTTCTTTGATACTCTTTAATCCATCCTTAGTCATAACCTGTGATACAACACCCAAAGTTGCTGCTCCGCTTTCACCTGATATCACACTTTCGTCTCCTTTAAGCGGATTGCCTAAAACTCTCATGCCGTGAGCCGCAGTTTCTTCCGGTATTGATAAGAAATTTTCTGCATATGCATTAAGTATAGGCCAGCCGATTGTGATTGGCTCTCCGCATGCGAGCCCCGCCATAATAGTGTTCATTTCACCTGTTACAGGATGCAATTTGCCGTCATCTGCTTTTGCCGTCTTGTAAAGACAAGCTGCCTTGTCCGGCTCTACTATCGTTATTATCGGCTTGTTGTCTGCATATACTGATGAAAAGAATCCGCATACTCCCGATGCCATTGAACCTACTCCGGCCTGTAAAAAAACATGTGTAGGTCTTATGTTTTGTTTTTGTAGTTTCAAATATGCCTCATATGCCATAGTCATGTAACCCTGCATAATCCATCTCGGCAATTCTTCATATCCCGGCCATGATGTGTCCTGAACCATCACATAGCCGTTTTTTTCAGCCAATTCGTTGCAGTACCTGACGGTATCATCATAATTCCACTCTGTTATCTCACATGTTGCCCCGTGCGCTCTTATTCTGTCACGTCTTTCATAAGCGCTTCCCTTTGGCATATAAACAATTGCTTTTTGTTTTAACTGTTCTGCTGTCCAAGCGATTCCTCTTCCGTGATTTCCGTCAGTTGCCGTAATAAACGTTAATTCACCTAATTCTTTTTTCACTTTATCGGAAATTAATGTTTTATATGGAAGTTCATCTATGTCTTTTCCTAATTTTTTAGCTATATACTGTCCTATTGTATAGCTTCCGCCTAATACCTTAAATGCATTGAGCCCAAACCTGTATGATTCATCTTTTATGAAGACATCTTTTAGGCCAAGATGCTTTGCTAATTCCTTTAATTCAACCAAAGGGGTCTCCGTATACTGATCAAAGCTTGAATGATATTTAAGAACTTTCTTCGCTGTTTCTTCATTCACAAAGCTTAAATCGGTTTTCTCTCTTTTGGAAATATCATTTTGTACTAAATCATATTTAAATGTCATCTCTAATACCTTTCTTAAAATATTTTACAAACTATATTAAAGCAAAATTTGTGCCAACTTTTTTATAAATTATTATCATATTTTTATAGTTTAAAAAATTCAAATAATTTATTCTGTTGAATTTTCAATAAAATTTAAATTTCAAATAATAATAGGAAAACTAAATTCCCGATAATTTAATTACATTATTATCAATATGATAAAATATTATCATTTTGATAATAACGACTTATTAATTTGTTATTAAATAAAATTGTTTGTCTTTGAATAGTTTTAATCTCTATTAAAAAATTATTGTTAAAAAATATACTATCCATAAATATGCATTTATCAATTTGATAATTATTTACTTTATTAAGGTGCATCTTTACAATCACATTTACTATTATTTAATATTTGCGGACAATTATTCAAAATTCTCAGGGAAATGCATCAAATTTGGCATAAAAAAAAGGGGTTGTTTTACCCCTTAATGAATGACAACGAAGCAGACGGGATTTTTCAGCGACCTAAGTTTAACTTTGAAGTTTTCTATATAACGTTGCAATCCCAATCCCCAACACCTTTGCTGCTTCCAATTTTCCTTCTGTTGTATCGCCATAATAATCTATTGCTTTTTTTATTTCTTCATATTCTATTTCTTTTAGTGGTCTTATTGTATCATTTTTAATTATATTATTGTTCTTCTTGATATTTATAGGAAGAGCATCATCGTTAATAATTCCGAACTCCATCATATTAACCATAAACTCGACCGTATTCTCCAGCTCTCTGACATTTCCGTACCATGGATATAACAGTAGCTTTTTCATTGTTTCATCTTCTATTCGTATGAAATTTTTACCAAACAGCTTTCTGTAATAATGTACAAAATAATATACTAAATCCTTTATATCTTCTTTTCTTTCTCTCAGAGGAGCTATCTCTATGGGAATTACATTTAATCTGTAATACAAATCCTCCCGGAATTTATTTTCATTAATCATTTTTCTTAAATCTTTGTTTGTTGCGGCAATTATTCTAACATCCAAAGGAATTACCTGGTTAGAGCCTATTCTTATAACTTTTTTGTCCTGAATAACTCTTAAAAGCTTTGACTGGAGATAAATCGGCATGTCCCCTATTTCGTCTAAAAAGATGACTCCGTTATTAGCAAGCTCAAATTTACCGATTTTACCGTTTGGATCGGCTCCCGTAAAAGCTCCTTTAACGTATCCGAACAATTCGCTTTCAAGCAATGGTTCCGGTATTGCTGCGCAATTTATAGCCACAAATCTGTTGTTTCTTCTGTCAGAATTCTGCCATATTGCTGTAGCCACAACTTCTTTACCGCTTCCGCTTTCTCCGGTTATAAGAACTGTCGAAAATGAATTAGCTACCTTTTTAATTTCTTCCTTAAGCTCAATTGTTTTTTTGCTTGTTCCTATAATTTTATCGGTATTAAGCGCATTAACGGTTGAAGTCATAGCATATATATTCGATTGAACGTTTTTAATATCTTTAAAAAGCATTACCTGCTTGTACAAAAGATTTTCCGGAACATCGTATATATCCCCTATGACAGTGTTAACATTATTTCCTATTCTTACCCTGTACTCCTTGCTGTTATTAACAGTATCACCGGTCGGTTCTATATGAATTTTTTCATTATTAATAATTCTCGTTATGCCTAATTGCTGCTTAGCGCTAAGATTAATTGTATCTACATTTCCATCGTTGTTGATGATTATAGCGCCTTCGTCCATTGACCTTGTAATAAGTTTCAGCATTTCTATTATTGACTGCTTTTCTTCAGCATCAGCATATTCATACGCTTTTGTTGCTATGAAGTCGGCAATTTGAGCTAAAAAATCTAAATAACTGTCTAAATTATCCAAAATCATTTTTTTAGATTCTTCATTGTCACTTGCCATGCCGATTACACCTATAATTTCACCTTTCATTTTTATAGGTATGGATATTTCAAAGGTTTCATGACATTCATTTTTAATTTTGCAATTTTTACATCTTTCGTCCTCGCCCGGATCTCTTACTATTTGCAGTTCACCTGTCTTTATGGCATTTTTATAAACGTGAGAATTTTCAGATACATCTTCATATATTCCTTCACTGAAAATTCCCGTACCTGCAACTCTGATTAATTCTCTGTTTACTACCTCAACATCTACTTTGGCTATCTTTGCCGTTATCTTTGCATATTTTTGAACCGTATCCGCAATGTTGGACAAATTATACATTAATTTCACCCTCTTCGATTTATTATCATAAATACAAGCAGATTTTTTATTTATTATATCATAATGATAATTATTTGAAAATAAAATTAACATCTCTTAAAAAGTAAGCAGTGGAATGTATCAAATTTATTTGCTCGCTTTCGCTCGCATAAATTTGGCATTCCTTGCATTTGACCTACCATCCATTTGAACCGCACTGTCGTTTGTTCAAACGGGGTTAGGGCATAAAAAAGAAGCCCTCAAAAATTTGATGAATTTTTGAGGGCTTCCTGATTGACCGCCTGAACGGCAACGATGCAGGCAGGCGTTTACCAATACAACCAGATTGTAGAAAAAGTTCGTCCTGCAAGGCGCCGGAAGACGGGCAACCGCAGCGTATTCAGACATACGTGAGGATTGACCGGCTGAACGGCAACGACGCAGGCGAGATTTTTCGGCAATCTGGGTTTACATCATACCCATTCCGCCGCCCATAGGTGGCATAGCAGGTGCTTCTTCTTTCGGTTCATCTGCAACGGCTGCTTCTGTAGTCAATAGCATTGAAGCTACGCTTGATGCGTTTTGAAGAGCTGATCTTACTACCTTAGTCGGGTCAACAATACCTGCTTCAATCATGTTAACATATTTTTCATTCAATGCATCAAAACCGATACCTTTTTCGCTGTTTTTAATTTTTTCAACTATTACAGAGCCTTCAAGTCCTGCGTTTGCAGCAATTTGTCTTACAGGCTCCTCCAAAGCTTTTTCGATAATTTTAGCACCCGTCTTAGCATCTCCTGTCAATGTTTCTGCGATTTCAGCAACAACTTTTGTAGTAGACAATAATGCAACACCGCCGCCTGATACTAATCCTTCTTCAACCGCAGCTCTTGTAGCATTTAAAGCGTCTTCTATTCTTAGTTTTTTATCTTTCATTTCAGTTTCGGTAGCCGCTCCAACGTTGATAACTGCTACTCCGCCTGTTAATTTTGCTAATCTTTCCTGTAGTTTTTCTTTATCAAAATCAGAAGTTGATTCTTCCCATTGAGCTTTTATTTGTTTTACCCTGTTAGAGATTTCTTCTTGAGAACCTGCACCGTTAACAATTATAGTGTTTTCTTTGTCTATTTTAATCGTTCCTGCATTTCCAAGCATATCTATAGTTGTATCTTTTAATTCATAACCTAACTCTTCGGTAATTACCTGTCCACCGGTAAGAATAGCAATATCTTTTAACATTTCTTTTCTTCTGTCACCAAATCCCGGAGCCTTAACTGCAATGCAGTTGAATGTACCTCTCAATTTGTTTAATACTAAAGTAGCTAATGCTTCGCCTTCTATGTCTTCAGCTATAATAACAAGTGATCTGCCTGTTTGAACGATTTGTTCTAATACAGGAAGAATTTCCTGAATGTTTGTAATTTTTTTATCTGTTATCAAAATATATGGGTTCTCTAAAACAGCTTCCATTTTTTCTGTGTTAGTTACCATGTAAGCTGATAAATATCCTCTGTCAAACTGCATACCTTCAACTACTGTAAGCTCTGTACCCATGGTCTTTGATTCTTCTACAGTTATAACACCGTCCTTACCAACCTTCTCCATTGCATCGGCAATCAATCTTCCTATTTCTTCGTCTCCGGCTGATACAGAAGCTATTTGAGCAATTTCTTCTGAAGTTTCAACCTTTTTAGTTGCATTTTTAAGTTCGGCAACTGCAGCCTCTACTGCTTTTTGAATACCTTTCTTAAGTATCATCGGGTTAGCACCTGCTGCAACGTTCTTTAAGCCCTCTCTGATAATTGCCTGAGCTAATAAAGTAGCTGTAGTAGTACCGTCACCAGCTACATCGTTTGTTTTAGTTGCAACTTCTTTAACTAACTGAGCACCCATGTTTTCATATGGATCTGACAATTCGATTTCTCTTGCAATTGTAACACCGTCATTAGTAATAACGGGCGAGCCGAAAGTTTTATTTAATACTACATTTCTTCCCTTAGGTCCTAATGTTACTTTTACTGTATCAGCTAATGCATTAACGCCTTTTTCCATTGAACGGCGTGCATCTTCGTTAAATTTTATTATTTTTGCCATTTCTACTACCTCTCTTTATTTTTATTCTATAACTGCTAAAACATCGGATAATTTAATAATTATTAATTCTTCTCCATCAACCTTAACTTCTGTTCCTGCAAATTTAGAGAAAATTACTTTATCTCCAACCTTAATTTCATCTTTTTTCTTTTCATCGGAAGTTATTCCTGCTCCAACTGCAAGAACTTCAGCAACTTGAGGTTTTTCCTTAGCAGTTCCCGGCAGCACTATGCCGCTTTTGGTTTTTTCTTCTGCTTCCACCATTTTAATTACTACTCTTTCGCCTAATGGTTTTACTGACATTTTAAATTCCTCCTATTTATTTTATGTAATTATTTATCTATTTTTGTTAGCACTCATTGACTTAGAGTGCTAATACTAACAATGTATATGATACCTATTAGCAGAGTGGTTTTCAAGTACCATTTTATCCAATTTAGACTTATTTTTTCAAATTAATGTGTCTTTTCTAATATAATCTTAAAATTGCTTTTATTTACTAATTATTTCTTTGGATTTTATGTAAACTCAATAAAGAAGGTGCTGCCGCCGCCCTTCGTATCCTTTACATAAATTTTTCCTCTGTGCAGGCTTATGATTTCCTTTGCGACACTGAGACCCAGGCCGTAGTGCTCTTTTTTGCTGCGTGAGGAATCCGTCCTGTAAAATCTTTCAAATACCTTCTCCTTATATTCGTCCGGTATTCCCTTTCCGTTGTCTGCAACGTAAATTAGAAATGTGCGCTTGGTTTTACAGGCTCCTAAAATAATTTTCCCTCCCGGCTCTGTATAAAACACAGCGTTGTCCAAAAGACAGCAAAGAGCCTGGCTCAGCCTTTGAAAATCACCTTTTATTGCAGGTAAGGACTCATCGGGCAGATCCAATATCAATGACTGATTCTTAGCCTTGGCTATTTCTTCATATGCCTCGTAGGTATTTATAATAAGAGTGTCCGGTTCAACTTCGCCCGCACGGAAGGACCAAGTTCCTGCATCGGCGCTGGCAAGCAAAAGCAGGTCATCCACAAGTCGGGACATTCTTTTGCACTCATTTTTAATGGTGTTTAAAAATCTCCTTTTCTCATTCTCAGTCTCGCTTATTTCAAATGCAGAGGCGCTTACACCCAGTACGGTCAGAGGAGACCTGAGCTCGTGGGAAGCGGCGGCCACAAATTCTGTCTGCTGTCTCCTGCTTGCTTCAATCGGCTGTATAGCTTTTCCCGCAAACTGCCATCCGAATACGGATAATGATGCCATCACAACTGTGATTGCGAAAAAAAATTTGATGCGGCTTTGCAACATATCCGATTTCTGCATGCTTAAATCCATCAGCAGCGTAAGGCTTTGCCACCCTCCTGCCGAGGATGGGAGTATTACAGCCGCAGCCTGGTAAGGTTCATTGTCTTCCCCGCTGATTTCAAAGGTTATGCTGCTTACATCTATAGATGACCGGGGCGGCAGCTTAATATCAAAATTATGTTTTTCAAATGCAACCTTCTGGGCCTTTTCCACAAGGAGCTCTCTTTCTACGCCGGTTTTTAAAGCACCCCTGAACAGAAGGGGTTTCCGGTTATCCTCAATATGAATTATGAGCATGTTCCCTGACTCCATTTGAGAAAGCCACGTATTGTCGATGACCCTGCCGCTTTGGAGCTTATATACAATTGAATTAATGTTATTCCGAAATGTTATGCTGCTTTGATTTTTAAGTTGGGTTTCCGACATATGAAGGTACCATGCGAAAAAGCAGACTAATATTATGCCCGTGGTCAAAATATATGTGAGAGTGAATTTTATACGGAGTTTTTTAAGCATCTTTTACCTCCATGGAATATCCTACGCCCCGGGCTGTCTTTATGAACAGCCTGCTTCCCACAAATCTAAGCCTTTTCCTCAAAAAATGCACGTAGTTGTCTAAGTTCCCGTCCTCTACGGGAGCATCAGGACCCCATACACGAGACAGAAGGACGGAACGGGGCATGATGCATCCCCGATTTCTCATGAAAATTTCAAGCAGCTCAGATTCTTTTTTGGAAAGCGTGCATTTGGTCGAAGGTCCTTTCAAAGTGCACCTCAGCAGGTCGAGCTCCGTATTATCAAGTACTATAACTTCCGTGCTTTTCCACTGCCGGGGTCGCCGGCTTACAGCTCTTACCCTTGCCAACAGCTCATTTATATCGAAGGGCTTTACAATGTAATCGTCTGCTCCGGTGTCTAAGCCGGCAATTCTGTCTCCGATGCCGTCCAGTGCGGTTATCATTATAACCTGAGAGGTTATGCCCAGGGCTCTCGTCCGGGACAGCACGTCCATGCCGTCCAGCTCCGGCAGCAGACGATCCAAAAGTATAAGGTCATATGCTTCCTGCTTTATGAAGTGCAGCCCGTCCTCCCCGTTTAAGCATGTATCCACGATATAGCCTTCCTGTTCAAGATGAAATTTTACGGCACCGCAAAGAGCCGTATCATCCTCGATAATAAGTATTCTCATTTTTTCCCCCGTGATAATGTTATTTGCTTATTATAATATAATACCTGTCTCTAAATAATCTTTAAATGAATTTGAGGTTATTTAGAGACAGGTATATTATAATTGAATAAGTCAGTATTGTAAACACGCATAAGCTTGCCTGTTAACGGTAAAGCAATGCTGTTTATAACTGATAAATATTAATGTTCAAGGGGAACGCTATGAAAAAAATCACAAAGTCTTTATTACTTTTTATATGCTGTATGTCCGCATTGCTTTTGATCTCATGCGGAGCGGACAATGATTCACCGTCAAGCACCGGAGGGCAGCCTGCCATGGGAAGGTATGTGGAAAAGGATTTAAAATATCCTGTGGAGGATATGAAGGGTGTAACTTCCATAAAAAAATCCGACGGTTCCATTGATTTATACATGTACTTGGGTGAATCACCATGGTGCGAGCTGCATAATACAAAGGATGGAATCGAATATGAGCAGGAAGATATACCTTGGTTTTCTGAATTGGCCGAAAAACAATACAGTATATACAGTATAGGCTATGACACTGACGGCAGTAAATATATACTGGTGTTTGGAGAACCTGAGGAAGGAAGCAAGGTCTACAGCAAGGTTTACCGGGTAACCGGCGATGACAGGCTTGAAGAAATAAAAATGGAGTGGCAAAAAAACTCGGCAGGTGAATTGAGGGTTTACATGAGGGAAATTAAAGTTGCCTCAAACGGGGATTTGCTGTTCTCCAATGTGGGAAGCGGAATTGAGCAGTATTCGACGGAGGGCAAATTCAAAAACCGGTACGGCGGCGAATATGATGAAAGATTTACAGTTTCGGGAGACAGCTTGTTTATAATTAACGAGGATTCATCCCAGATATCCATTTATGATTTGAATACTTACGAGAAAAAAACAGATGTGAATTATGACCATATGACCCGTGACGCAGTGCTTACCGGAGGCAGCAACGGAAGCCTGTACCTGACTGACAGAAGCGGAGTATACAGGCTTGTGGAAGGAGGAAGCCTCTGGGAAAAAATAATCGAAGGAGAGCTCACTTCCCTGTCCATACCCTCGCTTTATTTCGGCGGCGCCATAGAGGCAGAGCGGGGAGAATTCTACATACTATATGCTGATTCCGAGTCAAACAACAGCATTTTTAAATACGAATATGACGAAAATATATCCACGGTGCCCGGTACCGAGCTTACAGTGTACACACTGAATGAAAACAGTACGCTTAGGCAGACCGCCGGAGAATTTCAAAGGAAAAATCCTGATATTAGGGTCAATATTATGATTGGAATTGATGAAGCTTTCTCTGTGACGAAGGATGATGCTCTAAAGGCTTTGAATACGGAAATTATGGCAGGTAAGGGTCCTGATCTTATATTGTTAGACGGGATGGATGTTGAATCATATATTTCAAAAGGGGTTTTGGCGGATTTGTCCGGTGCGGTGAAAAAAGTAAATGGAGGAGGGGAAAAGCTCGTGGACAGTGCGGTAAATGTATATGAGCAAGATTTAAAAATATTTGCGGTACCTGCCAAATTTACAGTACCTTCCATATGGATAGATGAAAAGTACGCCGACAGTGTTAAAACTCTTAGGTCGCTTGCAGAATTTGCAAAGTCTCACAACGACCGTCAGGCTGTACCGTTTTCGTCCTATATGGAGTTAATAAAAATTTTCAGCATGTCAAGCGGGTCAGCATGGTTTGATAAAAACGGGAATTTAGACGAAAAGGCAGTGGCTGAATTTTTAGTGGACGTTAAGGGAATTTATGATTCAGGAAAAAAATCTACAGGTGGAGAGGAAAAAGAAGATGAAAGAAGTTGGGGAGGAACCGACTCAAAATCACAGGCTTTTGCTAAGTCAATGTCAGGTGGTGAATCCAATATTTTCGACTGGGCATTCGGGAGATCCTATGCATACTGTTCCAATCTGAAAAGCTATAATTCCGTAAATTCTCCTTCGCTGGCAGTTGCCGAAAGAAAAGGCGGAATAGCTTTACCCCTTCCTGGACAGGCAGAAAATGTATTTATACCTGTTAATATAATAGGAATAAACGCAAGGACAGAGAAATTTGATATTGCAGAAGAATTTGTAAGTCTTATGCTTTCCTCTTCTGTCCAGAATGCAAGAACCTTTGACGGCTTTCCCGTAAATATAAAATCTTTAGAGCACGGAACAGAGGGCAAGGGAAATGAAGACTTTTATTTTGGAATGACTAACAATGCAGAAACGGAAGAGGGACTTATTGAAGAAGAGCTTGCGGGACCCATGCCTTCCGCCGAAGAACTGAAAAAGGTCATGGAGCTGTGCTTGAGCATAAAAACACCATATGTTCCGGATGATACGTTATTGGAGATGATAATTGATGAAACGGAGGAATATTTTGCAGGGAATGAAACTGCGGAACAAGCTGCTTCCAAAATTAAAGAAAGAACAAGACTCTACCTTTCGGAGTAAAAATAAAAATAGTTTATTTGCATTTTTATTCATCATTCCCAGTTTATTGGGGGTAAGCATATTTAAGTTACTTCCTTTTGCCGATGTTCTGAAAAGATCTTTTTACCGGGGTATGAGCGGTGAGTTTTCGGGTTTGGAAAATTATATATCCGTTCTGCAGAATGAAGCCTTCAGGTTGGCCGCTGCCAACACTCTCAGGTTCGTAGCCCTGTGCATACCTGTGCTGATGGCATTTTCCCTATTGCTTTCGGTCTTAATCGGAGGCTGCAAGTACGAAGCGGATTTCTTCAAAACCACCTCCCTCATACCCATGGCGCTGCCTGCGGCATCGGTGGCTTTTCTGTGGAAAGCGGCGTTCCATAAAAACGGGCTGGTAAACGGCATGCTGATTTATATGGGGGGCAGCCCTCAGGATTTTATGGGCACGGAATTGGCATTTTACATGCTGATAATATGCTATATATGGAGGAACGCAGGCTATGACACGGTTTTGTGGTCTGCCTCACTGTCGAACATTTCCCCGAATCTTTATGAGGCGGCTTCCGTCGACGGGGCAGGACCTGTGATGCAGTTCTTCCTTGTAACGCTTCCGGGAGTAAAACAGGATTTTTTCATCATAGGCATACTGTCCCTGATTAACTCTTTCAAGGTTTTCAGGGAGGCATACCTTGTGGCGGGCGCATATCCTCACACGAGCATGTACCTGCTTCAGCACCTGTTTAACAACTGGTTTGCTTCCCTTGATATGGATAAGTTGTGTGCAGGAGCGGTGATGACTGCAGGTATTATATTTTTCCTTATATTCCTGCTGAAAAAAATATCGGGAGAGGCTGCAAAATGAAAAAAATCTTTAATATAAACGTATTGATACTGACTGCTTTTTCCGTACTTGTATGGCTGCCTGTGGCAATGATTGCCGGCGGTTCTTTCATGAGCGCCGATGAATTTGATCAAAACCTGTCCCCTGTGCTTGCAGATGAAGGGGGAGAAAATACGGCAGACTGGAGCGTTATACCCCGTTACCCTACACTTAAGCCCTATGTGGAACTTCTAATTGATTCTCCCGGATTTTTCGCGGCCTTTTGGAATTCCTGCAAAATCGTGTTACCGGTCCTGGCAGGGCAGCTCCTGATTTGCGTTCCGGCGGCCTGGGGCTTCGCCATGTATGAGTTCAGGTTTAAAAAAGTTCTGCTTACCCTATATATTGCCCTGATGCTGATGCCATTCCAGGTTACAATGGTTTCCGATTACCTGATATTAGACAGGCTGAAGCTTTTAAACACGCATTTGGGAATAATTCTGCCGGCTGTTTTTTCAACGTTCCCTGTATTTATTATGTATATGTTATTCAGGGCGGTGCCTGCCGCAATTATTGAGGCGGCGGAAACGGACGGAGCCGGAGAATTTGAGATATTTGTGCACATAGGGCTTCCTATGGGAGCACCGGGAATTGTATCTGTTATTGTCTTGGATTTTTTGGAATACTGGAGCATTATAGAGCAGCCCCTTATATTTCTGAAGGACAAAGCTCTGTGGCCTCTGTCGCTGTTTATGCCCGATATTGCTTCCGGCACAGGTGTCCTGTACTTGGCCGCATCTGTTTTGATGATAGTGCCGTCAATGCTCATATTTTTATTGGGGCAGAAGCATCTGGAAAAAGGCATACGGGCATCAGGCCTGAAAGAATGAGCCAAAGGAGGCAGCTATGACATATGATTGCAAGGAAAATGAAAAAAATAAAAAACAAAAAATTTATGCAAAGGCACTTGCCGGTTTTTTCGTGCTAATGCTGCTTTTCACCACACTCTCAAGAGCGGCTGATTCCGTCGCGGTTGCAAAGGTATATGCAAAAAAGGCGGAAAGGGGCAGGCTGTCTCATGAAACCTTGTGCGAAGGATGGATGGAGCCGAGGGAAAAGCTGCATATTTCTTCGGAAGAAGGATTCATAATCCTGGAGATAAAGGCTGAGCAAGGTCAGTCAGTAACAGCCGGGGAGCCCTTGATTATTCTTGATGCCAGTGATATAGAGGAGCAGCTTTCTGCGGCGGAGACCGAACTAAGGCTCTTAGAGCTGAAGAAACAAAGCCTTTCTCTGAACACCTATGATTCCTCCGGGGACAGATCTGTTGAAAAAGCTGAGGCAGAGCTTAAAAGAGCACAGGAGGATCTGGAGCTGAACAAGGAAATAAACGGGGGAATCAAGCTGGAAAAGGATAAAAGGGCGGTGGAAGATGCCTTGCTCAACCTGCAGGCAGCAATCGGGGAAAAAGAAAAAGCCCAGGCAGCGGATAAGGCAGCAAGGGAAAAGAACGAAATCGACAAGGAGTCCGCCGAATTGGAAATTCAGCTTAAAAATAAAGAAATCAGCTCCTTAAGGGAATTGGCTGCGGTCGGTTCCGCAATATATGCCGAAATTAGCGGAACAATAGATGAAATTTATGTCAAGTCCGGTGAAAAAACCTCGGGAGGGAACCTTATTTCTATTATACCGGGGAATTCAAAGTATTACTTTAAGGCAGTGACGGACAAGGAAGACGCAAAGTATATAAAGCAGGGGGATTCGGTGGAAGTCACTTTGGAAGGGCAAAAAGCACCCATAAAGGACGTAGAAGTTAAATGGGTGAAACTTTCGACGTCCGATAAAAACACAGTGGAAATAGCTGTTGAAATGCCGGAAAACAACGAACTTTACAACGGAATGGCAGCTTCCGTGAAGCATGTAAAAATCACGGAAGAATATAGTAAGGTCGTACCTTTAAGCGCTGTGAGAAGCAGCGGCACCGGTAATTATGTTCTTGGTATCAAGAATGTAAATACCCTGTTGGGAGAGGAGAATGCTGCATACCGGATAAATATAGAGGTGCTGGACAATGACGGAAGCAAAGCTGCAGTCAGCGGACTAAGTAACGAAGATGTAATAGTAAACAGCAATAAACCTATAGAAGAATCGGACAGAGTGAGGGTGAAAACCAAATGAAAAAATACAAAAGGGAGCTTTTAGCAATGCTGCTTGTGTTGGCGGGATGCATGCTGTGGAGCGGCGGTGCCGGCAGGTACGCAGAGCTGGACAGGGAATATAGAGGCATAAGCCTCAGGTTTGAAACGGCTCCTCTGAATATTGACGGCTTAGATGAAATACGCAGGCGGCAAAAAGACTCGGGAGCGGATTTTAAGCTAACTTCATGGAAGCAGGATTACAACATTGAGATAGAGGATCCGGACCTTGGAATATGTATCGAATCGGATGTTATCTATATGTGGGGAGACGGGAAAGGCATGTGCTGCCCCTGGGGGTATACGGACTGTTCCATGTCCTCGGACAAGGCATACGAGCTTTGGGGCTCACGGGATATATTGGGGAAAACTGTTTATATAGACGGCATTTCATACAAAGTAACTTGTGTAACAGATACCTTAACGGGGATAATTGCGGTGAAAAAGGATAATTACAAAAGCGGCGAAAAATTTGTTTCTTTGGACATGGAGCCGGAATCTGACGGAGACGAAGCAGGTGTGCTGATTGAAGAATTTATCCTTCAAAATTCACAAGCCGCAGATTCCTTAATCAATTATTCCGATATGGTGTCCGTGACAGGAAATTTTCCCATACTTCCTGCTTTTTTTGTTTCCGTCCTCATGTGCGGAAGAATATTGCTCAGGCTTTGCCCTGCCATAAAATACAAGTCCGGATACAGGGCAGCCGCCGTATATGTATTTCTTTTGGTTTTATGGATATGCCTGTGCTATTTTTCCGGATGTTTTTCCTTTAAAATACCTGAAAGCTTCATCCCTACAAAATGGTCGGATTTTGATTTCTGGTCAGGGCTTGCCGAAAGGTACAGGGAGAATTTGAGCGGGCTTAGGCTGACGAGGGGCTATGTTTTTGACGGTTATTTTGTAAAGTCATTAATATACATTGCCGTATGCGGACTGCTGAGCTCCTTTTGCCTTGGGGCGGCCTTAAGCCTTATCAGGAATAAAAGCCTGTGCCGACTTATGGCTGTTGAAACGGCATCTGCGTTCATATTGTTTTATGCCGCCTTGGCGTCAGGCACACAATACGGAAGGTATGCGGCAATATACTGGCTCATCCTCCCTGTATATTTTGCGCTTGACTGTTTTATAAATAATTTTAACGTGAGCGAAAGGACATAGTATGGCATCAGTAAAATTCGAAAATATAACGAAGGAATATCCGAAAGGCATCAGAGCACTGAAAAATATAAACCTGTATATAGACGACAGTGAGTTTATTGTTCTGGTGGGGCCCTCCGGCTGCGGAAAATCCACGGCTCTCAGAATAATAGCCGGCTTGGAAGACTGTACGGAGGGAAATTTATACATAGGAGGGCAGCCTGTCAAAAATGTCAGGCCCAAGGACCGAAATATCGCTATGGTATTTCAAAATTATGCTCTTTATCCCCACCTAACCGTGTTTGACAATATGGCCTTCGGTATGAAGATGCGGAAAACGGCAAAGGCTGAAATAAAGGAAAGAATAACAGGCGCCGCAGAAATGCTCCACATAGAAGAGCTTCTGGGCAGAAAGCCCGGAGAGCTGTCCGGAGGACAAAAGCAGAGAGTTGCACTGGGCAGAGCAATTGTACGGGAGCCCGGTGTTTTTCTTTTGGATGAGCCCTTGTCCAATCTGGATGCGGAGCTGAGGGCGCAGATGCGCATTGAAATAATAAAGCTGCACAAAAAACTTGGAACCACGTTTATCTACGTAACTCACGACCAGACGGAAGCTATGACAATGGCGGACAGGATAGTTGTAATGAAGGACGGAACAATACAGCAAACAGGTACTCCCAAAATCATTTACGAGAATCCCGCCAATATTTTTACGGCAGGCTTTATAGGGTCGCCAAGAATGAATTTCATCGAGGCGGCTGTCATCCTTTACGAAGACAGCATACTGCTGAAAACGGACAGCTTTACTTTGCCCTTGGACAAAACAGCATATAACAAAGACATCTTGAAAAAATATTCCGGCAGAAAGCTCATAGCCGGAATAAGGCCTGAGGACATAGACTGCACCGCCGGAAATAACGGGTACGTAATTGACGCGGTACATGAAATAACCGAGACCTTAGGGTACGAAGACTATGTTCATTTTGACGTTTCAGGAGAAAAAATAACGGCAAGGTCCGGCAGGAAAGAAAAATTCAAAGAAGGAACCTCCGTGAAAATCAGTCTTGATTTAAAAAGAATGCACCTGTTTGACAAAGAGAGTAAAAAAAATATAATTTATTAGATTTTAATAAGAATTTATGATTCTTAAAAAATATTTGGTATTTCACATTTGATTGTAGTATAATTAATATATCAATAGTATAACACATTTCTATTTAATATATATTAGGAGGATTTAAAATGTCTCTTGTCACATCCAAGGAAATGTTTAAAAAAGCATATGAAGGCAATTATGCGGTAGGTGCTTTCAACGTTAACAACATGGAAATAATCCAAGGTATCGTTGATGCTGCAAAGCAGGAAAATGCACCATTAATACTTCAGGTGTCTGCAGGTGCCAGAAAGTATGCAAACCCAATTTACTTAAAAAAGCTTGTTGAAGCTGCCATAGAAGATTCCGGCTTAGATATTTGTCTTCATTTAGACCATGGCGAAGATTTCGAAATCTGCAAGCAATGCGTTGATGATGGTTTTACATCAGTTATGATTGACGGTTCCAAATATCCTTTTGAAGAAAACATAGCACTTACTAAAAAGGTTGTTGAATATGCTCACAGCAATGGAGTTGTGGTAGAAGCCGAGTTAGGAAAATTAGCAGGTATTGAAGATACTGTTAATGTAAATATAAAAGACGCTACCTACACAGACCCTGATCAAGCGGCAGAATTTGTTGCAAAAACAGGTGTTGATTCATTGGCTATCGCAATAGGCACAAGTCACGGAGCATATAAATTCAAAGGCAACCCAAGCTTAGACTTTGAAAGATTACAAACTATCAGCGATTTGTTACCGAATTTCCCATTAGTACTTCACGGCTCATCGTCAGTGCCAAAAGAATTCGTAGATCTTTGCAACAAATACGGCGGTAAAATACCGGGGGCGGCAGGAGTTCCTGAAGAAATGTTAAGACGTGCTTCTCAAATGGGTGTATGTAAAATTAACATTGACACAGATTTAAGATTGGCAATGACCGCATGCATCAGACAATTATTTGTTGAAAACCCGTCTGAATTTGATCCAAGAAAATACTTAGGACTGGGAAGAACAGCCATAAAAGATATGGTTGCACACAAAATGAGAAATGTATTAGGCTGCAGCGGCAAAAGATAGAAGAAATTGATAGGGTAAAAAAATCGGGGACGTTTCTTCTCCCCGATTTTCTACATTCTTACTCTTTTATATGCTGCTTCCAATAACTTATCACTTTTTACTATTGCTTTTTCAAACTTACCGTTACAAAATTCTCCGATACAATCTGTTCCCAGGAAAGTCATATATATTCTGTTGTTATCTATTTTTTCAACTGTAATTTTAATTTTAACTTTTTCTCCGACTAATGTAGGATTTATATGATTAAAGTTAAAATTTCTTACGACGGTTATATATCCGTTCGGTATCAACGGCTTAAGCATATTCCACGAAACTTCAATAATTGTTGCAAGCAATGCCGGTGTTGACATTATATGGTCAATTGTTATTGATTTAGTCAAATATGAATCTGCAGGGGTTATTACCTTCTCATATGTTGTTGATAATCCAACAAAAATATTATCTGTAATCATAGAACCTCCTTAGTAATTAATTAAACATTATATTAATTTTAACAGATTCAGAGCAATTACACAATAAGAATATTTCGAATCTCAAAGTACTTGTTATCCAAATATTGATAATAATAAACCTGCTGCAACAGCTGAACCGATAACTCCCGCTACATTAGGTCCCATCGCATGCATCAGAAGGAAATTGCTCGGATTCTCTTCCTGTCCTACAGATTGCGAAACACGTGCTGCCATCGGAACTGCAGATACTCCTGCGGAACCGATCAAAGGATTTACCTTTCCTCCGGTTAATTTATACATAAGCTTTCCTAACAGTACGCCTGCTGTCGTTCCAAAGCTGAATGCAAGTAGTCCCAAACCGATAATCATCAATGTTTGAGGTTTAAGGAATGCCTCAGCATTTGCAGTTGCTCCTACGGTAACTCCTAAAAATATTGTTACTATATTCATTAATTCATTTTGTGCTGTCTTTGATAATCTTTCTGTTACCCCGGATTCTTTTAATAAGTTACCTAACATAAGCATACCGACTAATGGTGCTGCTGACGGTAAAATTAATGATACCAATGCGGTAACAAAAATCGGGAATATTATTTTTTCCTTTTTAGAAACCGGTCTGAGCTGTTCCATGACAACGCTTCGTTCTTCTTTAGTAGTAAGCGCCCTCATAATCGGTGGCTGAATAATTGGAACAAGCGCCATATATGAATAAGCAGCTACGGCTATCGGTCCCAATAATTGAGGTGCTAATTTAGAGGTTAAAAATATGGCTGTAGGACCGTCGGCGCCTCCGATAATTCCTATTGAAGCTGCCTCGGGACCTGTAAATCCAAGTAATATTGCTCCGATAAATACAGTGAAAATTCCAAACTGAGCAGCTGCTCCAAGAAGTATACTCTTTGGATTGGCTATTAACGGTCCAAAATCCGTCATCGCACCGACGCCCATAAAGATTAGAGGTGGATAAATTCCTAATTTAACTCCTAAGTACAAATAATATAAAAGACCTCCTGCTTGAAATCCTTCTTGTCCAAAGGTTCCTACCGGTTCAGCCATTAAGCCTGCAAGTGGAAGATTAGCTAAAAACATTCCAAATCCTATAGGAAGCAAAAGCAAAGGTTCGAATTTTTTAGATATTGCTAAGTACAAAAGTATAAATGAAACAATAAGCATTATAACCTGCCCTAAGGTTATACTTGCAAATCCCATGTTTCCCAAAAATTGTTTCAATCCTGTTAATAAAGTATTTAACATTATAATTCCCCGCTTTCTGTCGTTATTTAAATGTTACTAACACATCTCCGGTATTAACTGTAGCTCCTTCAGTAACTCTTACTGAATCAACGACTTCATCAGCTGAAGCAAATATTTCATTTTCCATTTTCATTGCTTCTAATATAAGTACGACATCTCCTTTTTTTATCGCATCTCCCGGTTTTACCATAATTTTAAAAATTGTTCCGGGCATTGGACATGTAATGCTTTTAGCACTATCTGATACAGGTGCAGGTGCAGATACAGGTGTTTTTTTCTCTTCAATCGGTTTTGTAATAACCGGTTCAGGTTGTACAACTCTTTCAGCAACATTAGCATCTCTTTGACCCTTTAATTCTTCAACTTCAACTTCATAAGAAATCCCTTTTACTGTGATTAAATATCTTTTCATAATGACATTCTCCTTTATTTTACATTTTTTTAGACATATTTTGCTGTCTTCCCGCAGATGCCCAAATGTTGTCCTTTTGAGCTAATGGCTTTATTGATCTTACAAAAAAATCATCCGTTGAAGAACCTTCTTCAGCCGCAATTGCAGCTGTAATAAGTAATAATAAGTCAATATCTTCAACATTTTCCTGTGTCACAGGGACTAATTTCTGCACCGGTTGTAGTATCTGTTCCGGCACTGATTTTTCTTTTGTATTCTTTTCTTTGAATATTATTCTTAATAATTCCAAAGAATAGGCAATAATAATTAATACCGTGAATACAACAAGCATTCCTAAAATAGTTATGGCTATTGAGTTTAAGAATCTTTCTCCAATAGACATAGTTTCCGTAAATAACATACAGTCACCTCTTTAAAATTGATTACATGGTTAAAAAAATGTTTTCATCAGAGTTAATTATAACATACTTTGGTAATAATGAAAGAGTAATTTTGATTTATTATTTATTGTTTTTTTCGGATTTCACATTGTTTAATATTGATTTTGTGATGTTTAACTTGTTTTTATTTTGTTGGATTTCTATAGTTTCATATCATTTATGTATGTTGAAACATAATTCCTATCAACTGTTACCACCGCATAATAGCGTCTATTTTCCTTTTGTATATTTTTTTCAATGATATTGACTAACTCGCTGATTTTCATTTCAAAACCCACAGGAACAAGTACATCAAAAATTAAGTTAGTATGTGTTTCTCCCTTTACAACCCGGAAATCATGTATGGATAATCTTTCATCGATTTCTTTAACTATTTTTTCTGTTAAGCTCCTTAAGTGATTTATTTCTTTATCATTAGTTATAACGGGATCTAAATGAATAACTAAATTGATGTCTAATTCCCTTGCGAAATCTCTTTCGATATTGTCTATCATGTCATGGCATTTCATTATATCTTCATTTGCGTCAACCTCAGCATGAACGGTTGCAAAATAACGATTAGGTCCGTAATTATGAACTACAAGGTCATGGATATTAATTATACCTTCATAAGATAATATTTTACTTTCTATGGATTCAATAAAATCAGGGTCCGGCATTTCGCCAAGCAAAGGATTTAATATATCTTTTAGTATGGAAATACCCGAATATAATATAAATAAGGCCACCAGCATGCCGATATATCCATCAATTATATAGCCGGTAAATTTAGCTATAAAAATGGATATCAATACTGCGGTTGTAGATATTACATCATTTCTCGCGTCAGCAGCCGATGCCTTCATAGTAGTTGAAGATATTCTTTCACCAAGCTTAAAATTAAAATAGCTTAACCAAAGCTTTATTATAATGGATAGAGCAAGTACGAAAACCATTGCCCACGAAAAAGTTAATTGTTCAGGATTCCTTATCTTGTCAAATGAAGATTTAATCAGTTCAACTCCTAAAAGAATTATAATTACACCAACTGCAAGTCCTGTCAAATATTCTATCCTTGCATGACCGAAGGGATGATCTTTATCTGCCGGCATGCCCGAAATTTTAAATCCGATTAAAGTAACAACAGAAGATCCGGCATCAGATAAGTTATTCACTCCGTCTGCAATTATGGATATACTGTTAAAAATCGTTCCAACAGTAATTTTGCCGATACTTAAAGCGGCATTGGCAATTATACCCACTATACTTCCAAGTATACCGTATGATTCTCTTACATTTGGATCTCTTACATTTTCATAGTCCTTTATAAACCTTTTAATAAAAAAATTAATCATATTCCCCTTCTATTTCTATGTGTATCTTTTCTAAATCAGAATACATTTTATCTATTTCATCTTTCAAAAATGTATATTCATTATAAATATTATTGTATTTATCTAAATCACATTCATCAGAGTTTGAATTCAGAACATTTTCAAGCTCTATTATTTTATTTTCCGTCTCCAATATACTGTTTTCAAGCTTTATATAATCTCTTTTTACCTTTTCTTTGGCTTTCTGCTCTTCCTTTTTCCTTAGCATGTTCTTTTTGTTTTGTGAAACGGTTTTTTCTTTTTTTATTTCCGCATACTCAGTTTGTCGTCTTTCTAAAATTCTTTGTTTTTCCTGTTTATATCCTTCGTAATCAAAGTTGTACAATTTAAATTCTTTATTTTCCAACTCACCTATACAGGTTGATATTTTATCCACAAAATATCTGTCATGAGATACAAAAAGCAGAGTGCCTTCATAATTAATTAAGCTTTCTTCTAAAACTTCCCTTGATTCTATATCCAGATGATTTGTAGGCTCATCCAATATTAATGTATTAACATTTTCATACATTAACATCCCTAACTTTAATCTTGACTTTTCCCCTCCTGACAATGTACTTATACGTTTAAATACATCTTCACCGGTAAATAATATTTTTGCTAATTCTCTCCTTGCTTCTCTTAGAGAAATTCCATAATAATATGAAAAATAATCCACTATGGAAACATCTTCATTATCAAAGCTTACTTCCTGAGACAAATATCCGATTTTAACGTTCGAGCCAATTTTTACATCTCCTGAATCCGGTTCGATTTCTTTTAGTATTATTTTTAATATTGTTGATTTACCTGTTCCGTTTTCTCCTAAAATACACATGCTGTCATTGAAAAACAATGTAAAGCTTACATCACTGAACAGTTTTTTACCATATGTTTTTTCGATACTGTCTACCTTAATAACTTCCTTACCAGTTCTTTTTACAGAAGTAATTTTAAAATTGGCAGTTCTTTTATCTATAAAAGGTTTATCCAATCTGTCAATTTTTTCAAGCCGTTTTTCTAATTCCTTGGCTCTTTTATACATCTTATCGCTGTCACGCATTTCTCCCCATATGCGGTATCTTTGTATTTGCTCTTCCATCTTTTTTATTTTATTCTGTTGGTTTTCATAATCCTTCATTGCCTGTAAAAACCTAAGTTCCTTTTCGGCAACATATTTTGAATAATTTCCAAAGTAAATTTGCGCCCCATCCGACTCAAGCTCAACAATTTTATTAACAACTCTGTCAAGAAAATACCTGTCGTGGGAAACTGCTATAATAGTTCCGCTATATGTACTCAAATATCCTTCAAGCCACTCAACTGATTTGATATCCAAATGATTAGAGGGTTCATCTAACAGTAAGAGTTCAGGCTCTTCAAGTAAAATCTTACCTAATACAATTTTTGTTTTTTCTCCGCCGCTTAGTTTATTGAATTCCATTCTTTGCATATTTTCCGATATTTCCAAGCCAAATAATATTCTGTTTATCTTTTCATTGATAGTATACCCACCGGATAATTCGTAAGAATCATGCAATGAGCTGTATTTATATATTGCAGCTTGAAGCTCATCCCCTGTTAAACAATCAAATGTCTTTTCAATTTTATCCATCTCTTTTTTTATTTCATGCAAATTTCCAAATGCTTCATTTAATACATCCAATACTGTATTATTACCTTCATAATTTGGTATTTGACTCAAATAACCTACGGTTAAACCCTTTTTCGGAAATATCTGACCGCTTTGATAATCTTCATAGCCTGCTATTATTTTTAAAAGTGTTGATTTACCGGTGCCGTTACGTCCTATTAACCCAATTCTGTCCTTTGTTTTAACATCAAATGTAACATTTTCAAATATTCTGTTTGTACCATATAATTTAGTTAAACTGCTGATTCCTATTTCTATCATAATATCACCTTCATATAAGCAGATGCCCCAAATCTTAGAATTGGTGTCAGTGCTTATGCTGTAAGTATAAAAACACCTGTGGAACAATTATGTCCCACAGGTTCTTGCCTGCATAAATATCATACTATACGTCTAAACGATTGTCAATTTTGATTGCTGAAAAATCTTCTGCTTCGTTACCGTTCAGCCGGTCTAATTTCTTTTTTCCTTGGAATTTGACTTGTTTTCTTCATTTGTTTCATTTGACTTATCCTTTTTATTATCAGATTTATCATCTTTTTTGTTATTCTTTTCCTCAAGTTTAACTAATTTTTCGTATTCCTTCGTTTTCTCCATAATATCTTTAACAGATTTATCAAACCATTGTTCGGCATCTATAGATTTTCCTGCTGATTTTGCACTTAATTGAAGCTTTTCAATCAATTCCATTTTACCGGGTGTCACTCCCTTATTTTTCGCTTTGTCAATCGCTTCCCTGCTTACTTCAATTACTTCAACCCGAAAATCTGATTCTTTAATTTCCTTATCTTTATTATCTTTCTTACTATCTTTATTATCTTCATTTTCAGCTTCTTTTTCTTTTAACTTCTCTCCATTTATTTCATCTTTCTTTTGGTTCTTTACTTCATTCTTTTGATTCTTTATTTCATTTTTTTCTTCTTTGTTTTGTTCTTTTATTTCATTTTTTTCTTCAGTTATTTTCTCATTATCAGCAGCATTGAATTCTTCAAGTTCATCTGATTTTTCGTTTTTAACCGTTTCTTCTTTCCCTGTCTTGTTTACTTCGGTTGTAATTATCGATTTTTCATCATTATCTGATTTAATATTTATTTCCTCTTCTACAGCAAGCTTCAAGGCTGATGCAAGCTTATCTGTTTTGTCTTGACTTTTGCTTGATGCAGCAACCACTACACCATCCTTCTTAGCATCGTTTAAATAACCTTGCCCCTTTAATTCAGTTAATACATTTTTGACAGCTTCTCCTATTTCCTTATTCTTAAGTTTGGAAATATCAATTTGCTCCACAACATTACGTCCGTCATCATTGATTGCATTAACCTGAAGCACCCTGTCAAATCTGTTTATTGAAAATTCAAAAGACGGATTAATATCTAAGCTTACATAAGAATAGGGAGTTAAATATGCCCATACCGGAGTTACAAACAATATTAAGCAAGCTGCTACCGAAGCCGAAAATTTAATATATTTAAGATTATTTTTAAGTATTATTTCCTGTCCGATAATATAATTTTTATTTCTAATTTTTGATATACAGCCGTCATCGGATAAAACAGCTACAAACTTGCCTTTAATCTCTACAACTACTGATTTCATTTTTCTAACTCCTCACGAATATATCGCATATAGCCCGCTAAATAAGGATAATCCCCCGACATTATCTCTACTGCCGCTACTATATATTTTCGGTGACGTTCCAATAATTTTCGGGGTATTTTGGTGTTCTTTTCAATTAAATTTAAAGGAAGCTGCCTCTTTATTTTCATCTCACTTACCAATATAGGATTCTTAATCATATATGCAACCGCTTTTGCACAAGATTGCCTGGTTTTTTTTGCTTTTGGAGAACAGTCCGTTAAATCCATAAATGAAAAACCATATGCTTCAAAAATCTCATTAATAAGATGTATCTCCATTTTTAAAGAATTATCCTCTTCGGATGCAATTTTTTTCGCAACCTCCGACTGCATGGCATAATCATATTCATCCTCTGCTTCAGATTCAAAAATAGAGGGCTTTACGGTTATCTCCGATGCGAATCTCGATTTACTTCTTATGTAGTCAATAATTCTTCTTCTTATAACCAATTCCGCAAAATTTATAAAGCTTCCTTTATCAGAGGAATATTTTTTCACCGCTTCTATAAAAGCCGCCATAGCAATTGACCATTCATCATCGCTTTTCGAAATATAACTGCGAGCTGCTGCAGATGCGCACCTCAATATGAAGTTTTCATATTGAATAATTAAATTGTTCATTACATCTTCATCATTTTTAGCATTCACTGCTAATATATCTATTTCACTCACAATTACACCTCTTAAATAAGGGCATAGCCCGTCCGCAGCCTAAAAAGCTTATGGTACATCTTAATTTAGTTATTACTTATGTCCACAATTATAACATTTCATATCTTTGATTACAATAGTCAAACTTTGGTGAAGTTCTTACGTTAAAACATTATTACCCGGCAAAGCTTAGCTTTTGAAAAGAAACCATGTATTACTGTCACCCTCATACTTAAGTTCGAATACATCCTTACCGTTATGTAGGCACACAAAGACAATTCTATTGTTACCTACAATATTTTCTTCATATATTTTCAGTATCTTTTCAATTCTTACAACCTTATCTTCAATACGAAATTTAACCGGCTCCATTTTTCCATCCGTGCTGAAAACTGCCATAACCTTTATCGGTTCATTCAAAATTTTCATATTTCCCACCCTCTATAAAATACTGCTTATGCCCGGATGTTCATCGTCCGGATATCCGCCTAAAATCGGTTTTAAATCACTGTTGGCAAAAACTCCTCTTATTATAGATTCATCACCAAACTTAGCTCTTATTTTATCAACAGCTTTGTCCAACACTTCATTTTTTATGCTCAGCTCATCCTGAAAAATATTTAGTTGTTTAACGTTTGAAAACTCAAGATCAGAAACAGAAACCCCAAGCTGTCTGATTGGACTCTTATCCCATAACTCATCAAATAAATTACAAATGTTTTTATAAATGTCTCTGGTGCAATCGGTAAAGTACGCTAATTTTCTTTGCTTTGAAGCACAGTTAAAATCCTTATCCTTAATACTCACACTTACAACTCTGCAATTCATATTGGCTTCTCTCAACCTCCATGCAGTCATTTCCGTTAAACTAAGTAAAATTACGTGAGCTGTTTCCTCATCTGTTACATTAAATTTAATAGTGCTTGAATTTCCCACACTTTTAACGGGATCCTTATCCTTGAAGTTTGAATTATCCCTGCCCCAGGCGTAATTATAAATTAACCTGCCATGAGATTTCAGCATTGAGGATATTAAATTATAATCAGAGTTCGCAAGGTCTCCTACGGTTAAAATGCCCAATTTATTCAGTTTTGGCTTTGTCTTCCTTCCCACCATATACAAATCCTCCACGGGAAGAACCCATAATTTATCCTTAATTTCATCTAAAAACATGGTATGACATTTATCCGGTTTTTCTAAATCTCCTGCCTGCTTTGCAAGCAGTTTGTTTTCTGAAACACCTATGTTGACCGTATAGCCGAACTTTTCCTTCACTCCGTCTTTTATTTTATAAGCTACTTTAAGTGCTTCTTCTCGCTTCAGGTCCGTAAATCTCAAAAAACATTCATCTATGCTGAAAACCTGAACATCCGGAGTGTAGGTCATGAGATAATTTCTGAGCACCTTGCTTGCTCTTACATATATGCTGTAATTTGGGGGAACAACAAGCAAATTGGGACATAGCTTTCTTGCCTCCATCAATGACATTCCGGTCTGAATTTTAAACTTTTTAGCAAGAACAGATTTTGCCAGTACAATACCATGACGGCTTTCTTCTTTGCCGCCTATCACAGAAGCTGCTTCTCTTATATCTCTGTCAATTCCCATTTGCTTTTCATATGCGGCAGTCCAGCTTAAAAATGCCGAATTTACATCTACGTGCATTATTATTTGAGTCAAAATTCAAACCCTCCTCAACATTATTCGAACTTATGTTCTATTATTATATCACAACTTTTTAAATTTAAAAGAGGTTTTTGGCGGTTTTATAAAAAAGTTAAAATTCTTTTTGGAATAAAAAATGTCAACGAATCAATAATAATAAATATATTTGTCATCCTGAACATAAGTGAAGGCTCTCCTACGGTACTCATAATATATTTTAAAGGAGCAACAATGAAGTTAAAGACAATTTTTATAATAACACTCCCAATAATTACAGGTATCTTAATATATTTATTTTCTAAAAGCTATTTTGAAAAAAATGCAGAGCCGGATGATTTTTCTGCCTTTGAATTTCAGACAGCAGAGGTAAACACTCCTGATACATACATTACAAAATTTTCTGCTTATTCTGATGAATACAACATATATACAAACAATCCCTACGGGTATGAAATAGTGCTGTTAAATACTTTAATTTTAAACGAAGATATAGTAAGCGTAAAAAGCAGGTTTGAATCAGATAATTTAGTCGTTGATGTGCTGTATGACGACTTTGCGGGTACACCGGATTCAAATAAAACCTATAATAATTACGGCAATAAAGGTATTAAAGAAAATCCTGAATTTGAAATTACCGATGAATATGATGATAATTACCACGAAATTAATACCCATTTCACTTTTTATGAAAGGAAATCAAATAATTTAAATGACAAAAATTATTATGCTACAATTGCATTTGAAAGAAGCAAGGTTGAAATAGTAACTGTATTTATCAAATCATCTCAATCCATAGATATAAATTATATTATACCTATGTTTAGATTTATAGATAAAAACTACGAAATGAAATCTAATAAGGTGTTTAAACCGGTTAAGAAAAAATTTGATATTCTTACTCAGCAATTTTATGATCAATATTTCATTGATAATAAGAATCTGAGTTTTGGTGTGTTTGAGCCGTCATTTCCCGCTCATGATGAAAACCTGAAAATTTTAGAGGAAATGTTTGATTATAATTTTCCCGTAGTACTGTTGTACAATAGATTTGAACTGCCATATAAAGATGAGCAAATGAATAATGCAAAAAAGCATAACAAAGTTGTCGAATACACTCTTTACACAATGGATAAAGTTGACGGCAAAGAAAAGGATATTACATTAGACATACTTGACGGTAAATATGATGATTATTTAAATGATTTAGCAATTGCCTTTAAGGAGTATAATTTCCCTGTGCTTTTCAGATTAAATAATGAAATGAACGGCGGCTGGGTAACGTATTCTGCTTTTCATATTGGCAAGGATACTGATTTATACATTGATTGCTGGAAATATATTTATAATAAATTTAAAGAGCATGATGTCAATAATTTAATTTTTGTTTGGAATCCAAATGAAAGAGATTTTCCAAACTATGCATACAATCATTACCTGAATTATTATCCCGGTGATGAATACGTTGATATAGTCGGATTAACCGCTTATAATACAGGAAATTATTATGAAGGCGAAAGCTGGCGAAGCTTTAACGAGGCATACGACCACTTTTATTATGAATATGAAAATCAGTTTGAACATCCATTTATGATTACGGAATTCAGCTGTGCGGAAGCAGGCGGAGATAAACCTTCTTGGTTCGATGATATGTTTAATAAAATAGCAGAATATGACAAGATCAAATTGGCTGTATTGTGGAACGGGCAAGATTTTGATATGACAAAGACGGAAAAAACAATATCGAGGAATTATCGACTTGACTTGGATGAAGATGTCATAAACTCAATAAAGAACGGGCTGAAAAAATATAAATAGGGAGATTCCGAGGGTGCAGCCCGAAAAATCTCCCTATGATTCCTTATTATTTTTTTAAATTCTTGTCATGTATAACCTTTAACCCTTTAAACAACAACAGAGGATCATAAATATTTATGAGTTTGGTTTCCTCATATATTATTCTGCCTAAGCCGCCTGTCGCTATAACCTTCATATCATCTAATTTCATTTCTTCCTTTATTTTTTTAATAATATATTCAACCTGACCGATATATCCATATACTAAGCCTGCTTGAATGCTTGTAACAGTGTTTTTAGCAAGTATTGAAGCAGGTTTTTTAATTTCAACGCTTGGAAGCTGTGCCGTTCTTTGCCACAAGGCATCTGCAGAAATCTGAATTCCGGGAGATGTTATTCCATATTTAAATTCTCCCTTTTCGCTAACTACATCATATGTTGTGGCGGTACCAAAATCTATTACAATCAGCGGTCCGCCATATAAATCATAACCGGCCACAAGACCTACGATTCTATCAGCACCCACTTCTTTGGGATTGTCAGTTACTATTGTTATCCCTGTCTTAATTCCAGGTCCGACAATTAAAGGTTCAATATTAAAATATTTCTTTAAAGCATTTTCAAAGGAATGCATAACATTAGGAACAACAGATGATACAATTGCGCTTTTTATTTTAGTATGCTCTATATTGTTATGTTTCAATAGGTTTAAAATAAAAACTCCATATTCATCAGATGTTTTTTCACTTCTTGTTACCATTCTCCAGTTGCCAAGGAGCTCATCACCGTCATAAACTCCTATAACTATATTGGTATTACCGATATCAACAGCTAAAATCATAGGTCTCCCTCCTACTTTTTAAGTTTATTGTATACATTTACAACAGCCGTAGTACCTATTCCGGCCACTGAGCTTTCTATTAACGCGCTTGTTGAAACTAAAAATATTGCAAATGCCGCAAAAGTAGTTCCTATCCCAAATTCTGTGCTGATTTCTACAATTTGTTCATTATAAATTACATATAGCATAAAAATTACAAGGGATGTATTTGTGAGCGCCCCTGACACTCCTGCAATTAACAATGATACTGTATTGTTATTGATTAAATTTTTAAATAATTTGAAAACATAGTAGGGAATTACTCCAACGAATATTCTGGGCAAAATTGCAACCAAGGGATTTAAGAAAAGATAATCTAACGGGGATGCTGGAGCTATTAAAGCTCTAAGCAGTGTTACAAATCCTGCCAATCCTCCCATTACAGCTCCATATTTTGGTCCTTGGATAATGCTTGTGATTATTGTCGGTAAAAATATCAGCAGGGCCATGGATGCAGATGTTGTGGGAATTGCCGTCAAAGCGACAAAAACAATTGTGAGTGCCAGCATAACTCCCATAAAGGTGAGTTTGCTTGTATTGGTTTTTCTATTCATGATATCCTCCTATTCTCGTTCTGCATTGCAGATACAAGATAAATTCAAGATATTATATCACGCTTTATGTAATATGCAAATAGTTTTTATTCCTTGCTAAGTTCATCAATTGGTTTTGTAGTAATTTGGTTTCTGTCTAAATTTAATAATTTGATTGCTTTTTCTAAATCATCTTCTGAATTCATTTCTATTTCAAGATATGGTTTTGAATAAGTTTCCTTATTCCATGTATCTATTTCGAATGTTATGCCTTCATATATATATGACCGTCTATGTTTATGGCCGGGTTTTTTCATTTTATATCCTAAAAGCTCTATTATTTTTGCAGCACTGTTCCAGTCGGAAATCTCTGTTTCAGTTTCCTCATTAACTCTTAATTTATCCCTGTTAATGCTTCTCTTAAATGTCATGGTGTGTTTTATTTCACCATTTAAAAGGTTTTCCGTTATCCTAATCCTTAGATACCCGTTATAGGATTTCTTTAAAAAGCTGTCTTCAGTATCAAATCTGTAATTTATCTGATTTTCATCCTTAATAAGAGTTGCTCCCAAGCTGATAAGCTTTTTTTCTATATCCTGTTTATCGATGTTAAGAACCTTAACTTCTTTTTCCCTCATAAACTCCTCCAAGTCATTTTTAACATTATATCATAATTGCCTAATTTATCATAATAAAAAATATTTTTAAATTTTTAGAAATATTGCTTGATAATTAACAAACTGTAATTTATAATGAATTTATTCAATGAACATATTCATTGAAAAGAGAAATAATTGGAGGATATCAATGAAATTAAAAAAAATATTAAGCGTTATTTTGGTTGTATCAATGCTTTTTAGTATGGCATCATGTACTGCAAACACTGAACAAAAACCTGAAAACAACAACGACATTGATACAGTTTTCACACCAGGAACATATGAAGGAGAAGCGGAAGGATTTCACGGTATTATAAAAGCAAAGGTTACAGTATCAGAAACAGAAATAACAGACATAACTGTAGAACATACTGAAACCGCAGGTCTCGGAGATAAGGCTATTGATAAAATTGTATTGCAGATAAAAGAAAATACATCATTAGATGCTCCGATAGTTTCAGGAGCAACATATTCGAGTAATGGTATTATTGCAGCAATTACAGCTGCTCTAAAAGAAGCAGGAGCTGATATTGATGCATTAAAGGCTAAGACGATTGCGGATAATAATAAAACCGAGGATGTAGAAAAAACGGCTGACGTTATAGTAATCGGCGGTGGCGGAGCGGGACTTGCAGCTGCAGTTTCAGCTCATCAAAACGGAGCATCTGTAATGGTAATTGAAAAGATGCCCCAGGTAGGTGGTAATACAATTATTTCAGGTGCAGCTTATAATGCGGCGGACCAAGGCAGACAGTCGTTATTACCAATGACAGATTTAGAAAAACAAACTGTTGAAGATTTAATAGATGCAGAACAATCAGATTCTGAAGTTAAGGAATGGCAAGAAACACTTAAAAAAGAATGGGAAGAATACCTTGACTCAGGGAAAACTCATTTATTTGATTCACCAACATTGCATAAGTTGCAAACATATAACGGTGGAGACAAATTAGGTGACACAAAGCTTGTAAGTATACTTGCGGATAATTCATTGCCTGCAGTAGAATGGCTTGAAGACCTTGGAATGAAATTTACTGATCATGTATTTACGGTATTAGGCGGATTGTGGTCACGTGCACATAAACCTGAAAAACCATTGGGAACAGGATATATTGAAACGTATATGGATTATATAGATAAAAACAGCTCAGAAATTGAATTGATGCTTGAAACGAAAGCAAATAGTTTCATAGTTGAAAATGGAGCAGTTACAGGAGTAAATGCTGAATCAAACGGAGCTAAAGTAACTCTTCATGCTAACAAAGGTGTTGTTTTAGCATCAGGAGGATTTGGAGCAAATGTAGAGATGCGTGAACAATACAACACGTTGTGGCCATCACTTAAGGATATAAAAACAACAAATCATACAGGTGCAACAGGTGACGGAATTACAATGTCACAAGAATTAAATGCTTCAATAGTGGGAATGGAACAAATTCAGCTTCTACCTATGGGGGATCCAGTAACCGGCAGCTTAAGCGGAAATATTGAACAAGGGGTTCAAAATCGTATATTTGTTAATAAAGAAGGAAACAGATTCGTTGACGAGGGAGCTCGCAGAGACGTTATGACTAAAGCTTTGATGGAACAAACAGATTCATCTATGTGGGTAATTCTTGACAAGCATTCATATCCGACAAGCGATACAAAGAATAACTTCAATGAAAGCATTGACAGCTTGGTGGAAGCAGGCAGAGCATTCAAAGCAGATACTCTTGAAGAATTAGCAAAACAAATAGGTGTTGATGCAGACAATTTAGTAAAAGCTGTAGAGACATTTAATGAAACAGTAGATGGAAAAACAAAAGACGCATTTGGAAGAACTTTGTTTGCAGATAAAATAGATACTGCACCATTTTATGCAGGAGCTCGTGTTCCAACGGTTCATCATACAATGGGTGGAGTTGAAATAAATGAGAATTCTCAGGTTTTAGATGTTAACGGTCAAATAATTAAAGGTCTTTATGCTGCCGGAGAAGTAACAGGCGGAATCCACGGAAGCAATCGACTTGGCGGAAACGCATTGGCTGACATAACCGTATTCGGTAGAATTGCAGGAGAATCAGCAGCATTAGGTAAATAACCCTCCAAATATATAAAACACTGTTACTTGATATCGAGTAACAGTATTTTTATTTTTGTAACAAAACAACATTTATGATATAATAAATACTATTAAAAATACAACGATAAATAATGGGGTAATCAAAGTGAACAGTCGCACTATTCAAGCACAAAAAACAAAGGATAGAATATATAAAACAAGCATAAAACTTTTTATGAGCAAAGGAATTGACAATGTAAGCATACAGGATATTGCAAAGGCGGCAAGCATTTCTGTCGGTTCTTTTTATAATTACTATAAATCAAAATTGGATGTTTTGTATCAGAATTACAAGGTTGCTGATAAGAAATTTACAGAATTCGTTAATAATGGTGTTGAAGGAAACACAATTAAGGAGAAAGCCAAAAACTATATGTTATTTTATATCGATTTTGTTACAAGTGAGCCATATGATTTTACAAAACTTCTTTATAACAACAGCAATAAACTTTTTCTCAAAAAAGGAAGAGCAATGCAGACACTACTTGCACCTATTATAGATGAAGGTATAAATAATAGGGAAATAACTGCTGATATGAATACCGAAGAGATTATTGAATTTCTTTTTCAATCAATGAGAGGATTAATTTTTCATTGGTGCCTACATGACGGAAGCTTTAACCTGCACGAAAGAGCAGATAAATATTTGGAATTAATAATTAAACCGTTATAAAAGAGCTTAGATATATTTATTGAGGTGATTTATGGAACTTGAAATTAATAAGCTGTTAAATGTGCTTAAGCTTTCTGCCCAGATAATAATTGAAAACGGCGGAGAAACCTACAGGGCGGAAGAAACGATAAAATACATATGCAAATCCTTCAATGTTAAGGAAATAGAACCTATTGCTACTCCAACGGGATTATATTTTACTATTTCCATTAATGGGGAGGAAAATAATACAATAGTTAAACGGATCAGAAAAAGAACTGTTAACCTGCAAAAAATTAATGATGTAAATAATATTTCAAGAGATTTAATATCAAGACAAGTAACCTTAGATGAAGCATTGCTTCAATTGGAGGATATATATAACAACGATAAAATTCAATATAAGTACTCATTGTTGTACGGCGGTATTTCTTCGGCGTTTTTTACCCTTCTGTTTGGAGGAGGTTTATTTGAATTTACTGTTGCGCTGTTTTCAGGAATAATAATTACTATAATTTCTAAAAAATTTGAGGAGCTCCATTCATATCAGTTTTTTTCAAGCATTGTTGCAGGTGCCTTTTTATCCTTTATTGCAATTACATTTACGTATCTGTTTGGAAAAGGTAATTACAACTACATCATAGTGGGAGGAATTATGCCCTTGCTGCCCGGACTTGCTATGACTAATGCCATAAGAGATACCATAAGAGGTGACCTGTTGTCCGGAATTGCAAGGGCTACAGAGGCACTGTTGGTTGCATCATCTTTGGCGGCGGGAGCCGGAGCAATTATTTATACGGCGTATACTTTAGGTATATCTTAGTTTAAGGAGGAGAATATGTTTTTAGAAATGATATATTGTTTTATAGCAACTTTCTTTTTTGCACAAATTATGAATGCCCCTAAAAAAACCTTGCTTTATTCTTCTTTAACTGCGTCTATAGGATATGCCGTATATAAATTTTGTATAGTTTCAGGACATTCACTGCTTGGTTTCTTTCTTGGTACTTGTTTAATTGCAATTATTGGAGAAATTTTAGCACGAAGGTTAAAAATGCCTGCAACCATATTTATATTCCCAAGTGTTATCCCTATCGTTCCCGGATTAGGTCTTTATGAAACAATTCTTGCATTTGTTCAGAATGATATACAAAAAGCTCTTGAAACAGGAGTAAACACTATTTTAAATATCGGAAGCATGGCAATAGCGATGGCACTTATAAGCTTGATAGCATTAAAGGCACATACTAAAAAAACGGTTTAATGTTTTTTTAATATTATGTGTTTTAAGACATATATTATTGGGTATAGAAATGTCGTTGAACTATTAAAATATTTGGAGGATACTATGTGTAAAACAAAATTTTATTTATGTGAAACTTGCGGTAATTTAGTAAGCTTATACAATGAAGGCGGCGGAACATTAGTTTGCTGTGATAATGATATGAAAGAACTTATTCCCGGTACGGTAGATGCTTCCCATGAAAAACACATCCCTGTAATAGAAGTTGAAGGAAATAAGGTAACTGTAACAGTTGGAAGCGTAATTCATCCTATGGTTGATGAACATTGGATTGAGTGGATATACCTTGAAACAAAAGAAGGCACTCAAAGAAAATGCTTAGAGCCGGGCTGTGAACCAAAAGCTGTGTTCATATTAACTGAAGGTGATGAAGTTGTTTCTGCTTACGAGCACTGCAACCTTCACGGATTATGGAAAAAAGAAGCATAAAACAATTGATTGGCAATGGATTTGCAGTTTGTTAGCAATAGAATAACGATTGAAAAAAGGAATTGTGCACGCACAATTCCTTTTTTTATACTTACAGCACAAGCGACTGACACCAAATCAGAGATTTGGGTCAATTGCTAAGATATTGTTGCGCCGTCTGCTATGTCTTCCAATGTAGAAATCAGGGTTAATTTTTTACCTTTTTCAGCGGCTAAAATCATTCCGTTGGATTCCAGGCCTCTCAGCACTACAGGTTTTAAGTTGTATATCATTACAACCTTCTTACCCACTAAATCTTCAGGTTTGTAATATTTAGCTATACCTGATACCACCTGTCTCGTTTCTTCTCCAACCTTTAGTTGGAACACAAGGAGTTTATCTGCATCAGGATGTCTTTCTGCCTTAACTATGTCAGCAACTCTTAAATCTAATTTAGCAAAATCATCAATAGTTATAAAGTCATCATATTTTTGTTCTTCAACAGGCTTAACCTCTTTTACCTCAGATTTGGCTTCATTTATTTTGTTGATTTCCTCTAATTTTTTAGCTGCATCTATTCTTGCAAACAATATTTCAGGAGTACCTATCCTTTCCTCCGGCACCATTCCGTTAAAGCTTAATAAGGAATCCCAATCTGTCTTGCCGGTATTAAGCTGTTTGAAGATTTTCTGTGCCGTTTCAGGAAGGTATGGCTCCAGTAAAACTGCTGCAATTCTGATAGATTCAAGCAGGTTATATAATACTGTTCCCAATCTTTTCTTCTTGCTTTCATCTTTACCTAATACCCAAGGCTGTGTTTCATCAATATATTTGTTGCTTCTTCTGAGAAGATTAAAAATTTCATCAATAGCATCTGAAACTTTTAAATCATCCATTTTCTTTTCAACTCTTTCAGGTGTTTCAAGAGCAAGCTTGATAAGTTCATCATCTATTGCTTCATGCTCTTCCGGAGGAAGAATAACACCGTCAAAATATTTGTTGGTCATGGTGATGGTCCTGTTTACTAAATTACCTAAAATATTTGCCAAATCAGAATTTATTCTTTCAATTATCAAGTCATATGTCAATGTACCGTCGCTGGAAAAGGGCATTTCATGCAGTACAAAGTATCTGACAGCATCTACACCAAACAAATCAACCAAGTCATCAGCATAAATTACATTGCCTTTTGACTTGCTCATTTTACCTTCCCCGACTAACAGCCAGGGATGACCGAAAACCTGTTTAGGAAGCTCCGCACCCAATGCCATCAATAATATCGGCCAATAAATCGTATGGAATCTTAAAATATCTTTACCTATTAAATGAACATCCGCAGGCCAATATTTATTAAATAAATCTCCGTGATTACCCTCAGTGTCATAACCTAAAAATGTAATATAGTTGCTCAGAGCATCTATCCACACATAAACAACGTGACCTTCGTCAAAGGTAACGGGTACACCCCAATCAAATGAAGTTCTCGAAACACATAAATCCTGTAATCCCGGTTTAATAAAATTATTAACCATTTCATTTTTACGTGATTCCGGCTGAATAAATTTAGGATTTTCTTCAATATGCTTCATCAATCTGTCGGCATAATTGCTCATTTTAAAGAAATAAGCTTCTTCTCTTGCCATATGCACATCTCTGCCGCAATCAGGACATTTTCCGTCAACTAACTGAGATTCGGTGAAAAATGCTTCATCAGGTGTACAATACCAACCTTCGTAATATCCTTTATAAATATCTCCTTGGTCATATAGTTTTTTAAATATTTTTTGTACTGTTTTTATATGTTCCGGGTCTGTGGTTCTGACAAACTTATCATAGCTTGTGTTCATCAAATCCCATATTCTTTTGATTTCTCCTGCTACTTCATCAACATAAAGCTGTGGGGTTTTACCGGCTTCCTCCGCTTTAATCTGAATTTTTTCTCCGTGTTCATCTGTTCCTGTCTGAAAATAAACATCGTATCCGTTTAATTTTTTGAATCTGACTATGCTGTCAGCAAGAACTATTTCATATGTGTTTCCTATATGGGGCTTGCCGGATGTATAAGCGATTGCCGTTGTTAAATAATATTTTCCTTTATTCATGTTTTCCCTCCTATAATTTTCCCAAAAAAAGTTAGAAGCCCCTTTGCATATGCAAAGAGGCGAAAATCCGCGTTACCACTCTTATTCGCACATATTTCACAATATGTGCCTCAACAGGTCATACAACCCTTGTATTGTAACGTAATCATACGTCATACCTTAACAAATGCTCAGGTATGAAGCTCCAAGGCCATCTTCACTATAAAGTCAATCTCCGGTTCGCACCTTACTCCGGTTCTCTTGGTCATAACTTACAAGCTACTCTTCTTTTCACAGCTTTTTATTAATATTCATATAGTATTATTTTATTTATGTAAAACTATACATAAATACTTAACATTTGTCAACTGTTAATTTAATGCTCAAAATATAAACTGAATCAATTTAACAACGGCTACTATTATACCAATTATTATTGCCGGAATCAATAAAAATCCTATGCCTAAAGGTATCAATAATATTATTACAAAAAGTCCTATTACAGCACCTATAATTGTGAATATAACTTTTAGTAAAACAGCTCCTATATTTATTGCAGCAACTATAAATACGAAAAATACAAATATTCCGATTAATATTTCCATTTTACATCTCCCTTTTATTTATATATTCTATTCAATTTATTCATATAATACACATACTATATTCACAGTTGATTAGTGTATTATTAAAATTTGATTAAATTATAGCAAAATATTTTAAAAAGTGATATAATGTTTTATTAAAAACAGGAGCAGCACATGATTGATTTACACATCCACTCTAAATTTTCCGACGGAACTGATTCCATTGATGATATACTTAAAATTGTTCAGGAAAAAAGTATACCCACAATTGCTTTAACTGACCATGATACTACCTACGGGATAGCTGAAATAACAGAAAAAGCAAGCAAAAATAACATAACGGTTATCCCGGCTGTAGAAATATCATCCGTTTCTAACGGACACCTCATACATATTCTTGGATACAACATTGATATTTCAAACAGTCAGTTGCAGGATATGTTAAGCTTGATTTGCAATTATTTCAATGAATCATTTTTAGAGCATTATAATTGGTTATTAAAAAATAACTATGTAGATTTTGATATAAATAAAATAATTAAATTTGCCGAATACAAGCAATGTATAGCCCTGTCAGATATTATGAAGGCAATGATAGCCGATGGAAAACCTTATTCACTAAAGGATTGGCCGGAATTTTTTAATACTAAATTAAAACACTACAACAGTCACTTTATAGAAAAATTCCCTGTACATTCTTCGGAAGCCGTTGAAGTTATAAATCAAGCTAAAGGAACCGCAAGCTTTGCACACCCTGCAAGAATCGGAGATGCCGACATTAAAGAAATGGAGTTTCTTTTGCCTCACGGTCTAAGGGCTTTAGAGGTTTATTATCCATATCATGATGAAATTTTGGTTAAAAAATACGAAGAGTTTGCTTTAAAATATAATTTAATCAAGACAGGCGGCACAGACTGGCACGGTAAAGACTTGACAACCTGGAACGTCGAAATCGGAGATTACGGACTAAAAGAGACGATTCTTTTTAATTGATTTGGAAACAAAAAGAACCGTCCCCAACCTTTGCATCAAAAAGGCTGTCGACCTTTATTTCATAAAGTTTTCTATATCGTTTACTGTTTTGATTATTTCTTTAGACAGGTTAACTAATCCGTTTTTAGTGACCCAAACATTATCTTCAATTCTGATTCCGATTCCCTCTTCTTTGATATAAAGTCCCGGTTCAACAGTATAAACATTGTTTTCCTGAATTGTTTTGTCTCTTCTTCTAAAATCATGTACGTCGAGACCTAACGGATGACCTATGCCGTGATAATAATATTTATCAACATCGGAATCATCCTTAATAAGGTTAATAGTTTTTAAACTGTTTGCGAAATACTTTTTAACTGCATTATTTACATCCTCTTCTAACGCACCTGCATGCATTTTATCCATTGCTACATTTTGAGCTTCTAAAACTATATTGTATATATCCTTTTGTCTCCCTGTAAACTTTCCGTTTGCAGGATATGTTCTTGTGATATCAGATGCATAATTGTTGGAAAGCGCACCTAAATCAAGAAGTATCAAGCTGTTATCCTGTATTTTCTGTTTTAGATCTATGTAATGTAAAATCACAGCTTTTTCACCTGAGGCACCTATAGTTTTAAAGCTTGGTTTAGAACCTCTTAAAGCAAGCTGGTATTCAAAATCGGCTCTTACCTGATATTCGAATTTACCCGGCTTTAAATTTTTCATTACAAATTCTAATGCTTCCTTAGTATAACCAATTGCAGTTTTTATTTCATTTATTTCTTCTTCCGTCTTGGAACCTCTTAACTCTGACATAATGTCCAGAGAGCTTTTAATATTTACTGCAGGATATTGGTTTCTGATCCAATGAGCTAAGCTTCTGTAATTGTCGTAGGGTTCATCCTTATCGGTAATATATGAAAATATATATACATTGTCCGGTCTGTCTGCGGAAGACAATCTCTTTGCAAATTCATCCATGAAATTATTTCTGTTTTGAATTGATTCAATGCCTGATACTTCCTTAACTTCTTCATTTCTCATTAAAATTCCGTACCATTTTTCATAATGCTCATCTACAGGTGGTATGTACAGCATTTCGGTAGTTTTACCGGCGATTTTATTTATCAATAAAACCATATTTTCCATGTCGATTCCGGTTAAATAAAAGAAATTCCTGTCTACAGAAAATCCATACTCCTGGTCCGCACTTTCTCTTGGTGCCTTGCCGGCAAAGAATACCGCCGTTGAGTAATCATCCATTTTTTCAGCAAATTTCTTTCTGTTGTCAATAAAAAAGTTTTTATTCATTATATTTGTTTCCTCCATATTTTATTTAGAGCCTTCGCTATGCCCAGGATGACATATGTCATTCAGAAGACGTAGCCCAAGAATCTCATATTTTTACATCGTTCTGTTTACTGCCTTTTTCCAACCGCCGTATAGCTTTTTCCTTATATCTTCGTCCATCTCAGGTCTGAATTTTCTGTTTATGCTCCAATTTTGAACAATTTCACCCTTTGATTTCCACAAGCCCACAGCCAAGCCGGCTAAATATGCGGCTCCAAGAGCTGTTGTTTCTGTAACATCAGGTCTTTCTATGTTTACATTGAGTATATCTGACTGAAATTGCATTAAAAAGTTATTTGCCGTAGCTCCGCCGTCAACCCTTAATGCAGTTAAATTGATTCCTGAGTCGTCAAACATTGCTTCAATGATGTCTTTAGTTTGATATGCAATTGATTCAAGAGTTGCTCGTATGATGTGATTGCGATTTACTCCTCGAGTTAATCCTATAATCGCTCCTCTTGCGTACATATCCCAATATGGCGCACCGAGACCCGTAAAGGCAGGAACCACATATACTCCGTTGCTGTCTTGTACTTTTTCGGCAAAGTATTCAGAATCTTTTGCATCATGGATAAGCTTCAATTCATCCCTCAGCCATTGTATGGCTGCGCCTGCTATAAATATTGAACCTTCCAGGGCATATTCCACCTTACCTCCGATTCCCCAGGCAATAGTAGTAATAAGTCCATTATGTGATTTAACGATTTTTTCTCCTGTATTCATGAGCATGAAGCAGCCGGTTCCATACGTATTCTTAACCATTCCCTCCTGAAAGCAAAGCTGACCGAATAATGCGGATTGCTGGTCTCCGGCAATTCCCGATATGGGTATTTCAGCTCTTAGTAAATCTTTTCTTGTATTGTCATAAAATTCAGAGGATGCTTTAACCTCCGGAAGTATATTTAAAGGTATGTTAAGGGCATCAAGAAGTTTTTCATCCCATTTTAACTCCCTAATATTATAAAGCATTGTCCTTGATGCATTGGAATAATCAGTTATATGTACCTTATTAACACTTAAATTCCATATCAGCCATGTGTCAATAGTACCAAATAAAATATCTCCCTTTTCCGCCTTTTCTCTGATGCCCGGCACATTGTCCAGTATCCATTTGATTTTTGTACCGGAAAAATAAGCATCAATTACCAATCCGGTATTTTCATTTATGTATGTCTCGATTCCTGTCTTTTTCAGTTCATCACATATTTCCGATGTCTGCCTGCTCTGCCATACGATTGCGTTATAAACCGGCTTTCCTGTATTTCTGTCCCATAATACTGTTGTTTCTCTTTGATTGGTAATACCGATACATGCAATTTCATCCGGATCAATATCCTTTATTGCTTCTATTGCCGAGCTCAACTGCGTTTCCCATATTTCCAAAGGATCATGCTCCACCCATCCCGGTTTAGGATAAATTTGCTTGAATTCTTTTTTCGCCAAATTTACAATTGCACCGTTTCTGTCAAAAAGTATAGCTCGTGAACTTGTTGTTCCTTGGTCTAATGCAAGAACATATTTTTTCATTACAGTCCACCCCACAATTTTATTAATTCAATTATATACTTAGTATATAAAATAATCAACGCAAATGAAAAATTACCAACAATAAAATAGGCTGTTCAAAAAGTTCGTCCTGCAAGGCGCCGGAAGACGGGCAACCGCAGCATATTAGATATACGTAAGGATTGACCGTCTGAACGGCAACGACGCAGGGGGGGCTTTTTCAACAGCCTTATTCGGATACTAACCGTTTTTCTCCTGTTATTTCTTGTATAGGTTTGATATCTTGCGATACTTCCACTACTCCTAAATATTCACCTTTGTCATCCCGTACCGCATAATATCGTATATGTATATATTTATCCTTCATTTTAATCCAAAAATCTTCATGATCCTTTTTACCTGATTTAAAATCATTTACAATCCCTTCAACAATATGTACGCTTGCAGGCGGATGACAATTTGATACATTTCTTCCTATTACGGTTCTTGGTCTTGGAAAAATTCTTTCACTGCTTTCGGAAAAATATTTTACCGTATCATCACTTCCGACAAAGGTAATGTCAAAAGGCAAAGTATTAAGCATATGCGTTAATTCATTTACTTTTAATACCCCTGAAGGTAATGTGATTGTTCCCGGTTCGGTCATTTCGTCTTTGATTCCTTCTTTGGCTTCTTGGTCCGGTTTCCATTCGGGAACCCATCTGAGCATATGACCTATTTCACCGCTGTTATCAGCTGCCTTTTTCCATTCATCTTGTGACATCACATCTAAAAGCATTGGAATCATTATATTTTCTTCCTTAAAAATCATTTCATTTACACGATTTAAAGCTTCCTCGATCCTTTTTTTGATTTCATCATTCAAATATCCGTATGATAAGTCAGAATATATTGATTTTAAATCGGCTCTTATTTCATCATCAACGCCCCACATAACCTTTGGTGGTGCGGTTATTCCGTATTTCTCCATGTATGGGAACAATAGATTTTCCTTTTTAGAATAATGAATATCTATTTTTAATAGCTGTTCAAAGCCATCTTTTAGTTTTTTAATGGATTCTTTATCAGATAAATTATCTATGTACGGTTTAATTTTATTATCTATTATTTTTTTGATTTCTATGTTTTCAAGAAACAACACATTAGCAGGATGTCCGGGTATTTTAGTCGGATCTGATCCTCTGTGAATTTCTTCTATAGATCCCTTAAATACGGCAGAATGCACATCACATAATCTTTGAACCTCTGTTATGGGAAGTCCTTCCTTGATAAGCGCCTGTTCTGCTTCCGTAATTTCCGTAGCTGAAACACCTTTGAAAGCTTCTTCAAACCTGCCTTTTACTTCGTCAACACTCTTACCGTCATGAAGCTCTTTAATAATTTGTTTGATTATTTCTTTCCTGTATTCTCTGTTGTTAATTTGTTCACTCATAAAATCTCTCCTTATTCTTTAATTTCAAATCCTCTTTGAACTAATTCTTCTTTTATTTTTTCCATAGGTATTCCCTTCGCCTTTGACCCCTTAGGCAGGGTCATAATTCTTCCTGCCATATTAATCATTCCCGGCAACGTTATATCCTTGAAACCAATGCTTGCCAATATCTCCTGCAATTCGGGATATTCCTTACACAACTCATAAACACTTTTATTAATATCAATAATTTTACTCATATACTTCACCCCAAAATATTAATATACCACATATATTTAATTATACCTGAATATGTTAAAATTAAACAGATATACTTTGTACTTCTGTATAATATGATTACCTTTTTAAAATATAGAATAAAAAACATTGAATTTACTTTAACAATGGTATAATATTTACTTGAGTAATTTAATTTTTAGGAGGGAATTTATGAAAAAAACAATTTTTATACTCAGCTTAATACTTATGTTAGTATTATCATCAACTACTGTATTTGCACAAACTAATGAAATAATAGTTGCAATCGATTCTGAAAAGGTTGAATTCACTGAAGAATCAGGACATCCTTTCGTTGATGAAAACAGCAGAACTCTTGTTCCGTTCAGAAAAGCTCTTGAATCATACGGAGCAACCGTGGATTGGAATAATGATGACCGTATTGCAATTGCCGAAAAGGACGAAATTAAGGTTGAAGTTCCAATTGATCAAAATTACATATTGATAAACGGAGAACAAAAAGCTACAGATACTCAGGCAAAAATAGTTAATGGTAGAACATACCTTCCCATAAGAGCCGTTATTGAAGCTTTCGGTTCAAGCGTAGAGTGGGATGCAGGCTTAAAAACAGTAGTTATTACTACAACTCCTGTTGATGCAAAAGCTATATTTACTGAAGCTAATAACAAATCACTTGATTGGAAAAACTACGATGCTGATGTGAAAGTAGATATCTCTTTGGACGTTCCTGATGCAGCCGGCAGTGTTCAAACTATGAATATGAAAATGAATATGTACATGACTTTATTCATGAATCCTTTGAAAGCAAAAATAAACGCAGATATGTTGGTAAATATTGCAGGACAGGAAATATCTCAACCATTTATGAGCATGTACATGACAATGGATGAAAATGGTCTGAACCAATATATGGGCATGAATAATGAAGGTACATATACATGGATGAAACAAACCGTTGCCAATGAAATGTTCGGCGAATTACTGAAATATGATGAAGAAGCAATTGAGAAAAATAAAGAAATAGCTGAAAAGTATACAAAAGATGTTAAGTATTTCGGCAAATATAAAGATGCGGACAAAACTCTTTTAAGATTAGAATATACAATGTCAGGTGAAATTTATAAAGATATGCTTGGTGAAAGCTTAGATAATATGCCTGTCCCGACAAATGAACAGGAAACAGCTACTTATGAAGCGTTGAAAGCATTAGCAGAAGGAAATTTCGGTGACATTAAGTTTATAGTTCACATTGATGAAGAAACTAAAGAAATTGTTAAATATGAAATGGATTTAGGTGATATGATTCAGCTTATGATGGGCAGCATGACCGACTTGTTAGGTGAAATGCCACAAGAAGGATTAGATATGTTAAATAGCATGAGAGCTACTATGGTTATGGAAGTTTTAAATGTTAATCAGGCTGAAAATTTCGAAATACCTGAAGAAGCACTGAATGCTCCTGATATGAATGAATTATTAGAGCAATTAGAACAAGATGCTGCTGCTGAAGAAACAGAAACTGAAGAAACTACAGAAGATGAAGCTGCTGAAGAAGAAACTGAAACTGAATAAGTTAATAATAAAACAATAAAACTAATGAGAGGGCAACCTCTCATTTTTTTCTTTAATAAATTGGCTCCATATGCTAATATTAATACCATCACTTAAATTAGGAGCATAAAATGAAAAATTTATTTATTTATCTGTTAATTTTCTTATTAACAGGCTGTACTGTTGTAGATCCGCCAAAAAATCCGGACAACAATAATGAAAATCCGCCGCCTGTTGAGGAACCGAAAGAACCGGTTGAACCGGAGGTGCCAGAAGATCCGGAAGATAGCAGCTTATTTCGTGAATATGATGAGCAAGCTTCAAAATTACTGCAGGAAATGACTACAGAAGAAAAAATCGGCCAGATGTTTTTAGTCAGATATCCTGAAGAGGAACAGCTGGATCTATATCTATCCATGAAGCCCGGCGGATTTATAATGTTTGGAAAAGATTTTGCCGACAAAGACAAAGAAGAAGTTATAGATAATATTGATTATTGTCAAAACAATAATAATGTACCTATGATAATTGCCGTTGATGAAGAAGGTGGAACGGTGGTAAGAGTAAGTTCAAATCCGCTTTTATCTGATGAAAGATTTAAGTCGCCCCAAGAGTTATATACGATTGGCGGGTTTGACGAAATCAGAAAAGATACTATAAAAAAATCAAATCTTTTGGCAGAGCTGGGCATTAATTTGAATTTAGCACCTGTTGCGGATGTTTCAATTAATGAAACAGATTTTATATATAAAAGAAGCTTTGGAAAAGAGGCTGAAGAAACTGCAAAGTATATAAAAACTGTTGTTGAAGCAATGAAGAAACAAGGAATTTCTTCATCCTTGAAGCACTTCCCCGGTTATGGAAACAATCCTGACACCCATACCGGTTCAGCAGTAGATACTCGACCATATCAGCAATTTATAAGCAATGATTTCATTCCTTTTAAAGCAGGTATCGAATCAGGTGCGGAAAGTGTATTGGTTTCTCATAACATCGTTGAAGCAATTGACTCTGAGCTTCCTGCTTCATTATCAAAAAAGGTTATTGATATTTTAAGATATGACATGGAGTTCACAGGGATAATAACGACAGATGATTTATCAATGGGGGCGGTATCAGAACTTCAAACAGAATTCTCCCCGGAAGTAATGGCTGTATCAGCAGGTAATGATATGCTCATAGTAACTGATTTTGAAAAAAGCTTTCAATCATTATTAAATGCTGTAAACTTGGGAGAAATTTCCATTGACAGAATTAATGAATCGGTACTGAGAATATTGAAATGGAAGCACTATATGAACATGTTCGGGTAGTTGAAGAAGCTCGCCTGCGTCGTTGCCGTTCAGCCGGTCAATCCTCACGTATATCTGAATACGCTGCGGTTGCCCGCCTTCCGAGCCTTGCAGGACGAGTTTTTTTATTCATTAATTTTCTTTTGCCTATATTGTCTTATTAATTCACTTAATTTATTTACAACATCCATGTTTCCTTTATTATCCGGTTTACCCATCATATCTGCCACTATCAGCTTAAGCATATCATCAATCCTATGCTCTCCCACAGATTCAATGAATTTATTAATACCTTTTTCCTTAATACTTGATGTAATATCCTTTATATAATGATATTTAACCAATATATATACATCTGAAATAAAATCATCATCATAACCTAATCGCTTTAATATTTTTTCACTTTCCTTGGCGGACTTTATGTGATGACCGTAGAAATGCCCTCTACCCTTTTCGTCTGCCGTAAAGCAATCCGGTTTAGATATATCATGTAAAAGCGCAGCCATCCTTAATGTCAATTTTGGTTCAATTGAATCTACCACAGCCATCGTATGGTCCAACACATCCTTGTCATGATAAGGCGTTCTTTGTTCAAATCCTTTTAGCTTTAATAATTCAGGTATTATCTGTTTTATTTGTCCTGTTTCCAACAATTTATATATACCCTCTGAAGGTTTATGACTTAAAAGTATTTCGTTTAAAATTTTTTTACACATTTTTACTCCTTTTTGGGAACCATTTACGTTAAATTAACGTCTAATTAAAGTAAAGCTTTAATTTAAAATAATTATACATAATGATACATTAATTTTATTCATCTTACAATAAGAAATAATATAGCTTTAACTTTTACCGGAAAAAGTATATAATTAGATACGAAATAAGGAAGGTGATTGTATGAAAAGATTTTTAACAATTTGCTTAAGCACATTTATAACAACCGCTACAGTTTTTTCACTTAACACATATGCTACTGATTACAGCGCAAGCAATTTTCTTGAATTAGAAAATGTACTGTTCGAACAAATGAAGGATTATAATGAAGTATTCGATATAAAATATACCGGTTCATTGGATAATATTGAAGATGTATTAAAAAATGTTGTTGATAAAGACCCATATTTAAATTCTAATATAAAATCTGTCGGATGGAAAATTGAAGGCACAAAAAGATTAAATAATATTAATGTTAATGTTGATTATATAATTACTAAAGCAGAAAGAATTCAAGCCGACAAACAAATTGATAACATATTATCCGAAATTATAAATCCAAATATGAATGACCATGAAAAAGTTAAAGCAGTACATGATTATATAATCTTAAACGGCAAGTATGATGAAAAAAAATTACTTTATTCCGATTATGATTTACTTACTCAAGGCAAATCCGTTTGCAACGGTTATGCTTTGTTAACCTACAACATGCTGAATAAACTTAATATCCCTGTTAAATTAGTTACGGGTACAGGAAACTCCGAATTACATATATGGAATATGGTTAAGCTCAGCAATCATTGGTTCCATTTGGATACTACCTGGAATGATCAGTTGCCGGATGAAAACATAATTTCATATAACTATTACATGCTGACAGACAATGAAATTTCAGCCGACCATGTAATTGATGAAAATCTTGACCTTCCGGCAGCAAATAAAAGCTACTATAGTCTTTTAAAAGAATTATCATATGACAAATTACTGATGGAAACAGGTCTTGACATTTATGATGATGTAAACACAGCAAAAAATGAAAATGAATTAAAAAATATTCTTACATATAAAATAAAGCATCGCCCGTTGAAAATTTCAGTGAGAATTCACAATTCAGTATCTCAGGATATTGTAAATTCCGCTATGTCAGGTCTGTTAAGAAATGACTTTGTTTCAATTATCAGCTATGATTCTCCGCTTAAAACCGATGCTTCCGGCGAATATAAAATATTAAATTTATATATTAATTATAAAGAAACTCCGGATAGTATTGAATTTGAATCTTCAAACAAAGTTTACAACACCGCAACAAAAGCTGATTTCAATGTTTATGCTATATATGGCAATAAAAAGGTTAACATTACAAAAGATGTTTTACTTTATCCATACAAGCACGAAGGTATAAGTATTTATGAAGGTACAATGACCTTTAAAAAGCCGGGAAGCTATAGCTTAACCTTTGAATTTCAGGGGCTTCAACAAAAAGTATCCATAACTGCTTTAAATTCAAATGCATTTGAATTTATAACAAGCAAGAAACCTGATAACCCGGTAAACGTAAAGGTTTATGACCAATATATCAACTTCAGTTCAATTAACCAATGGCCATTTATTGAAAACGGCAGGACAATGGTACCGTTAAGAGCAGTTTTTGAAGTATTGAATTGTAATGTAAATTGGGATACGGAAATAAACTCAGCCGTAGTTGAATATGAGGGTACTAAAATAGTAATTCCCGCCGACAGCAATATTGCATATATCAATGGCGAAGAAAGCACATTGGATGCTCCCGCTAAATTAGTAAACAATCGAATTATGGTTCCTTTAAGATTCATAAGCGAAGCAATAGACAAGACGGTTTTATGGGATGATAAAGACAAAACAGTTTTAATTTATTAAACAAACGACCCAAATCTTTAATTTGGTATCAGTCGCTTATGCTGTATGCGTAAAAAATAGCGAGAGACACATCTCTCGCTTAGTTTTATTAATTAACCTTTTCTTTTAAAACTTCAACCGCTTTTTTAAGCTGGTTATCAGTATCATAGAATTCAAATCCATAACCCGGTACATCTTCAGGTAATTCTATTTCAATATCCGGTTCTATTCCAATACCATGAATATTAACACCGTTTGGGGTAAAATACTCAGATACCGTCATTTTAACACCTTCGCCTTGATTTCCGAATTGTTGAACACTTTGAACTATTCCCTTGCCGAAGGTCTTGGTTCCGATTAAGGTTGCCCTGCCTGTATCCTTCATTGCACCTGCCATTATTTCAGAGGCGCTTGCGCTTCCATCATTTATTAACAAAATTATCGGTATGTTTTCTGATTTAGCATCAGATTTGAAATGCTTAATATCTCCTGCTTTCGTCTTGGTGTAAGTGATTATTCCTTCACCCATAAACATATCTGAAATATCAACCGTTGCATCTATAATACCGCCCGGATTATATCTTAAATCAATTACTAAACCCTTCATACCTTTACTTTTCAAATCTGCATATGCGGCTTCAAAATCCTTTGCGGTCTGTAAATCAAATGTTGTAATTCTTATATACCCGATATCGTCATCAAGCATTTCAGGTTTTATGGTCTTAATTCTGATTGTTTCTCTGTTAATGACTATATCGGAAATATCCTTGCTTCCATCTGCATTTTCTCTTTGTACAGTTAAGGTTACACTTGTGCCCGGCATACCTTTCATGATATTTACCGCTTGCTTTATTTGGCTTGCGGTATATTCGGTACCGTTAATTTTTATAATTTTATCGCCGGTTTTTAACCCTGCTTTCTCCGCAGGAGTATCCTCTATAGGAGATACAACTACAATTCTGTTATCATCGCTTTCAGTTATATAAACACCTATTCCTTCATATGATCCTTCTGTATCTTGCATAAGTGCGCTAAATTCTTCTTTATTCATAAACTGGGTATAGGGATCTCCTAACGCTTTTAATGTTCCCTCTAAAGCCCCCTCAAGCATTTTTTCCTCATCAGCTTCATACAAGAACTCCCTTTTAGCCAATTCCATTATACTTTCCTGCTTAGCATATTTTTCATACGTATTTTTCATCTTTGTATATGTTTCTTCAGATATAACCACCTTATTCCCTATTTCTACCATAAATACATTGCCCAAAGTAAGGGTTAAAAAAGCAGTTACAAAGACAACCACGATAATCGTAAGAATATATTTCCTCTTAGATACCATATACTCACTCCTAATATTAAAGTTAAGCCAAAATTAAACGCTTATAATTATTTATATGTTTCATTGTACAATTTTATCCTATGTAAATTAATACAACCTTAACTTTGATATTATAACACATATGAATATAAATAAAAATAAAATTTTGCTTATTTAGCATTTATGCTGAAAATCTTCTATAAATAAGATGGCATCCTTTATCATTTCGGAAGCTACTGTATATGGATAATGTCTTACATCTATTCCTTTGAGAGCTTTTTCAATTATTTTATCCACGTCCTCAATTGAGCAATGAAGGTCGGAAAGCTTTGTTGGAAATCCCATTTCTTTATTAAACTTAAAAATTCTTTCAAATTCTTCTTTTTGCCTATCCACCACAAGAAGTACTAAGATTCCGTAGGATACTATTTCACCGTGAAGATGTCCATATTTTTCTATTTGAGGTATAACCGTGAATCCGTTATATACAGCATGTGCAAGTCCGGTGTTCAAATCTATGTTAACTAAGTTTGAAACGTATCCGGTTGAAATTATAATTCCTAAAATTATTTCTTCAAGCTCATTTGATAACTTGTTTTTCTTACAATCTTCAAGTGCCTGCACTCCATATTTCACAAATGGACCGTTGCACATGGATGCAATATTAACCCCCATGCTCTGGGAATGATTTAGCTCGTCGCCGCGGCTTGAAACAGAGCTTTCAAAATATTTAGCCATAGAATCACCTATACCGGCCCAAAAATATTTATCCGGCGCATTTGCAATTATCTCACTGTCTATAAAGATATGAACAGGAGTTATATTTGAAAATGTATATTCTCTTAAAGAACCATCCGGATGGTATAAAATACCCAAGCTTGTACAAGATGCGCATGTGGAAGCAATTGTAGGGAATGTAAAAAAAACTCTGTTTGTTTTTTGTGCCAATACCTTTCCTGTATCAATTGCCTTTCCTCCGCCAACCGCAAATATCATATCTGCTTTTTGAACTTCCGGAATTAATTTTAAACGTTCTATATTTTCTATGGATGCCTCTTTTCCGAACGGAAAAAATCCTGTAATTAGCATCTCACTTCCTTCAACTGAATTTTTAATCTTATTTTCAGCTGCTTTTATGGCGCGTTCGCCACCTATTACAGCAGCCTTTTTTCCGTATAAACTACATATTTTAACTATATTCTTGTACGAATCATTACCTATCGTATAACCGGGAAAAAATTGTGTTTTCATAGTAGACTCCTTTTTAGTTAATATTTTTCATATATTAATAATCTGCGCTTTCTGCAAATGAAGACTTTGAATTTATATTATTATTGTTTATATTGTTGTTTTGTTCCTTTAAAAACTTACGGTTTTTATATGCTCCGACAGTCAGGAACGGAACAATAATTATTGCAATTCCAAGGTATCCCATGTATCCGTAGCCGTATTTAATAATTTTGTCTAAACCTGCCATTGAAATACCCATTGACATAAACATTATAAAAAATGATACGATTATTCTTCTGATTATAACCTTGTTTATTTTAGACAATGCCTTTGCTTTCTCAAACTTTTCAACAAAGCCGTAGATAGTTGTAACTCCTGTTGAAATAAAGCAAAGGAACAAGCAAATATTGTATGCCCAGAATACGTATGATCTACCTAACTGCCCTGCTATATACAATATTGGCAGTGTTGTTTCTCCGGCCTGCGTGAACTCAGCATACCATACTAAAAGCATTATTATTGATAAAATCAATGCAATAGAATTTATTACGAAAGAAACCATCATTGAGCGGGAAATTTCCTTAGAACTTTTTAACGACTTCCCGCATGAAATCATAGTCGGAATTACTACAGATTGGAATCCTGCGTAAGTAAATGCTTTAAAAATCCCTGTCCCTATATTGGCATTACTCGCTCTAACTGCAAATATGTTTGATATTTCAGGTAATTTTTCATTAATTCCCAATATAAAAATCACTCCGCATGATGCTAAAATTCCTACAGACATCACTGTTGATGCTTTCGAAACCAATGACGCTCCAAAAATTGTCATTATCAAAAGCATTGCACCAACCGATAAAACGGCATAAATATAAGAAATATTATATGTTTTGTTTAACAATGAAGCAGCTCCGGCTATTACGGCGCCCACTGCACACAAAACCATAGTATAAAAATAAATATCAAACAATACTGAAAATTTGCCAAACGGATGATACAAATTTTGAAAAAGCTCCTTGTAGCTTGAAAGCCCTCTGGAATTGTACATAATCATACATTCACGGATAGTTAAGGTTAAAAGTGCCATAGCAATAATTGCCGTAACAGTTGCAATCCATCCATACTGCACATAGTACTGAGTTGCCTGATTTCCTGTTGCAAAGCCTCCGCCTGCATGTGAACTGAACAGCACACACGCTACCGCAAATATGCCTGTAAAGTTCATTGTTTTTGTTGCTTGTCTTTGTTGTTTCTCCATTTTAATACCTCTCATGATTTATTTTTTAATACACCATATTTCCTCATGAGAGAAGCAAGAAGCAATAAAAAAATCTTCCTCTCTCAGGGAAATTAACCCTAAGAGACGGAAGATATATGATCTTTCGCGGTACCACTCTTATTCATTTCATAACGAAATGCACCTCTGGATACGGATTATTAATCGATATCCTGCCTTTTTTTAACGGTCGGCTCACCCGTACCTGCCTACTGATTTTAAACTTTCGGCAGATCCGCTCAAAGGCTAGTTCGGCATCTCATTGACGTTGTTTCACACCTACCAACAACTCTCTGTAGTCGCTTATAATGCTTACTGCTCCTTATCACAGCGTTTATGTTGTTCATTCACTTGTGTATTGTTTAGCAGTATAGCACCGTTCCAACAAGCTTGTCAATAATTATTTTAAAATATTTTCTAAAATATTTTTTTGTATAATTTATCACTATTCAAATAATCCATATATTTGATACCCTAAATAAAAAAACACCTCTCTCGCCAAAAATGATACCTTGCTTTTAAATGTTATATACCTCGTTGATGGTGTCGGTGAAGAATACGCGGTTAATCCGTAATCTCCAGCCATCATCATCGCTCTTTTCATATGTAAGGGATCACTTACAATAATTACATTCTTAAAACTATTTTTATTGGCTATTTCAGCCGCATATTGTATATTTTCCTCTGTTATAGTCGACTTCTCTTCAATAAAGATGTTTTCTTCGGGTACTGAATTTTCAATAGCGTAATTTTTCGCCACACCTGATTCCGAAAATTCATCGTCTTTACTTATGCCGCCTGTAAAAACCAAATTATCTGCATATCCGTTCTTATATAACCAAATACCATGCTTTATTCTTTCTTCAAAAACCGGTGACGGTTTATCCCCCCATACAGCCGCACCTAAAATTATAGCTGCATCGGCACTGTTAAGCTCATTTTTATTGCCGTAGCTATATATATCAAAAGCAATATACACTATGTATCCAATGAATATAAGCAATAAAATAATCAGTATTTTTTTAATGTTTTTCTTTCGTTGTTTCATAAATAATCCTTGAATATAATTTTAAATAAATATATCACAAAATCAAAAATAACACAATTTTGTATAGCATATGATTAATACTAAAAAAAATTGTGCTAATCTATTGATATTTAATTTCATCTATATTATAATTTAAAAGTATTCCTTGGACCATTAGCTCAGTGGATAGAGTCGCAGACTTCGAATCTGTTTGCCGGGGGTTCGAATCCCTCATGGTTCATAAATTGCAAAAGCTTCAAGAAATAAAAAAGATAAATATTTATGTGAAGTGCACCCCAAATGTTAGACGAAAAAAACATTTGGAGGTGTACTTTTTAATGTCAAAATATAAATATGAACAAAGACTTGAAACTGTACTAAACGTAGTAAAAAAACACATGTCATATAAATCTGCTGCCAATATATTAGGTACAGGTACAGAACATGTTAGAAGGTGGGTTAAACGATATGAGCAATTTGGAATAGAAGGTTTATTGTTAAAAAAAGGAAGTTACACTGGCGAATTTAAGTTAAAAGTGATAGAATATATGCATGAAAACCATCTTTCTATTTCTGAAACAGCAGTTATTTTTGGAATTCCAACTGATGTTACTGTGGGGAAATGGGAACGCATATACTATGAGGAAGGATCGCAAGCTCTTTTTAGAGATAATCGCGGACGAAAGAAAATGTCTGATAAATGCAAACCTAAGAAGCCAAAAGTTCCTAAAGAAACAAAAGAGGATTTAATTGCCGAAGTTCAAAGACTTCGTATGGAGAATGCGTATTTAAAAAAATTGCAAGCCTTAGTTCAGGAAAGAATTCAGCGAGAGAATGGGAAAAAGTAATTGCCATTGATGAATTAAGGCATGGATTTAAGCTGAATCATTTATTAGAATTTGCGAAGCTGCCACGAAGTACATTTTACTACTATCTAAAGAAAGCTAAATTACCTGATAAATATGCTGAGATAAAAGATGTAATAAATCAAATTTTCAAGGATAACAAAGGTAGATATGGTTATCGCAGAATAACATTAGAACTTAGAAATAAAGGATATATTATTAATCATAAAACGGTACAACGCTTAATGAACCCGTTAAACCTTAAAAGCTTAGTACGAATTAAAAAATACCGTTCATACAAGGGTGAAATCGGTAAAGTTGCTCCAAATCTATTAAGTAGAAATTTCATTGCATCCAAGCCTAATATGAAATGGGTTACAGACGTTACTGAATTTTCACTATTAGGGAGTAAACTGTATTTATCACCAATTCTTGATTTGTATAATGGAGAGATTATTGAATATGAAATTAGTGAACGTCCAGTGTTTAGTATGGTTGCTAATATGCTTGATAAGGCTTTTTTAAAGCTTGATAAAGGTGATAAATTAATATTACATTCTGATCAAGGTTGGCAATATCAAATGAAGCGATATCAATATATGTTAGAGTCTCATAATATTAAGCAAAGTATGTCAAGGAAAGGAAATTGCTTAGATAATGCTGTTATGGAGAATTTCTTTTGCTTGCTAAAATCCGAATTCTTATATTTGCAGGAGTTTAAAACCATAGAACAATTTATTGCAGGTTTAAAAGAATATATTTATTATTACAATCATAAAAGAATTAAGAGTAAACTAAAAGGACTGAGTCCTGTAAATTACAGGATTCAATCCTCGTCAGTTGCTTAATTAATATTGTCTAACTTTTTGTGGTCAGTTCATATGATTTATCTCTTTTTTATCTCCCTGTAAAAATCAAATTTACATTTTTAAAAATTATTATAACTGCCATAATAAAAGCAAGGTATTTTTCTACCCTGAACTTTCCTTAAAACTCGTTTAAAGCTTATGCTTCTTTGTTATATGCCTCATGTTTTTTAATATAATCCCATAAAATGGACAGAATCATTTTCAGTCCTTTATCGTCCTTTGCTTCTACTTCTGGCATCATTGCTTCAAGCAGCAAGTAAAACAATGGTTGTACATTTTTCGCATCCGCTTTATTAGCTATGTTTTCCGTAATATCCTCAATTTTTCTCAGAGCCTTAAAATCATCGACCTGTAAAATCTTTCCTATAACATTAAGCTTAAATATCTGATTTCTCAGAAATTCGTATTCAGTATCCGAATAAACTCCGTCTTCATCAAAGGCTGCCTGCGTGTTAACCTTAACAATTTGTTTTCTGATTTTCTTCAATCCTTCAGCCACAAAATCATCGACATCGTATTTCCTTACCTTATAAGTTGTTTTTTGCTCGTTCATAATATTTTCTCCTATCGTTTAATTTTTGTTGAATTAGTAATTAAGATAGGTTATAATATTTTTAATATAACCTATCTTTTACAGTCTATGGCTGGTTGTTGCATAGACTGTAATTTAGCTTGGTAGGTATAATGCAGCTTTTACTTGGCGGTTTGAGCTACTTTTTCTTTTATAGATTCTAAATATCTTTCAATTATTGCATTTAATCCTCTAATTACTTTCTTATCATTTACTTGTTCTATTAATTCATGGCATTCCGATTTACTATCACTATAAAATATCTTTTCAAACTCGTCGGGAAACATATTATGTAATTTTATTAGTATTTCTGTTCTTGGTATTCTTTCACCAGCTTCACAGTAACTAAGTAATTTATAATACACCAATTAGTTGGATAAACATATATTATAATGATAATATATAATCAGAGGTGATAACTTGTATAATTATAATGCTCCTTATTCAAATCAATTTATGCAATGTTCTTCTTATGGAATGGATTTTAGCATGTGGGCTTATAACACTGCTCTAAGCCTCATTAGGGAGGCAGTACAAAGCGAAAGAGAAGGTGAACTTAAATATAATTATTTGATTGAAAATGCCCCTACTCAAGAAGAGAGAGAGATAATAACTTCAATTAGAGATGATGAGAGATTACACCGACAATGGTATAGGGATATATATAAATATTATACCAATGAGGAAATTGAAAGTTATATCGGAGAAGAATTTACAGAACCAAATTCATATTTAGATGGAATAAAAAGCTCTATATTCGGAGCGCTTTCAGCAATGGAAAGATATCGTATCATAAGAGAAGGGTTACCGAGCAGATTCTTTCGAGATATAGTACTTAGAATACTTACAGACGAAATGAAACATGCAACTAAATACAATTATATTCTTAGCATAAATAGTTTGAACTCTAATTAAGACCACTGTAATATCTGTTATTCTTGACATCTTGTTTCCTCCAATAATCGTTAGCTACTAAAATATATGATTTTTTAAAAAATTATACTTATTTATTTGAGTTGGTTGAACATTATTAATAATATAATATAGAACTATATAATTTGCCTGGGTCACCTTAACATCTCGGGCAAATTTTTACGCTTTTAGATTAATCAAGATTAATTAAAATTAAAATTTACTATTTAAAAATCTTCTCATCTTGTGTCCACCATCTGTCCACAGACCAGTGGCTATCTGGATCAAATTTATCAATAGGTTGTATTTTAAAAAATTGATTAATTGTTGTACAATTATTGTTGATTTTTACAACAAAACAAATGAAGCCCTATGGAAAAATCATTGCTATAAAAAAACCTTTCCTAATTATTAAATTACGGAAAGGTCTTATATTCTAATGTGTGCAAATATTTACATAAATATATCAAGAGAAATATTTTCTTTTTTAAATTTATATCATTGGTTCATACGGTCTATAATCAAAATCAAATCCGAAATACCTCGACCCAAAAACGGCGATTGCATCATCATTTAAAAACTGCTCTCTTGCCGGAACTATTATCATACCAACTTCTTCACCTTCACTGAGTGTTGTGTTTGATAAAGGTTTGCCGTCTATATATCTTAAAAGTATAATCATGTCAGGGCTAACTGCAATTGGTTTGTCATTTTTCCACATAATGTGATTTTCATTTTTAAACCATATCTTATAGTTATTACCTATAAGATTATCCATACCCTCCACACTATATGTACCCCAGTAGTATCCTTCTTTGTCTTCAGTTTCCTTCTTTACGATTTTACCTTTTCCGATAAAATATCCATTAGCCGCCTTAGCTCCGCTCTCACAAGGATTTTCTCCTTTTTCACGCGCTATTCGAATCATACGACCTACTGTAAGACATTGAGAAAGTGTATATGGTACTATAGATTCTTTTAAATCTTTTCCTTTCATAGAACATGTTGCTTCTGCCAGCTCGCCGTAAGAAGCTATGCTCATCATTTTACCTATACGCTCCATGGCTGAATAGTTAAAAGCATTAATTGTTATACTAATGTTTCCCCAAGAATCTACAAATATTGCCGGCAAAAAACTCTTCCCATGAATAGCCGGAAGCCCCTGTATCATTTCAGGAACCGCACGGCCTGAACAATCACCATCTATTATAGGTATACCTTTTTGATACGCCGCCGCCATGCAACACGCTGAATTAGAACCGCCAAGCTCTGCTGCATACAGCCCCGCTACCTTTTTACCCAAGTATTTTTCCAGCTCATCAACTGCATTCACAAGCATTTCCACATGTGTATACTTTCGGTCTTTATATCCTTCCTTTTCCATATTATTTAATGTTTCAGGACTTTTGGGGGCTATACTTCCCATAAAAAAAACTGTGCAAAAAGTGTCATCATCTTCTATATCTTTGGGATCCATAAGCGTCAGATTATAACCTTTCTCAAGCGCTTCTGTCAAAGCAACACGGCCACTGTCTGCTTCTCCACCTCCACCGGTACCGAAAAAGGCACATCCGGTAAGAAAATCCTCTATATCCTCAACAGTTTTTAATTCAAATTTATTCATTATACAACCTTCCCTTCTATCTTTATCTCTATTCGCTGCACAAATGACATCTGACACTATGGTTCCCTTCAAAACATATCATTTGTGGGTCAACCTCTTTGCATTTATCCATACTGAACGGACATCGAGTATTGAAACTGCAGCCCTTTGGTACATTAACCGGACTCGGTATCTCACCTTGGGAATGTATACGTTCAGGTTTATATTTTTCTTCCTCTTCACTTATAACAGGTATAGAAGATAGCAGCATCTGTGTATAAGGGTGTCTTGGATTTTTGAAAAAGCTTTCTGTAGGTGCTATTTCTGCAATCTTTCCCAAATACATTATAGCAACCCTGTCAGCCACATTTCTCATCAAACTTAAGTCATGAGTTATAAATAAATAAGATAGATTCATCTCTTTTTGTAATCTCAGCAGCATATTAATAATTTTTGCCTGAACTGAAACATCCAGTGCGCTGGTAGGTTCGTCCAGAACAATAGCAGACGGCCTAGTGGCCAATGCTCTGGCTATTGCCACCATTTGTTTTTCTCCTCCCCCTAACATACTGGGGTATTTATGCATATACTCATGAGGCAGCTCAACCATATCTAATAGTCTTGCTATTTCATTAGGATAGTCCTTTGGGGAACAAATTTTATGAATCTTAAGCGGAAGTTCCAATATTTGATAAACTGTATGCTGAGGATTTAACGATGTACCCGGATCTTGAAATACCATTTGTATTTCTCTTTTAATACTAAGGGAACGTTTATTTGTTTCAACGCCTATATCTTTCCCTTTAAAACTGATACTTCCATCAGTTATACCGTACATGCCTATTACCGTATAAGCTGTTGTACTTTTTCCTGACCCGGATTCTCCAACCAATCCAAGGGTTTCTCCGCTTTTTATTGTAAAATCAATTCCATCGATAGCCTTTACAAATTTATTTTTATTATCTTTTCCTCCAATAGGAAAATATTTTTTCAGGTTATTAACCTTAAAGATATCTTCTTGCATTCATGTCCTCCTCTCGCTGTTAATAGCGTCAATTGTGCAGGATAATTACTTCCCGCCGTATAAAAAACATGCAACCTGGTGATCCTTTATAGGCTCCACTACCGGAGGTGCAGACTCATTACATACAGCTAACGCTTTTGGACATCGCGGCGCAAAGCGGCAACCTTTCGGAGGATTGAGATAATTAGGAATCCGGCCTGGTATACCCGTTGATATACCGCCTCCAGAGAGCTTTGGAATACAGCTCATCAGCCCCTGTGTATATGGATGCAATGCCTCTCTGAACAATTCTTTTGAAGTTCCTGACTCAACTACGCTTCCTGCATACATAACATATATCCTATCAGCAACCTCTCTAGCAACTCCCAAAGAGTGAGTTATTAGTATAAGTGCACTTCCCTTCTCCTCCACTCTATTCTTTAATGTTTTAAGAACCTGGTCCTGTATTGTAACGTCAAGATTTGTAGTAGGTTCATCAGCTATTACTAATTGTCTGGGTGTTGCAAGAGACATGGCTATGCAAATACGTTGCCTCATTCCCCCGCTAAGCTGAAAAGGATAATTCTCCATAATACGTTCCGGATCCGGAAGAGAAGTTTCTTTAAGAGCACTTATTACCTTTTCATGCTGCACCTTCTTGCTTGATGCTCCTTCTATCCCTGAATAATAAATAACATCTTTCATTTGACTGCCGATAGTAAATACAGGATTCAGTGAAGCTATAGGATCTTGGAAAATAACTGATATTCCCTGACTTCGCAAATTTTTTATTTCATTGGGAGGCATTTTAAATACATTTTTCCCATTAAAATTGATCTCACCACTATCTACCCTGGCTTGACGTGCAAGAATTTGCGCAATAGCATTTACAGTAGTGGTTTTTCCGCAGCCAGATTCTCCTACAATACTTACTTTTTCGCCGCGGCGCACTTGTATATTCACACCGTTTAGTACCTTCAAACAACCTCTGAACGTACGAAATGATACATATAAGTCCTTTACTTCAACAATATTTTCGCAATTATTGTATTTTTCCATATTTTTAGTCTCCCTCATTAGATAGCATATCTTTAATTCCATCGCCTACAAGATTAAATCCTAAGACTATGACCATTATTGCAAGTGCCGGGAATATAGATAGCCACCACTGATCAGGCAAATAGTTAACACCATTGGAAACCATTTCTCCTAAAGATGGAATAGGCGCTTGTTCACCCATTCCTACAAAACTTAGCGTAGCCCCCGCAAGTATTGCCCAGCCAATATCCAGTGTCATCTTTGTAAAAATAGGTGCCATACAATTAGGTAATATTTCCTTCATCATAATATGCCATTTACTGGCTCCAAGAATCTCCGCTGATTTAACATAAATTTCATTTCTTGTTGATACAACCATGCCATATACCATGCGTGTATACCATGGCCACCATGAAATACATAATGCCAACATAGAGTTGGTTAAATTAGGCTCCATAACAGATGATACACAAAGCACCAATATTAGTGCCGGCAAAGCTAAAAACACATCTGCTATTCGCATAATTATAGTTGATACGAATTTTCCTCTCCAGTATCCGGCTATAAGGCCAAGCATACTGCCAAAAGGTACCACTACAATTAACACACCTATGCCCATGGTCAGAGCGCCTTTGAATGCATATATGACACGGCTGAGTACATCACGTCCAAGGGTGTCTGTTCCCATTAAATGCGCAAATGACGGAGCCTTACTTGCATTGGAAAAATCTACAAATGCACCTGCATGTTCAGGGTAGGGAGCCATCCATTTACGACATAGTGTAACAATAATAACAAATACGACTATAAATAACCCTGCTACCGATAGTTTATTCATGGAGAACTTATACCATAATCTTCTGATTTCTTCAGTACGATCTCGTTTTGGCACAGTTACATCATCTTTTTTATCTTGTTTGATTATTACGTTGTTTTCTTCCATATCATTCACCTTAATTCGAATATCTTATACGGGGATCAAGAACAGTTATTAATAAATCTGTAAGAAAATTCATAACGATAAATACTACCCCCAGCAAAAGTACCACTGCCGAGACAGAAAATACATCTTTGTTTAACATAGCCTGAAGACAATATCTTGATAAACCCGGATAATTGAATACTTGTTCCACTATAAATGCGCCTCCCACCATACCCGCAATATCCAATGCCATTACCGAGACAGTTGAATTAAGAGATGGTTTAAGCAAATATTTGAACAGTATTTTGTTTTCCGGTATTCCATATGCATATTCTGCCAACGCATATGCTTTGTCCCTGTTTTCTGTCATACTGGACCGAGTAATACGAGCCGCCTGACTAATGCCGTTAAAAGACAATACTATAGCCGGCATTATTATATGTTTTAGACTATCTACAACACCTTCGAAGTTCCCTTCCAAAATATAATCTATTATATACATACCTGTTATTTTAACCGGTGGAGACATAAATGCACTAATGCGCCCTGACGAAGGCAATATTGGTATAAAATATGCAAATAAAAGCATGGCAAGCACTGCCCAAAAAAATGCCGGTGAAACCACACCAAGATATGAAATAAGCCTGATTACGGCATCTTGCCACTTTCCTGAATATTTCGTTGAAAGCACACCTAATAATAATCCGAATATTACCATAATCACAGCCGACAGCATGACCAATTCCAATGTAGCAGGGAAATAACTTTTTATATCTTCTAAAACAGGTCTTTTGGAAATAATCGAAATTCCGAAGTCACCTTTGAAAGCATCTGTAATCCAATAATAATATTGTTTGTATAAAGGATCGTGAAGATGCATTTCTTCCCTTAATGCCTCTACGGTTGCCTCAGGTGTTCTGGCACCTAATGCAAGCCGGGCTGTATCACCCGGCATTACTCTTACAATAATAAATATCAAAATTGATAATCCTAATAGAACCAGCATGTACAAAAAAAATTGTTTAATTACTTTAAGTACCATTATTAACCTTCTTTCTAAGTTTTCATATGGTTTTTCTAAATCGTCCTATATTTTGAATCATCAGGATAAATCTTCCCACATATTCAAATAGACCTCATTAACCCGCAATTTTGAAATCCCTAAAATAAAATTGATATCCCATCACATATAGGAAAGCTTCTCCCGTAATATTCTTTTCAACTGCAGGCCATACCTTTATATAGTTAGAACGATACGCACATGTTGTAGCAGCATCAAAAAGCCATACTGTCGGACTCAATTCAACAAGTTCTTTTCCAATTTCTTTGTACAAATTATTTCTTTCTTCTTGTTCAACAGTAACAATTGCTGTTGATATCATAGAATCTATATTATTATCCTGAAGCCATTCCATCTGTTCCCATGAACCGCATGAAGAAGAATGATATCTTGTCTTTAAAACACTTCCGGCATCTGAGTAAGCAGGAGAAAAAGCTACAACAGATGCATTAGGAGTGGTCTCTGCTGTTTGGGCATCAGTCATCATAGTTGCAAATGGTTTTCCCGTAATTTCAACATTTACCCCTATTTGCGCCATACTTGCCTGGATAAATAATGCAAGCTTTTCCTGCTGCAGCCCGCCTTCTGCACACCATGTAAAAGACACAGACATATCGCCGGACATCAATTGCTCATAGTATTTGGATTGCTTAAGTTCTTCTGTTGCTTTTTCTATGTTAAATCCATATGGCATATCATTCTCGTCCAAAGCAGCTGCGGACATTCCGGCTACCACAGGTCCGGTAGATTTTTTGCTTCCTACATAAATATTATTTATAATAGAATCATAATCAGTAGCATATGCCAATGCACGACGCACATGTATATCATCTGTAGGTGCTTTTTTAGTGTTAAGCATTAAATTGACATTTACTCCGCTTAAATATCTAAGAATATCAACTCCGTCCATAGAATCCATAGCATTGTATGCTTCAAGCGTTTGAGCATCATCAGTAATATCCAACTCTCCTCGGGATATCATAGTACGAACAGCTGTTGCTTCAAGACCTCCTAACAGTTTTATAGACTCAGGTGCACCCTCTTCCCAATCTCCCCAATAGTCTGCATAGCGTTCCATAATGAGATATTCTTCTGTCTTCATCTCTCTTATCTTATAAGGTCCTGAACCTGCATCATTAACCAATAGCCACTCTTTTCCATAGTCGCCGTTCTCGCCGTAGGAGCCCTCAGAATTTATATGACTTCGAACTGTTTCTTCATCAATAATATAGAGACGGGTAAGCATCGATGGAAAAGTTCCTAATGGTACATTTAAAGAAAATTGTACTGTCTGATCATCAATAACTTTGACCTCTTGTATGATATCTGTAAATAGATACGCAAAGCCCTCACCTATATTCAGCAAACGGTCCATACTATATTTAATATCAGACGCCGTTAACTTGTTGCCACTGTGAAATATAACATCATCACGTAAATAGAATGTATAAACTGTGCTGTCATCTGAAACATCCCATCTGCTTGCCACATGAGGGCTTACTGTACCGTCACTGTTAGGGAATATAAGTGTATCATACATATTAAGTGCTGCTATTGCATCACTGTTCTTGCTGCCTAAAGCAGGATCTATAAATGTAGGCCAGTCTATACTCATAACAACCGAACCTTTTTCTCTGCCTTTTGCAGCTCCGCCAATATCACTGTTAGATGAAGAAGGTGTTTCGCCGGCTTTGCCACAGCCGGAAGTACCTGCCAAAATAGATACTAAAAGAAAAATTGCTATAGTAGTTTTAAAACTCTTTTTCATTTGTTTTCCTCCTTAAAAATATTTAAATTTCTTTGTCTTTCAGTATTTCCACACAAATCATATAAGAATAAAGCAATTAAAACTTAACTACTGCCAGCTTTTGCTTTTTTTGCTTTCTTTTCCTCCATATCAGCTAAGTAATACCTACCAGGTGTACTGAAGTATTCATTTTGCAATTTTACAACCTGCGGTACTAGCCAAATAACTGCAATCATGTTAGGAATGATGAATAGCGCAACAAAAAAGTCTGTTAGCTGATACATAACTACAAGTTCCATACCGAATGTTACAATAACCATAGTAATGATGGATAAAACTCTCCATGCAACAGCTGCTTTAGTGGACTTGAATAAGAATTCTGCCTGTTTTTCATCGTAGAAAATGACTACAGTAATAGTTGTGATAACGAATAATAGTACACATATTGTTACGAAGTAATCACCTGCCACACCAAATACAGTGTGGAATGCTGCCTGTCCTAATGCCCCGGAGTCAATGCTGGGATCTTTCCAAACACCAGTCGTAAGGACCGCTAACGCTGTAACTGTACATACAATAATTGTGTCAACACCTACTTCAAACACACCCCATACAGCCTGCCTTATTGGATGATCAGCAGTAGATGTACTGTGCGCTACAGGTGCAGAACCAAAGCCTGCTTCATTGGAATATACACCACGAGCACCACCCCATCTAATTGCTAATGCAATTGTGGATCCTGCAAAACCACCAACCGCAGCATGTGATGAGAAAGCATATTTAAATATGCTAACAAGAGAAGGAAGAATTTCACTTGCATTGTTGAAAAGAATTATGATAACTCCTATCACATAAATACCTGCCATAATTGGCACTACTTTTTCCATTACTGCTGCAATTCGCTTGATACCACCAAAAATAATTAATCCCACAATTGCTGCAACGATGATTCCAAATACTGTTCCATTGATTCCGAATATTGCAACCTGTGAAACTGCAGATAAAGTTTGAGCTGCGATTGAAGGTAACCCTGCAATCATTGTGAAAAATGCACAGATGATTGCGATTGCATAACCAACTTTCTTTCCACCAAATAATTCTTTTACGTATGAGAATGAGCCTCCGGTCCATTCACCTTTTTCATTCATAGTTCTGTACTTCATAGCAAGAGCGATTTCTACGTATTTAGTGCAGCCACCAACTATTGCAATAATCCACATCCAGAAAACAGCACCTGGACCTCCTAAAGCTATAGCTACCGGAACCCCTACGATGTTGGAAGCCCCTATAGATGCTCCAAGAGCTGAACAGGCAGCTGCGAACGGAGAAACTCCGTTTTCACTTTTGCTAAACATCTTGCCGAATGTTTGCGAACATATATATCCAATTTTTGTAATCTGGGGGAATCCAAGGCGAACGCTCATGTAAAAGCCACCACCAATGATTAAAATCAAAATCGGAGAACCCCAAAACCAGTTAGCACATGCTATAAAAAAATTCATAATTGATTGCATAACATTATCCCTTTCTTTTTTAATTAACCTACTCTTAAAAACTATACACCCCTAATGATTATCCTTTACTTCTTATTGTAAACGCAGTCTCCGTTTATATAAGTTCCTTCTACATAAACTCGATCTATATCTTCTCCGGCAATATTGAGGATGTCTTCACTTAACAGTACAAAACTACCCTTGTATCCCTCTTTTAACTGACCGAGTTTTTCAAAACCTGATATCTCAGCTGCTTCTTTAGTGTACATTCTAATAGCAGTTTCAATATCAATGCAGTTATTTCTGCCGCAGTCTGTTCCATCATATGCATATCTGGTTACTGCACATTTAATGTTAGAGAATGGATCTGATGGTATTGCCCAAGATGTTGCCGGTGCATCTGTTGATAATGCAACCTTAACCCCAGAATTTATTATGTGCTGAATTGGATAAATCCTTTCAATCCATTCAAGTCCCAAGTTATTCATATAGCTTTCAATTTCTGAATACATGAAAATGGATTGAGTAACAAACGCAATTTTGCTATCGGCAGCTTTTTTTATAGCTTCTTCTGAAGGATCAGTCACATGTTCGATTCTTATGTGAGGCAGCCCTTCAACCCAAGGTTTTTCTTGATAAGTTCTTTTCATTATTCGATCTATGGTTCTCATCCCCATTGCATGGAATGATAACTGACATTTGTTTTCTTTGCAAAAATCCATTGCACTGTCTATTTCTTCATCAGTACATACCGAAATTCCGTATTCATTTGCTGAACCTTTGTATGGCTGGTACATCCAAGCTGTACGTCCGCCAACACTGCCATCTGCAATTACTTTGATACCATTCATATGTATCTGCTTTCTTCTGTCAGCACGTTCCTGATCCCACTTAAAATCAGAATTTTTTCTGATTAAATCCCAGATGTAAAACATACCAAGTTCTTGTTTGAAACCTTTTTTAGAAGCTTCTATGTAGTAATCAAAGTAATCAACTGTATCAAGGTTTCCCATGTCGGTAACAGCTACAATGCCCTGTGACAGCAATAATTTACCCAATTCTACCAGCCCTTGAACTTGCTGCTCTTTGGACTTTACAGGAAGAATTTTTCCTGCCAAGTGACGAGCATTTTCACGAAGAATACCAGTAGGCTCACCGTTTTCATTTCTGTCAATTTCTCCGCCAGATGGATCTGGTGTATCTTTAGTGATTCCCGCAAGTTCCAATGCTCTGCTGTTAACAGACCTTACATGTGAACATGACCGAAGCAGTTCTATTGGATGGTCAGTTGAAGCCTTATCAAGATCCCATCTGTTTGGCGCACGGTGCTCTGCAAACTTTTCTTCATCATATCCCCAACCTTGAATCCATTCTTTAGGTTTCTTAGTTTTAGATTCTTCCTTAATAACTCCAATCAATTCTTCGATTGATCTGACTACTGGAGGAAGGCAGGAAATTTTCTGTGCGCAATCAGCTAAAATGACAGGATGCATATGCGAATCAATAAATCCGGGAATAACTCGTCTGCCTTGTAAATCAATCTTCTCACAATTAATTGCCGGCATATCCTTTTCTTTACCAATCCAATTGATTATTCCATTTTCTACGATGAAACTTTCAGCATATGGCATGTCTTTGTTAGATGTAAAAATTTTACCGTTTATAAAAGCTTTACAACTCATCTGTCTTCTTCCTTTTCTTATATTCTTTCCTTTAACGAATGCTCCGTTAATGCAGAAAGTTTTTCAAGCCTATCATTTACCAAGTCCCTTAAGCAGTACGGCACATGATCCATGCCACCTCGATGCTGCAATATGCACTCTTTGCATTTTCCGTGATACATGCAGGGCTCTTTGCAATTGCAGTGATCTTGTCCACTATCCTCTATTGCTTGCAGAAATTCTTTAATTAAACGTCTACCTTCTTTAATATTGCCATCCTTAAATGCTTGCGTGCATTCTCCCATCATTATAGGATTGGCATCAATTTTCACCTTATTACACATTTGAACTCCTTACTCTCTTTAGTTTTAAAAAACAGTTACTTCACCTGTATTCCCATCAACCTCCACAATTGAACCATTTTCAATTGTAAACAGTTCTTCTTTGCTGATTCCATCAACCATAGGTATTTCTACATCGTAGAATGTCTTAGCCATTACTCCACCGCCCGCAGTAATAGTTTCAATGTTACAGTTTACAATTGCGACTGGTGCACAGCCAGTTCTTGCAAGTTCAAGAATAATTGCCGCACCTACTGTAGAGCCTCTGCCTTCCGGATAAATGAAAACCTTTCCTTTGATGCTTTCTCCGTATAGTTCATGCCACTTATCAATTACAATTCCTGTCCCAGGATTAACTCCGCCGAAGAATCCGAAAGGTTTGGTTGATATAATAGCTTCGCCTTTAGCTCTTCCTTCTACGATACCATTTCCTTGAAGTTTCTTCATGATTGTTTCTCCTTGTTAAAAATTTTTAGCTTTCCTGAAACAGCAGATTCTACGCATTCTTCTACGCTGGCAAATATCATTTCAGTGCCGCATTCAGCCGGTCCATAGTATGAACACTTACCGGAGTCTGTCATCATTGTCTGGAATCCCCAATCCTTGACAGGAGAAATAATCATACAAGTTTCTGCACGAAATACTACGCCTGATTTTTCAAGTTCTTGTCTGATACCCATTTTTTCTGCCAGTCTTAAGGCATAAGAATTTGCATAAATCCAGAAAGCAGTATTTGGATGAACTTTACGACCTTTTAATAATTTATGAACATTTACTATTTCATTAATCGTATAGTGAGGGCAGCCTAAAGCAACAAAATCAACTCTTTCTGTTGTGTTGTTGCACATTGCCTCACGTGTTTCTTTGATATGCTCTTCTGTAACTACTATTACTTCGGCAGGCATATTGCCATTAAAAGCTTCTTCTGTTGAATCAGCTTCCGGAGTAACTCCAACGATATGTATTAATGCCACTGACCCGGCTGCTGCAGCTGCTCCGCAGAAATTTTTTAAATCTTCACTCGTAGGGCTGCCCTTCATACCTGCTACAACTCCAATTCTCGCTCCAAGTCTTTGTCCTAACAAATATCCTAATGCAGGATATTCCCAGTTAGCAAGAGGTCTGCCAATGTGCAATTTAATCAGTACCTCGCCTTTTCTGTTTTCATCCAGATGAAGTCCCATTAAAGGAGTTCTTCCTACAATTCCGCAGAAAATATCAACTATGGCTGTCTGTCTGTTTGTTCTTGCTCCACAAGCAGTGTTTGCATATGCTACTGCTGAGGATTCCGACCACGCAAGATGTTCTCCTTTGCGAGGAGATGTAAATCCGTAGTATGGAGTGCATGTCCAGTTAGGAATAACTCCCATCTTCATAACAGCTGCTTCAAGCCTCATTTGTTGTTTAGCATAATGTTCAGGAGTTTTGGCTCCCTTCCAATCTTCTGCATCCATTCCATAAGGATCAATTGTTACAGGTACTGCAAACTTACCTCCCATTTCAGCGATCTTTTCTGCCGTTTCAACTCCTGCGTCAAAAGCACTCTTGTATGCATGAAGAACAAGATGAACATTCTTAATCGGAACAAAACGTTCAGCTCCATTAATATCTCCGATTTTAACCAATGTTTCCATTGCAAGTTTAGCTGCTTCTCCATGAGAACCGGCTAAAATTTCTTTTTCCTCCGGTGTTAAATACATATCACTTTTTCCTTTCTTTAAAATAATGTTTATAACCAATCATTAAATTTACATTATTGCTTGTTATATTTTTTAAACAGCTCCTGCGCATATTCAAGACGAACCTTCTTTTCTGCAACCATCTGTTTAACAATCTTTTCTAATACTTCGCCTTTAGCTCCTACCGTATTTGCTAAATTACGAGCATGCAGTGACATATGTCCTCTTTGAATTCCTTCTGTTGCAAGAGCCTTCATTGCGGCCATGTTGTTTGCAAGACCTGCTGCTGCGATAATCTGTGCCAGCTCTGCAGCTTTATTAACACCTAAAATCTTAACCGCAGCCTGAGCTGTAGGGTGAATCTTTGTTGCTCCGCCTACTAAACCTACTGCCATTGGTATTTCAATTGAACCAACTAAATCGCCGTTGGCATCTTTTTCCCAGGCAGTGATTGAGGTGTATCTTCCGCTTCTGCTTGCATATGAGTGAGCCCCTGCTTCAATGGCTCTTGTATCATTTCCCGTAGCTGTTACAACAGGTATAATTCCATTCATTACTCCCTTATTATGAGTAGCTGCTCTATAAGGGTCTGCTTCTGCAAATGCGTATGCATTTATCATCTTTTCTACAACTTCTTCTCCACCGATGTCTTCTTTTCTCCAAGTTGCTCTTACTCTTACAAGCCTGTGATCCGCAAGGTTTGAAAGAATTCTCAACTCAATGTTTCCACCAGTAATTTCTTCAATATAAGGTGCAACTGCTTCAGCCATTGTATTAACTGCGTTCGCTCCCATTGCATCTCCTGTATCTACAAGCAGGTGAACGATTACCATTGGACCAACTTTTGTATCAAGTACCCTTACTTCTACATCCTTAGCTCCTCCTCCAAGTTTTACAAGTACAGGATCCTTTTCGTTACAAATTCTCATTATTTCATCTTTCTTTTCTAAAATCATGCTCCTCGCTGCAAATGGTACCGCAACATTTAGAACTTGAATTTGTGAAATCATAATGTTTCCGGAAGTAGATGCGATAAATCCGCCTGCAGGTCTCGCCATTTTTGCTGCATTTGAACAAGCCGCAACTACAGATGGTTCTTCAACCACCATAGGAATTACAACATCTTTACCGTTAATCATAAAGTTAATTGCAATTCCCATAGGAAGTGCATATTTTCCAATAACATTTTCAATCATATGGTCTGCTTTGTCTTCATCCAGCGAATCAGCAGATGTAATAATTGCCGTTTCTTCCTCTGTAAGATTAGCGAATTCAGCAACTTCGTTTAATCTTTCTTTTACAGATAGTTTAAAAAAACCTGAATAATTGCTTGTTTTCATTTTTATTTTTCCTCCCTTTAAACATGATTATTATATAAGCAACTTGTGTAAGAATCCAATTTTCTTCCCAGGATACGTTCCACCGTTTTTTCAATCTTATAACATTTCTTTTCGTCTATGCCTGTTTCGATCTTCATCGCATTCAGCATAGTAACAAAATCACAAGTCTCAACAAGTCCTGTACGTTCTTGTGCAAAGTAATAATCTCCAACACCTTTAACAGGGACTTTGTCAACAATGTTTGCTACCTGTCCGCCAATACCACCCATTGAACAGTCAAAGGCTGTTACGCCGGCCTCCAAAGCTGCATAATAAGCGGCAATCCCCATACCTCTGATATCATGCACATGAAAAGAATGCATTTCGGTATTAGGATATCTATTCATAATTTTTGAGAAGTACTCGTAAACAGCGATTGGTGTAGCTATTCCATCCGGGTCAGAGTGTTCAATTTCATCAAATCCAATATCGAATGATCTGTCTACAAATTCATAAGCAATTTCAATAGGTATTTTACCTTGAATCGGACATCCAAAGATTGTTCCTATATTAGCGAAAACTTTTTTAATACCGATATTGTGTAAAAATTTAACATTCTTTTCTGCTTCAGCAAAAAGCTCTTTATGAGTTCTGTTCATATTCTTTCTGGCATAGGTTTCGCTTGTTGCAAGTTGTCCGCAAAGAACACGATCTATTTGAATTCCTGCCTCTAAGGCCTCAGCAACTCTTTCACATGCTCTGGTATTAAGAGCAAGAACTGTGTATTCTACATTGTCATCGTGCGGTAGTGTTTTAAGTAATTCAAAAATATCTTTAAATTGTGGAACATATTGAACATGACTAAATGTGCCTATTTCAATTCTTTTGAAACCTGCATCAATTAGTTTATTAGCAATCCACAATTTAGATTCTGTAGGTATGAACATTTCTTCATGTTGAAATCCATCTCTGAGAGTAACATCCAAAATATCCACCTTTTTTGGCAAATTGTTTTTCACTTCTTTTACCTCTCTAATGTTATTAATCTCTGTAATGAACGAAGCAATTTTCATGCCAATTATTTTGTCATTTAAAATTTGCATTTAATTATTGTTAAAATTTCAACAATTCCCAAAAATATAAAACTACGCCTTTATAGGCATAGTTTTATATTGATAACGTTTTGTGCCACTTAAGGCACAATTTCCATTGAATTTGTTTGTGCCAAATTTGGCATTATTCTATTTCTGTGCCGAATTTGGCAATCTTTCTGTAAAAAGTCCTCTTCGGTAGTCCTAACAGTTCCATTGCTTTATGTTTATCTCCGTCAAAATAATTTACAGTTTGTAAAATTACATTCTTTTCAAAATTTTCTACTTCTTCTTTCAGTGTATCAAATTGCATTATATATTTTTTAGAGTCAGGCAGCTTCATAACATTTTTAATATTTTTAGTCTGCATATTTTCAGGCAAATCATCTAACATAATCAAATCACGATCACAAAGAACTACAGCACTCTCTATAGTATTTTGCAATTCTCTGACGTTTCCCGGCCAATCATACGCGAGAAAGGTTTGGTAAACAGCTTTATCTATTTTCAGATAGCGATCATATTTTTTGCAATACTTTTCAAGAAAATAGTCTGAGAGGAGAAGTATGTCGTTTGCTCTTTCTCTCAAGGCAGGTATATAAATAGAAACAACATTTAATCTATAATATAAATCTTCTCTAAAGGTTCCTTCCTTTACCATTTTCTCTATCGGCTTGTTAGTAGCTGCTATAACTCTTACATCTATGGGGATGTTATTTTGACGGCCTACCTTTTCAATTTCACCTTCTTGCAAAGCCCTCAAAAGCTTTGCTTGCATTTGGTACGGCATGTCCCCAATTTCATCCATAAATAATGTTCCACCATCAGCCAACTGAAATTTACCCATTTTGCCGCCTTTTGAAGCACCGCTGAAAGCTCCTTCTTCATATCCAAACAACTCGCTTTCAATTAAAGATTCTGGGATTGCGGAGCAATTAACAGTTATAAACGGTTTGTTTTTACGTGCACAATTACTTTTAATTACATTTGCAATTATTTCTTTTCCTGTACCGTTTTCACCTCGAAGTAAAACCATCATATCTGTATTTGCAACTTTTAATGCTTTATTTACACAATCTAAGTATATTTTGCTTTTGCCGATAATTTTGTTTTTTTCAAGAAATTTCTCAGCTTCTACCTGTTTCCCATATTCTTCAGCGACTGCAGAAATACGTTTTACCTCCTTGTGCAATTCATTTACATCTGTTACATCAGTAAATATGGAGTACGCTCCAACCATTTCATCTCCGTCCATCAGCGGATAAGTGTTAATATCTACATACGTGCTAATACTTTTAATAAACTGATTATTTACATGCTGACTTTGTTTTGTTTTAAGTACATTGAGCAATGTGGCTTCAGGCTCAATTATACTCAAATATCTGCCAAGAATCTTACTGATGTTTAAATTCAATATGTTGCCGTATGCATGATTTACATAAAAAATTCTACTGTCTCTATCTATTGCCACAAATCCTGTTTTCATCGTATCAAGAACCTGAGTTAAAAGATTTTCCCTTTGTTTACTTATAAGATATTTTAGTCTCTCAGTTTTAACCGCACCTACAAGGTTATGTTTTTCATCAACGACATTCACATATTCATGTATCACATGTCCAAAATCTTCCAGATCAATTTCCTGCAAACATGTATATTCCATTAATTCCATCTCAGATTCTTTGTCTTTTATATTTGGGTTCATTAAATCTTTTATCGTTAACATGTCTTCGCCTCGTTTTTCATAATTTATTTAGCATTGTTTACAGTATATAAATCATAGCAATTTTTTTCAAGCAAAATACAATATATCGTTGAAGTTTTAAATTCCACTTAGAAAGCGTATATATTCCATATTGTAAAAGAGAGTTAACAAGCTACCTCAAATTGCTATATTGAACAGCTCCTTTGTTTTATTGGGTATTGTTGTTGTATATCATTCTGTAATAGGCGGTTTTGAAACCAAGCTTCTGATATAATGTCTTTGCTCTTTTGTTTTCTAAATCTACATGCAGAGAAAGCCTTCCTTCAGTTATTTCAATCAAGTAATTCAAAAGTTCTGATGCTATTCCACGGCCTTTATTTCCTTCTTTTGTTCCTATATATACTAAATGATATGTAGGTATGACCTTTTCAAATCCAAGATTGACAACAACGCCTATACCTTGAGGAGTATTGTTTCTCATGGCAATTACTATAAAGCCGTCTCTCATGGCAAATTCAATGGCCTCTTCAGTTTCATCCAATGTATCGGAATAATCCTGCAGCCATTCTTTTGTCCACTTAGTAAGAGTTTCTTTTGAATACTCCTTGAAATCCTCAATTCTTATTAGCTCTAAATCACTTTTTCCGTTATTTAAAATTATAACGTGCTTGCCGTTTTTTATTTTTCCTTCCTTTGCCAACTTGTAGAATCCGGCAAATGAATATCCTTCTTGAGCAGTTAAATATATATGTTCCTGTTTTCTTAGAAAATGAACACTTTCTGTTAGTAAAGCTTCATCTACGGGGATTATTTTTCCGTCGGTATCATTGATTGCATTCAAAGCTTCTTCCAACAGAGCACCTTCATCAGCAAATAAATTCTTTGTATATTTGTTTGCCTTCACATCGAAATCATCTATACTTATATCATTTAATTCTAAATTCTTTTTATAGTCATTATATATATAGTTACCGTATGGTATTGTACAAGAAAATATTTGAGGGTATTTATTTATCTCACCTTCAACCCATTTGTTAACAAAGCCGTTGTATAATCCGGATACGGTGTATCCATTGCTTAACTGTGTAAAAACAGTTGAAATATTATTTCCCAATCTTTCAGCAATTTCCTCTCCTATTTTTTGAAGGGATACTATGCTCAAATGTTTGTTTCCATATGAATTAGATGCATTATAATAATTGTTTTCCTTGCAGTATTTTTCTATTAATTCGTGCTTATTATTTGTCTTGTTATTCCTTAAATCCGCAAATGACATATTTTGAAATAAAGTTTTTTTCCATTGCTCATTTTTAAACAGGGAAACTTTTATATCTATATCAAATTTTTCAGAATAATTAATAATTGATTTTATATAATCACTTGGCCCATCAACCAATAGACCACTGCGTTTACGAATTATGGCATCTTTAACTAATGTTTCAGAAATTCTGTCGAATTTATTTCCGTAAGGATTTGCACCTTCTAACTTCAAATAAATTTCTTCTACTCCCAAAGCTTTCTCTAACTTTTTTGACCTCATCAATGGTGTCTTACCCGGCTTTATCAAAATATCACTCCTTGTATATATATTTTTCTTAATAATTTATTTATTATACCATGATATACTTGAAATTTAAGAGTTTGGAAAATATATACAAAATATTAGGGACTGATTCTTTAATCGGAAATAAAAAGAACCGTCCCCCAAGATTTAAATGCTTATTTCATTGCCTTTGCCAACTTTAAAAATAGGGCATCCGGATAAGGATGTTTTGACAGATATTCCATAGTATTATTATCAAAACCTGTTTTTTCTTGAACTAATTTCTTAGCTGCATCAATCTGACCCTGTTCCCAGGCTGCTAATATTTTAAAATATTCATTTGGATCTATTGCAATATTATCTGCTTTTCTTCTGACTTCAAAATGCAAATGGCTACCGGTAGTATATCCTGTCTGACCTTCAATACCTATCAATTGACCCTTCGCTACAGTTTCACCCGTATTTACCAATCTCTTAGACAAATGGCAAAAGAATAAATAGAATCCGTTTAAGTCATCCATTTTAACATAATTGCCCCACTCCCAGGTAAGATTATTCCTGTCTGTTATAATTTGAGATGTTACAATTTTTCCGTTAGTAGGTGTAATTATGTTTTTACTGTCTATACCTACATAATCAATTCCTTTATGAAAATTTGAATCACCGTTGTCTAATTTTCGAGGACCATATCCGCTGCTTACCATATAGTTACCATCATATAGCTTCAATTTTTTCACATCCTAAAACATTAAGGTGTATAAAGTACCTTTACACACAATATATGCGATTAAAACCTATAAAGCGACTATTAATTTGAGTTTAAACAATTCCATCATTTTCCAATGCAATAAAAAACAACAGCATTCAGAATACTGTTGTTTTTTATTATAATTTACCGAAATATTCTATAATTTTAGGCATTATTATTATAAACCAAGGTGTAAATTCATAAGGTTTATTTTTTATCCAATCTGCTAATTCATTTATATCAATCCATTTTGCCTCAGCAACCTCATCCTTATTTACAGCATAATCACCGTCATACTCACCTACAAATACGTGGTCATATTCAAACTCCGCCAATCCATTTTCAAATTTATAATAATATGTAAAGCTGCATAGCTTATATATATTTGAATTTGTAATTCCCATTTCTTCATTTAATCTTCTTATAACTGCTTTCTCTAAGCTTTCACCAAATCGCGGATGAGAACAGCATGTATTTGTCCAAAGACCTCCGCAGTGATATTTATCGTGAGCTCGCTGTTGTATCAAAATTTTATTTCCCTTGTATAAAACAACTGAAAAAGCTCGATGCATTATGCCGTCTCTATGTGCTTTCTCTTTAGTTATTTCTCTTATATCTCTGTCTTGAAAATCTACCTCGGCTAATTTATCCATTACATCTCCTTCAAAAAATATTTAATACAGTCATTATATACAATTAATTTATTTATATCAAATATAACTAATTATCACTATTTTGTTTTATTCCTCTGAATCCTCCATATTTTTTAACCGTCTCCATAATGTAGTTACACTGATACCAAGCCTTTCAGCCGCTAAGGATTTATTACCGTTAGTTTCTTCAAGAATATTTTTGATTGTTTCATTTTCTATATGCTTCAAAACTCCCCTGTTACTGTTTTGAGCTTCCTTATCTGCATCTTCTGTTCCATTTATATGTGTTGGTATGCCTATTATTGCTTCATCGATAACATCTATATTAATCACGTCACCTGCACACAACACGACACATCTTTCTAAAAAATTCTCTAATTGTCTTACGTTTCCCGGCCAATCATACAGTACAATCTTGGCAATTGATTCACTTGATATACCTTTAATTTTTATGTTTAAAAGCTTGCTTTTTTCATATAGGAAATACGATACCAATTCATACAGGTCATCTTTTCTTTGCCTTAATGGAGGTATATCCAACCTTAATACACACAATCTGTAGAATAAATCCTCCCTGAATTTGCCTTCCTCAACAAACTTATACAAATCTCTGTTAGTAGCCGCTATAACTCTTACATCTACAGGAATTATTTTGTCATCTCCTAATCTTACAACTTCCTTTTCCTGAAGAACTCTCAAAAACCTTGCCTGCAAATTTGGAGACATCTCACTTATTTCATCAAGAAATATGGTACCTTTGTGAGCCAACTCGAATAAGCCTATTTTGCCGCCCTTTCTTGCACCGGTAAATGCTCCTTCTACATAACCAAACAATTCACTTTCCAAAAGGTTCTCCGGCAATGCCGCACAGTTTACAGCAACAAACGGCTTATCGCCCCTTAAGCTTGCATTATGTATGCTTTGAGCAAAAAGCTCTTTTCCTGTACCGGTTTCACCTAAAATTAATATCGTACTGTCAACACCAGCATATAATCTTGCTTTTTCTTTAGTTTTCAGTATTTCTTTACTTTTACCCTTTATATCATCAAATGTTGTTTTTGCAATATGGCCCTTCGCAAGTAATTTCTTTCTTATCTGGGTTTCCATTTTCTGAATTTTTTCTATTTCCTGAAAGGTAGCAACTGCTCCTAATATTTCACCCTCAACAACAATAGGTACCCTGTTGGTAACTATTGAAGTATTTCCTATTTGTTGTATTTCTCCCAATTCAGGGACACCTGTTTTTAAAACCTGAATCATTCTTGTATTTTCTACTACGTCATCTACTGATTTTTCTATGGCATACTCATATGATACGCCGGTAAGTTTTTCTGCGACAGGATTAAATACTGTTATCAAACCGTTTTTATCAATTCCTAAGATACCGTCATAAGCAAAATCTATGATAGATTTCAGTATAGCTGCTTTTTCCTTTTCCATCATCTGTACTTCCATTATACCTTTTGCATAGCTGATGGCTTCCGAAATTGCTTCCTTACCTGTTTCTATCAGTACTCCGACATATCCTAACCTATCTAAAACATCCATAACTGCCTGTCCGCCTATAAATACTCTGCACCCCAATAAATATAAGTTAGTTATGTGATGTTCTATTTCTCTTTCTGATTTAATGGTTGTGGTAATAATTTTAGCTGAAAATGTTTTCTCTAAAATTGAGCTGACTTTTTTATATGTCAATGATAATCCGCTAAAACCGACTATACCTATCATATTGGAATATTGAATTGCTTTATGAATAGAATTAATAACATCATAGCTGCCGAACTCAATTTCAATGACAGGAATTTCTACATTCCGTTTTATTAAATTACCTGTTCCTCCACGACTGATAATTATGTTTGCGCCATTGTAAACAGCTAATCTTGCATATTTCAATCCTTCACTGAAAGATCCGCGATATACTTCTATATCTTCATTCAATTCATGTATAACCTCTACAGCAGTTGCGGCTAATTTTTCATCCGGTACCACAAATACAATTTTTCCAATCATAATATCACCCCAATTGATAACGTTGTCTTTTAGGACATTATACATTAATTCACATGTTATTGAAATATTTATTTATACTAAATTAAGATGCCCCCCGCATCTATAGGCGGGTTTCACTTGCTTTTTTATTTGGAGAATGTTGAAACTGAACTTCGCAAATTTGCAAAGTTCAGTTTCAAAGGAAGACAACATTACTTAAATTGGATAACGGTGAGCGTATAAGCTCTTGCCGCCGTTGTGCGGACCTTTTAATAGTGCTTCGATTGTAGCACTGTCTTGTTCTGTAACATCGCCTGCATCAGGAAGTACTCCCGGAGGGAATTTTTCTAAAATATCATTATGTAATTTAATGAAATAATCCAGTAATGCCTCCAAGCCCTCTTCCGCTTTCTTCGGATCTGCCAATGACGGTTTTCCTACAACTCCTTCAGGATAACCTTTTATCTCAAGATATCCACATCCCATTGTACAATGTCCCGGTAACGGCCATTGGTAAACATCGCCGCCTAAGTCTATATGACCGTGAGGTAAGAAGCCTTTTGGTTCTGTATCTTCGAAATCCTCAGAATGATTAAGTTCCGGGAACAATGCCATGGCATAGGATGCTTCAACTTCGTCTGCATGTCTGAACGCAGTTTCCCACGGACCACCGTGATTTTTGTCTCTTAAATGCTTAGCAATTGCTGTCGGCCAGTTTAAGAATGTAATTACGGCAGGAACCTGACATATTTTCCCGAATTCATGTATCGCATTTGGTATTACATATTCTTGCCCGTGTCCGTTTAACAATATCATTTTTCTGAATCCTGCATTCCAGTATCCGGCTATTACAGCCCTTATATAGCCAATAAATATGTCTTCGGGTATTACTATTGTTCCCGGCATACCTATCTGGCTCCATGGATGAGAGCCGAACCATATTGGCTGTGATACTGTACAGCCCGTTTCTTTTGCTACAATTTCAGCCATTCTTGTTACCAGGAATCCATCTTCGCCCGTACATTGTCCTCTCCCGTGCTGTTCTGTAGATCCAATCGGAATAATGATTATATCGTTAACCTTTAATCTCTCTTCTATTTGTTTCCATGTCATATTTTGAAAATATATTCCGTCACCCTTATCAAGGTGACCCTTTGAATATTCATACTTCATATCTTCCTCCTTACACTTATGCTATTTTAAATGATCCGGCAACGGTGGTGCATATGCCCAAACAATTTTAAAAGGTGTATCCCCCGTATTAATAATTTGATGTTCTACTCCTAAAGGAGAAAACAATGCTGTTCCGGGATACAAGTCGTATTCTTCATTGCCGCATATCAATTTTCCTGTTCCTTCTATTACGAACATTGCTTCTTCCGAATCTGTATGTTTATGAATCGGAATACCGCTTCCCGGTTCTGAAACATTAGTTCCCATTGATATTTGTTTTGCTCCAACTGTGTGTTCACTTATTAATATTTTTGATACTCTTGGCCACGGGGTTTTTTTAGTACCCTCCACATCACTTTCTCTAACAGTTACTTTTGCCATTTTCTATCTCCTCTCAATTAATCTAATTTTTATATTTTTTATCCACCTTCAAGGTGGGGAAACAACTGTATTACATCATTTTCTTCTACTATGCAGTCCATGGGAGCCCATCTGCCGTTTTTTATAATCATACCAATCTCAGACTGTGTTAATCCGACTTTACCAATCAGTTCATGAAAACTAACAGGGCATTTTACATCTAATTCTATAACCTTTTTCCCGACAATATATATTAATGTCAAATTTAATTTTATGGTTACCATAGACATGCCCTAAACAATAGCTTTTAACATTTCTTCTTCTGTTAAATCAAACACTGCATTTGTCGGGCTTAAAGGTTCCTCATACAGATATTCGGGTAACTTGTCATGTGACGGACTTACTCCGGCTTTTATATTAAACTCTCTTTCAAGCTTCAATGTTTCAATCCCTAATTCCCAAATCGTATCTTTGTCAAAGCTGCTGCCGGATCTATAATTTACTATATTAGCAAGTATACTTGCATCTGCAAATAGCGGACCTCTGGCAAACATACAAAGCCCTATGCAGTCAAGTGTACCGATTTGTATTTGAAGCGTCCTGGACAACTCTCCCTGGCTTTCGGTTCCTAACGGATCAACAGTTGCTCTTGAGCCAAAACAGTTTCCTGCGGTATGATCTCCTCCCATCGTAGATATAGAATATGTTACACCGTTTCCTTTCAACGCCCTTGGGTCATATCCCGCAAAGCCTTGACCCTTTCCTGTCGGTATTCTGTCGCATCCCAATATCTGTCCTGTTAAAAGCGCACCGTTTCCTATCAGTCTGCCAAGAGGAGTATTTCTGCTTATTTCATTTATCAATGCCATACAATCCTCTACACAACCAAATCCGCCGTATCCCATATCGAGAGCAACACCCAATGCACATCCCGTTTCAATTGTATCTAAACCTAAATCGTTTATTTCGTAATTTAACTGCGCAACCTGATCAAGATTTTTCATTCCTAAGTTAGAGCCAAGCAGTGCTATATTTTCATATTGCATTGTAGAAACTAATTTTTTACCGTCTTTATCCGGATAAATCGTACTGCACTTTATGGCACATATCTCCATGCACGAAAGGGCTAATTTTCCTTCACCGCCTCGGGACAAAATAAGCTCATTCATTTTTTCGCCGGACAAATTAGATACATGTTCAGTTGAGCCATATCTAAAATTACATGTAGGAAGTGCTCCCATACCGTTAACTGCTTTTACAATAGCAGTCGTTCCATAATTATGATAAGTTCCCGTAACCTTGGGATCACTTGCTAATTTTTTATTGTAATCCTTAGCTAATTCTATAAATTTCTCTTTATCTTTATATGTTATTAAATTACAACCCTTATCATCAACTACAATTGCTTTGAGCCCTTTTGAGCCCATTACCGCACCCAATCCTCCACGAGCTGCAAATTTAAGCTCTCCTATGGAATCGCTTGATGCAATACAAGCTCCTCTTAAACCTCTTTCTCCTGTAGGTCCGACACAAAGAATACCTGTTTTCCTGCCATATTTATTATAAAGCTTTTCAACTGTATCGTAATTACCCAGATATTTTAGTTCATTCATTACTTCAAGTTTGTAGCCATCTTTATTTATAACAAGTACATAGCATTTATCATCTTCTGATTTTCCTTCAATAATAATGGCTTGTATTCCGCATTTTGACAATTTACCTCCGGCAACACCGCCGCAATTTGCCTCCTTAATGCCGTTTGTAAGGGGACTTTTCGCTCCGATTGATATTCTGCCGGCACTTGATGCAATAGTTCCTGACAATAAGCCCATAGCTATAACTAATTTATTTTTTCTGCCTAATGGCTCACATGTTGGCTCCACTTCATCATATACAATTTTTGAGCTTAAGGATCTTCCGCCTAAAAACTCATATTCCTTATTTATTTCACTATTGATTTCACGAGTTGTCATATTAACTCTTACGATGCTTGACATATATATCACCCCGATTAATTTTCTGCTTCAGATTTTTTATTTGATTTAACTGTAAATGATTGAAGTACAAATGATGCTATCACTAAAATCAATATTGTTAATGCAAGCGGTCTGGTAACAAATGATGTAAGCAGTGAAACTACAGAACCCGAGCTTATTAGTGCCTGTCTGAAGTTAGTTTCAATCATTGGTCCGAGGATAATACCCAATACTATAGGCGATACAGGGTATTCGCACTTTTCGAATAAGTATCCCAAGAATCCAAAGAATGTCATTATTATTACATCGTTTATGCTGTTTTGAAGTGCATATGAACCTATGATGCACAGCATAGTTATTGATGGAACTAACGCCCACTTAGGAAATTTTAATACCTTCAGCATTAAATTTGCTCCGAGCAAACCGCTAAAGTAAGCAAATAATATTCCTATAGAAAGGAATATTAATATATAATAAAAATATCTTTTTTCCGTTATCATAAATGTTGGTCCCGGTAATAATCCATGCATATAAAAGGCACCTATTATAACTGCAGTAATTGAATCTCCTGGTATACCAAGTGTCAGCATCGTAGTTAAAGCACCGCCTATCGCAGCATCATTTGCTGTTTCAGGAGCTGCAATACCTTCATATGATCCCTCACCAAATGGTCTGTTTGGATTTTTAACTATACTTTTAGTCGCTCCATATGCTACCAATGAGCCAATGTCACCGCCCGTACCCGGCAACAAACCTATTATCCAACCGATAACAGCCGACCATGTCATCGTTGGTGCTATTCTTTTTACAATTTCTTTTTTAGGAAATAAATCTTTTATTTTATAATTTTCATCAATTTTAAATGTCTTGCTTCTCTTTAATTGAGTCAATACCTCCTTCATACCGAATAATCCTATCATAGCCGCAATATAATTTATACCGCCGCTTAACACCTTAGAGCCAAGTGTAAATCTCATAAGACCTGTTATTGGATCCATGCCTATCATTCCTACAAATATACCTATAAATGCCGCAATCAGCCCTTTTGTTATTTTTCCCTGACTCAAGACAGCAACCAAGGTTATTCCCCATAAAGTGATTAAAAAGTATTCCTGCGGCCCAAACTTAAGAGCAATTTTTCCTAATAGCGGACCTACAAGTCCAAGGATAGCCAAACCGAACAAGCCTCCTATTAGGCTCACAAACAATGAAATTCCTAACGCATTATTTGCCTCACCCTTTAGCTTCATCGGATAGCCGTCAAAAGTAGTCGATACAGCTGCAGCTGTTCCGGGAATATTCAATGCAATGGCTGAAATTGAGCCACCCATAACTCCTCCTGCAAATGCACCTATTATAAAAGCCAATGCCGGGATCATTGCCCAACCAAAGGTGAGTGAAACCACCAATACTATAGTCATAGTTACGGTAAGTCCCGGAAGTGCACCCATTACTAATCCGATAACACAGCCTACAAATATATATAATATGTATATCAATTCAAATTCTATCATTATTGCACCTCCTTACGGTAACATAACTTTAAACACTTCATGAAACACATAATATAAAACAGGTACTGTAATACAAGAAACAATAGCAGCATTTATAATTCTTTTACTATATTTTTCTTCATCATAATTCATAAATACCATTCCTGTTATTAAGAACAGGATAGAGCCTAATATAAATCCGATCTTACCTATTACTAAAGAATACATTAAAACACCAATTATATAAATTATGGCAACCCCCATATCATGCAGCAGTTCTTTTGAATCATTCTTATTTGCCGTAACTGCATTTTTTATGTCTTCTATTATTGTTAATATCCAACATACTAAAAGTGTAACACCTACAAGAAATGGAAAAACCAACGGTGAAGTTACTGAAAATAACTCAATTCCACTATTTTTAACAAAACCATAAATGCTTATTAATATAAACGCAACGATAACTCCAACTATAGCTATTACTAACCAATCTATCCATCTAAGCTTCATAAGCAACCTCCTATTCCTCTTCGTAAATTGCTTCCTGAGGACAAGTGCTCATGCATGAATAGCATTCAATACACATATCAGGGTCTATGTAAGCTTTACCTTCTGCTTCATTTAATATTGCTGCACCTGCACCGCAAACCTCTGAACAAACACCGTCTCCGTTACATTTGTTTATATCTACTATTAACATAGTAACCCTCCTATTGTTTTTGTTTTAGACAGCCCTTTAAGCAAGGGCTGTCAGATTGATAACAAAGTCATCAAAGTAATTTTTATTCAGGCTTCTTAATTCCGAAATCCTCAGGAGAATTTGGAGCTGCTCCTGTTTCATATAACAACCATGATGCTTTTGATGTCCATTTTTCCAGATATTCATAAGCCGCTTCTTCATCGTAATCTATTTGAGTTAAGTATAATTTTGTGCAATATTCATTCCATCTTGGGTCAGCCATTGCTTCTGTCATTTTTTCCTTTAAAAATTGAATAATATCGTCCGGTGTTTCTAAAGGAGCAAATAATCCAAAATATGGTCCATATGGAACATAATCCTTAAGCACAGGATAAACAGAGCTTATCGGAACTATATCATCAAGACCGGGAATCGGTTCGTTCGTAAACGAAGCCAATATTTTTAAATTTCCGCCCTTATGTGCTTCAACCATTGATTGTACCATTTCAATTGTTGCGTCTACCTGACTGCCCATAACTGCAGTTATAGCCGGACCTCCTCCCTGGAATGGGACAAATGTAAATTTAGCGCCAACATATTGTTCAAGCAGCAATCCGCTTATATGCGGAACTGTCGCAGGACCGGCAGTGGCAATTCTTAACTCGCCCGGATGATCAATTGCATATTGTATTAATTGTTCTGCAGATTCAAATTTTGAATCCGGTGGAACTGCCAAAACAGGTGTTGCTTCAGCCACTAATTTAATTGGAATAAAGTCTCTTGTAGGACTCATATCCATAGTGCCCATTGTCTGCCATACCGACATTATTTCTGACCCAAAAAACAACGTATAACCGTCAGCTTTTGCATCCTTTACACTGGCAGCGGCAGTTGCGCTTGCAGCACCCGGTGTATTTGTAATAGCAATACCTTCACCAACCAAATCTTGAAGAATCGGCACGATACCTCTTGCTATAACATCCGTCGGTCCTCCGGCTGAAAAACCAACAACAGCATTAATCGGTCTTTCCGGATATTTTAATTCCGGTTTTGCAGGTTCCTGAGGTGCATCCGGTTCTGCTGGTGCGGGTGCAGGTGCCGGTGGCGGTGCAGGTGTTTGAGTTTGTTGAGTGCATCCCGACAACCCAAAGGATGCAGTTAAAATCAAAGCAAGAACTAAACATAAAGTTTTAATCTGTTTCATTTCTACCTCCTGGCAAAATAAATAAATTTTTTCATACCATTATATATTAAATATATAATTTTTTAGGATCTATAACGTTTCTTAACAAATAGATTTCATTATCATCCGGTAAACCGGTTTCTTTTATATTATCCGCGAATTTAATGTCAAACCCCGTATTTTCAATAATTTGCTCTTTAGTTACGCCCGGATGTATTGATTCAATCTGCATTTCTCTCAGTTCATTATTAAAATTCATAACACATAAATTAGTTATGATTCTTATACTGTTACACTTAGGCAGCCCTGAATCTTCTCTGGTGATTCCTCCTTTCAGGTAACCTGCCGTCGTAATAAAATCAACCATATCTACAATTTTTCTTTTCTGATGCTTGGCTATGGCAAAAATATTCTTCGAATAAGATGCTATGTCTGCTGCTCCGCCGCTCCCGTTAATATGTCTGAAATAATCCTTTTCGTGTACTCCCGTAGAATTTATATTACCAAACTTGTCTATCTGCAGACCGCCTAAAAATCCTACATCAACCAATCCTCTTTGCAGTATGTGCCCCAGGGAACCTATAAAGCTTGTAAAATAATCACTTCTGTACCATAATCTTGGATCGGCGATCCCCACACCTGCATCAACACTTTCAGGATTCACAACTCCAATTTCAAATATGATATTTAAGTGAGGAGCATGTGAGCTTTTAGCAAGAAGCGTTGCAACCTGCGGTAACCCTAAGCCAACTACTATATTTTGACCATCCTTAAGCAGCCTTGAGGCTGTAACAGCCATTAATTCATTAGTTGTAAATTTTGAATTACTCATATTTATCACCCCAAATTTTTTTATAACCGTAGACAGGGTCAGCTTTTAATTTATTTAATGTAGAAATACCGCCGCATTTTTCTAAAAATTCATTGTGATTGTTTGTTCCCGTAACATATTCTTCTATAAATAAATCAAAATCTTCTTGCTTTTTATTGGTTTTAGCATACATTGTCAACATATCGCCATCATAATCATACATTTTATAAACAGCGGTAGGATAAGCTCCGTAAGGTACTTCTATGACTGCATGTGTATAAACATTAGGTATGATAACCTTTTCCGGATGCATCTTGACGTACTCATTTGAAATAATTTGGTCTACCGTAACATACAGTTTTTTAGCTGCTTTTGCTAATTCTAAATCCCATACAGGTCCATCAATCAATACATTTCCCTTTTCATCGGCATATGGAGCATGTATTACTGCATAATCCGGATTCAATGCTTTCATAAAAACATATTTTTCACCGTCACCATACGGTGATTCAGAAATCATAACAGACTCATCTTTCTTATCAATCAGGTTTTTTAAAATATCTGTTCCTAACAATGTCTTTGTAGGTATGTACGGAACTCCTAAAGAGCCTGCCAAAAACCTGTAGGTTAAGCTCAATCCGCTGAATTCTCTTGCATCAATCTTTTTATTTTCAAAAGCTTCATTGATTCTTTCCATTCTTCCGAATCTGTCCAAAGAACCGCCTCCATAAGAAAGCTTCTTTACAGCTTTTGCTCCTACAAGCATGTCTGTGGCCATGCAAACTATAGGTTGATATATACTAAGATTTTTCTTATTTTGTCTTATTAATTCACAGGCAAAAGCTATGGGACTTCTTGTTATTGCAAATCCGCCAAATGCAATTTCCGCACCATCGGGTATTTCTCTGACGGCATCAATTAAATTCATAACCTTACTATTCATACTAATTACCTTCAACTACAGCAGAATCAGCTATTTTAGCACATCTGATGCCGCAATACTCACCTTTGATGTCTATAGGAAGCAATTCGGGAGACAGACCAAGTTCATTTTCAATAGCATTCATAAACATATTGGCAATCGGACAGCTTAAAGGCTGCATACCATTTTTATAGAATGAGTTGCTTATATTATACAGACAGCAGTTTTTCATTTTAGCCTTAAATTCAATTTCATCCTGCTCTATTTCAATTTTTTCACAGAATTTGTTTTCTATCAGCCAATTCTTTATTGTTTCAATGTCATTTGCTTTTTCTCCAAGCTGAGATTTTATATAAGGTACACCCGTTAAAGTTAATCTATATCTTGCACCCTTTCCTCTTTCATCATAGAATGCCTTTTGAACCTCATATAGCATTTGATCTTTAAAGTTATTTATATCACTCATTTTATATCCTCCATAGCTTTTATTTAAATATCGGCGTTAATTATCTGGACAGCATATTATTCTTCGTAATATGTTTCTCCGAACTTTTCATTGAAGACCAAATCTTTCAAAGGAATTCTTGGTCTTGGATTTGCCATTTTAGCAGGATATCCTATTGAAATAATAGCAAATAGCTTATACTCATCAGTTATTTCAAAATACTCCTTCATTCTGAACTCGTCTCTTATGTCAATACATGGAGCTACCAGCCAGCATGCTCCTAATCCTAAACTTGTTACTGTCAAAAGCATATTTTCAATAGCCGCTGAGGTATCAAAGGGAGCATCCCAAACTTCTTTTTTCCCTAATACAATTATGTTTACATCGGCTTCGCTAACAAATGCTGATACATTACCGGAAGTCAATTTTTTATATGCGGCAATCTTTTTTTCTTCATCCTGCAAGCCTGTAAATCTTGCCTGCATTTGTTTACTTAAAAATTCTCCTGTGAATCTTCTTCCGCTTCCATGTTTACCGACGTATGACAAGAACTCCTTACTGTTTCGGTCTTTAACCACAATAAATCTCCACGGCTGTGCATTTTCTCCTGAAGGTGCTTGTCTGGCACTTTCTAATATAAGCCTTAAATCTTCTTCTGTAATCCTTTGATCAGTATACTTTCTTATACTTCTTCGGTCCTTAATTACCTGAAAGAATACTTCCTTAGTATTTTCCATATTGCACTCTCCTTAAATATTTTTGTTTATATAAATCCCTAAAAACATAACCTTATAGGTTGTGAGAAAACGTTTCTATTTGTGATGTAATATTATTTACTATTTCGATATGCAAATTAAGTGCCATACAAGGTTTATTTTAATAAATAAATAAACCTTGTAATTTTAATGTTAATTGTTAAATAAAGTTTGGAATTATTTATGGTATTTCATTATGAAATATTAAATAGATTAAATTGATATTATGATATTTAATTCTGAAAAGATTTACAGTTTTGTTGCTTCATATTTTTCTGCTAATTTGTTTAATTCTTCAATAACTTCAATTTCCACAGGTATGCCTAAGGATTTTCTTTCATCCATCAGATTTTGTTCAATTTCACCTGCCATAAAAACTTCGTTATTACCTTTAGGTGGTAATGATTTTATATTATTCACAATTGAGTCAACATTATTTTTATAAACATCGGTATCAATGAAGCTACTAATATTTACGGCTATAAATACATGGCTTGTTTTGGAAGGACCACTCATATCAGTAATATTTTTTACTTCACCGGTTAAAGAAGTACCTGTTAAAACACCGGTAAGCAAATCAATTATCAATGACAAACCCGAACCTTTAACACCTCCAATAGGTACTAAACTGCCCTTTAATGCCTCATAAGGATCATCTGTGGGGTTGCCTTCCTCGTCTAAACCCCAATCAAAAGGTATTTCTTTATTTTGCAGTGCCGCCATTCTGATTTTGCCTCTTGCAACAGTAGACATAGACATGTCAAGAACAATAGGTTTCTTATGTTTTGCGGGCACAGCTACTGAAAGCGGGTTAGTGCCAAGTAACGGTGTCTTTGTACCAAATGGGGCTATAGCAGGCGATGCATTTGTCATAACTAATCCAACCATATTATCCTTTGATGCCATCATTGAATAATATGAAGCCACACCAAAATGGTTGGAATTTTTTACTGCAACCATTCCTATTCCATAAACTTTTGCTATGCTCATAGCTTCCTTCATAGCTTTATATCCTGCAACCTGTCCCATTCCGTTATCCGCATTCAACGTCGAAATGGCAGCAAATTGATTGTTTATAAATTTCATTTCCGGCTTATTGTTTACAACACCTTTTTCCATTCTCTCTATATATGTGGGTAATCTTACTATGCCATGTGATTTTACATTTCTCATTTCTGCAAACATCAGTGTATCGCTCATAATTTCTGCTTCCTCTGAGCTCATACCCGCTTTTATAAACATACTGATGCAAAATTCATTAAGTGTATTAAAATCGTACACAATCGGTTTGTCCATACCATCACCACCTCATATTTTTTATAGTAATGCCACACCCGTACTTCTTGCTGCCTTTGCCACTGCCTCTGCAATTGCCGGTCTTACTCTTTTATCAAAAGGCATTGGTATTATGTAATCTTCAGCTAATTCTTCATCCGATATAAGCTCGGATAATGCTTTAGCCGCTGCTAATTTCATTTCTTCATTTATAGTAGTAGCTCTGACGTCAAAGGTACCTCTAAAAACTCCCGGGAATGCCAATACATTGTTTATTTGATTCGGATAGTCGGACCTGCCTGTTCCCACTACTCTTGCGCCTGCCTTTTTAGCAAGCTCAGGGTCAATTTCAGGAATCGGATTTGCCATTGCAAAAATGATGGCATCATTATTCATGCTTTTAACCATTTCTTCCGTAACGATGTTAGCTTCCGATACACCTATAAATACATCTGCACCAATCAGAGCATCTGCCAAGCTGCCTTTTTTATTATCCTTGTTAGTAACCTCAGCAAGCTCTTCTTTAGCCCAATTCATTCCTTTTTCTCTGCCCTTATAGATAATTCCGGTTCTGTCAACCATTAGCATACCTTTTACCCCTATATTGAGTATTATCTTTGCAATGGCAACACCGGCAGCACCTGAACCGTTTATTACGATTACTAAATCCTCCATTTTTTTCTTAGTAATTCTAAGGGCATTCATTAAGCCTGCCAAAACAATGATTGCAGTTCCATGCTGGTCATCGTGGAAAACAGGAATTGATAATCTTTCTTTAAGCTTTCGTTCTATTTCAAAGCATCTTGGTGCCGATATGTCCTCTAAATTTATACCTCCGAACACAGGTTCAATCATTTCAACTATATTAACTATTTCATCAGGGTTCTTAGTTTTAACGCAGATTGGAAAAGAATCAACTCCGCCAAATTCCTTAAATAATACAGCTTTTCCTTCCATAACGGGTATGGCAGCGTAGGCCCCGATATCACCAAGTCCTAAAACAGCAGTGCCATCCGATACGACTGCCACCAAATTACCTTTTGATGTGTAATCGTAAACCAAGTTAACATCATTATGTATTTCCTTGCAGGGCTCAGCTACACCCGGTGTATATGCCAGACTTAAGCTTACTTTATCTGTAACGGGAACCTTGCTCATTAAATTTAACTTACCTTGATTATCCTTGTGCAATTTTAATGCATCTTCTCTTAATGACATATAATTACCTTCCTTACACTATTTTGTATTTTTCTTTACCAATTTTGTACAAGTCATTTCCTTGATTGTCTATTATTACTGTTACGGGAAAATCTTCAACTTTCAATTTATATATTGCCTCTGCACCTAAATCGGGAAATGCTATAACTTCGGCTTCCTTAATTGCTTCGGCAAGCAAAGCTCCGGCACCGCCTATGGCTGCAAAATATACCGCATTATTCTTTATTATGGAATCCACAACCCGCTGATTTCTTAGTCCCTTGCCTATCATGCCTTTAAGACCTTCATCCATCAACAAGGGCGCATAAGCATCCATCCTTCCGCTGGTGGTAGGTCCCGCCGACCCGATAACCTGATCCGGCTTAGCAGGACAAGGTCCAACATAATAAATTGTTTGATTTTTTATATCCATTGGCAGCTCTTCACCTTTATTAATAAGCTCTGCCAATCTTTTGTGTGCCGCATCACGACCGGTATATATAATACCGCTTAATAAAACTCTATCTCCTGCTTTAAGGTCATTGATCACTTCGTCTGTTAAAGGAGTATTAATTTTCTTTACCATTCATATACCTCCACCTTCAATAAAAGCCTAAATTATTGCTTCCTGATGCCTTGCAACATGACACTGAATATTTATTGCAACAGGCATACTTGCTATATGAGCAGGGAAAGTTTCAATATGTACGGCCAATGCCGTAGTACTTCCTCCAAATCCCTGGGGACCGATTCCAAGCTTATTGATTTCCTCTAATAATTCTTCTTCTATTTTTGCAATATCAGGATTTGAATTATGTTCACCTACTGTTCTCAGCAATGCTTGTTTTGCAATTAAGGTTGTTTTTTCTATTGTACCGCCTACACCTATTCCGACTATTATGGGGGGACATGGATTAGATCCTGCTTTTTCAACGGTATCTAATACGAATTGTTTTATTCCTTTTACACCATCAGAGGGTTTGAGCATTGCCAAAGCACTCATGTTTTCGCTTCCGCCTCCCTTTGGAGCCAATATTAATTTAACTTTATCTCCGGGTACTATTTTTGTATGTATAATTGCTGGTGTATTGTCTCCTGTGTTTTTTCTGACCATGAACGGATCATCAACTGCCGATTTTCGAAGGTAACCGTTTTTATATCCCCTTCTGACACCTTCATCTATTGCCTCATTTAAATCTCCGCCTGTTAATCTTACTTCTTGACCTAATTCTAAAAATATTACCGCAAGACCTGTATCCTGACAGATAGGTACATTGTTTGTTCTTGCTATTTCTTGATTTTTAATAATATCTTCAATTATTTCCTTCGCAAGGGGAGATTTTTCTTCTTTTAGAGCATCTTGTAATGCTTTTTTTACATCTTGCGGAAGATAATAATTTGATTCAATACACAGTTTTTCAACAGTTTTGGATATTAATTCTACATGAATTTCTCTCATTTTCTTCTCCCTTATTAATATATAATTATCTCTCCTGCAAGAAAAAATCAAACAAGAGAGATAATTCAACAATTTATCAGTATGCTGCAAATAACAGCAACTAATTAATATGCTAAAGCGGCTTCTTTTACATCTACTATTTGTGGATCTGCCTCTCCGGCTTTTAATTGAATTGCTTCCGGATAATATCTATGAACCATTTCAAGAACTATAGCTGCCTGTCTTGCCATATCGATACCATTTTGAGCAGTTGTCAATTGACCATGACCTGATACACATGAATTACCTGTCTTTAAGTATACCGGTGCACAGCATCGAACCATTTCAGGAGCTTCATAAACTCTTATAAATCCGCCTGATCCCGGAGGATTGTCTGTATGTAAATCTAACGGAACCTCAATTGTTTGTCTTAAAGCAGCTAACATAGGAATTGACAAATCTCTTACAGGATTTATGGAGTCAGCGCCTAATCTTTCAAGCAATTTAAAGCTTGCGGGGTTTCCTTGTCCGTTATGTGCCGAATTCTTGAATTTCATATCTTCAGGAAGCTGTCCCGCTTTTCTTGCTTCATCCAACACCCACAATAAACCTTCATCATAAACGATTAATCCTCTGATTCCTGCTTCTGCTATACGTTTCGCATCTTCTACTGCTCTTGCAACTTGCTCCTGTCCTCTTAATCTGTATGCTATAACCCTACCTTGTTCACTTAATCTTGTAGCACTTGTATCATAAGCGGCTCTTGGTCCTATGGACATGTTTAAGCCGGCACCGTGAGCTTTACAAATAGCAGCATATTCTTTTAATTCAGTAAAGGTATGACGAAATGCACCATAGGTTTCGTCAACTCTGTTTATCTGTATGCCTAATCTTTCAGCCTCTTCTATAAGTGCCTTACATGCTACTGCAGTATTGATAGTCGGAACTTCTATACCGAAATGAGCTCCTGAAGGAAATCTTTTTTCAGAAGTCGGGCAATCAAATGCATCACCTCTTGGTAATCCAATACCTACTAAAAACTCTCTTGTATTTTCCATCATTTTGTTTAATCCTCCATAATTTTATTAAATGATATTTAATTCAAGCTTGAAATATAAAAATCTACCATTTCCGGATCTGGTACAATATTTTATTATTTGCTTGTATATGGAGCAATAATTATGCCAAAATTATAAAAAAACAACAATTAGCTTTAATAAAATTTATAATGTTTGAATTTCAACAAATTCTACTGTCATGCACCTATAATTAATCAGCAATACATTACCAAAAAAATATATTTGTTTCAAAATGAAAAGTATATTTTAATAATGAAAAATATAATGAAATTTTTATGATTTTCTAATTATATTTTAGTGATAATTATATATTATATAATTAGTTGTTACAATAATTAGTTTGATTTGCAATAAAAATAATATTATTTATTGCAAATAATAGCTACAAATATTATAATTATAGGAAAACATATTATAGGGGTCTAAGATGACTTTAGATGATAAAAAGAAATTTATAATTAATATAGCTTTCATAGTTACAGCTTACTCAGTTTTATATTTTGTATTTGTTTATGTAATTCATTGGATTATGCCTTTTATTGTAGGATTTTTAATTGCACTTGCACTAAGACCGATAGCAAAATTTATCAGAAAATATATTAAGGGTACAGGAAAGGGAGTCGCCATATTTGTAGTGGCTTTATTTTATGCATTTGTGGCTATAATTCTATGGCTGTTTATTACTTTTTTAATTACTCAGCTTACAGATTTAATTTATGCAATGCCGAATCTTTATTTCAACAAAGTCGAACCGATACTGTTGGAATTCAATGATTGGATAGTGGCAAATACAGAACTTATATCTGAGGATGCAGCTACAACTTTATCACAAATTATTACAAACGGAATTAACTATATATCGGACGTTATTAAAAACACCTCAATAAGTATTGTGCAAATAGCAACAAAGCTAATATCTAATTTTCCGTTATATTTAATATCAGTAATATTTACGATAGTTTTATCAGTTTTTATAAGTGTTGAATATGACAACATAATAGCTTTTATAAAAAGACAGCTGCCTGATAATTTTAACTCAACCTTTGAAGAATCTCGAGTATTCTTAATAGGAAGAGTTTGGAAAATGATAAAATCTTACATAATAATTATGTTTATTACTTTTTTTGAAATTATGATCGGTTTATCCTTTCTGAAGGTTAAATATGCTTTACCTATTGCTGCAATAATAGCAATACTTGATATAATGCCTGTATTAGGTACCGGGGGAATATTAATTCCATGGGCGATTGTTGAAATCATATTGAAAAATTACACTTTAGGATTTGGATTATTGGCACTATATTTAGCGGTAACCATTATCAGAAATGTAATCGAACCAAGAATTGTAGGATATCAGATAGGTCTTCACCCTATTATTACAATTACTGTAATGTATGCAGGGCTTAGATTGTTTGGATTCTTCGGATTGCTTATCGCTCCGATAATTGCAATAGTTGTGAAATACTTAAACGATACAGGAAAAATCAAACTATTTAAATAAGTGATAGGATAAAAAACAGCAAACTAAAAGCAAGGCGAACCTTGCTTTTTTTATATCCTAATTAAATTATACCTTGTGCCATCATAGCGTCAGCTACTTTTTTGAATCCTGCTAAGTTAGCTCCTGCTACTAAGTTATATCCTAATCCAGCTTCTTCAGCTGCTGCAACACTCATGTTGTAGATGTTTTTCATGATGCCGTGTAATTTAGCATCTACTTCTTCGAATGACCAAGCATATCTCATGGAGTTTTGAGCCATTTCCAGTGCTGATGTAGCAACTCCGCCTGCATTAACTGCTTTTGAAGGAGCAACTATCATTCCGCTGTCCATTAAGTATTTTAATGCTTCGTTTGTAGTAGGCATGTTAGCAACTTCTATATAATATTTAGAACCGCTTGATACTATTTTCTTAGCTTCTTCCATGTTGATTTCATTTTGGGTAGCACATGGCATGTAAACATCCGCTTTAACTGACCATGGTTTTTGTCCAGGGAAGAACTCTACTCCAAATTTATCAGCGTAATCTTGAACTTTATCTCTTCCTGATGATCTCATTTCTAACATGAAATCTTCTTTTTCGCCTTTAATTCCGTTTGGGTCGTAAACATATCCATCAGGACCTGAAATAGCGACTACAGTTCCGCCTAATTGATTGATTTTTTGAACTGCACCCCATGCAACGTTACCAAAACCGGATACTACGAATGTCTTGCCTTTAACTTCTTCGCCAAAGTGTTTTAATACTTCCTGAGTATAATAAACAGCTCCGTATCCTGTAGCTTCTGTTCTTGCTAAGCTTCCGCCGTATGGTATACCTTTACCTGTCAATACTCCGTTTTCGAAAGCTCCTCTTATTCTTCTGTATTGTCCATACATGTAACCAATTTCTCTTGCTCCAACACCTATATCTCCTGCAGGAACGTCAACGTCCGGTCCTATATGTCTAAATAATTCAGTCATAAATGCCTGACAGAATCTCATTATTTCTGCATCTGATTTTCCTCTTGGGTCAAAGTCGGAACCACCTTTTGCTCCGCCTATTGGTAAGCCTGTCAATGAATCTTTGAAAGTTTGTTCAAATGCCAAGAATTTCATTATACTTAAGTTTACTGAAGGATGGAATCTCAAACCGCCTTTGTAAGGGCCTATAGCTCCATTAAATTGAACTCTGTATCCTCTGTTAGCATGAACTGTTCCGTTGTCATCTACCCATGAAACTCTAAATGATATAACTCTTTCTGGTTCAACCATTCTTTCTAACAATCCAGCTTTTTCATACTCCGGATGTTTTTCTACCATTGGCTCTAAAGAGTATAATACTTCTTCAACTGTCTGAATAAATTCTGGTTCATGAGAATCTCTTTTTTTAACTGAGTCAATGATTCTTTCAATATATGCATTCATATGTGTAAAACCTCCATATAATTATAAATGTTTTTCCTCCTTTATTATATCAAAAGCAATTTACAATACAACAAATTTAATATTAACTATTTGTAATTTAAAACTTTAGGATAGACAAGCAGTACACATTACGTGTATTTTTTTATTTAAAATGCAATTTTTTAATATATAATTATTTATGTATTAAGATTACGTAATAATTTGTTTGTGCAAATGGGGTTAGGGCATCGCAGGGGAATGCGTCAAATGGGGTTAGGGCATAAAAAAAACAGAGATACTAATGCAATTAAAATCTCTGTTTTTAAAAAATATTATTCGCTTTTTTTCTTGTTCATCTGATTGTAATAGTATGTCAATGAAAACAAGCTTTCATTCAAATGAACATTTTCTACATGTACATAATCCGGCATTTTTAAATCCTTTGGGGCGAAGTTCCAGATGGCTCTTATACCGCACTGTATTAATTGTTCGGCAACTTGCTGACTTACGCTTTTCGGAGTACATATTACAGCGATATCTATGTTTTCTGCTTTCAAAAATTCTTCCAATTCGTCAATATCCTTTATTAACGCATTTCTCATAGACATTCCAATTAATTTCGGATTTTTATCAAACAATGCTACAACTTCATAATCTGCTTCATAGAAACCTGTATAATTTGCAATTGCCTGACCAATATTTCCGGCACCGATAATAATTAATTTATATTTTTTATCTAAGCCAAGAATCCTTGCAATCTCGTTGCGTAAGTTTTCTACATCATAGCCAAAACCTTGTTGTCCAAAACCTCCAAAGTTGTTCAAATCCTGACGTATTTGGGATGCTGAAAAGCCTGTCATATCACTTAATTCTCTTGAGGATGTCTTATTAAGACCTATTTTGTTCAATTCTCCCAAATATCTGTAATACTTTGGCAATCTTCTTATTACTGCAGGTGAAATTTTATCATTATTGTTCATATGCATGCCTCCTGCTTATATTTTAACAAACATTTTTTATCATTGCAAATGTTTTTTTGCAAAATAAACTTTTTTTCACAACTTTTTTTGCAAAGTTTTCAAGTAATAGTATAATATTAAGTAATCTTATATACTTTCGAATGTTATGAATTTTTCATAATAATGCTTTCAACCACATTCACTGCCTGTTCACATGCGTCGCAGCATTTTTCCAGTCTGTTAAAAGCAATTGTCCAACTCATTAATTCAATCGGATCTTTTGATGTCATATGCAATTTTCTAACTGCTTCTGTATATAAATTATCCCCATCTTCTTCTAATTTATTTATATAAACAATTTTATCATGAATAACTGTTGATTTTCGGAAATTCTTAAACTCTTCCAAAGTAATTTTTAATTCTTCGCAGCTTTTTAGAATTAATTTGGAAAACCTTAATGCCTCGTTTCTGATTTCCTGAACATTGTACATATACATGTGTATCAGTACGTCTTCAACACAGTCTGTTATATCATCGATTTCATGAGTAAGGGTTACAATATCTTCCCTCTCGATAGGTGTTATAAATTCTTTTGATAACCTTCTTATTATTTCATGTCCGCATAAGTCAGCTGCATGTTCTATGTTGTGCATCTGCTTCATTTTTTCTTCTAAAGTTGAAACCTCAAAGTTTATTAATACTTCATCCAGCATTTTAGCAGCTTCACAGCAATATTCGGATAATTTTACAAATGCATCAAAATAATCAAATTCTTTTTTACGAGCCATAATTCACCTCTAAATTTAGTTATAATACCATAATAAATAATTTTGCCATCAAATAACCTATTAATCCGCATCCGGGAAATGTCAATATCCAGGTCAATACCATCTCATTAACTAATTCCCAATTAACGCACGATATTCTTTTTGCAGCGCCTACTCCCATAATAGCTGTGGTCTTTGTATGCGTGGTACTTGCCGGAATTCCTGAAACCGAGGAAATTAAAAGACAGGTTGCAGCTGCCATATCAGCAGAAAATCCTTGATATTTTTGCAAGCGGCACATATCCATCCCTACCGATTTTATAATTTTATATCCACCTATTGATGTTCCTAAGGCCATAACAACCGAGCATAAAATCATCATCCATGTGGGCACAACAAAATTTGTAACATTCGCTTGTCCATTTGCTAAATAGATTCCAAGCATAAATACTCCCATAAATTTTTGACCGTCTTGAGCTCCATGCATGAATGCCATAGCGGCACCACTTGCAACTTGAGCATTTTGGAAAAAAGCATTTGTTTTTCGTCTGTTAAATCCTTTAAAAATCAGTTCCATCAATTTTACGGTTATCCAGCCAAGCGCAAATCCTAAAAAAGTAGATAAAATTAAACCATATAATACCTTAATCCATTCATTTGCATTTATACCGGATAAACCATTGTGTAAGGAAATTGCAGCGCCTGAAATTCCTGCAATTAATGCGTGGCTTTCGCTTGTAGGTATACCGAACCACCAGGCAGCAGTAGCCCAAATTACTATGGCAAACATTGCAGCACACAAAGCAACTAAAGCTTCTCTTGAATTTCCTCCGAAATCAACCATCTTATAAATGGTTTGAGCGACATTAGCATTGATAATCGTCATTATGAAAACACCAAAAAAGTTAAAGACTGCCGCCATTAAAATAGCTGATTTTACAGATATTGAGCGGGTTGAAACACATGTTGCAATAGCATTCGGGGCATCAGTCCAACCGTTAACCAAGATTACTCCTATCATTAACAAAGTTGTTACCAATAAAATCGGATTAGAAATTATCTGTGCTAAAAAATCAGAAAAAGATATAATCATTTTGCCTTCTCCTCAATTTGCTTTACATTGTATTTACATAATTATTACATAATTTTTACACACAATTTCAATATATCACAACTGATACTATAATTCTATTAGTTTTAAAAGTTATTATTATAAATTTATCGTAACTTTTTTTCAACACATTGAATATTATGAATAACGAGCAAAAAAACAGGAAAGGGGACACACCTTTTTCAGAAGTATAGTCTTGGGGGATGAAAGGAATGTCCCCAAATTGATAAAAAGGAGGTATTTATGAAAAAATTTATTTCTTTACTGTTGGTTGTTTTACTTGTGTCAACCTTAGTCCTTTCCGGGTGTGAACAAAAACAAACAGACATGACTAAAGTGCGTTTAATAGAAGTAACTCACTCCATCTTCTATTCACCGCAATACGTTGCAATAGAAAAGGGGTTCTTTGAAAAACAAGGACTTCAAATTGAATTAACAAACGGCGGCGGGGCGGATAAATGTATGGCTGCCATGGTAAGCGGCGAGGCAGATATTGCATTCATGGGACCAGAAGCAAGCGTCTATGTTTATTTACAAGGACGAGAAGATTATGCTGTTAACTTTGCACAACTTACTCAGAGAGACGGTTCCTTTATTGTAGGCAGGGAAAAAGACGATGACTTTACATTGGAAAAATTAAAAGGGCATACGATTCTTGGAGGCCGTAAAGGCGGAATGCCTTTGATGGCATTAGAATATGCCATGAAACAGGCGGGCTTAACACCAGGTGTTGATGTTGATGTAAGAACCGATGTACAATTTGATATGATGGCAGGAGCATTTGCTTCGGGCGAAGCAGATTATACCACATTATTTGAGCCGTTAGCTTCAACCTTTGAGCTTCAGGGTAATGGCTATGTATTAGAATCCGTAGGCAGTTTAGCAGGATATATTCCTTATACGTGCTACAGTGCTTTAGGAAGCTATATAGAAAAAAATCCTGATATAGTTCAAAGTTTTGCCGATGCACTTTATGAAGGAATGGTATGGGTTAATGAACATTCAGCTGAAGAAGTGGCAGAAGTTATAGCTCCCCAATTCCCTGATTCTGATAAGGAATTCATAGCAAAAATCGTCGAAACCTACAGGGATATCGGAGCATGGAATCCTGATTTAGTATTGGGAGAAGACGGTTATAACAGATTGATTGATATAATGAAAACAGCCGGAGAAATTGAAGAAGGCGTACCATATGATAAAATACAAACTCCAGAATTTGCAATACACGCGAAGGAAAATTACGGTAAATAAACTTAGAGAATAAAAAAGAGATTTTTCACTGCGTTCAGAATGACAAATGTCATCCTGAGCAACAGTGAAGAATCTCATTACATCAAAGGTGTGCCCCCTTCCAATTGGGGACATTCCTTAACGCATACCCCAAAGACTATCCCTCCGTTAAGGTGTGTCCCCGTACCCTAGTACTGATTAAATGCAGGCATTACACCATCGTCAAAATGCAGACCTGCTTCTTCAAACGAGATGCCTTCGATGTTGAATTCAATATCAGAAATTCCGAATTGTTCTAAGCAAAGTACAACAATTGCGTTCATATCTCTGTATTCTTCTTCAGAAAGATTAACCGCTTCAACACCCAAATTAACTACAGCTGTATCACTTACAATATTAACTCCCCTTAAATTGATTCCAACAGGAATATTATTGCTTAAGATAGTATCTTCAGGTGCTCCGCTAAACAATTTTTCCAATACATTCTTAGCAGGATTATTAAGGGATGAAGCTGAGAATGTTATAGGAATATAGTGACCCATAACCTCTGTATCAGGTGCCTTATAGTATACTGTATAATTAACACCATCCTTAGAGCCGTACAAATTAATATTTTCTCTTTCAAATGCGGTATTGACAGCGTACCCCTTTGATAATGAAGCTAAAGCTTGACCTTCAACCAACAATTCCACTTTATCTATAGTAGGGAATTCAGTAAGTGTATATGTAATTGCAGAAATCATATTTTCTTCTTGCTCATAAGAAGAAGTGTTTAATATGTTCTTAGTAAAATCCACTCTGCAAAGACCATCCTTTATAGCCATCCCTCTGATTTCCGTTCCCTCAGGCAATACACCGTGAAGTCCGGAACCTGCCAGTCTCTTTTCAGTTTCACTTCCGACTACCATACTTCGAAGTGTAGCTTTTGCAATTCCTTCTTCCCATTCAATTTTTGTGTTAGCAGGAACTACAAATCCGTTTTCATCTTCAAAATAAGCCAAAATATCTGTCATTTTAGCTTGCTCGGGATTTACGGTAACGGTTTCTATAGCAGGTTCTTCAACTACTTCTTCTCCGATTGTATCTTCTACTATTTCAAAATCAGTTAAGTTTGCGAAATCAGTTGTATCCGGATTATTTTCCTGTTTCAGCCCTACCATCATATCCAAAGTGCTGCATGCTGTAATGCTTAAGCTCAAGCAAATAATCATAATCAGAGACATTATCCTCTTATATGCCAATTTCATAACCTCCTCACAGCTTTATATATATTATTATATTTAGCATGTACGAAGGTTATGATAATAATTTAATTATAATTTAAATATAAGGCTTCCTATACATTCTACTTACATTCAATAGCTGTACCGTTTTTTCCTTCTAAGGCATCTGCAACTTTATACAAAGAAGTTATTATTGCTTTCCTTCGGGGGGAAGATTTTGCAAAATTTACAGAAGCATCTTCCAGCATCTTCTTTAACTGTATATCCTTTTTCATGAATCAACTTTGATTCTTCTTCTGTATAAAATGGTTCAATTGGTTTCATTACACACTCCGTATATTATTAAATCCATTAGTGTTAAAAGACTTCTTCCTTTTAAGTTAACTGACATTTTACCTTCCTCCTAAAAAATATATATAATACCAAACATCTATAAAAATAATAAACAATTGAAATTGTCATAATTGCAAGTTTTCCGGTAACCGATACCACTATAACAGACAATACATAGTGTTTTTTCTGTTTACTTTTCTACTTTATTTTTTTCTACCAAAAAACATGAAACAAAATGTTCATGGGAAACTTCCGTAAGATTTGGATCCTCCTTGGTACACCTGTCAAAACAGAAATCACATCGTTTTGCAAACCTGCATCCAGGCTTTACGTTAATAGGACTGCTTACTTCTCCCTTAATAAGAGCAAATTCTTCGTCCCTCTTTGAAATATCCGGCTCAGGTATTGCCTTTAGCAATGCCTTTGTATATGGATGCATCGGGTTTTGGAACAATTCGTCCGAAGATGCCATTTCCACGCATTTACCAAGGTACATAACCATTATTTTAGTTGAAATATGCTTAACTACACTTAGGTTATGAGTAACAAACATATATGTAAGCCCCAGTTCCTCCTCCAAATCCATCAAAAGATTCAGAATTTGAGCCTGAATTGAAACGTCCAATGCAGAAACCGGCTCGTCGCATACAATAAATTTGGGATTTAACGATAATGCTCTGGCAATTCCTATACGCTGACGACGCCCACCATCAAGTTCGTGAGCGTATGAGCTCGAATATCTCCTTGCCAAACCTACCAAATCCATAAGCTCCGCTGCACGGTTATAAGTATCAATTTTATTTTTATATACCTTATGTATAAACATATATTCAGCTATTATATCTATAACAGATTTACGTGGATCAATGCTCGAATACGGATCCTGAAAAATTATCTGAAGGTCTTTTCTCATCTCGCGCATTTTTCCTGCACTTATCTTAGTTATATCACTTCCACTATACAAAATTTGACCTGATGTTGGCTCAATCAGTCTAAGTATAGTTCTTCCGAGAGTACTTTTGCCACATCCGGACTCTCCTACCACCCCTACAGTTTCTCCTGGATATATTTTAAGATTAATACCATCAACAGCATGAAGCCTTGCACCGCCATTTAATTTAAACAGCTTTCTTAACTCTACGGTTTCTATTAACGGAGTTGTTTTATTGTTTTTCACGTTTTCCCTCCTGCTTGTCCCTACGTAACTTACCATCAAACAAATGGCATTGCAGGGAATGGGTTTCATCAGATACGGTATTTGGATGTACCCTAATGCATATGTCCATACAATACTTGCACCTTGGAGCAAAGACACAGCCCTCCGGCAGATTTGTCGGGTCAGGCATCAATCCTGGAATAGAGTTCAGCCTTTTTGTCCTGGAAGAAAGGTTGGGAATAGAGCCAAATAAACCTTCAGTATACGGATGATGATTCTCTCCAAGAAATATATCATTAACAGTACCTGCCTCAACAATTTCTCCTGCATACATAACTGCCACGTCATCACATATTTTTGCCACGACTCCCAAGTCGTGAGTTATCATTAGCATTGATGTTCCCAGACGATTTCTCAGTTCCTTAATCATCATCAACACCTGTGCCTGTATTGTAACATCAAGTGCGGTAGTTGGTTCATCAGCAATAAGAAACTTAGGCTCGCATGCAAGTGCCATAGCTATTACAACCCTTTGCTTCATACCTCCGGAAAACTGGTGAGGATATTCAGTCTTTCTTGATGGAAGTATTCCTACCATTGTAAGTTTTTCATCAATGCGTTTTTCTATCTCCTCTTTGCTCAGTCCTTCATTATGCATTATAATGGCCTCTGCAATCTGGTCTCCTACGGTCATAACCGGATTAAGACTTGTCATGGGGTCCTGAAAAACCATGGCAATCTGACCCCCTCTTATTTCACGTATTTCATGCTCGTTCATTTCAAGGAGGTTAGTACCTTCAAATTTAATACTTCCATTCGTTACCTTTCCCGTATTTTCCGGCAGCAGTTTCAATATTGACAAAGCAGTTGTAGTTTTGCCTGCTCCGGTTTCTCCTACCAAACCCAGTGTTTTCCCCTTCTCTATTTTAAGGTTGATGCCATTAACAGCCTTGACAGTTTCCAGGTCCGTTTTATAAATAACCGACAAATCATCTATATCTAAAATCAATTCGTTCATAATCATACAATCCTTTCTGCTTAAGTAAGCTAAGATTTTAAATGTGGGTCCAGGGCATCTCTCAGTCCATCACCTATAAGGTTCACGGAACATGCAGTCAAAACAATTGCCATAGCTGGAAAAAACAGCAGGTGAGGAGAAGTGCGCATGAACTCCCTTGCCTCTGAAAGCATCAATCCCCATTCAGGAGCCGGAGGTGGCATCCCTAAACCTAAAAAGCTTAAAGTAGACTCGTACAGTATAATCTTAGAAACGTTAAGTGTAGTATTTACAATTATAACTCCCATAGCATTTGGCAGAATGTGAGATGCTATAATTCTTGCACTGCTTGCACCACCGGCTCTTGCAGCTTCAACATAGTCAAGTTCCGCAAGATTAAGAACCTGTGAACGAACCAGCCTCACATAATTTGTAAAATACGCTAATGTAAGTGCGACCAGCAAATTGACAAAATTAGCACCAAGAGCAAATACTACAGCCATGGTAAACAGAATATCAGGTACGGACATAAAAATATCCAATGATCTCATAATAATACTATCTATTTTACCTCCGAAATAACCGGCAATAGCTCCTAACGCACTGCCTACTATACATGAGGAAACAGTAGCTAAGATAGCTATAAGTATAGATGTTCTGCCTCCATGCACTATACGTGCAAACACATCACGACCATAAGAATCTGTCCCGAACCAGTGTGCTAAAGAAGGACCCTGAAGTTTGTTATCAATATTTTGCTTTGTAGCCGTTGTATAGGGCGCAATAACATCTGCAGATAACAGAATCAGCAGAATAATCAAAAGCATAACCAGCCCGATAACAGCACCTTTGCTCTTTTTAAACCTTCTCCATATTTCTTTTGTTTGACTTTGTTTTTTAAATGATATATCGCTATTTCTCATAACGTTGTCCATTGTAGTATCCTTCATATCTTTATCCCTTCATTCTTGCATACTTAGCCTTTATTCTTGGGTCTATATATGCATATATTACATCAACCATTAGCATAACAATTGTAAAACACACTGCAATTAATATTGTTCCGGCGATAATAACAGGTTCATCCTTATATGTTATCCTATCTACAATCAAACTTCCGATACCCGGAATAGAAAACAGCTTTTCCGCAACAACTGCTCCTGCTATAAGCATTCCAAGATTTAACCCTATATTAGTTATAATCGGCAGCATTGCATTCTTTAGAGCGTGCTTCCATATAACTATTTTTTCAGGCGCTCCTTTAGCTCTTGCTGTGCGAACAAAATCCTGTCTAATTGATTCCAGCATAGAAGACTTAGTAAATCTCAAGTTCATTGCAGCTGGCGGAATAGAAATGGTAAGTGCAGGCATTATATAATTACTGAAGGATGTAATTCCGTATGACGGAAGTAAATTAAGTTTAAGAGAAAATACAAAAAGTAGAATCATTCCTAATACGAATGAAGGTACTGCGGCTATTAAAAATGCGAAAATGGATGGAACTGTATCCCATAACGAATACTGCTTTACTGCAGCATATATTCCCAAAGGTATTCCTATTACAGAGGATAACACAACGCCCATTAAGGCCAAATTTATGGTTACAATATACCTTGGCCATATTTCTGCAAAAACAGATTGCTTAGTAAAATAAGATATTCCAAAGTCTTGTTTTACTACCATATTGTAAATATAATTAAAATATTTCTGAAGAAACGGCAGGTCATATCCTAACTCATGATTAAGCTTGTCTATATCTGCTTGGGGTGCTGATGAACCAAGCATTGCACGAGCAGGATCTCCCGGTGTTATATTCATTACGAAATAAATAATAAACACAACTCCCAATACCGTAGGTATAAGAAATAGTATCCTTTTTATAATATATCTATACATTTTTATCTCCTAACTTTTCTTATATATTCATAGCATCTCCTCCGCTATGCTTAGGAGATGCTATGAATATTCCTAATACATTCCGCAAATACCCTTATTAGTACATAATATGCTTTTAATTATTTCCAGCTGAATGTACGTATCTTATAGAATGAAGGAACAGGAGTTCCGATTTCCAGATTAGATGCCCACACAGTAGGAACAGGCTTGGACAGACAAGGCAGCAAGGTTGCAGAATCCATAGTAATCGACCATAACTCTCTGTAATATCCAACACGTTCCTCTACATTAGATGTAGAAACACCCAAATCCACAAGTTCTTCAAGACGTTTCCAGTTAAACGGACCATCCTTGTACTTAACAATATACATACCTACCGATTCACTGTGAACCATTTGTCTTATATTATTAAAATCAAAGTTATTGGAATCAGCATATATACAAATATCGTAATCCTGGTCATACAACTTAGGTAATACAACGGCAGATTCCATTACAGATACAGCAGCGGTGATTCCCACATCAGCAAGATTTGCCTGCAGAACTTGTGCCATCTTTGCCTTGTCACCTGTACCCGCTCCATAAGTAAGAATAGTTCCCACATCTACTCCGTCAGGATAACCTGCTTCTGCTAAAAGCAGTTTCGCCTTCTCAGGATTGTACTCATATGTTTCAAATCCGTCCTTAGGTGAAGTAGCAACATATTCCGGAGGCATATAGTAAGGTGTCTCAACACCGTAACCATTACATGCGGCGGAGTTCATATCCTTTTTATTCACAGCATAGAATATTGCTTGTCTTACCTTGTCATTAGCAAGAATATTATTGTTCGTAGGAGACAAATAGTTTACGCCTAAAAATAATACGTCATTACCCTTAGTTAATGAGTGATTTTCACCAGAAGCCTTAACCAGCGATTCCCAGTCTGTCAGAGGAGCATCCTCTAAATAATCAAGCTCATGGTTTTCAAAAGCTATTACTGCAGCAGCATCATCAGATATAACTCTATACTCAATTTTTTTAATAGCCGGAGCACCTCTCCAATAATCTTCAAATGCATTAAGCTTTATGTCCGTTGCCACATTATATTCAGTTACATAATATGGACCTGTACCAGCTTTGTGTGGTATAGTTCCAAACTTGTCTCCCTGTTCCAATACTTCTTTCTCGCTGGAAATCTTTATGCTGAAAAAAGTATGATCAATTGCAGAAAAAGGAGTTTTTAAAGTTATTTTTACAGTATTATCATTGATTTCAGCAACATCTTCAATCATAGATGTTACATAATTAAATCTTGGATTTTTCATTGCTCTCTCATAACTGAATACGACATCAGAAGCTTTCATAACTTCTCCGTTCTGGAATTTTACCCCATCCTGCAGAGTAATGGTATATTCCTTCTGATTGTCACTAAGGCTTACTTCCTTAGCCAGCTCCTTATAATAGCCGCCTTTTGCCTCATCCATGCCATATAGTCCTTCAAACATTTGATGCCATACCTTAACAGCACGTAGACTTGTAGACTGTTCCCAATCGAGTGATGGTATAGAATCATTTACTCTGAGTCTAATTGTTCTTTCCTCAGGAGATAGGTTGTCGTTCTGTGATGTATTTCCTGCACAGCCGGAAATTAATCCCGCAACCATTAAAACTGTTAAAACGATTGCCATAAATCTTTTATTCATACAATTTCCTCCATATTATTTAAGTTTTTGTTATGGTGTTAAGCCTAACTTTCCTCCTTCTGTTATGTAAATAATTTTCACTACTCATAATCATATGCAATTTCCGTACCAACAATCAAACTATAAAATATAGTTATTTTTATTAATTCTGACAGGACACAGACAAAAAATATACTTTATTATTATAATACTTGTTACTCATAAATAACAATGTTAAAAAAATTGACATATCATAATACACCTTGACAAATCAACGTTTTTGATATAGTATTAACATTAATAATCAAGGAGAAAGGTCATGCTGAGAAGATATGTGGAACAGATTTTAAGTATATATAATTATATAGATGGCATTCTGGTTACTAATAACAAAGGGATAATCGAATATTACACAAACTTTAGGCAGGATATAAACAATTTAGAAGAAAAAGATGCTGTAGGGAAGCATGTATTAACTGTATATCCCACATTAACAGAAGAAACAAGCAGTGTTATGAGGGCACTTAAAACCGGAAAATCCATATTCAACGAGTTCCAATCTTTAGTTTCTTATAAGGGACAAACGATAAATGCTATAAATTCGACACTTTTAGTAAAACATAACGAAGATATAATAGGAGTGGTAGATGTTTCCAGATATGTGGATGACTGCTACCAACGTCAGGATATAGTGCTGTCAATTAAAAACAATGAGCAGAAAAAGTCCTTGTATACTGTTGATGATATTATTACCAATTCATCTGCATTAGATAATATAAAGGAAAAAATCAAGAAAGTTGCCCAGACGGACTCCACAGTATTAATTTATGGGGAAACCGGAACGGGAAAGGAGTTAGTGGCCCAATCTATACACACAAGCAGCAATCGTAAGAGCAAACGATTTGTGTCTCAAAACTGTGCCTCTATACCATCAACTCTCTTGGAAAGCATCCTGTTCGGTACAACAAAAGGAAGCTACACCGGAGCCGAAAACAGACCCGGATTATTTGAAACAGCAAATGGAGGAACTCTATTTCTGGATGAGATAAATTCAATGGAAATAAGTGTACAAGCTAAAATACTTAAAGCAATTGAAGAAAAGAAGATTACCAGAATAGGTGGAATCGAAGCCATAAACACGGATGTAAAAATTATTTCCGCTATAAATGAGGAACCTTCAGTATGTCTTAAGGAAAAAAAGCTGCGAGAGGATTTATTTTATAGGCTCAGCGTTGTTCAATTGGATTTGCCTTCTTTAAGGGAAAGAAGACAAGATGTAAATTACCTTACAAAGTATTTTATTGACTATTTTAACAACAAGATGAATAGAAACATAATTGATATATCTGAAGAAGTGGAAGATATTTTTCAAAAATACAACTGGCCGGGAAATGTCAGAGAACTTAGGAATATCATAGAAGGCGCCTTTAATTTAACATCATCTCGTATAATTCAAAAAAAAGATCTGCCGGAATACATCTATAAAATCCCAGTTAATAACTGCAATCTTGAGATAGACAATGATATTTCACTAAATGAAGCAGTTCAAAATTACGAAAAAAAATTAATTATAAATGCGATAAAAAAATCAGATAAATTTACAGATGCCGCAAAAAAACTTAAGATAACAAAGCAAAACTTATACTATAAAATGGAAAAATATGAATTAGATAAAGATAATTTATGTTTTAAGTAAAGTATTACTTTACAAATTAGTAAAAAATTTTTTACTAATTTTTTTTTGCTCCTTAAAATATTAGCAGACCATACTAAAACAAAAATTTCAGGTATGTTTTACATATGGCACAGAAATTGCATGATATGAAATTAAGAAAAAGAAAATATAAGGAGCAATTATAATGAATACAGAAGCGGTAAAAAAAGATATAGACGCTATTGCCGGAGAGCGCTGGTTCCCAAAAGAATCGTATTTTGGAGATGATATTGAGATTTATTGGGGAAAATGGGGAGTATGTTCGGAAGTAGATGACCTAAAATCAGTACTAATGTACAGACCAGGAAAGGAAGTAGAGAAATTTAACGCAAATGAAGTAAGATTTTCAGACGAACCTATTGATGTGGAATTAATGAGAAAGCAGCATGACAACCTTGCCCAAATATACAGAAACCACAATATTGAAGTATATTACGTGGAGCAACAGAGGGAAGACAGACCTAATGCTGTTTTCTGCAGAGATTTAATGTTTATGACCCCAGAAGGAGCAATAATTACAAGACCCGGCATGTCTGCCAGAAGAGGAGAAGAAAGATATATCGCAGAGGCTCTATCTAAGTTAGGAGTCCCTATATTAAGAACAATTAACGGTGACGGCATATTTGAGGGTGCAAATGCTATGTGGGTTAATAGAAAAACCGTAGTTTTATCAACCAGCAGCAGAACTAATAAAAGCGGATATGAACAAGTAAAATACGAACTTGAAAAAATGGGAGTAGATAATATTATACCTATGCAGATTCCCTATAGTAATATACATATAGACGGCATTATGAACATGGCCAGTGAAGAAATAGTAATGATTCACGCTTCGCAAGTACCATATGATGTATGCGATGCCCTGAAAAAATGTGGATGCAAAATATTGGAGGCTCCTTCTACTACTGAGGTACGCAGTACATTTGGCTGCAATTTTGTAGCATTGAAACCGGGTTTGATAGTTATGCCGGAAGGTAATCCCAGAAGCCAGGAGCTTCTTGAAAACAACGGCATAAAGGTTATAACCGTTGACGTATCTGAAATTATGAAGGGTAAGGGAGCAATACACTGTGTTACGGCATTTCTAAAAAGAGGGCAATAGCTATTATACAATTTAAATTTTAAGAAGGAGTCATTACAATGAATAAAGACATAGCTAAAATAGATATTGATGCTATTCCCGGTGAACGCTGGTTCCCGACTGAGAACGACTTTAAGGAAGAAATAGATCTTTACTGGGGTGATTGGGGTGTAGCTTCCGAAGTTGAAGATTTAAAAGCTGTTCTAATGAGAAGACCAGGAAAGGAAATAGAGAATTTCGATTATGAGGAAGTTAGATTTAAAGAACCCATAGACGTGGATTTATTTAGAAAACAGCATGATGATTTAGCTGAAATTTACATTGATCATGGTGTTAAAGTTTATTATGTCAAAGAACAAAGAGAGGATCGTCCTAATGCTTTGTTCATGAGAGACCTTGTTTTTATGACACCCGAAGGAGCTATAGTAACAAGACCCGCAATTGCTGCCAGAAGAGGCGAGGAAAGATATGCAGCCAAAGCTCTTTCTGATTTAGGAGTTCCTATACTTAAAACCGTTACAGGTAACGGAACCTTTGACGGAGCAATGGGCCTATGGATTGACAAGCATACTGTTGTACTGGCTTCAGGTGTAAGATGCAACAAAGACGGATACCAACAGGTTGAATACGAATTGAAAAGAATCGGTGTAGATAATATTATACATATGCAGATACCTTACGGTCATGCACATATAGATGGACTGCTAAACATCGCCAGCAATGACACTGCTATGATTCACGCCTCACAAGTTCCATACGATGTTTGTGATGCTTTAAAAAGGAAAGGCTTCAAACTGTTAGAAGCCCCATCACAAACTGAAGCAAAAGAAACCTTAGGAATCAACTTTGTAGCTATAAAACCTGGATTAGTTGTCCAGCCTGAAGGAAATCCAAGGTGTAAGGAACTACTTGAAAACAACGGCATAAAGGTTATCTCCACGGACTTCTCCGAGATACTAAAGGGCTGGGGTGCTATTCACTGTGTAACCGCATTCTTAAAAAGAGGTTAGCATAATTAAGTTTCTATTAAATGTCAACTACCACACTTCTATGAGGGTGGTAGTTTTTTTATCATTAGTAAGCCCGTCATTAAACCCCTTTTTCCACCCTGTCCTCTGTGTGAAAAAAACAAATCATTTCGGCACTTAGTACAAATACCCGATATCTCAATATTTTCTTCCTTTAAACCTTCTTTTAATAATAAATATTTATTAATTTCCCATAGATTGAAGTAATATTTAACTCCCTTCTTTTCCATGAAATCCGTGAAGTTTTCATCAGCTGCAACGAATAAATCCTTCACATCTTCATCAACTTCAAAGCACTCTTTACAAAGAGACGGTCCTATGGCTGCTTTAATATTCTTTGGATCTGAATTAAAGTCGTTAATCAGTGCCTTAACCATAACACCTCCGATATTTTGAACAGTGCCTCTCCATCCTGCATGAGCCAAACCGATAACCTTCTTTATTGGATCATAGAAAAAAATAGGTGTACAATCTGCATGGAAGGACATTAATATTAGATTTCTTTTATCCGTATAAATGCCATCTATATTCTTTATAGTATTTTCGGTGAAAACTCTGCCCTTATGCTCTTCTGTTACATACATAATATTGTTTGTATGGGTTTGATGAGTTTCAACTATATCATCAACGTTTAAATTAAGTCTTTCAGCCATTATTTTAATGTTTCTTTTAACACTTTCATCATTATCTCCGGTGCTGAATCCTATATTCATAGAAGCAAAAGAACCTTCACTTACTCCTCCTGCCCTTGTAGTAAAGCAATGGAAAATCTCATCATATTCTTCAAAAGACGGAAATGTTATATATTTAAAATCTTGAATTTCATTTATATTATACATAATGACTCCTTGATGTTTGTTTTTATTTCTCACTTATTTCGCAGTCGAGCATCACAAATTTATTTATTCGCTGTCGCTCACATAAATTTGGTGCTCTTTGCATAATGACCTACCGCTATTTTTCTCTCCCTTACGGTCGAAAAAATAGGGTTAGGGCATTTAATTATATCATATGGGGTTTTTATTGTATATGTACAAAAAATACTTAAAGTTATCAAAAAAATGTGATAAAATATGTGTAACCTCAATTTTAGTTAATTTTATGAAATTTAAACAAGACAGTGGAAGGGGGACACACCTCTTTTTGAAAATGATAGTCTTTGGGGATAGGAGGAATGTCCCCGTTAGAAGGAGTATTTATGATTATATCACCCATATTTAACAGAGAAAGCAACATACCCATATACATGCAGCTTTATGAATTTATAAAATCAGAAATAACATCGGGGGTATTAAAACCTGATGCTAAACTTCCTTCTATAAGAGAAGCTTCCACGACCTTGAATTTAAGCAAGACAACTGTTGAAAATGCATACAGCCAGCTTGTGGCAGAGGGCTATATCGAAAATTCCCCTAAAAGAGGGTATTTTGTATGCGACTTAAGTGAATATAACTTTGAAATCAACAGAGAATCTCATAAAAGCATGCTGAATCATCAGCTTGATAATGATTATATAAATGATGGTGTAGATAAGGAAAGCTTTGATATTTCCGAATGGAAGAGGTTATATAATAAAGTAATTTCAGATAAGGAAACTAAAATTTACAACAGCTGTTCAATACAAGGTGAACAATTTTTAAGAGAAGAAATATCCGATTTTGTAAATGCAATGCGCGGAGGACATACAAGCCCTGAACAGGTTATTGTGGGTGCGGGTGTTCAGTATTTACTCGGCATATTAATAGGAGTAATAAAAGAAAGACACAATACAATCGCATTTGAAAAACCGGGATTTAATAAGGCAGAATATATTTTTGAAGATTACATGTTCAATATTAATCATATTGAAATTAGCGACAGCGGCTTTGATATTTCAATGTTAAGAAAAAGTGAATCAAAGTTAATTTATATAAGTCCTTCTCATCAATACCCCTTAGGAACCATTATGCCTGTAAATAAACGTATGGAACTATTAGAATGGGCATATAAAAACAGCGGACTCATAATAGAGGATGATTATGACTCTATGATACGCTATGGAGGTATGCCTATACCATGTCTGCAAGGAATGGATAAAAATGATTGTGTAATTTATTTAGGATCATTTTCTAAAATGCTTTTACCTTCTCTTAGAATCAGCTTCATGGTTATACCGAAAAAACTTTTGACGAAATATAATGATATCAAAAACCGTCATACTCAATCTACTTCAAAAATAGATCAAATTGTACTTGCGCATTTTATGAAAGACGGATACATGCAGAAGCATTTAAGGAAAGTTAAAAGAATTTACAGAAAGAAAAATTCAAATTTATCAAACAGTTTGAAAAGTAATTATAAAGATAAAATCGAAATTATTAATTCTGATTCTGGTCTTCATATAGTATGTCAGGCAACTACACCCAAAAGTGTAGAAAAAATAAAAGAAGATGCGAAGGTTAACGATATTCTGTTGAATATCATAAATCTTAACAACAGCAAACTATTGTTTTCGCTAAACTACAGCGGAATTAATATGGATGAAATCAACACCTTCACTGAAAAATTGGGGACGGTTCTTTTCATTTCTTGAAATGAAAAGAACCGTCCTTGAAATTATCATTTTATCTTATTTTTAAATAAGTCCTTATACAGTTCGCCTGTAATCATCGGTATGAATGAAAAAGTCGTTACTATTAACCAATCATGTGATGTTAAAGGAATTACGTCGAATATATTGTTAAGTACCGGCACGTACAACACAGCTACAGTCAGCAAAAATGATATCAAGACGGCCTGAATCATTCTCGTATTGGAGAAAAAACCGATTTTGAACAATGTATATGTTTGTGACCTGGATGAAAATGCTCTTAATAATTCAGCCGTTATTAATGTGGCAAAAACAACGCTGCGTGCGTGAATTAAACCTTCGTTTACACCGTACATACGCATTGCCCACAAATATGAAAATAGTGAAGCAGCACTTATGGCAGCTGCCTGGAACATAATTCCGCCAAGCATGCTCTTATCTAAAATCGACTCCTTTGTATCTCTCGGCGGCTGATTCATTATACCCGGCTCAGCATTTTCAACTCCCAATGCCATAGCAGGAAAGCTGTCTGTTACAAGATTAAGCCACAGCAGCTGAATCGGGAGCAAAGGCACTTCCCATCCAAGCAATATACTTATGAACACGAGCAGTATTTCGCCGATATTGCAGCTTAAAAGGAAAAATACAAATTTTTTAATGTTACTGAATATTATTCTGCCTTCTTCTACAGCATTGACAATTGTTGCAAAGTTATCATCGGTAAGTATTACTTCTGCCGTATTTTTAGCTACATCAGTACCGGTTATGCCCATTGCTACACCTATATCAGCTTTTTTAAGAGCTAAGGCATCATTTACACCATCCCCTGTCATGGAGGTTATATAACCGTTATCTTTCAATGCCGTAACAATTTTTACCTTATGTTCAGGTGAAACTCTTGCGTAGACCTTTGTATTTTTTACTGCATCTCTGAGCTCTTTATCCGATAATTTATCAAGATCTTCACCCATCATTGCCTGATTTTCATATTCAACCATTCCTAAATCTTTAGCAATGGCATAGGCAGTTTCTTTATAATCACCGGTAATCATTATTGTTTCAATTCCGGCTTGCTTGCATAATTTTATTGATTCCTTGACTTCAGATCTCGCCGGGTCAATCATACCAACCAACCCGACAAAAATCATATCATTTTCCACATCATCAAATTTAATAGACTTTGGAACCTCATTCCACACCTTATAGCTTGTTGATAAAACTCTTAATGCAGAACGGGCAAAATCTTTGTTAACTTTAAGGACCTTGTCCTTTAATTCCTTATTAAAATCTACTATCATTCCGTTTATGGCAATTTTACTGCACCTGTTTATTACAATATCGGGAGCTCCTTTGGTAAAGGATACAATTTTTCCGTTAATATAATTAGAATGAAATGTAGTCATCATTTTCCTTGTTGAGTCAAACGGAAGCTCTGCAATTCTCGGATATGATTTGTTAAGCTCTTCTGTAGTTTGTCCTAATTTTCCCGCAAAGGCAATGATTGCGCCTTCGGTGGGATCTCCCATAATTTTGTACATACCTGAGGAATTATCAAGCAATGCATCATTAGCAAGCGAACCGATGCACACAAGATTTTTCAGATTCGGAAGTGATGATATATTTATATTTTTACCTGATAGCTTAATATTTCCTGCCGGCTCGTAGCCGATACCTTCCACATCCAATATCTTGTTGTCAACATATGCTTTTACTACAGTCATTTCATTTTGTGTCAACGTACCTGTTTTATCCGAGCAAATTACTGAGGTTGCACCTAAAGTTTCAACGGCCAAAAGCTTTTTTACTATGGCATTCTTTCCTGCCATTCTGTTCATTCCTATTGATAAAACGATTGTAACTATTGCCGGAAGCCCCTCGGGTATTGCTGCTACCGCCAAGCTTATGGATGTTAAAAGCATTTTAAGGATGGGTCTTCCTTGAAAAAGTCCTAAAACAAAGACCATTATACAGATGCCGATGGTCAAGGTACCCAGAACCTTGCCAAGCTGATTCAACTTAACCTGCAATGGTGTTTCTTCATCATCATAGGATTGAATCTTAGTAGCTATATTACCGATTTCGGTTTTATGTCCGGTTCCTATAACTATACCCTTGCCTCTGCCGTAAGTCACAATTGTGCTAAAAAAACCCATGTTATGCCTGTCCCCAATTCCGACACGACCTAATATTTTAGTATTTGCATCCTTTTCAACCGGAACGGATTCACCGGTTAAAGAAGCTTCTTCAACCTTTAAATTAGAACTTTCAATTAATCTGATATCGGCGGGTATAATATCCCCTGCATCTAAAACTACCAAATCGCCGGGTACAATGTCCGTCGCAGGAATAATTATCTGATTCCCACCTCTTATTACTTTAGCATTTGGAGCACTTAACTTTTGAAGTGCTTCAACAGATTTTTCTGCCTTGCCTTCCTGATATATTCCAAGAACCGCATTTATGACAACAATGGCCAAAATGACAATTGCATCGTCTCTTTCACCGACAAAACTTGAAACACCTGCGGCAACTATTAAAATAATAATTAAAAAGTCTGTAAACTGAGCAATTAATTTCGATAAAAAACTTTTCTTACCTACGACCTCTAATTCATTTTTGCCAAAATCCTCTAATCTCTTCTCTGCTTCTCTTTGGCTCAATCCGTAATTTAAATCCGTCTTTAGTTCCTTTACTAATTCGCTTTTACCAATATTATACCATTCCAATGTTTTTCCCCCTTAATAATCTTTAGTAACATGTGATAATATAATATATTTGGATTTTTATTTTTTATTACTTAAAATTTGACCCATTCTTACTCCCATAAGAGATGCCATCATTAACCCTCGGGTCCAACCGCTTGAATCACCTAAGCAATATAAATTTTTAATGCTTGTTTCAAAATCTTCAGATATTTCAACTTTATTGCTGTAGAATTTCACCTCAGGTCCGTAAAGAAGGGTCTCGGTTCCTGCAAATCCCGGCACCACTGTGTTTAATGCTTCTATAAAATTCAATATATTAGTCATGGTTCTGTATGGCATTGCAGATGTTAAATCTCCTGCCACCGCATCAGGAAGTGTAGGAATTACGTTTGATCTTGACAATTCTTTTTGCCATGTTCTTTTTCCATCCAATATATCTCCGTATCTTTGAACAATAATGCTGCCGTCTCCAAGCATATTCAACAATTCGGCAACCTTGGCGCCATATTTGATAGGCTCATTAAACGGATGCTTGAAATTATGTGAGCTTAATATAGCTAAATTAGTATTGTTTGATTTCCTGTCTTTATATGAATGACCATTAACAACTGCTAAGTTATTATCGTAATTTTCCTGACTTACAAAGCCACCCGGGTTCTGACAGAATGTTCTTACTTTATCCCTGAATGGTCGAGGGTAACCGATGAGCTTTGACTCATAAAGAATATTATTAACCTTTTCCATTACTTCATTTCTGACTTCAACTCTTACCCCTATATCAACAGTTCCGGCTCTGTGGGCTATATTGTGTTTAACACACAGTGATTTTAACCAATCAGCACCTTTTCTACCTGCAGAAATAACAACGGTATCACCATAAACCTCTTCTGTCGTGGCTTTTTTTACAGCATCTGTCAATATAATTCCCTTTAAAGCACCATCTTCAATAATAACATCAACAGCTTGCATATTGAATCTTATTTCAATTCCGTTGTCAACTAAATGCTGCTCTATTTTACCGTATATGTCCTGTGCCTTTTCAGTTCCTAAGTGCCTGATAGGGCAATCTATCAGCTTGAGTCCCGCTTCAATGGCTTTTCGTCTGACTTCCTTTATTTCCTCCTTGCTTTCAACACCTTCCACCTTTGTATCGGCACCAAAATCAAGATATATTTCGTCTGTATAATTTATTAACTCCTGAACATATTCATAGCCTATTAATTCAGGTAAATCTCCTCCAACTTCAGGACTGAGCGACAGCTTTCCGTCAGAAAATGCTCCGGCTCCGGAAAAACCTGTAGTTATACTGCAATATGGCTGACAATTTATACATTCTTTAGTTTTATCCTTTGGGCAATGGCGTTTTCTTATTGACTTACCCTGTTCTATTAATAATATTTTTTTATCAGGGCATATTCTGTTCAGTTCAAATGCCGTAAATATACCGGACGGTCCTGCTCCGACTATTATTAAATCGTATTTCATTTCATTCTCCTTCGTTAAAATATCAAATTTTAACCTTCAGTATTATACATTTAATAATTCAATAATACAACATCATTTTCTTTTAAACCTGAAATTATTTCTACAAAATCATCATTCTTTAGTCCGGTTGTGACTTCAGTTTCCGTTTGCTTATCTCCGCTTATAACCATAACATATTCTTTATATGATTTTTCATATACAGCGTCTCTATCTACTACCAGCACATTGTCTTTTTCTTCAAGTACAATTACCACATCAACCTCTGCACCGATTTTCATTTTGCTTTCATGCTCTAAATCAGCCTCAATTCTCACTCTTTTTTGTTCAACACCAAGCTCTGAAACCGATGATGTTGCCTTCGGATATACTCTATTTACCTTAAGCTCTTTTACGTCACCATCTAAATCTATTATAAACGGCATATCAATTGAAGTTTTAATCGCATCTTCAGTCAACACTTCCACATAGACACCCAAATTTTGTTCATCCTGAATTTCAACGACAATTACTCCCGTCTGAGTCATACCTCCCTGATGGACGTTTAATTCAGTTATAATACCGTCAAATTCTGCTTTAATAGATGATTGCTCAATATTTTTTTCAAGAATTTTTATCTGTACCATAATTTCTTCAATTTGTGATTCATATTGTTTCTTCACATTAGATGAAACGCCTCTTAACAGTAAATCATAATTATTATTAGCTTCCTGCAGCTGATTTTCCAAAGCGGTAACATTATTTTTCGCTTCATCATATTCAACCTGGCTGACAGCATTGTTTTCGTATAAGTCCTTTATTTTTTCAAAGTTGTTTCTTTCAAGGTTTAAGTTACCTTCAATTGTGCTGATGTTTAATTTCATATTGGAAATCTCTTTAAAATCAGCGCCTTTAATCGTTTCATTATAGGTGGCTGTTATTGCCTCTATTTGTTTATTGGCTTTTTCTATTTCCAAGTCGTAATTATTATCATATGTTAATATGATATCCCCTTTTTTAACCTTATCTCCCACAGATACATTTAAAATTTTTACTTTTTGGCTAATATCAGAATAAAAAGTGTTAACCCTTTTAGAATAAACAGTTCCCGTTTCCTCTAATGTATTTTGAATATTGCCTATCTCTACCTTTGATGTATTTCCTTCATATGAATTATGTCCGCCGGATAACATTGAGAATATAGCAATTAATGCAATTACTAATAATACTGATAATATTACGTACTTCTTTTTAAATTTTATTTTCATTTTGCCCTCCTAAATTAAATTTATGATATTCTGTTTTTCAAAGCCTGCATAAAGTCAAGCTTGTGGATTTTAGCATACGTCATCAACTGTGCTAAAATTATGAATACTATGGTCACTATAATTGAAATAACAATGCTCTTTGGACTAATCGGTTCATTCATGGTATAAACATCTGTGGTGTAGGACTTGCCCATATAATCAACAAGCCACAAACCGATTGGTATTCCAGCGATAATTCCTAATACGGTCATAATCATATTTTCTCTGACCAGCATGTTGAATATTTCTTTTTTAGAAAATCCCATAACTCTCAAAGATGAAAACTCCAATGTTCTTTCATTAATACTCATGAGAGTCATACTGTATACTATGATAAATCCCAACAAACCTGAAAACACAACCATAAATCCCATGGATACTGCTGTTATCGTTGTAAATTCCTCAAATGCCTTTTTCATATCAAACTGTGACTGTACAGAAACGTATTTCATATCATCCAGCTTATAGGTAACATCTTCATCGGAATTGATATAGACACCGTTTATAATGCCTTTATCCAAAAATTTCTCGTTTAAATAATCTATATTCATATATCCGTTAATTCCAAGAGTTTGGTTGATAATTCCCTTTACTTTCACATATCCGTCTTTATCATCTATGAAGCTATCCAAAAATATTTCATCACCCACATCAATCTGCAAAGCATTTGCCAAATTAGACGATATCAAAATTCCGTCAGATGGAATTTTGACCATATTGCCCTTTATATCTCTAAAACCGTAAAATACCGTATCTTTTTTTAATCCTATTACATTGACAACCTTGGATTGTCTTCCGTTTACCATTTCAAAAGGCATTTCTATTCTGCCTTCCATATCCTTTATTCTTATTGCTTCGGACAATTCATTTATTACATTATCATTCTTAAACCCGTTAAAGCTTACATTGTACTGAGCCTTCATGAATTCTGAGTAATGTCTGTTAAACATAATGTCTACTATATCAATCATCCATATTGTCATTACCATCATTCCGCAGGTTATTGCTACTGCAGCTCCTATGAAAATAAATTTCCTTTTTTCTCTGAATATGTTCCTTACAACTATTTTCCACGAAAAAGAAACATGACTCCAAATAAATTTAATATTTTCAACAAATAGCCTTTTGCCCTTCTTAGGCGATTCAGGCTTCATAGATTCGGCAGGATTTATTTTAATAATTCCTCTTACACCCAAAAATCCGGATATAATACAGAACAATAATGATAAAACAACAGAAATGAATATTCTATAATAATATACTTTAGCCTCCAACATTGGTATACTAAAAAATACCAAGTAATAATTAGTCATCCAGCCGGATAGTGCCGTTCCGAAAATCGAACCCAAAAAACCTCCGATTATACCTACAGAAGCAGCATATTTCAGGTAATGGACCAATACTTCGACCTCTGTAAATCCAAGTGCCTTCAATACTCCTATGGAGGTTCTGTCCCTTTTTACAATTCTTGACAGCATGGTAGCAAGCATTATGCCGGCAAATGCCAGGAATACAATAGGTATGGACTGTGACATCATTTCAAGCCCCGAAACTTCCTGCTCCATTATGTTGTTGCTAAGCTGGTCCTTCTTTTCTATTACTCTGGAGACTCCATACTTATCTAAATTATCCTCTAAATAATCTGCTGTTTTTTTTACATTTTCAATATTATTAACTGTTAGCAGGATTTCATTGAAATTACCCTTGGAGCTGTAAACCTTCCTCAAATAATTTTCTTCCAGAAATATAACTCCAAAGCTTTCAGGATTAGGCAGCATTGTCTGCTCGTTTTCCATCATGTAAATATATTCAGGGCTTGTTGCAATTCCTGATACGTTAAAGCTGTTCTGCCTGCCGTTAATTTTGATATTAATTTCGTCGCCAACATTGATATTTCTTGCTGCCGCAAACTGTTCGATTACAATTACATCTTTTTCCGACAAGGTTCTTTTTCCGGACTTCATGAACAGCTTGTTGATTTTATTCTCATATTTATCAACAGAAACCACTCTTACACCAACATTTTCATCCTTATCGTCTGTGATAAGCTTTGTATCAAATACAATTCTTGCTTCAGCTTCCTTTATGTCATTAGTTCCTACCAACTGACTTTTTAGCTTCTCAGGAATGCTTGAGCCTTTTACAAAAATATCTGCAAAATTTGTTACATTGTAATAATCATCAATTGCATCCTTTAAATTTTTAGCTGAATTGTTAACGGCGGTAAAAACAAAAATACCTGTAATTATAATGGCTAAGACTGCTATGTATTGACCCTTGGTATTTTTGATCATTCTAAAAAGTCTTTTATCAAGCTTTTTCATTACCACTCAATCCTTTCAGCAGGTATAGGATTTTCATTTACTGTAATTTCTGTTATTTTTCCGCTTCTCATTTTAATAACCTTGTCAGCCATTTGGGCTATTGATGAGTTATGAGTTATTACTATTACAGTATTTTTATATTTTTCGTTAACATCCTTCAAAACTTTCAATATTTGTATGCCTGTTTCAAAATCAAGTGCGCCGGTTGGTTCATCACATAGTAAGATTTGCGGATTCTTTGCAACAGCCCTTGCAATGGCAACCCTTTGCTGCTCACCTCCGCTCATTTGTGAAGGAAAATGATCCGCCCTGTTCCCAAGACCTACGGCTTCCAATACTTCGTCAATATCAATGACATCTTCGCAAATCTCTGCGGCAAGCTCTACATTTTCCTTGGCAGTCAAAGTTGCCATTAAATTATAAAACTGAAATACAAATCCAATTTTGTTTCTTCTGTAAAATGTAAGCTCCTTGTCACTCATGTTTGTAATAGGTTCATCATTAAAAAGCACTTTACCGCCGGTTGGTGTATCCATACCTCCTATTATATTCAGCAGCGTACTTTTTCCTGAACCGCTGGGACCAAGTATAACAACAAATTCTCCCTTTTTGATTTCGAAGCTTGCATCTTTGAGAGCCTTTACTATTACTTCTCCCATTTGATAATTTTTGCTGAGGTTATCTACCTTCAATACCAAGTCGTTCATAATTTAAACCCCCTACTCTAAAATTCCATACATAATAATATTAATCAACCTTAGATATTCTTCCTTAACAATATCATAAGACTTCTCAAAGCTTACAGTACCATCAGTGAATAAATATATATACTTGCTTTCAATAACATTTGTTATTGATGCTATAATTGAAACAATTTCATCAATGGAAATATCCTTCTTTATGGGCATTTCCTTAATCATATCAACAAAAATGGCATACCCTATTTGTTTTAATTCAGAGTACCTATGTTTCAGTTTTTCCTGTAATTTCTTAGGTGAATCATAAAAACCGTTCACAATAAGCTTATAGTGCTGAGAATGCTTAATAAAAAAATTATATTTCACTTCCATCATTTTCATAAGCCTTGATATAAAATCAGTATCAGGAAATTCAATGCTGTCAAATTCCTCGAAAATATCATCAATACACTTATTCATAGTTGTCATATACAGATTCTCTTTTGAACCAAAATAATGAAATATAAGCCCCTTAGACACTTCAGCTCTCCGACTTATTCTGTCGGTGCTTGCTTTATCGTATCCGTATTCCGCAAACTCACCTAAGCTTGATTCTAAAATTTTATCCCTTTTTGAATTGTCAATCATACAAATCCTCCTTAATCATTGACCATTCAGTCAATATAATTATATATAAAATTGACTTGTTAGTCAATGACTTGTATAAATTTATCCAGCAGGCACACAACAAATAAATAATCATATAATATTATATATAATTTATTGAGGTGATATATTTGTTTAGCAGAATGCATACACATAATTTTGAAGGTTCAACATCCGTCAATGATTTGCATAGACACTATTATAAAGGAACAACTTCTGCAAATCCTAATGTTCCCGGTCATACACATTATATGTCTGATAATACAACATATAACGATGGTCATACCCATAGAATAGAAATTAGAACAGATCCGGAAATCAGAGCAAGAGGTGGGCATACTCACTATTACAGAGGAATGACAACTTTAAATGATGGTCATGTACATTACTTTGATGGATATACATCTGTTTATTAATACTAAAAAAGTTGCTGCGCAACTTCCGCTATGGAACCCATGTCTCACTTCGGTGTAAAAAAATTGGTCCGGGAATTAATTATAATAAAAAATCCCAAAAAGCCTGCTGTTACGAATAATATCCCTATACCAAGCAGCAATAAAGCAGGAATTGGTTGAAAGCTTTCATAAGATACAAAGGGGAGTTTCCCAAACGGAGACAGCCACAACATCCATCCGGGAATATTCTGACCCGAAGCAAACAGGGACAAAACCAGCGAATAAACCAAAACGATATATGGCAGCACTTCCGGCAATGGCAATAAGCGAATGACTGAAAAACCATTGCCGTCTTGTGGTGTTTGTGCTTACAACAAGCTCAAGGTGAGTATCCTTTTCCTCACGGTTCAGCCAGCCCATAGAAGTGATGCCATATCACAAGGTTAAAGCCCGTAACAATTAAAAACGCGGATAAATTTCCGACATGACGGTTGAGAGCGGTGGAGCGGAATAATTCGGAGTATCCGGCAGATTCCTCCCTCATTGTGTATCGCACCGTGAGAGATATACTCATCACCGCCACAACGACCGCAAAGACCAGAAACGATTTGTGCGCCAAAATTATGCCAAGATTGGGAGCGTCCAGCCCGTATCCGGGCCCGGACGTTGCGATGGTAAATGGGTTTTTGAGTATTTCCGCTTCCGTTTCAATAGCCGCCTGATTCGGCAGCATGTCTACCAAAATCCACGCCGAATATACAAGGAGTACCACAAACAAGAGCGGTCAGAGAATAAGCCGGATGCGGTCACGACGAAAAATAATGCGCAGATAGCAGCCCGCATCCCGTATTACTTTGCCTTTCATATTCACACACCGCCTTTCTTGTGTGCAACGCCGGGAATTTGGTCGCCGTAGTGACGCAGGAAAAGTTCTTCCAGAGTGGGCGGCGTACATACTAAAGAGAGAATTTCATAGCCTGTGATATGCCGCATCACATTGGACATTTCCGTGTCGTCCACTTGAAAATGAGACGTGCTTCCATCGACATTGAGATCGTGGACGCCGGATAGAGTTTCAAGCCCTATCACCGGCTTTGCGGTGGAAACGGTTACGTTACTGCGCGTCAAATGCCGCAGTTCGGCCAATGTACCGGACTCCACGATTTTTCCGTCTCGGATAATGCTGATGCGGTCACATAGAGCCTCCACTTCCGCAAGAATGTGGCTGGATAACAAAACCGTCTTGCCGGCCTTTTTGGGTTCCAATACGCTTTGCGTGAAAACCGCCTCCATCAGAGGGTCAAGGCCGCTGGTGGGCTCATCGAACAGGTATAAATCCACATCAGAGGCAAATGCCGATACCAATGCCACCTTTTGCAGATTGCCCGTCGAGTATGACCGGCATTTTTTTGTGGGGTCAATCTGGAAGCGTTCAATATATTCCTTGCGCTTTGAGGCTGAAAACCCGCTCCGCAGTTTGCCCAGCAAGTCGATAACCTCCCCGCCGGTGAGGTTCGGCCACAGCCGCACATCGCCCGGCACGTAGACCAGCCTTTTGTGCAGCGCTTCCGCGTCCCGCCATACATCGCCTCCAAATAGTTTGGCCTCGCCGCCATCCCTTTTGAGGGCGCCGATCAACACGCGGATGGTCGTGGACTTGCCCGCACCGTTTGGCCCGAGAAAGCCGTGCGTTTCGCCCTGCTTTACTTCAAAGTTCAACTCATTGAGGGCTTTTGTTTTCCCAAATGTCTTGGTCAACCTTTGTGTCCGTACCGCTAACATAAAAATATCCTCCTTATTTATAAAAGTTGTGTTCCAGTGTTTCCAGATAGGCATCAAACTCCCGGAACAATTTATCCTGCGCGTCTGATGCTTTTATAAGCTCTTCCGCTTTTGGCAGCAGTTCGCGCTCAAAGCCGGAAACCGTCCACGCGATAATTTTGACTACCCTGTCTACTGATGTCTCGTCGCGGAAACGGCTTGTGTCCAGATTATCAAAAATCCTGTTCCCGGATTGGATAAAGCGTTGTTTTTTCTCATGCATGCCATCTATCAGTTCTTTATTTTGCGTATTCAGTGCAACGGCGGCAAAGGAATAGACTGTGCTGTTTTTTTTCAGCATAGATGCTTTTAATTGCTCAAGCTGCCGGTATCTTGAAAATATATCCCTGTCATTCAAATCCAGTCTATCAAACAGTTCTTTTTCTATCCTGTCAAAGCAATAATCCGCCAGATAGAAAAACAACCCAGCCTTACTATCGAAGTAGCGGAACAACATCCCCTTGCCGATGTTGGCCCTTTTGACAATCTCGTTGGTATTGGCAATCTCATAACCATTTTCGGAAAACTCCTCCAGCGAGGTGTCTAAAATGCGTTGCTGCTTTTCCATATCAAGCTCATGGAATCTTTCGTACATAGCCTTACTCCTTTCAATCAAGAAATTTATGATAGACCCGTGGGTCTATATCAATTATAACACATATAGACCCGCGGGTCTATAGTTTCCTCAAAAAAATTATATTTATTAAAAAAGTTGCTCTTTACTTAAAGAACAACTTTTTTATTTTAATATTTTATACTATTTACTTATCTTGCAAACATATTTAATAATCTTAGATAGTGATTTGCTTCACGCAAAGTATGGTCACCCAACAATGGAATAATTATTGATTTAATACTACAATTAAGTAACCCTTCCGTACCTTGTGCTTTAAAATCTCTAATAGCTATAGTCGCTTCCAGGCTGTCTTCAGTAACTTTTCTAAATGGTACTGTTCTATCCATTGCTGCTAAAGCTTCTCCTGTTAATACATCAAATTCCTTTCCGAAAGCATTGGCTTTGTTAAATAATGCTTCTTCTGTAGGATCAAGTAATCCACGTATAAATTTCGCATGCTCCGCCATAATCCTATTCCAAAAAGCTTCCTGTTCTAATGCTTCTCTTTCCATATTTATAAATTCTCTTTGTTGAAGCTTTTCAACCATGGATAAATACAATCTCGCTTCACGCATAATATGGTCTATCAATAGCGGATAATTCATAGTAAACATTTTGCATTCTAAAACATTTGATAAAATAGTAGCTTTAAACATTATTAAATCAGAAATTAACTGTATAGCTCTATTATTAATTCTTGAAACCTCATCAACAAAAGAAGTGCTCAATGTGTTGGGGTTTGCCCCCATTAACGTTTCCTCTGCTTTCGTTATACCGGTTGGAATATCAACTCCGGTATAAAATTCAGAAAGTCTTTCTGCCTGAAGCGTAAAAGGTGTTACTACTTCTCCTGACTGAAGAACATGTTTACTTACTATACCATCAGATAATGCAACTACATCGCATAAAAGTGTATCAAAAGCTCTTCTGAATTCATCTGCCTTTTGCGTAAATTTAATATCCCTTGGCGTGAATCCTATTTGTAGAAAAAAAGAATGTTCTTTCATTATTCGAGCAAAAAATAAATGCAGTTCTAATGATTGACGAACAAAATTTGTATCTGTATACATTAATATCACTCCCCAATATATTTATATTACGGTATATGATATGTCTGAGATTCAGATTTTGTGATAGTTTATCAAACTTATAAACAAACTCAGGGCTTTCTCAATATTTTAAATTTTACAGTATTTAAATTAATTCCATTTTTATTTTTACAACAACTTTTCTGATATTGTTTGGCTCTAAATCAGTGCATCCCGGTCTATGAATATCCCAGGGAAAAAATACAAAAAAATCGTTTTGATTCATTTTTATAAATTTTTCATTTTCTACAATTAAATATTTTAAGACGTCTTTATCTTGTAGTTTGTTTTCGGTAATTTCATTATTGCCTTTATCTATAGCAAATCCCATTAATTCTCCTCCACTTGGAGAGAATTGAATATCTATATATTTAACATGGGACTCAGCATTTTTCTGTTCTATTCTATCAGTCATAGTATCTGTAACTAAAAAATAAATATCATTTCCTTCAATATCATATTTACCCGGTTTTATACTATTGAAATCCTTATTTTTCAAATACTCTAATAATCTATATACGGTTTTTGGATAAGCATTTGGCTCTCCAAGATTACCTAAATTTCCATATATCATATTTCAACTCCATATCAATATAATTATTTATTAATACCAGTTTATTTTAACACCTGATTCTTCTTGTAAAGCTGCTAAGGATTCTTCAAGCTCTTTTGGTAAAGTAAGCCCGTTTTCCAAGCATGATTTGTGTTTTTCCCATTCAATTTCACCGGGATAGAATATTCTTTCCGTACCCTTTGCCTTTGGTGTTGAATGTAAATACTCAATCATATTTTCTATTCTGTTATTAAATAAATCAGGTCCCATAAATTTTGACACATCAATAACTATAAACATATGTGATACATTATTTTTTTCTTCCATAGAGAACAACCAGCTCGGAACTTCATTCATAATACCACCGCCCGATAGCGCACCTGTCAGAATTTCTACTAATAATGCTAATCCATATCCTTTATGAGCAGCCATAGGTTGCATAGCACCCTCTTCAGGATAACGGCTTGGATCTGTAGTCGGAAGTCCTTCTGCATCTGTTATCCAATTATCAGGTATAGATTTACCGTCTTTTCTTGCTTGAACAACTTTTAAGGATGCAACTGAGCTCATTGCTATATCAAGAAAAATAGGTGAATATTTACCGGCCGGAACTCCATACGCTAAAGGATTATTGCCCATTACCTTGCCCTTTGCTCCGGGAATTGTCATGTTAGCATCAACGTTACTGAATACTAATCCTATCAAATTTTCTTTAGCCGCCATATTAGCATAATATCCTGCTGCTCCAAAATGTGATGCATTTTTTACTACCGAACAAGCTATACCGCAGTTTTTTGCTTTACTTATCGCTAATTCCATAGCTTTAAATGCAGGTACCATTCCAATAGAGGAATTAGCATCAATTAATGCATAGCCTGGTCCATCAGTAATAATTTCATAAGCTCCATTGATGCTCATTCCACCGGCTCTCATTTTACGTATATAATTATGCAAATTTTTTGTTCCGTGCGAATGAGTACCATACCCGTCGGTTTCACTTAATACATCAGCAGTAATTTTTGCATCATCTTCATTCATTCCTTCTTTAACTAACACTTGATAACAAAATTCTTTTAAATCATCTAATTTTATTGTTTTTAGTTTATCACTCATAGTAGTCCTCCTAAACACCCCAGTATGAAGAGAATCCTCCATCAATTGGAATAACGGCACCATTTACAAAAGATGCAGCTTCTGAACAAAGCCATAGTACCGGCCCTGCTATTTCTTCAGGATTGCCATATCTATTCATTGGTGTTTTGTCTAATACTTTTTTTCCTCTCTCAGTAGGGTCGCCATTTTCTTGTACCATTAAATATTTATTTTGGTTAGTAAGTAAAAATCCCGGTGCAACCGCGTTAACTCTTATTTTAGTTGAATAATTCTGATTAAAATGAACTGCCATCCATTCCGTAAAATTCGACACTGCGGCCTTTGCACCCGAATATGCAATTGTTTTAGTTAGCGGGTGATATGCTGCCATAGAAGAAATATTAATTACACAGCCTTTACCTGATTTTGCAAAAAGCTCACCAAAAACCTGAGTGGTTAAAACCGCTCCCATTACATTTAAATTAAATACGCACTCTAAAGCTTTAAAATCTATATCAAAAAAACTTAGTTCATCAGAAGTAGTAGCTTCTTTTTTATTTCCGCCTGCACCATTTATTAAAATATCAATATCTTGATATTTTTCTATTACATAATCACGTGCTTCGATTAAACTCTCTTTATTTAAAACATCTGCGTTATAGTAAATGGCAGAGCCACCATCTCTTATGATTTCATCGGCCAACATTTTGGCTTTGTCTCCACCATGACCTAATACAGCTACATTAACTCCTTGTTTAGCCAACTCTTTTGCTATAACACTGCATAAAATTCCTGTAGCACCGGTTATAACTGCAGTTTTTCCCTTTAAGTCAAAAATCATGCTCATAGTGTAACCTCCTGCATAAATATTACATTGTCATACCGCCATCAATAACAATAACACTTCCTGTCATGTAAGCGGCTTCTTCACATGCAGCAAACAAAACAGCATGTGCTATTTCATCAATCTTACCAAGACGACCCATAGGTTGTCTGTTTACGAAAACAGCTTCCATTTCCGCAGGATTTTCTGCATTCCTTATTTTTTCCTCAATCGCCGGTGTATATGTTGTCCCCGGGCATATGACGTTAACACGTATATTGTCTTTTACATAATCCGCAGCCATAGCACGAGACAAGGCAACAATTGCACCCTTAGATGCACAATAAACCGCTCTGTCCACATGACCTTTCAAAGCAGCAACCGAACCAATATTCACAATAACTCCACTGCCTTGCTTTTTCATATATTCAACAGTATATTTTGACATGAAAAAAGTACCTTTTACATTTACATCCATTGTCATATCAAAATCCTTTTCAGATGTATCTGTTAAACTTCCGGGAATTACGATTCCGGCATTATTTACTAATATATCAATTTTCCCATAATGATTAATTGCTTCATTAACAATAGATTCTGCTGACTTCGGATTTGAAACATCACCTGCTATAAACACCGACTCTCCACCGTTACTTCTTATAATTTCAACTGTTTCGACAGATGTTTTTCCTGCGTCAGGTTTTGTGGCATTTACTATTACTTTAGCTCCATTTTCAGCAAACTTTAAAGCTATGGCTTTTCCAATACCTTTACGTGCACCGGTTATTAAAACTACCTTACTATTAAAATTCATAAATACCTCCCTGTTAAAATTTCCTGCTAAATATTAATTCCGGCAACCACAATGACAATTGCGGAACTAGTAATATAACAATTATGGCAAATATAACAGCCATCCATAAGTATTTTGATTCTCTAACATATTGGCCTATAGAACAATCGTAAATCGTACACACAACATACATACATACTCCCACAGGAGGAGTCAACAGCCCGCATGTTAATGTGAGTATCATAACTAACCCGAAATGAATAGGATCTACACCTATTTCTCTTGCTACAGGAACAAGCATAGGAGTTAATAATAAAATTAATACAGTTGAATCTACAAACATACCAGCTATTAATAAAAAGACAATAATTAATGTCATTATTAATATTGGAGAACTTGTTATACCGAATAAAAATGACATGATAGACTGCGGTACGCTTTCCCATGTAAGTCCGTAGCTTAACGCGCCGGAAAAACATATCAAAAGCATTATCATACCAACATCTATAACCGTTATGTCTATAGCATGCTTGAATTTTTCCCAAGTTAATTCTTTATACGCGAAAATTCCTATAACTACAGTATAAACCGCTGTAAAAGCTCCCGCTTCAGAAGGTGTAAAAAAACCTGTTCTCATTCCTATAAACAGGAATATTGGGAATAACAAAGCCCATATACATTCAATTGCTGTTTTAAATATTTCTGAATTTGATGCTCTCTTTTCTCTTTCAGGAGGCATATTCAACTTTCTTGCCGTAAAATTTACAGCTGCCATCATTGTAATAGTCATAATGATTCCCGGAATAATTCCTGCCGCAAATAAACGTCCTATAGATACCTCGCCTATGGTTCCATAAAGTATTAAACCTGTTCCGGGAGGAATTATAGGAGTTATAATTGAACTAAAAGCTACTGAACCTGCACCAAAGCCTTTAGAATATTTCTTTTCTTCCATTGTCGGCTGAAATATACGGGATTGCATGCTTGCATCGCCGATAGCTGAACTGCTTACTCCACCCATCAAAGCGGACAATACGCAAGTTGTTTGAGACAATCCTGCTCTCATATGTCCTGTTAAGACACTGGCAAGTTTAAGTAAATGTTTTGTGATACCCGTTTGATTCATTAAATTACCGGCAAAAATAAACATAGGTATTGCTAACATGGCAAAGTTTTGTGTTTGGGTAACTGTCAATTGTACAGGTATCGTGAAAGTTAATGTTTCCTGTCCTAAAAAAAACATTAAGCCTGAAATACCCATAACAAACGCAACCGGCATACCCATAACCAATAATATTGCAAATGTAATTGCTACAAGTGTCATTTAATATACCCTCCTTCCTTTAAGATGTCTTTTGTTTTTAAAATAGTAGTAAACAACATCAACAAACATCCAAAAGGCACTGATGCTGTAGCCCATGAAAAGCTTAACCATGGCAACCCTGCAAAAGTTCGATGGTATGTAGTAATAGTTAATCTGATTCCATAGAAAATCATAGTAACTAAATATATTATAATTATAACATTATTAATTATTCTTATATTAAGCTGAGCTTTCTCAGAAAGCTTCTTTACAAACATATCGATATTTACAAGCGCGTCTCTTCGCATAGCTGCATCGCCGCCAAGAAAGACTACCCAAGCAAAGAGGAATGTAGAAATATCTACTGCCCATGATATTGGATGTCCAAATTTTCTAGTCACCGCTTGAACAAATACAAGTAAAGTCATAACTGTTAGTGCAATTTTAGCAATTAAAACTTCATGTTTGCCAAGCCAGTTATAAAATTTCATACATTGTCACCTCTGTCTTAATTTTCAAAAGGGACTGTTATAAAACAGTCCCGTTTATTACAGTTATTATATTATATTATTTTTTACCTATTTCATCCCAGATAGCTTTCTTAACATCTGTTAAGTTTAATACTTCATAAGCTTTTTCGCCTGCAGCTTTAAAAGCCTCGATATCAGGATCAGTGTTTATTGTCATTCCTGCTGCTTCTAAATCTTTCCTTATATTATCTACATTAGCTTCCATTTGTTTAGATACTTCCATACCTGCTTTATCACATTCTTCCATTAATATCTTTTGATATTCTTCAGGTAAAGAATTAAACCATTTTGCACTAACAACCTGGAAGTTTATAAGAAGAATATGACCAGTTTCGTTAGCATAACTTAAAACTTCATTTAATTTACCGCCCGGTATATTAGCATATACTAATTCCGCTCCATCAACAGCGCCTTGTTGAATTCCTGTATACATTTCACCGAAATTCATAGCAACAGGTTCAGCTCCTAATGCTCTTACTGATTCTTGCCATATTGGAGAACCGGGAGTACGAATTCTTAGTCCTTTTAAATCTTCAGGTCTGTCAATTTCTTTATTAGTAAAGAAATGTCTGTGTGTTTGCACCCAGTTGTATGATAAAACTTTTAAGCCAAAACTTTCAACTTTATCTATGTATTCTTGAAGAGTCGCACTGTCTTTTAATTTTTCTACTTCTGCTAAGCTTTCAACAAAGTAAGGTCCATTCATTACAGCTACTTCAGGAACATACATACCTAATCTCGCTGAGTCAGTATTATGTCCAACATTAACACCTTCTTTTGCTTGTTCAAGCAAATCTTCTTCAACGCCTAATTGTCCTGATGGATGAACTTCAATTTTAAGACCGCCATTTGTTCTCTCTTCAACAGCCTTAGCCCAATTTAAAAAACCTTGATGAAATGGTTCGTTAGATGATAAAACGTGACAATGTTTTAATACATATTGTTTGTCAGGCGCAGCAGCTGAATCGTTTCCGCCTGGTTGTGCAGCTGGGTTGTCAGCACCGTTATTTGTGCCTCCATTGCCGCATGCAGCAAGTAAGAAAGTCATAGCTAATACTAAAAACAAACTGATAATCTTTTTATTTTTCATCTTCTCCTCCTAATAGATCAATTGATCCGACAAAATTTAATTATGATGCTTTGTGGCATCTTAGCAGCAAATGATTGCCGCTTGTTTCATATTATGAAACATTAATTCGTATAATGGATTAATTTGATTATATAATAAAAAGAAATCATTTGCAAGTATTTATTTTTATAATTGTTAATTAATAATTGAACAATGTTACAAAATATTACTATTTTCTGTATCCGATTTCTTCTGATATGAGGTGAGCATATTTCATAACTTCAATGGCTATAGTTTCAACCTTTTCTTCTGTGACTCTGTTTGACGGTCCTGACAAGCTTATCGCTCCTTCGATTTCTCCATGACGGTTGAAAATAGGAGCACCGACACATCTTACACCTATTTCGTTTTCCTCATCATCAACAGCATATCCCCTACTTTTTATTTCTTTAAGCTGTTTCTTTAATATTTCAATATCTACTATTGTTTTATCTGTTCTCATTTCTAACTTGCTGTTATTTAATATATTCATACATTGATTTTCCGACATAAATGCCAGGATAACTTTACCTGTTGCCGTAGAATACATTGGCCCTCTTTTTCCGATAGTTGATGCCATACGTATTGTATTATTAGCCTCCACTTTATCTATATATACTATTTCATTACCATCTCTGACAACTAAATGGACAACTTCATTAACCGTTTCCATTAGCTTTCTGGTAAATGTTTTAGAAGCTGACAACAAATCCATGTTTTCCACTTTTTTGCTGCCGAGTTCAAATAACTTTAACGTTATCTTATATTTGTTAGTATCCATATCCTGAATAACATAACCTTTATAAATTAAAGTTGAAAGTAATCTGTAAACCGTACTTTTATGTAATCCTACCTCTTGACTGATTTCTGTTACACCCAGACCTTCGTTGTAATTTGAAAGAACTTCTAATATTGTCAATGCTCTGTCTATAGATTGAACTAAATCCATTTTTTCACCTCTTTTTAAAATTAAATATTATTTAAAAATATCTTGATGTTATTATATCAATTTAATATAATATAGTAAATAGTTTCATTATGCAATACCTTATTTCGTATTATGGATTATTACAAATGGAGGTTGATATGATAAAACTAAATACTTTAAAAAGAATCGAAAATACCGGTATAGTTGCGGTTGTTCGAGCTGAAAGCGAAGAAAAAGCTATCAATATATCATATGCCTGTATAGAAGGTGGAATCGATTCTGTAGAAATCACTTTCACTGTACCGCAAGCACAAAATGTTATTGAAGCATTAGTTAACGAATTTGGTGATAAGCTATTGGTAGGAGCAGGAACAGTTCTTGATAGCGAGACAGCGAGAGTTGCAATATTATCTGGTGCAAAATTTATAGTAGGTCCTTCTTTTGATATAGAAACTGCTAAACTCTGCAACAGATACCAAATACCTTATATGCCCGGATGTATGACACCTACGGAAATGATTAAGGCAATGGAAGCAGGAGTTGATATAATAAAAGTATTCCCAGGCAGTGCATTTGGTCCTTCCTATATAAAAGACATTAAAGGACCTTTGCCTCAAGCTAATTTAATGCCTACAGGCGGAGTCAGTTTAGATAACGTTGAACAATGGATAAAAAACGGATGTATCGCAGTTGGTGTCGGAGGAGCTTTAACTAAGGGTTCTAAGGATGACATAACTAAAATGGCAAAAGAATTTGTTAAACGTATAAAAGAAGCAAGAGCATAAGGAGGTATAAAATTGAAAAAAGTTGTAACTTTGGGTGAAATAATGCTTAGATTATCTACTCCGGGATACGAAAGATTTGTTCAATCAGATTCTTTCGATGTAACTTACGGCGGAGGAGAAGCTAATGTTGCGGTTTCATTAGCAAACTATGGCTTCGATGCATACCTTATTTCAAAATTGCCTACACACGAAATTGGTCAATCTGCTGTAAATCATCTTAGAAGATTCGGAGTAAAAACAGACTATATTGTTAGAGGCGGAGATAGAGTAGGCATTTACTATTTAGAATCAGGTGCTTCTATGAGACCTTCAAAGGTTATATATGATAGAGCTGACTCAGCAATTTCCGAGGCGGATGCTTCTGAATTTGATTTTGATGAAATTTTTAAAGATGCTGATTGGTTTCATTTTTCCGGCATCACACCGGCTTTAGGCGACAAAGCGATAAAATTAACCGAAGAAGCATTAAAAGCTGCTAAAAGACATAATGTTACAGTTTCTGTAGACTTGAATTACAGAAAGAAATTATGGACAACAGAAAAAGCAAAACAAGTAATGACTAATTTAATGCAATATGTCGATGTTTGTATCGGAAATGAAGAAGATGCAGAATTAACATTAGGTTTTAAACCTGGTAAAACTGATGTAACAACCGGTGAATTAGAATTAGAAGCTTATAAGAGTATATTTAAACAAATGATTGAAAAATTCAACTTTAAATATGTTGTAAGCTCATTAAGAGAATCCTATTCTGCTTCAGATAACGGCTGGTCAGCTTGCATTTATAATGGTAAAGAATTTTATCATTCAAAGAAATATGATATCAGAATCGTTGATAGAGTCGGTGGAGGAGATTCGTTCGCCTCAGGTCTGATTTATGGATTATTACAAGGTAAGGATTTCAAAGAAGCTTTGGAATTCGGTGTGGCAGCTTCTGCTTTAAAACACACAATATTAGGCGATTTTAATATGGTTTCTGTAGATGAAGTAGAAAAGTTAGTTAAAGGAGACGGTTCCGGAAGAGTTCAAAGATAGTGCAAAATAAGTCCTCACATAAATCAGGTGAGGACTTTTTATTTATCTGCAAAGCAGTACCGTCAAATCATTCACATTGGTTCCGGTTGAACCGGTTATAATTAAATCTCCGCTCACTTTAAGAGCATTGTATGAATCATTATTGTCCAGGTAATCATCAGGTTGCATATTAGTAGATCTTATTTTACTTGCTGTTTCACCATCCACAATACCGCCTGCTGCATCAGTCGGACCGTCGGTTCCGTCTGAGCCGACAGAAAATATAACTGTATCATTGAGTCCTTCAATGCCTATGGCAGCTGACAGGCATAATTCTTGATTTCTGCCGCCTTTACCCTTACCTTTGATACGAACAACTGTTTCTCCGCCAACAATTACAGCGATAGGAATTTTTAAGCTTTTACCATTTCTGATTTCTCTCCCTATTGCCGCCATAAATCTTCCTGCTTCCTTTGCTTCGCAATCCAATGTAGACGTCAATAGAAGAGGATGATAACCCAAGCTTACTGCAACCTTTGAAGCAGCACTGCATAATTCGCTGACACTGCCTGTTATTACAGTTTCACAGTTGTTAATTTCTTTTGGTGTTTCTATTTTTAGAGCATCAAGAACTTGCTCAGTTACTACAATATTATACTTTTCTGTAATTTCCAATGCCTGGGAAGATGTTGAATTATCCGGATAGGCAGGACCTGATGCTATTGAATCCAATCTATCTCCTAAAACATCTGATAAAACTATAGAAAAAATATTTGCTTTACAATGCAATGCAAATCTTCCGCCCTTTACATCCGATAAGTGTTTCCTTATAGTATTTATCTCAACAATATCTGCACCGGAGCTCAATAGTTGATTAGTGATATCCATTATATCCTCAAGCTCAATTCCCTCCATTGGCTTTTCGAAAATGGCAGAACCGCCTCCTGATACCAAAAATATAACATCGTCATTTTCATCAAGATTTTTTACCAGCTCTAAAGCTTTTGCAGCCCCTATTACAGAATTTTCGTCAGGCACCGGATGTCCGGCTTCTATAATCTCAAATCCTTCGATTGGACCTTTTGAATGATCATACTTAGTAACTATAATTCCTCTTGAGACCTTATATCCAAGCTTTTCCTTAGCGGCAAAAGCCATGGTCCAAGCTGCCTTACCTATTGCTACTACTGTAACATCACCTGAAAAGTTTTTCTTTTCAAGCGCTTTAATTACTGCTGCTTGAGGTAATACTGCTTTAATTGATTCTTGAATAATCAAAAAAGCATCTTCTCTAATAGTCATTAGCATTCACCTATCCCTAAAACAAACTATTTTATCAAATTTAACTCAACTAATACCTTTTCCGATTATAACATATTTGTAAAGAAATTGTTAAGGAAAACTTTATACGTATGATTTTGTATGATTTTAATTATAAAAAATAATTTTTTTAACTATTGACATAAGATGTTATTAATTATATACTGTCACTTAATAATTTAATAAATTCATCAAGAGTGACGGAGGGATCTGGCCCTATGAAGTCCGGCAACCAATATTATATATATGGTGCTAATTCCAGCGGTTAAAACCGGCAGATGAGGATGCATAAAGATAATATCTTTCCCAATGTCGGGGAAGATTTTTTGTTTTATTAAGGAGGATTTAATGAAAATAAAAGATAAATTTAAAGTAAAGAGACCTTTATTGTCATTTGAAATTTTTCCGCCTAAAGCAAATTACCCTGTAGATACAATATATAATTCAATTGATGAGTTATATAACTTATATCCTGATTTTATGAGTGTTACCTACGGAGCAGGCGGAAGTACAAAGGACAAAACAATTGAAATATCATCATATATACAAAACAAATACAATTTAACATCTATCGCCCATATAACTTGTATATCATCTTCAAGAAATGAAATAAATAATATATTAAATTCACTGAAAGAAAATAATGTTCATAATGTTTTAGCTTTAAGGGGTGATTATCCAAAGGATACGGCATATACTCCGCCAAATGACGGCTTTAAGAATTCGGTGGAACTCATAGAATATTTTAGAAAAAACACAAATTTATGCATCGGAGCTGCATGCTACCCGGAAAAACACCCTGATGCTTATGATTTAAATGCTGATATTGATTTTCTTAAAAGAAAAGCAGATGCAGGTGCTGATTTCTTAATAACCCAAATGTTTTTTGACAATGAATTGTTCTATGACTTTTTTGACAAAGTCCAGAAAAAAGGTATTAATTTGCCTATAATTACAGGAATTATGCCGATATTAAATAAAAATCAAATAAAAGCAATAGTAAATCTTACCGGAAATTTAATACCTGCGAAATTAAGAAGAATATTAGATAAATACGAAAACAATCCGGTCGCTTTAAACGAGGCAGGCATATCTTATGCAATCAGTCAAATAATAGACCTTTTATCCTGGGGAGTTGACGGAATTCATATTTATACTATGAATAAGCCATCTACCGCAAAAAAAATTTTAGGCAGTATTTCTGCAATCAGGGGTGTGCTGACAAATGAGAGTAAATCATCTTAATAATGAACTTATCAAAATAGATAAATCTGAGGTTTTAAGATATTTATCATATAAAAACAAAAACATTGATGAAGAAACTGATATATTACTTAATGAATCAATAGCGGAATTAAAGGAAATCAGTGAATTGAAATATGTTTATAAAATCTTTGATATTACTAATTACGATAATATTATTTCTTTTGAGAACCGGATAAATATAAAATCAAATGACCTTACAGAGCTTCTTAAAAACTGTAAGAGGTCGGCTGTAATGGCGTCAACTCTCGGTTTTGAAGTAGAAAGAAGAATTAATTATTACAGCCTGGCTGATTTATCTAAAGCCGTTATATTTGATGCATGTGCAGCTTCCTGTATTGAGCATCTTTGTGATTTGGCAGAATCTGAAATAAAAGAGCTTGCAGCAAAAGATGGCTGCAATATTACCTTCAGATACAGTCCCGGCTATGGAGATGTACCGATTTCTCATCAAGGTGATATATTAGCCGCCTTAAATGCACAAAAGCTCATAGGTCTTTCCGTTACTGATTCATTTATATTGATTCCCAGAAAATCAGTAACGGCTTTTATAGGTTTTTCAATGAATAATGAAATTAACAATAAAATTAATAAAAAATCCTGTTTAAACTGCAATCTTTTTGGTAATTGTAATTTTTTTAGGGAAGGAGAAAATGACTGTGTTAGATAAATTAAAGAAAAAGTTCCTGTTCTTTGACGGAGCAATGGGTACCATGTTACAAAAATCCGGATTGAAAACAGGCGAATTACCTGAAGAATTTAATATATTAAAACCTGAAGTTATTTATAATATCCATAGAGAATATTTAAATGCCGGCGCAAATATTATAACTACAAATACATTCGGTGCAAACAGGTTAAAATTGAAAAATTCAGCATATACGGCAGAAGAAATTATTACTGCTGCAGTAAAGACAGCAAGACAATCCACAGAGGGTCTTAAAGAAAAATATGTAGCCTTAGATATTGGTCCCATAGGAACCCTTCTTTCTCCGTTAGGTACATTGAGCTTCGAAGACGCTTATGATATATTTAAAGAGCAAATACTATCGGGAGTAAATGCAGGGGCAGATATAATACTTATAGAAACCATGACCGATATTTATGAAGCAAAGGCGGCAATACTTGCTGCTAAAGAAAACTCTGTCCTTCCGATATTCTGTACCATGTCATTCCAGAGTAACGGGCGTACTTTTACGGGTACTGACGCAGCAACATTTGTTGCAGTTGCAGAAGGTCTTGGAGTGGACGTGCTTGGAGTAAATTGTTCCTTAGGCCCTAAGGAATTACAGGCAACAGTTGATGAACTGTTAAAATACAGCTCAATACCGATAATGGTGCAAGCAAATGCAGGCCTGCCTAAATATCAAAATAATACCACATATTATGATATTGATCCGGTGGAATACAGCCATGAAATAAGCATAATGGCAAAAAAAGGTGTTGTAATATTTGGAGGCTGCTGTGGTACTACACCTGAATATATTAAAAGCTTAACAAATGCATTAGGTGGATTAAATCCGTTAAAAATTATAAAAAAGCACTTTACAACTACAACCTCCTCTTCAAAAACAGTATTTTTAGGTGATGAAATTAAGATTATAGGTGAAAGAATAAACCCCACCGGTAAAAAGAGAGTAAAAGAAGCTTTGAGAGAAAATAATCTTGATTATGTTATAAGAGAAGCTATAGCACAACAGGACAGCGGTTCGGAAATATTGGATATAAATGTAGGGCTTCCTGATATTGACGAAAAAGAAATGATGGTAAAAGCAGTAACCGAATTGCAAGGTGTGGTTTCTCTGCCATTGCAAATAGACAGTTCAAATTCTGATGTCTTAGATGCTGCTGCGAGAATATATAACGGAAAACCGATAATAAATTCTGTTAACGGTAAAAAGGAAAGCATGGAAAAAATATTTCCTATTGTTAAAAAATATGGTTGTTTGGTTGTAGCATTGACACTGAATGAGGACGGTATACCCACAACCTCTGAAAAAAGGCTGGAAATAGCATCAACGATAATAAAATCAGCTGAATCATACGGTATACCTGAAGAAAATATACTCATAGACCCTCTCGTATTGACCGCTTCAGCTGATCAGGCAGCAGTAATGGAAACACTTAAAGCAATTCCTTTAATTAAAAACAGATATAATGTAAAGATAGTATTAGGTACGAGCAACGTATCTTTCGGACTGCCTAACAGGAAACTGTTAAATACTACTTACCTGGCAATGGCTTTAGCTTACGGATTAGATGCACCTATTACAGATTCAACCAATGAAGCATTAATGGACGTTATAAGATCATTTAAAGTTTTGGCTAATCAGGATAAAGACAGCAAGGATTATATACACGCTTATGGAAATGTAGTTACAGAGAATGCTGTAATAAATTCCGATATCGATTTAAAAGATATTATTATAAAAGGATTAAAAGATGAAGCAAGAAAAGTTTCACTGCAACTTCTGAATCAATATAGTTCTATTGAAATAGTAAATGAATTCATGATACCTGCGTTGGACATTGTTGGCGAAAGATATGAAAGACAGGAAATATTTCTTCCTCAGCTCATAAGAAGTGCTGAAACCTCCAAAACAGTATTTGAAGCCATAAAGGAAAAAGCACTTATAGAAGACAGTGAAATGATTGTCGGAAATAAAATACTTTTGGCAACAGTAAAAGGTGATATACATGATATAGGGAAAAATATCGTTAAGCTTATCCTTGAGAATTACGGTTATAAAATCATAGATTTAGGTAAGGATGTAAGTACAGAAAGAATCATTGAATCCGTACATAAGGAAAATATAAGCTTAGTAGGTCTGAGTGCTTTAATGACTACCACAGTTAAAAATATGGAATATACTATAACAACCTTAAAAAATGATTTTCCGTACATAAAAATCATGGTCGGAGGTGCAGTGTTAACACCTGATTATGCTCATAAAATTGGGGCCGATTTTTATTCAAAGGACGCAAGAGGAGCTGTAGATATTGCAAAAATAGTATTTAAAGATACAGGCTGTTGAAAAAGTTCATCCTGCAAGGCGCCGGAAGCCGGGCAACGACGCAGGGGGACATTTTCAGCAGCCTGAGGACGGAAATTAATTTCCGTCCTCAATTTCATTTTCCTTTAACTTCATATTCATAATAACGATGGATGAAAGTAATATAATAATTCCCAGCACATTGATGAAATTAAGTTTTTCTTTAAATACGAATACTCCTATCAATGTTGCAACAACTGTCTCAACTGATGCAATAATCGGAACTTTCGATATTTCCAAATTCTTTCCCAAGCCACCCATATACAGCAAATATGACCCTACCGTCGGTATCAGACCATATCCGAATGCATATATCCAAAAATTTAAACCCGAAACAGCTCCAATAGATTGCCAGGGCGCAGAAATTATACCAAGCATCAGCCAGCCAAACAAAAAGCTGTAAAATACTACCGTAAACGGATGAATATTACCCGATGCAATCTTTCCTATAATAGTTACCAAACTGTATAAAAAAGCTGCCGCTAATCCAAAGGAAATTCCAACAGCAGATATTTTGAAATATGATAAATCTCCGCCTGTAACCATTAGAAAGCACCCAGCTAAATTTATAATTAGAGCAAAAATCTTATAACTTCCTATCAATTCCTTAAAAATTATTTTAGACATAATACATACAAATACAGGTGCAGTATATAAAAGTATAGATGCCGTAGCAACCCCGACACTTCCTATGCTTACATTATAGCAATAATTAAAAATCGCCTGAGATAATATACCTAACAGCAAACATTGAATCAGACCCTTTTTATCAATTTTAAATATTTTCAGACCGCCCGTGCAAAGCATAATAGGTATTAAAATGCAAAAACCCATAAATAATCGCATAAAAGCTATAAGTGAAGTGCTTGCACCGACACCGCTCAATAATTTTACAAACAGTCCTATTGTACCCCATAGCGTTCCTGCTCCAAAAATCATCAGATAGCCAATAATATCACTTGAATAAAGTTTTTTTACATAATGCATATTTTTAATTCTCCCGGTTTGTAGTTTGTCTTTTCGATATATACATTTCTTTATCGGCCTTCGTAATAAGTTTATCTAAATTATCACCGTCATCAGGATAAAAGCTAACCCCTATACTCAAAGATATCTTGATTGCATTACCTTCTAATTTTATAATATCATTTTTATTATCAGCTATTCTTGAAATTACAGCCTTATGGTCATCAAACGATTTTATTTGCGGCAACAATACTAAAAATTCATCTCCGCCGTATCTTGCAACAATATCATTTTTTCTTACAGCATTTTTTAATATTTCAGACACTCTTACTATAACCTTGTCACCTGCTTCATGTCCATAATTATCATTAATACTTTTAAATTTATCAACATCAATAAACATTAAACACATTTTGCTATTACTTCTCTTTGCATTTTCTAACATGTTACCTGCAATTTTATAAAATAAGGTTCTGTTCGAAACACCGGTTAAATTATCGTAATATGCTAAATTTTCAATAATTTTCTCTTTTTCCTTCAATTGTTTATTTAATTCGATAAGTTCATTTATATATTGCTTTAATTTATTGATTTGTAAAAATTGGCTTGTAACGTTAATAAATTCTAAAAGGAGATATTTTGATTCTTCTTCTCCATTATTTATCAAGCTTAAATTTAAATTCAGTTCAATATTATCATTTACCAAATGTTTATGCATTGCTGCAGAAAAGAATATCTTATTTCCGCTTTTAAACAAATCATTTGCTGATTTTTTAAAATAATTAGTATTCAAATTAGGCAACACTACAAATATATTTTTACCTTCAACCTGTTCTAAACTAAGATTTGTTATTAATTCCATAAAGCTGTTCCAATAACATATTTCAAGTTTTTCATTAATAATAACTATTCCTTCATTTAAACAATCCAAAGCTTTACAAAAAATATTACTCATTCAGTTCATCCTTAATCTCATTAATTTTTTTCATTAAATCAGAAAGCGAATCTATAGACAAATGAACAAAAATAGCACCCTCAATCTTTGTATTTTCGATCAAAAATGTTATGTTAAGTATTAGAACACTTGAATAGTCAGCATCTTCAAAAAATTCGTCTCCATTATAAAATTTAACTTCCGGCAAAGTATATGTTAATTTTATCTCTAACAGATTTCCTACTTCGCCAACAACGGAATTTAAAATAATATTACCTATTTCTTTTATAACATCAAAATCTATATCGGAAAAACTTATTTCAAAATAATCTTCAGTTTCGTAATTACTAATGCACAAATCAATAAAAGTTCTCATTTTTTCAGCAGAAAAAATCAAACTTGCTTTGCCCTTCAACTCATATTCAAAAGAAATTGAAGAAATCATAAATAAACTGTCTGATTTTTCATGCAGACATTCTTGAATATTGAATTCCTTATTCTCTACATTAATTATTTTAACATCCGGCACATTAAGTATAATTTTTCTGTCTATTATTTCCGACAAAAGCGATGAAGCTTTTCCAACGCTGATATTGAACAATTCCCTTAATATGTCCAACTCTAAATTTCTATCATTCATGCCCTGCTCCTATCAATCCACATATCAATTTAGCCTTTTCGTCATTAAATGGTTTATTTATAAAATACAAAACATTTAATGCATTTATTTCTTCATGAACATTTTTTTGAACATCGGCTGACAGAACAATGATTTTAGCATGTTCATCATATTTCTTTATCATCCCTATTAACTCAACACCGCCCACCTTAGGCATTAATAAATCAAGTAATACACAATCAGGTTTTATTTCTTTATATTTGATAAATCCATCTTGTCCATCAACAGCATAATATATATCTGCATCATCGATGTACTTTCTTATTAAAGTAGCCGTTATTTTTCGAGAAAAAACCGAGTCATCAACTATTAATATTTTTACCATATTCTTACCTTTCTACGATTTATCTATAATATAACAAAAGCAATTAATAATTACTTACTAATTGCAGGTCGGTTGCACTATAAACTCCATATTCCCAAGTGCCCAATATAAAGGATATACTTCATTGTTCCCATTAAAATCATTTCTATATTTTTACATATAAACTAATATTATATAAAAATAACCTCAAAGTCAAGGAATATGTTAAAATAAATATTGATAATCAGCTTCTACTTCTTTCGCCTCTTTTTTAATATAATTAAAATAAAAAAAATAATAAACACATTACTCACAATATAAGTAACATCCGGCCCTATTAAAGATGAGAGAAAGCCTGAATAAAGAATTCCTAATGGAATTAATAAGTTAGAACTAAATGTCAATAAAGCAAAAAAACGACCTTGATATTGTAATGGAGTATGAATTTGTAAATATGAATTTAATGGCACATTTACACACGTAGTAAAAAAACCAATTAAAAATTGTATTGACAGGAACAAACAAAAATATAAAACTTTCATTGGATATAACATAATGGATAATCCACCAATTGCAATCATCAAACCGCTATTTATAGCAATAAAATAATACATATATTCTTGTAATTTTACTTTTTGGTTTTTAAAAATAAATATACCCGCAATAAATGTTCCAATAATTGCAGAAGTAGATGTAAATCCAAACAATACTTCTGATATGTGATATTTCTGAATTAAAATGCCTGGGTTCATTATTTCTTCGCTACCACTTACGAAAAAATTCAGAGCCATAACTAAAGCAAACAGAATTAAAATATCTTTATTGTCTTTAACAAAATGAATTCCTTCTGTAAGTTCTTTGAACCACTGAAATTTTGAGGGGAAATTCAACCTACGTGGAGAATATTGTATAAAATATTCTTGAACGGCAGACATAAGATACATAAATATCATAATTACTAATATTATCTTAAACCCATAAAAGCCAAAAGTGAGTGTTCCTAATACAGGTGCAACAAGTGATGCTGCATTATCACCAAAACTTTTTATACCGTTATATTTCTCAATTGTTTTTACTGAAACAATTTCTGTAAAAATAACTTTAGATGCTATCTCAAATATATTAGAAATTATATTTATTACTATGGTAACCGTTAATAAAATTCCTAAGTAAATATCTTTTAAATCATAAGTAACAAATAAAATATAATATAATATTGCTGCTATCAAATCACATAAAACAATAATATTTTTTCTATTAAATCGGTCTACAACTATTCCTAAAAAGGGAGTTACAATGATTGCCGGAATCGTAGATAATGTAAAAAAAATTCCTGACCAGGCTAAATTTCCCGAACTCTTCAATATAAACAATGGTAAGACAATAAGATAAAAAGCTACTCCAAATTTTGAAGTGATTCTTCCTGTAATCAACAAAATTATATTTTTTCTATAACTCCTATTTTCCTCCATGATTTACTCTTTAAGCCAATATTCAGAGCAAGAATTCGTGCGTTCTAAAAAACCATACTCAATTAATAACCGTCGAATATATGGATAATCATGATAAACTTTTTTCAAAATATTATTGATTTCAATTTCACTATAATGTACTCCAGATGAAAATTTGTTTGCAATTTCTCTTAGAATCACAATTTTCCCCTTTTCTTTCGCAGGCAACTGTTTTATGGCTCCGTCTTGATCCAAATATTTTGCAATCATTTTTTTCTTTTCTTCAACTGTTACATTGTATCGATCATCAATCATTGTAGCGGTTTTATGAGCATCATAAAACTGTGATAAAGCATCTTCCGACTTCATAAGCATCTCCTCTTTTCTAAATAATTCCATGATAACCAAAAACAATTTTGCTTGCTTCTCATGTTCATGTAATTTATATCGATGATTTCGTACTGTAGAGCAGGAAATTCCTTTCTCTGCACCAATTTCTTTATCCGATTTTCCATCTGCCATTAATTTTAAAATAGTTTGCTGAGTAGCGGAAATCCCCAAAAAGGAAGAATTCATATTCAAGAGATAATCTAACATAGAACCATGTTTTTCCTCTATATGAATTTCCATCATCCTATATGCATCATAAAAATGATTATCAAATGGATATATCTCACCTTTGATAAAGCTTTCATTACATATTAAACATTTAATAGAATTTTTGTTTTCGTAAAAACCATTTGTCAACTCACTTTGTGTCGCTTGCCACAACGATTTACTTTCATCGAATTTTTTCATTTAATTTGAACTCCTTTTTTATTAATCTTTTTCGTTATCTCAAATCATTTTATTAAATTTACTATATAAATTTCTTGATATATATTTTTTTATAATTATATAGTAAAAATTAAAAAATGTCCATATATATATAAACAAAAATGTTTTTTGTTTATATATTAATTGTAATCTGCATCAAATGTTCAGCTATCAACTAACCCACACATCTACTTCCTTAAATCATTTATCAAAAAAATTCTTCTGATATATTTAATATTGTCCATTGCTATCAAAACAAAATCTTCTGAAGCAGGAAAAAACTGTACTTATATAAAAAATCTGATAATTGATATAAAATCAATTATCAGATTTTTATATACGCGTTGATTTTCGTATCCTTAGAAGATAATTAGCAGGTAATATATAAAGGAACGATTCGTTTCTTTATATATTACCTCATTTAATTCGTTCTGATGGTTACCTTTTTTGTTAACCCATCCCAATCAACTTCACAATCAAAATTCTCAATAATGAATCTTAAAGGGAGCATTGTTCTATTAGTATCAGAAATATATGGTTCTACATCTGTTTCTTTATTTATCCCATCAACTTTGGCGGTCTTATTTCCAATCCAAAGATATATCTTATGCTTATTTAAATACAAACTAACCTTTTTATCTGATTGATCCCATTCTACTTCCCCGCCCATGTTTTCTATAAGCGCCCTGATCGGCAGGAAGGTTCTGCCATTTTTAATAACTACTTCTGTTCCCTTGCCGGGGTCTATTTCTATTTTCTTACCATTAACATGCATATATTTACTCCCTACCTGCAAAACAATGGTTTTACCGAAATTTGATTTAACTGAAACTTCGGCGGTTGGTTCGCCAAGAGTCTTATCTTTGTAAACTGCTTTTAATATATAATAATATGTTTGGTTGTTATTGATATTTCTGTCAGTATATGATGTTCCTTCTATTGGGAAATCTGTTATCGGAGTGTCTGATTGCCTGCCTGAGCGAGTTGATCTATATATATTATATCCTGTTATTTCATTTGAATATTTTGGTTTGTTCCAGGATAAATCAATCCCATCATATACTGCCCTCGCACTTAAAATTATACTTGATTTCAATATAACTTCCACTTCATTGGAGGCAGGGCCTAATGTTTTATCCTTGTATACCGGCTTAACTATATAATAATATTTGGTATCTGTTTTTATATTTTTATCAGTATATGATGTTCCTTCAATATAAAAATCTGTGACAGGCGTATCTGATTGTTTTCCGGGCGCTGTACCTCTATAAAGGTTATATCCGACTATTTTTTTTGTGCTCAGTGCCTTAGTCCATGTAAATTTAACCTCTTTATCATCTGCTTTTGCAGTTAAAGTACATTTATCATCAATATTGCTTTCCTGACTTTTAATGAGTTCGAAGGATTCCCATTCACCTATTTTTGTTCTGTCAGCAACTACCTTCCCCCCGCCGCCGTCCTCGGCACAAACATATTTGTCATAATACGTTTTAAGAGCAATTTTTTTATTATCCAATTCAATTAACTTAAATTTCTGTCTTTTTCCAATTTCCGTAGCCTCAACGTGCAAGCTTTCTTCATCATCGGAAGCACTTAAATAATATCCTTCATAGCTTTTTACCGCAACATATCCATTTGAGAGATTAACAATTTGAAACTTTTCCCAAGGTCCTATTTCAGTTCTGTCTGCTGTTAATATATTTCCTCCCCCATCCTCAGCACAGAAATAATATCCTTCCAATGTTTTGAATGAAAACTTTTCAACCGCACTGCTGCCGTAAGCATAACCTGGAAAAGCCATTAATGATGATAACAGCAGTAACAGTACTAATACATAAGTTGTAAATCCTTTGATTTTCTTCATTTTTAAAAACCCCCCTTTAATTTTTATAAGCATAAATTAATACTTTATCCCTTATACAATATAGACGTTTTTTAATATAGTATTGTTCCCATAATTTGGGTATTTAAAAATATCTTCTACGGCCTTTTCTGTTAAAATAAATATTGTAAATTATATGAAACTTTTATATGGTAATATACATATATCAATACTGATATATATATTTGTTATTTTATGTTGAGGAAAAATGAATAAAACAAAAGAAATGACATTAAGTGGTTTACTAAAACAGCTAATACTATATAAATGTATTAGCTGTTAAAATAAATGTTTCCTATTTTATTACCGTACCGGTCAGACCGTTTAAAGCATCCATTGATTTATACAATGAAGTTATTACAGCTTTTCTTTCAG
>NZ_DAMASY010000005.1:0-308400 GCF_032080165.1 Sedimentibacter sp.
AAAGTGACCTAAAATTAAATGACCTTTTGACCTAATTTTCAGTTGACAAATACATTCTCCATAATAACTCCACAAAGTTCTAATATGCTAAATAATATTAAATTTATAAAAGGAGCTTTAGATTTATCAAGACATAATACAATTGAATTAACTGTTAGGATTAGTTTTATGTGTACAATAAACAGCTAATACAATCAAGTAAAATGTTATAAGGGAGGAATATTACATATGAAACTATCATTTAAATCCAGTTTATTAATAAGCATGATCTTACTTGGCTCTGGCTACGGATTATTATATCATTTTATTTTAATGCCTTTAATCAGAAATAATAATGGACTAGTAGGTTGTTTAATGCAAGGCGTTATATTTGGCTTAATTAATTATTTTATGTCAATAGGCATTTATGAAAAATATCATAAATTGCAAAATTCTAATAGAATATTAAAAGAAGACCTTAAGATTGACAAATTAACGGGACTTTTAAATAGAAGAGCATTTGATGAAGATATACGTAAGTTACACTTGCATGAAAATTATTCAATAATTTTTATAGATATAGATAATTTTAGAGAATTTAATAATAGGTTCGGACATCAAACAGGCGATTGTGTCTTGCAAAAAGTTTGTTATGAAATAAAGGATTCTGTAAGAGCAAGTGATAATGTGTATAGATATGGTGGAGAAGAAGTTGTTATCTTGCTAAAAGATTGTAATAAAAATAGGGCATTAGAAGTTGCCGAAAAAGTAAGGCTTAACATTAATAAATTAGATAATAATCCTTATCCTACAATAACGATATCGTTAGGGGTAGCAAGTTACCCAGAAGATGGTACGGAAGTTGAAGAGATAATAAAATCTAGTGATAATGCCCTTTTAATTGCTAAAGGGTTAGGTAAGAATCAAGTTTATAATTTCTACACATTGTCTCCATAATTTAATGTTAATATTTACAAGTAATGGTGAAATATATGTTTTAGATCATTATATACTTTGATTTTTGGAGGACAAAATGTTTAATACAATTCAAAAGAAACTTATAGCAGGATTTTCTCTAATTTTATTAATTTTAATTTCAAGCACAGCTTATAATCAAAAAATTTACAATGATGATAAAATGCACATCATGGAAATTAAAGAAAAAGCTATTGTAAGTTTTATTTATGCTACTGAAATAAAAAATAATGTAATTCAAGTTGGTCAATTTTTTACAGATGTAAGTGCTACAAAAAATACAGCACATTTAAAAGAAGCTGAAGAACAATATAACCTTTATAAAAGTAATTCAAAGGAACTTTCAAGTATAAATCCGGAATATAAAAAACAGTTAGATGAAATAAATATAGAGTTAGATAATTTATATTTTTATGGTAAGGAAATGACTGATATGTATATAACAAACGGTCATGAAAATGGAAATATAATGATGGATGAATTTGATAAAATGGCAGATAACATTAACTCGAAAGTCAGTGACATACAAAAGAAAATAGAATCATCACTAAATGATGATCTGATGACGTTGCAGATGCATTTGGAAATGAACCAAAAAATGTCCATTTATCTGGCAGCAATTAATGTGGTTTTATCAATAATTATAGTTGTATTGCTTTCAAGAGTAATTACTAAACCAATTTTAAATTTCTTAAATATATTTAAGGACCTTGAGAATGGAGAGGGCGATTTAACAAGAAGAATATATGTAAAAACAAAAGACGAAATGTTAAAATTAGCGATGTCTTTCAATAATTTTATGGAAAGTCTTGAGAAAATGGTACTAAACATAAAAATAAATTCTGATATAATTTCAAAAGGCTCTATACTATTGAATGAAGGCGGTATACAAGCTGCCCAAAGTATAAATCTGATAAAAAATAATACTAACAGAACAGCAGAAGATACTCAAAAAATAAACATAGCAATTAATCAGATAACCGATAGCATATTTATGATTGCACAATCATCTCAGACTTTCGCATCAGATGCACAGAATATAAATATTGAAATTGACAGTATAAACAATCTAACACAAGAAGGTGAACAGAAAGCATTAAGTGCAAAACTTGAAATGGAAAAAACTAAAGAAATATCTTTAAATACAATTGATATAACAGAAAAACTTGGAAGTCAGGCTGATGAAATAGGAAAGATTATTGACACAATAAAATCAATAACTGTACAAACACATTTGCTTGCTTTAAATGCATCAATTGAGGCTGCAAGAGCCGGACAGTCAGGCAAAGCATTTGGAGTTGTAGCTGATGAAATTCGAAATCTTGCAGAAAGTAATAATAAATCAGCTGAAAATATTGAAAATATTATATTAAATATTCAGGATATGATTAAACAAACAACCGAAGCAACTTCTGAAGTTGGTGAAAATATTGAAAAGGGCAGTGTAATGGTTGAAAATGTTCATACACAGCTTCAAAATATAATCAATAAGGTAAGCAATATTAATGATAAGGTACAAAATATAGTAGCAACTGCTGAGGAACAAAGTGCTTCCACAGAAGAATTATCAGCGACAATGGAAGCTATTAAAGAAAGTAATATGACCATCACAGCAAGTATGCAGGAAGCAGCTGCTAGTATATCTGAACAAAACGTTACAATTTCAAATTTAAGCGTAATTGCTTCAGACTTAAATACATCGTCAGAACAGTTAAAGGGATTAATTTGCAAATTTAAGTTACAAGAAGAATAAAGGTGTTTTTATGGATAATAATGAAAATTTGTTTAATAATTTTATAGTTAAAAGTTTAGTTATATTTATTATTATGACGTTGATTTTAATTGTTGCAGTAAATTCTCATATTAATATTTTCATAACAAATGAAATATGGATACAGTCTGGTAATATAAACCCTCATATAAAACAGATAACAGTTGAAATAACTATAATAGTAATTTTGGGGCTGATTTTATTATATGTTTCTTTGATGAGAATTGTATATAGTAGCTCTAAAACCCTATCATTTCAAAACAAAGAATTAATTAAGAAAAGAAATGAAATAGAATCTGCATATGCAAAACTTAACAATTCTTATAAAAACACAATAATTGCATTATCTAATTCCATTGATGCAAAAGATACTTATACAGCGGGCCATTCAAGCAGAGTTGCAAACATTTCTTTAAAGATAGGTAAGCAATTAGAATTAAATGAAGAAGAACTTAATACATTATATACAGCAGCTTTACTTCATGATATAGGAAAAATAGGTATACCTGATGAAATTCTTAAAAAGAAAGATAAACTGAATGATTATGAATACACTAAAATAAAGGAGCATTCAGCTATTGGTGCAGATATGTTAAAAGATGTAACTCCACTTCATAATATTGTTCCAATTATTTTATATCATCATGAAAGGGTTGATGGTACAGGGTATCCCTTTGGTTTAAATAGAAATAATATACCTTTAGAAGCTTTGATAATAGCTGTCGCAGACTCCTATGATGCTATGACATCAAATCGTCCATATAGGGAAGCCCTTTCAAGAGATACAGCTATAAATCAAATAATAAAATTTAAAGGAACGCAATATGATTGTGTTGTTGTGGATGCATTTATAAAATGTATTACAGAAAATGATTATAAGATGATATCATATGGTTAATAATTAAATTCAAATATTAGTTTTTAATACATTAAGACTATGTAGTCAAAAATATTCCTCTTAGCTGTAGTTGCTAAGGGGTATTTGTATTTGACAATATTTTTAAATTTTATTTTGAATATTCTTAACTGTTTATTGAGATTATATATAAAGATATAAAATCAGGAATAAAAAATTAATGAAAATAAATAGTAGCAAAGAAGCTCTTAAACAAATGATAACTGTGCTTCACAAGTTCTTCATAGTTATAGTGTAAAATCTATATAAATAAGCTTTTAATTAACTAAAGTTATAATGGAGGAATTTGAAATGAGTTGTCATGGAAATAATAAAGAAAGTAATAAAGAAAATAAAGGAACACACAATCATAGTCCAATAAAACATATGCTTCATATGATACTTTGCTGCGGTTTGCCAATATTAATTTTTGCAGCATTGCCATTTATATCAAGGGTTAGCCCTGGTGCCAGTAGAATACTGGCAGTAATTGCACCATTTATTTGTCCAATAATGATGTTAGGAATGATACCTATGATGCTAGGTGGAGACAAAAATAATAAAAAATCAAGTTGCTTTGAAGGCAAAGAAAGTAATTCTAGTACACAACTTGAATTAAATAAACCAACAGAATAAATAATAATTTAATTATAAAGGTAGCTCTTGAAATAATATTATTATTTATCAAGAGCTACTTTTGTATAGGTTTTGGGAGTAACAGATGGATAATAATGAAAAAATTCGAAAAAGATATGATAGAGCATCAAGTTTCTATGACTTTTTTGAACAGCCTATGGAAATAATGACATTGAAAAAATGGAGAACCGAGGTAATGAGGGAATTACATGGGGATGTTCTTGAAGTTGGCGTAGGAACAGGGAAAAATATACAGTACTATCCAGATAATATAAATGTGACAGCAATAGATTTTAGTGAAAAGATGTTAGAAAAGGCAAGAGAAAAGTCAGAAAAATATAATAAAAAAGTGAAACTGATTCATATGGATGCTCAAAATATGAAGTTTCCTGATAATAATTTTGATTGTGTATTTACAACATGCGTTTTTTGTTCAGTCCCGGATCCGGTTAAAGGGTTAAAGGAGATAAAACGAGTTTGTAAAGATGACGGTAAGATTATCATGATTGAGCATGAGAGAAGTGAAAATAAGGTAGTTGGACTTCTGATGGATATGTTTAATCCGCTAACACTAAATTTATATGGTGCTAATATTAACAGAAGGACTGTAGATAATATTAAAAATGCTGGATTTACAAAAATTGAGGTTACAAATTTAAAAGGTGATATCTTAAAGAAAATAATTATTCATAATTTTAAAAATAGATGTTAAATATAAAAAAAGTAATCAAATGGAGGTGGTATTATGATGAGATATGGATATGGAATGATGGGCTATGGATGGGGCTGGTTCATGATGATAGGTGTAGTTGTATTAACGGTATTAGGAATTGTAGCTCTGATTAATTATCTTCAGTTATCATCTAAGACTAATGGCCATTCAAATAACAATGCTTTAAATATTCTAAATGAAAGATATGCCAGAGGAGAAATAACAGAAGAAGAATATAATCAAAAGAAGTCTCAGCTAAAAAAATAATATAATATATATATATAAGATTCAAAAATTAATGCCAACATAAAGGCATTTCTTTTTTGTTGAATCAAAATGTAAGAGGTGCTTTATTTATGAAAAAGTTTTTAACTAATAGATATAATACTTTGCTTTTAATATTTATTTTATTAATAGGGGTTTTAGGCTACAGGATGGCTATATTGACAATTGTTGAAGGAGCTGGTTACAGAGAAATAGCAGATGTTAAAAAAATTAAGGACATACCTATCAAGGCTCCAAGAGGAAAAATATATGACAGAAACGGAATTGTTTTAGCAGACAACATATCCAGCTTTACGGTTCAAATGTATACAGATCAAATAAATAAAGATGATTTTAATCAAACATCCTATCTTTTATCTAAAATATTAGATAAAAATGCGGAAAATTCTATAGATGAATTTCCCATACTTTTGGATACGTTTGAATATAAAGAAAGTGGAATAACAAAAGATTCAAAGTATGAAAAAACAGCAAATGAAGAAGTAATAGATTTAGTAAAAGGCAATTTATATGAATGGCTTAATTACGAAAAAGTAATTTATGGAGAAAAGTATAATCCTAAAGAGTTAATATTAAAAACTTTAAAAAGGGATATAAAGGAATTTAATATTGAGCTGCTTGATGGACAGTTTGTTTTTGTTAATAATGATAAAGAACAGAAAGAAACAGCAGAAAGTACAGAGCTTAAAAATCAAATTCCATCTGAAGTAATAGTCGAAAAATTACTAAATGAAAATAAATATATGCAGGAGCTTTTTACTAATTCTAAAATTAGAAAGCTTTCTTATGAATTTTTAAAATCAAAGGATTTGGCAAATAACATTGAATTAATAGCATTCTCATTTTCATTCGATAATGAGTTTAACAACTTAAAGAGAAGCTTATCTCTGGGAAATGAAGAAATTACTGAAAGTACAACAGCAAAGGATGATTTTGTACTTCTTACTTTAAAAAATTCCCTTGATAATTTGTTGCTTACAAATTATGAATCTGACAGTGGAATTGTCATGCCAGGAAAAATAATCATAGATAAATTAAAAGAAATCTATTCTGATTTGCCTGTTGAATATTATGAAAATGGACAAACAGGCATTTTTGAATTTACAGATGAGAAAACAAAACAAAAGTATATAAATCAATATAATTTAAATCATGAAATAAAACCTATTGATTTTATCAAAGAAATGGCTGCCAAAAATTATAATGTTTTATATGAATTTATAGCAAATGGTGAAATAAAATATTATGCTCAAACGGAATTGCTTAATTATTTAAATCCACATATATCAATAGATAATTGGGAATACACTCCAATTAGGAACAAAAGAATTTGGATAAGCAATAATGTTGATACAGAAGAAAATTCAAGTAATTATACAGCTGAAGAAGTGTTTAACATGATGCGAAAGTCGTTAGGCGTTGATTCTGACATTAGCAACTATGACTTTAGGAATATGATGGTAATAAGGGAAAGATATAATAAAACAAGTTATCTTTCATATCATCCTGTAGATATAGCTTATGGAATTTCAGAAAAATCAGTTGCTATGATTGCAGAAAGAGCTCATGAATTAAAGGGAATAAATGTTGAAGTAGAACCATTAAGAAATTATCCTGAAAAAGAATCAGCTGCTCATATATTAGGTTATTTGGGTAAGATTTCACAGGAAAATGAAATTAAAGAATATATTGAAGAAAATGGTTACAGCCCGGATGATATAATCGGCAAAACTGGTGTTGAAGAAAAGTTTGAACACTATTTAAGAGGAGAAAAAGGAAAGAAAACAGTTGAAGTAAATAATGTTGGAGAAACAATAAAGTCTGTCTCAAGTCAAACTCCTATTCCAGGTGATGACTTATATCTAACAATAGATATAAATTTGCAGAAAAAAGCAGAAGAATCACTGAAAAGAGGCCTTGAACAAATACAAAAAGGCGGTGTCTTTGAAAGTGAATGGGGAAATTTTAAATTTGGGAACAGCTATAAAAATGCTACATCCGGTTCCTTGGTTGCATTAGATGTAAAAACAGGAGAAGTTTTAGCAATGGCAAATTACCCATCATATGATTTAAACATGTTTTCAACAGGCATATCAGCTGAAGACTGGAACCGTCTGCAAAATGAATCTAGGAATCCGCTGGCTCCTAAACCGCTGTACAACATAGCAATGCTTACTTCCATTCAGCCAGGCTCTACTTTTAAAATGATAACTGCATTGGCAGCACTCGAAAAAGGTGTTGACCCTCTAACTGAAATATTCTGTCCTGGAACCATAAAGGTTGGAGAAAGAAATTTTAGCTGTTGGACATATACACTTTATGGCTATGGCCATGGATGGCAGAACATGTATGAAGCAATACAAAATTCATGTAATATATATTTCTTTGTAACAATGTTAGGAGTAAATCCTGCTACAGAACAAAAACATACTGTAAAGGTAGACGTTAATGATATAATTGAAACATCAAAAAAGTTAGGGTTAGACAGTAAAACAGGTATTGAAATAGATATTCCACGAGAATCTTCTGGAGGAGTGCCAAGCATTGATGGAAAAAAATCTAGTATCAGGGTATATTTAAGGATATTTCTAGAGACTAATTTGGAACATTATTTGAAAGATGGCATTCAATTAGAAGAAGGTATGAAAAATGAAATAATTGAAGAAATAGTAAGTTGGATTGACAGAGAAGAAACAATGACAAGAACAGAGGTATACGAAAGTTTAAATTCACTAGGATTAAATCCTGATAAAACTAATGATAATAATGTGTCTTTAGTTGATAATATAAAATATTCTTTCATTAATCAAGCTCATTGGACTGCTGGAGATAATTTAAATATAGCAATTGGACAAGGTTCAAATTCATATACAGTACTTCAAATGGCTAATTATGCTGCAACTATAGCCAATGGTGGGTACAGAAGAAATGTTAGTGTCATAAAAGATGTTAAAACATACGATGGACAGAAAACAGATTATGAACTCATGCGCGAATCAGAGAGAATTGAGCTTAAAGATTATAACCATTTGGAAATATTAAAGGAAGGAATGAGGCTTGTTTCATTAGATGACAGTGCTAAGCCATACGCAAATTTTCCGGTCGAAGTAGGAAGTAAGACAGGTACTGCTCAAAAAGGAGGTATAAACCCTGAAACTGGCGAACCTTATGATGAATTTGCTTGGTATGTAGCATTTGCACCTTATGATGATCCACAAATAGCAATTGCTGTTGTTTTGTTTCAAGGAGGCTCCGGAAGATACCCTACACCAATTGCCAGAGAGGTAATTGGTGAATATTTGAAAATTAAAGGAATTAATTAAAACTAAACAGTTTATGACAAATCAAAAAGCTCATGCATTTTTATACATGAGCTTTTCTTATTTAACAGTTATCGTGCTGCTTATCATACCCATCCAGCAAGTATAGGTTATAGTGCCTGATTTTGTTGGTGTAAATTCAATTATGTTTTCGCCTAACTCAAGTTTTTGTTGCAATCCATATTCTGGTACAATAATTTCATTATTACAACCATTCAATGTTCCTTTTTCTGCCACAATAGTCCATTTTAATGGAACTCCGGCATATACGCTAATTGGCTGGTACTTACCTGATTCAAGCTTTGTTATAACAGTTTGGTAGCCATCTTTTATTACTGCATTTGATGTCTTGCCATCTTGGGATAAATTTATTCCTAGAGTTGACAACACTTCATCGGTAATATTAATTCCTGCCAGAGAAAGACCTCTGTTTCCCATTACGACACCTAATATGATAACTAATATAGCACTTATTTTCATCATCTGTTTAGTGAATCTGGCGCTTAGTATAGAGCTGAATGCACCAAATGCAAACATTACAGGCACAGTTCCTAAACTGAATAAAAGCATGGATAATGCTCCGGTTATAAAGCTTCCTGTTCCAAGCGCATACAGCTGCATAGCCTGCAACGGTCCGCAAGGCATAAATCCATTAAGCAATCCTACAATAAAAGGTCCTTTGTCGGTTTTCTTGCTGTCAATTTTATCAGTTAAAACTTTAGGCAAATGAGGCATAATTTTTCTTAAAACAGGCGTGATGCCTAACAGATTAATGCCCATGATAATCATGAAAACTCCTGCTAAAAGTGAAATTATTGATTTACCTTTAAGTGATACATTAAAAACAGAACCAAGAGCACCAACTAATCCTCCTAGAATTGTGTAGGATGTCACTCTTCCAAGGTTATATAAAAAACTTGGCTTAAGTTTGCTGGATATATTGTTGCTTTCACATCCGCCGCAACCTGCGCATTGAGATAAATTTATACCTCCACACATTGCTATGCAGTGAACTGATGTAAAAAGTCCTGCCACGAACAACATTCCATAACCCATACTTTGAGTTATTTGTGGAAAGATGTTAAACCCAACAGTATTATTAATTATTATATACAAACCTGCAATTATCAAGAAAATTAGTAATGTGGTAATACTAGATGAATCTTCATCTGATGAATCATCATCTACATAAATAACATCATATCCTGTTTTTTCTATTGTGTCATAGATTATTTCTATATCTATTTTTTCTGTATTGTATATGATATCTGCTGTTGATGAAGCATAGCTTACTTTAACGTCATTAACTCCTTCGAGCTTTTTTAATGCTTTTTCTATTTTATGTTCACAAGCTGTACAGGTAACACCGCCCAGTTTAATTGATTTTTTCTCTGATAATTTCTGCATAGTTTCTAAACCATCTTTTATTTCCAATTTGCAAAGATACCTTCTGCTTCAGCAAATAATTCCTTAGGAATTGTAATTGTAGTATCTGTCACTTCTTTCATTTCTTTAAATATTGGAACTGGGTTACATCCACCTCGTGCTACTTCAACTTCATCCATTTTAAATCTGTTACCGCAGTTTTGGCAAACCAAGACGTTGCCTTTCTGAATATAATATCCTCTGCCGGAAGAATAACAAACCTGACATGTATTAAAAGCAGTTCTTACTGTTCCGTCTGATGCCTTTACAGCCAATACTTCCATATAAGTGTCTAGTTTATCATATGCGTAGAAATTTGCTGTTTCCGTTACATCTGCTACATTAATAACCATATTACCATTTTCATCTGTTGCTGATATGGAAGTTGATTTTGGTTGCTCTGTCAAGCTTTTTTCATCATTTCCTGAATTAAAAAAAGTAAATGCTGCTATACCAATCACTATAACAGCCACAACTCCAAGAATTACATTATTGTTTTTCTTAGAAGCCTTAGTACCTTTCTTATTTTTTTGATTACCCTTCATATTATAATTTCCTTTCGATATTATTAAACTCAAAAAATATCATAATAAAACTTTGTGAAGATTTTATGGAGATAGGTTAATTGAATTATGTCAAATTTCGACAAAATACACGAATTTTATAAATACCTGATAGTTGTATTTAGTGCTTGAGGATTGTTTTCTTAACGTAATAATCAATGAGAAGTATCAAGGGTAAGGGCAGAATCAATAACTTGGCATATTGAAAGTTTACAGATGTCAAAAAATTATTGTACTGATTTTAAATGGTTTAGTGAGCATTTTATCAGCTAGTTTGTTGATATTGAGTAGATTGGTTTACTACAACTTACGTAATTAAAAACTAAGGAATTGTTAAATCAATAAAATAAAAAAATGCCTGTTTCACAGATAAAATCTGCGCTGCAGACACTCTTATTTTGCAGATACATCTTTAAAGAAATTGCTACAGGGATGGTATGGTACATTAAAGTCAAATCCCATTTTATTCATTTCTTGTATTTTTATTAAAAGCAAACTAATGTGGGAGTTAAGATTGCTTGCAATCTGAGCTACATCATAACCATCTCTTGCTAAAGTAAGAACGTCTTCATTATTCAGAAGAATATGCGCAGCGAATGCATTAGCTTCATATTCTGTAATGTTTTTTAAATTAAATAGGGTAAATTCTTTTAAGCCTTCACTTGCCAAATCTCGATGAAAAATATCATGACCAATTTCATGTGCCAGAACCATCCGCAGCATATAATCTTCTAATTTGTTATTTAGAAATATAAAGCGGTGTTTCCACTTGCATGTATACATACCAAGTAAATTATCATAGTTTCCATAATAAAGTTTAACACCAAGGTAACTTGCAATTTGCAGAACGTTGTTTGTACCAGCTTTTTGTATAAGTTGTTCCGCCTTATTAAATATTCCAAAAGAATCAATCAAATCATAACCCCCCATAAATTAAACGTATTCTATATTCCCTTAAATCATATTACTTAAAATTCATATTAATATTAACAGTTATTTGTACTTATTAGGAGTGTATTTTTTATTGTCTTCCTTAGCATCCCAATAAGCCTGCTGAAGGGAGCGCATAATGGCATCTTTATCAGATTCTGATAATTCACCACCGGCAAATAATCCACCTATTTCAGCGACTAATTCAGCAGCCTGTTTTGCACCCCGACTTCCATATTTTTCTTTTGCCTCAGTAATAAATATTTCGTCTTCAGTAAGTAAAAAGTTTATATCAATATTGAAATATTTTGCTAACTTTGAGTAAATTTCTCTTTTTTTAGGATAACTTTTCCCAGTTTCATAGCTTATAATAGTACGTAGTGATACACCGATTTCTTTGCCAAGTTCTGTTTGAGTTAGTCCTTTTTCTTTTCTCAAGTCTCTGAGTTTATCACCGAATTTCATAGTAGCCTCCACTTATGTGCAGATTAAATGCACAAATTATATTTTAATTCTATTGACAAATGCAACGTATCTTCATATAATATTAAATATGAAGAATAACTACATATAGATATTAGTTCAATCTTCACATTTTGTCAACAGAAAAGTACGGTGTGTAAAAAATTTAAATACCTTAATATGCCCAATAAAACTAACGGAGGACTATTATGAGAAAGACAAAAGCAATGAAAAGCATTTCTCTTATGTATGATGGAATGCATTTTGATGAAGAACAAGTTTTTCACAAATCAAAACTACTTCTTGAAATTTACAGAGATGTCGTATGGAAAACAATTCAAGAAGTTGATCTTGTAAGAGAAGTATGTGAATCATACTATAGCCAAGATTTAAATGTAGCACTTACTTATTTAAATGATTTTGCCCCTACTGAGCAGAAAGAAGATTTTAAAAATAGAGTATCCTATATTTTTGAAACCTCTTGGATTATAGAATTAATAGATACAGCGATGCTAAAGATTTTTGAATATCATACAAATGGGAAACTTTATCATGAAATATTATCCAAATGTTATGTCAATGCAATTTCAATGAATGAGCAGGAGATATTAGAATGTCTTTCTTTAGAGAGGACAAGTTATTATATGAGGAAAAAAGAAGCTATTAAGTTATTTGGTATAGCATTATGGGGGTATGCACTTCCTAAATATAAGGCTATTTTTATTGAAAGCGGTGAAAATGTTTTCGATAATACATTTTGCGAAGCAAATCCAGTCTAGGTGTGAACATAATGCGAACAAAATGTGAACCAAGTACGGATAAAGCGTGTACGGACTTTCAACTCTTAATACTCTATAATGTTTAATATGGGGTAACTATAAAATTAAATATTTCAAGAAATTAGCTTCGGCGTTATTTAATGTCGGGGCTATTTTTATGCCCTTTTTTAAAAATAAGGCAATTAGGCCAGAAGTAACAGAAATGTTGCTTCTGGCTTTTTCTTTGCCTATTTCTGGAGGAAAGATGAGAAAGTTGGGGCAAGGTCCGCAAATCAAGTGTAGATCTCCTCCTTTTCTGATGTTGAAACAAATGAAATTCAAACATCAGAAAACGGAGGAAATACCATATGGCTAAAGAAAAAAGAGTACCAAATTACAGAAAAATGTACCCAGAAGCAAGTGAAGAAGTAATTACTATATTAAGACAGGGAGAAAGAAAGCTTCTATATCACGAATATGATCTTAAAGTAGAGAAATTTATAGTTGATGAAGAAAAACAGAAAGCCTTTTTTATTCAAAGCAGAGAGGATTCCCTAGAACGTCTCATTGAAGCAGATGTTCAATTTTACGATGAAGATACCAATGTTGAAGAAATAGCAATTAAGACTGTTATGATTAGTAAACTTCTTGAGGGCTTAAGACATCTGACTAAGGAAGAACATGAACTGATTACGGCTCTCTTTTACGAAGGAATGACAGAAAGAGAATATGCAGAAATTAAAGGTGTATATCATAATGCAATTCATAAAAGGAAAATAAGAATATTAAAAAAGTTAGAAAATTTTTTGAAAAAATAAAATTCTAAGGTGTGCAACCCTCTTGCTTAACGTGGAAGTAAGTGAGGGGGTATTTTTATCCACTTAAAAGTACTTTGAAAATTGTATATCCGATTTCATAAATACGTTAGCTGATGAGCCTGAAAAAGGGCAAGCGACAAAGGTAGATGCGCCAAGACCACCTGTAAAATCAGAACCTTAATCCATGTAAGTGGATTTTTTCGCTTCTGATTTTATAAAAGCGGCCAAGTTAAGGTGAGAGCGGACCCATCTGACCTTAAAACAATATTGTTGTAACTTCTGTTACAAAAAGTTCGATTGTTTCGCAATGACCTCATCAGCCTACAATGATACTTCTGCCCAGCCACAGACATCGCAATGGGGGCAGCCTGCGGAGATCCCGGAGGAGGTGAGAGTCCTATGATGAAGTTTAACTTTACTTCAGTTTATGAAATTGCCCTATGTTTTGTTTATACAAGACTTTTGTACTTGGGAAGTAGTGTCAAATAAAGTACAAACAAAAATGAAGAAAACTGACTTAATGTCAGAAGCAATGGGGATTACTTTATTTTTTTGGTTTTCGCATTAGCGGATAATTCAGCAAAGTAATCCCTATTTTTGTGAGATTAAGTATGAATATAGATGACATAGAAGGAGTCTGAAAAATGGGATTTGATATATATAAAATTGGAGCAGAAGCTTCGAAAGAGTTTGAGATGACAAAGGAGCAAACTAAGCAGGAAGTTCAATATAAGATGGCTCAGAAGATGTTGAAAATACTACTTTACAAAGGTATTGTCACAGAAGTTGAATATGAAAAAATAGACGATTTGAATATACAAACTTTTTCACCACAGCTTGCAAAAGTATATGTGTAAAACACTTGCTTTCTAATGAAGTTTGGAGTATTGTGTGTTGCTAACAAGGGAATTAATTCCCGGAAAGGAGAAGAAATCATATGGCTAAAAATGTAATGAAAATAGAGCCTGTAAGACAGAAAGTATTACATGAATTAAGGCCTAAGAAAAGGGTATGCGCCTACTGCAGAGTTAGTACTGATTCTAATAAACAACATACTTCCTATGTTGCTCAGGTTGAATATTATAAGTCCTATATAGAGAAACGAGAAGATTGGGAATTTATAGGCATTTTTGCTGATGAAGCTAGAAGTGGTACACAGGTTAAAAAACGTGATGAATTTATACGAATGATGAAAGAATGCGAAAATGGAAATATTGATATCATCATCACTAAATCTGTTACCAGATTTGCAAGAAATACTATTGACAGTATTGAAGCCATAAGAAAATTAAAATCTCTTGGCATCACCGTATATTTTGAGAAAGAAAACATCAATACAATGTCAGAACAAAGTGAGCAAATGTTAACTATTTTAAGCTCTTTAGCACAAGGTGAATCAGAAAACATATCGACAAACAGCCGCTGGGGAATTCAAAAAAGATTTATAGACGGAACATTTAGACTTCCCAGTGTAGCCTTTGGATATAACAGAGACGATGAAGGCGAATTAAATATTAATGAAAATGAGGCAGAAATTGTTCAAAGGATTTTTCAAGAATATTTAAGTGGCAAAGGAGTTTATGCAATTGCAAGAGATTTAACAGAAAATAATGTACCAACTATTAGAAGTGCTGAAAAATGGAATGATAATGTAATAAATCAAATCATAAAAAATCCGATATATGAGGGTGACTTGATTTTACAAAAAACTTATACAACTGATGGCCTTCCTTTCACGAGAAAAACTAATCGTGGGGAGAGGCCTCAATTTTTAATAAGAGATAACCATGAACCAATTATCACCAGAGAACAAGGTGAAATGGTGCGAGAAATCTACGAATACAGAAGAAACCAAATGGGGATGGATTACAAAGGTAAATACCAAAATAGGTATGAATTCAGTGGTAAAATTATATGTAAAGATTGTGATGGAATTTTTCGAAGACAAAAAATATATATAGGAGAACCCTTTGAGAAAGTACAGTGGAGCTGCAAAACACATATTGAAAATAGTAAAATATGTAAGACAAAGCCAATAAGGGAAGATATCATCAAAAGTGCATATCTTGCGATGTGGAATAAACTTGTAAGCAATTACACTTTAATCCTGACTCCTTTACTCGAATCTCTTAAAAATTTAAGAACCAATAAGGAACAGGAAGTAGAAATAGAAAAATTAAATAACAAAATCATGGAATTAACAGAGCAGAGCCATATCCTCAGCAGAGTAGTGCAAAAAGGATATATGGACTCTGCTATTTTTATAGAAAAACAAAATGCAATTAATATTGAAATTGAAGAAACCAAGAAAAAGCGAAACAGCTTGCTTGACAGTAATGGTTTTGAAAAAGAAGTTGGAGGAACAGAACGGATACTAGAAATTATAAGGTACAATCCTGATTTAATGGATGATTATGATGAAAACTTATTTACAAATACGGTAGATAAAGTATTAATCGGAAGTGACCGAGCAATTACATTTAGACTTATTAATAACCTTGAACTTACAGAGTATACAGATAAAGGCGGTGAAATAGATAATGCAAAGTCATATGCCTATTGGATATAAGATGGTAAACGGGAACATTGAAATTGATGAGGAACAAGCAAAAACCGTAAAGACGATTTTTGAAGAGTATACAGAAGGAAAATCAATGCTGGCAATAGCAAAGGAACTTACTGAAAAAGGAACTCTTAATGCAAGTAAAAAAACAAACTGGAATCATGGATCAGTGGGTAAGATACTGCAAAATGTCAAATACATGGGAGATACATACTATCCAAAGCTTATAGATGAATCAGCTTTTGAAAAGGTACAGATACAAAGAAAAGAACGAGAAATTAAGCTTGGAAGAACAACGCTTCAAAATACTATGAAAAAACAATCGGTTTTTAACAGAAAAATATTATGTGGTGAATGCGGAGCTTATTATAAGGTTTATGCAGAACATGCTGGAAAGAAATCAGAAAAGAAAAAATGGAAGTGCAAAAAGTATCTTATAAATAACAAGGTTAGCTGTAGAAACCTATTTTACACCAATGAAGAATTGAAAGATATTTTTATAGATGCGTTAAATGAACTTATACAAAAAAAGTGGATGCTTGAAAAAAAGGAGAAAAAAGAACCACTAAAAATGAGCTATGAATTAAGGCAGACAGAAAACCGAATAAAGGAACTTGAACAGGAAGAAGAATATTCATCTCCTGAACTTGCATTACTTATTTTTAAAAGAGCAGAGATTATGTATAACTGCTTAAAGGTAGATGATTATAAAAATAATACCGAAAAAATAAAAGAGGCTTTACAAGATAAGCAAATCATAACTGAATTTGATGAAGAACTCTTTGAAACCATAATAAAACATATCACCGTGTATCAAGATGCAAAAGTAGAGGTTGAATTTATAAACGGAATTATAATAAAAATGGACTTAGAATACAAGCGAAAGGATGAAAAAGATGGCAGTAGCAAAAAAGACGGTAGCAATCATACCACCACAAGTTAAATATGATAAGCATGTAAGAGTAGAACAAAAAAAATTAAAGGTAGCAGCTTATTGTAGAGTTAGTACATTACTTGAACAGCAAGAAGGCAGTTATGAGGCACAAGTAGATTATTATACTGAGAAGATAAACAGTAACCCAAACTGGAAATGTGCCGGAATATTTGCAGACGATGGAAAGAGTGCAACTCAAACCAAAAAACGTGATGATTTTAATGCCATGATAGATGCTTGTATGGCAGGGAAAGTAGACTTAGTGCTAACAAAATCCGTCAGCAGATTTGCAAGAAATACCGTAGATGCTCTCCAATTTATCCGTAAACTGAAAGAAAAGAATATACCCGTTATTTTTGAAAAAGAGGGTGTTAATACAATGGAGAGTGGAGGAGAACTGCTTATAACCATCCTCAGCAGTCAAGCCCAAGAAGAAAGTAGAAACATCAGTGAAAATACAAGATGGGGATTAACAAGAAGATTTGAAAATGGAATAATATCCGTAAATCATAAAAAATTTTTAGGCTATACCAAAGATGAAGATGGAAACCTTATTGTAGTACCTGAAGAAGCAGTAATCGTAAAAAGAATTTTTCGAGAATACCTGAAAGGTAGTAGCATTTTACAAATTGCCAAAGGGTTAGAAGCTGATGGAATTAAGACCGTAACAGGATTAGAACATTGGCATCCAGGAACAATAAATAATATGCTCTCAAATGAAAAGTTCTGCGGAGATGTATGTATGCAAAAGACTTATACCATAGATTTCCTTACTAAGAAAAAAGTAAAGAATGAAGGGTATGCACCTCAATACTATATAGAAGATAATCATGAAGCTATTATCGCCAAAGAATTATTTCATCAAGTACAAGTAGAAAAAGCAAGACGGGCGAGTCTTAATAAAGCTGCCGTTACAAGGAAGACAAATAAAGCTAAAAAGGAAAAAAGTAAATACAGTTCCAAATATGTACTTACTGATCTAATGGTATGTGCAGAATGCGGTCATGCTTATCGCAGACAGACCTGGTCAAAATACGGAAAGAAATCAGCAGTATGGCGATGTGAAGACAGGCTAAAAAATGGTACAAGTTCAAAATGCAATAATTCCCCTACTTTAAAAGAAGAACAACTTCATGATGCCATAATGAATGCCATCAACGATGTAGTAGAAAATAGTGGTGATTTTATAGAAACATTTAGAGAAAATGTCATTAGAGTCATAGGAAATTATAGTACTGAAGGAATTACAACCGAGTATGATGACCAAATTGATGTGCTTCAAAAACAAATGCTAAAGCTTATCGAAGACAATGCAAAACAAGGAGCTGTAAGCGAAGATTTTGATGAAGCCTACAGACACATATCAGAACAGATTAATGAGCTTAAAAAGGCAAAAATAAAGCTTGTACAGGCACAAAAACAAGCAGAGAACTACAAGCAGCGAGTAGAAGCATTAGACAAAGCTATGACCACGGTAAACCCAAAGGTACGGGAATTTGATCAAGAACTTGTTAAAAGGCTGATACAGAGCATCCGAGTGCATAAAGGAATGAAGGTAGAAATACAATTTCATTCTGGAATTGTTATGATGCAGGACGTTGATTATTACGAAGATTAAAAGGAAGGCGAACTAGTGAACTTTTTTATATAATTTAAACTAGCCGTAACTGTTACATCAGCAGTTGCGGCTTTTCTATATTAAGAGGGTTGAATCTTATATTAAGCTGGTTTTGTTACAAAATGGTAATTTAAATATTTCATAGCTAAATGTAGAAAAGGATTAACGATATTTTCTATCGTATGTTCATAAAAACAACCAATACTAAAAATTTCATATTGTTAATAGAATTTAATTAACATACGACGATTGATTTCTTACAAAAAAAAGAGTATAATTTGTGTATCAAATAGTTTATAATAGAATTCATTAACTATTTTTTTGTGGTTTGACAAGACTGACGAAAGAAAATATTTTTATAAAAGGAATTCTTATTTAAGACTATTATCTTAAATGTAGAAATAACCTGTAAAATAGATAAATTAATGTTATTAGAGAATATGACCAAAATAAATTCTGTATATTTGTAAATTTAAGTCTAGTACCAATGAATTTAACGTATTGGAAAAAGTTCTAAGCATTATATTAATGGCAATAAGAAGTAAAATATGTCATCATAAAAATTCACAAGTAGATTATAATTTGCAAAAATAGGAATTTGGATTAAATTGGTTTTACCTACATATCTTTATGTTATTCTATTGAAGTGTGTGAAGAAGGATATGTTTTGGACTTTTTTATTAATTAACAAATACATAATTGAGCTACAAATCTTTATTGTTTTAAGCTAACAATTATCGAAATATGTTAGCCATTATTAGAGGTGTTTATTTGAGAATAAATTATTGTAGAAAGGCAGGAGATAAATAGTGATTAAGAAATGTCAGGTCTTTACTCCTGCACAAAATGTTAGTGAGCTTTTAGACTATGTGGGATATATTTCAAATTTATCAGGGAAAAAAGTGATTGAAAATGCATGTGGTGATGGAAATATATTAACGGAAATTGTGAGAAGGTATATAATAGATGCTCTTACTCAGAATAAAAAGATTGAGGAGATTCGTCAAGGATTACAATCTGATGTTTATGGAATTGAAATTGATGAGGTACATTATAAAAATTGCATTAATAACCTAACATATGTTGCTGAGTCTTTTAATATTTTTAATGTAAAGTGGAATGTATTTAATGGGGATTTTTTGAAACAAAATTATGTAAATATGTTTGATTTTGTCATCGGCAACCCTCCATATATCACTTACCGAGATTTAGATGATGAAACTAGAAATTTCTTGAGGGAAAATTATATTTCTTGTAGGCATGGTAAATTTGATTATTGCTATGCATTTATAGAGGCTAGTATTATTTGTTTAAAGCAAACTGGAAAATTAGCGTATTTAATACCAAGCAGCATTTTTAAGAATGTGTTTGCTCAAGAGCTTAGAGAAATGATTTTGCCAAGTACTGTAAAAGTTATTGACTATACTACTCAAAAGTTATTTGAAAAAAAGCTCACATCTTCTGCAATTTTAATATGCCACTGTGGAGAGGCCGTCTCAAATATTGTGTATAAGGATGTAGCAAGAAATAGAGAGTATCAGATTTCAAAAAACAGTTTGGTAGGTAAATGGGTTTTTTCTAGCATTGCACAAAATAGTAAGAATAAAAAGTTTGGCGATTACTTTACAGCTGCTATTAGTATTGCAACTTTATTAAATGAAGCATATATACTTAAGAATTTTACTGAAGAAAATGAGTATATAATTATTGATGAATATAAGATAGAAAGAGAACTTATTAGAGATGGAGTAAGTCCTAGAACGTTAAATTATAATAAAACAGAGTGTATTTTATTTCCTTATAAATACGATAACAATAAATTAATTAGATATACGCAAAAAGAATTTGAAGAAAATTTTCCAGAAGCAACGCGTTATTTAAGGTCTTATGCCAAGGAATTAAATGCAAGAAAATCTGATAAAGGTTGTGAATGGTTTGAATATGGCCGTAGCCAAGCATTAGCGCATTTAAACCAACCTAAGCTTCTTTTATCCACTATTGTAACAAAAGAAGTGAAAGTATATGAACTTACAAAAGAATGTATTCCCTATTCTGGAATATACATAGTACCTAAGGGAAATTGTTCACTTAAGAAAGCGAAAGAGATTCTAGAAAGTGACGATTTTTTACTATATGTTAAAGGAATCGGTATTAATGCAAGTGGAAGTTCTTTACGAATTACTGCTGTCGATATTAATAATTATACGTTATAATAAATTTGTAATTGTATTTGTTTTAAATTATGCTTATGGTTAATTAATATATACTTTAGGTATTGGCAATAATACTACCAATTAAGAATTCATTAATAGATTTTTCTCATTAAAGGAGGAACTACATGGAACAGCTTAAATATATAATTGAGGACAGTACAATTGCAGAATTATTAGGAGTACAAAATTTCACGAATCAAGAATCTGCTATATTAGAGTTGGTAAAAAATGCATTTGATGCTCAAGCTACAAAGCTTGAAATTATTTTTTGTGATGATGAATTAATTATAAGAGATAATGGAACAGGTATGAATTCAGAGGATATTAAACAACATTGGATGCATGTAGGCAAAAGTGATAAAGATTACGAAATTATAGATAAAAATAATAAAAAAAGGGTACTTGCTGGTTCAAAAGGTATTGGTAGGTTTGCGTTGTCTCGTCTTGGTTCATCAATAAGGTTATATTCTCAGAAAAGCAATTCAGAAGATAAATCGGTCTTTTGGACTACTGATTGGAATAAAAGCCTATTGCAAGAACAAGAAATTCTTAATAGTTGCGGTACTGAAATTATAATTAGTAAATTAAGAGACAAATGGAATAAAACAAGTATATATAAATTATCTAGGTATCTTTCGAGGACTTATAATGATAGTTTAATGAAAATTAATATCAAATTTGAAAATGAATTTTTAGAAGTCCAAAAGTACTTTGTTGAACCTAAAATAGGATATAACTGTACAAGTAAAATAAATTTGAAATATTTGTCTAATACGAGCAGTTTAATATGTACTATTAGCACTGATGAATTTTTACCAGAAGCGATAAAGTACTGTAAAGATATTAATCTGACTCTTTTTAATACTACAGTCGATATTTATAATGAATTGGTAAATGACAAAGATATAAACTTATCGGATAAAGAATTGGAAAAGGCTCTTAAAGATTTAGGAAAGTTTGATGCGGAGCTCTATTTTAGCTTAAAAGAACCATCATCTAAAGATGTTGAAAAATTTCTGTATAAATATAATATATTGATAGGAAGATATGAATCTGGAATAATTTTGTATAGAAATTCCTTTAGCATTTCGTCTTATGATGGTACTAAGGACTGGATTGGTCTCGGAAAAAGGTCAAGGCTTTCACCAGCTGCTGCATCTCATCCGACAGGTTCATGGCGCGTTAGAGAAAATCAACTCGCTGGAAAGGTCGAAATTGATAAGAAAGAGAATTATTTATTAGAGGACTTATCTAACAGACAAGGATTAAATGAAAATATATATTTTGAGATTTTTGTTAAAATATTAGATATTGGTATTGCTACTTTTGAGAGATATCGTCAGTCAATTATACGTAAGATAAACACTAAGAATATCGTTGATGTTCCTGATGAGAAGAAAGTTGTTGATAAAGTAATTAAGAATCCTAACCTTATTAAGGATTTGTCTTCTGACGAAGTTAGTAAATTTATTTCAGAGGTTATAGAATACAAGAAAGAAAATTTAGACTTTAAAAAGGAAATTCATAATACTGAGGAACGATATAAATATGATATACGCATTCTAAATGTTTTAGCTACTTCTGGATTAAAAGCAACTTCTATTGCACATGAAATGCATAATGATAGAAACAGTGTAGCAGATAATTGTGATGCAATTATTGAAGCAATGAGAGAATTTGGAATATGGGAGTTTGTCAATGAAAGTGAAAGAACAAAATATGCCTATTCAAACATTCCAGAACTTATAGAAAAAAATCGACGTGTTAATAAAAAGATCATTTCTTTTATGGATACTATGCTTGCTGAAGTTGAAAAGAGTCAGTTCTTTGCTGAAGAACATAATGTCTATACACTACTGAATGATATAAAAAAAGTATGGGAAAGAGATTATGCATGGATTAAAATAGATTTATTTTTGTCTGATTCTACGTTTTATGTTTTACCAGAAGATGTTCTAAAAGTAATATTTGATAATTTAATACTAAATAGCATTCAACAAAATGACGATAAAAATCACTTAAATATTTTTATTAAAGCTTTTTGTAATAGTGGTAATTTAGTGTTCGAGTATAAAGATAACGGAAAAGGGCTAAACAAAAAATACCAAGACAACCCAATGAAGATACTTGAAGTGCACGAAACATCTAGAAAACGCGGTCATGGTCTTGGTATGTGGATTGTAAATAATACTGTTGTAATGTCGGGCGGCGAAGTAAAGAAAATCGAGGGTGTAGATGGATTCAATATTCAATTTACATTAGGAGGGAAATACGATGGATGAAATGAAATTAGTATATATAGATGATGAATTAGATTCTAATATATCTAGATATCTCGCAAAAGAATATACGAATGTAGATTTTAAAATTCAATATAATGAAGTCCATTTTAAAAGTGCAGAAGGTTATGATTCGCTTATTTCTAATCCCCATGTTATTGAGGCTAATATAATTTTGATTGACTCAAAATTGTTTGAGAATGATCGCGCTGATACAGGAAAATTTTCTGGTGAAGAATTTAAAATGATTTTAAAAAAAGTTTTTCCTTTTATAGAGGTAATAGTAATTACTCAAAATGATTTAGAAGTAGATTATGGTACAATATCGAAGTATCGTGGAGATGCATCAGAAACTCCACTTAAATACTATGCAAAAAAGTTGAAAAACGAGTTGGATAAAGCAATTAAGAATATAACAATATATAGAAACATTGCTACCAAACTCAAATCAAATGAAGGTATTGACAAAGTGTTAATTGAGAAAATTATTAGCTCGTTAGATGGTGTTTCAACGTATGATGAACTAACAACTAAAGATATCGACGAAATAATTTCGGCATTTAAGGAATTGCAGAGGGATTTAGATGGTGAATGATTATAGAAATACAGAATATTGTCCTACATTAACTGAAATATCTTCTAAGAAAAATGTTTTGAAGACAAAGATATGTGAAGAACATCCACGAGTCAGAATTATTTATAATCAAGTAAAAGATACGGATGGCTGCTATAAGTCCCAGTTTATGCAAATTTACAATTATAAATGTAGCTATTGTGGGAATTCTATCGAAAATATTGGCACAGTTCTATTTGAGGTAGACCACTATATATGTGAGTCATCATTTACTTCAAAAGAAGAAGCTGGTAAAATAGAGAATTTGGTTTTAGCATGTTATGATTGTAATAGGTCAAAAAGTAATTATTTAATTAAAGATGAATACGTTGAAACATTAAACCCTGACCTTGAGAAAATAAAAGATGTTTTTTACAGAGATGAACTATATTATATTATTATTTCTGATGAATATAAAGATGACCAATTTATTATAGATTTTCATAAAAAATTGAAATTAGGATATCAAACCCGACGATTAGATTATCTGCTTATGAATATGAGGGGATTGTGCGAAAAGTTAGATGGACATCCTAAAGTGGAGAAACTTAATGTTGCACTTAGAAAGCTACAGAAAAAAAGAAATTTGATTATTTATAAAGACTAAAAACTGGACAAGTCTACCTTTTGCTTAGTGACTACCAGCTTCAAATGACATTTATTATTGTCTATAAACCGAACGTTTAATATGCGGTGCAGCTTGAATAGAATTATAACAAATAATGATACATTATGACTATGTTATGAAAGGGTAGATGCATGTTGGACAATATAAACAAATTAATTGGGATTTGAAAGAAATTATATGCAAATAGTAAAGAAACATAGTGAAATAAAACAAATATATTTATTTGGTTCTAAAGTATGCATAAAAATCAGACAAAATGAGATGGAAGTATATATCATGATTATGATAGTATGTTGGAAAATTTAAACTTACAGAAGTATCTTGCAGATGATATAAAACGGGAATAAAACTTAAGGGGACAACCATGGATAAAAATAGCACAAAAGAATTTAAGAGAATTTGGAACGAAGGGATAATATCGGTTGATACGTCAGCATTGATTTTTCTGCAAGAATGTAATGCGGAGTTAGCTAAGTATGTAATGGATACGTTATTGTTTGCTGAAGATCGCATTTGGATAACGCCTCAAGTTGCCCAATGTGAAATGGTTAAAAATTTTAGTTATTCAGACAATAATGATTATGGTTCTATAGGAAGACTTAATAAATTTCAAAAGACTCTTACTAATAGTGTTACAAAAATCGATAATGTGTTTATAACCCTCTCTAATGAACTTCGAGAGGAAGGACACGAATTATTGGCTGATGTGATCACTTCTGCTAATACAAATGAACTATTTTATTCAATGCTTTCAGAGTTTAATACTAGAGCTAAGGAAACATCAGATGAGAATAGAAAATTTATTCAATCAGGATTAGTTAAGATTTTTCAACATGAACTGTGTAAGAAAACATCAAATGTATTTAACGATGAAGAAATAGCTCAAATAAAAGAAGAAGGGATACAAAGATATGAGAATAAAATTCCACCTGGATATTGCGACCATAAAAAAGACGATAATGAGTTTGGTGATTTGATTGTTTGGAAAGAATTGTTACAGAAGTCGAAACTAACTAAAAGACCAATACTATTTATTACTAGAGATAAAAAAGAAGATTGGTTTTCATTAGAAGGAAATAGTATTATAGATGTAAGAGGTGAATTGTTACAAGAAGCTAAAAAATTTGGAGCAGTAATACATATTCTTTACTTTAACGATTTTGTTTCATTGAGTGCGGGGATGGTAAGTAAGGATATAAGTAACTTAATTAATATTCTGGAACGTAATGACGAATTAGTTATACAAATTGAAGACTACATTCACAGTAATATGTATGGAGAAATTCAAGATGAATTATCCAATGTAGCAAATTCAGAATATAACTCAGATTTTGTCATGATTGATTGTATTGAATCTGTTGATATTAATAACTCGATTTTTGAAGTTTTTGATGATTATGTTGAAATTGAATGCCAAGTAAAGTTTGAAGCTTCTGTTGATCATAATTATCATTATGATAGCAGAGAAGAAAATATTGAACTTAGCGGATCGATGGTGGCAATAGTAGATGCAAGAGTTACTATTGAAATATTATCAGGGCAGCATGATGAGAACAATAAGATGCTTGATACTGATTCAACAGAAATTGAATTTGGTCAACTGGAAGTCATAAGTTCATCAGATCCACTGGGTCATGATGATATAGAACCATACTATGAAGATGATTACGATGAAGAGTATGGACCAAACTATGATGAAGACAATGAACTAGATTACGATCAAGATGGAGAATTTAACTATGAATCTTATTATAACTAAGAGTAGAATGAATAAAATGTTTTTAATGAATAGATTATCTAAATATTGTTTAAGAAATTTATGTGGTTAATTTATTGATGGGATTGTGGTTATAAAGACCAGATTTTGAAGTGTGAGGAAGGGCTCAGCGAATAGTTGGATTAGTATATTATTTTAGCTTATGTTTTTGAGCCACCTAAAATGACTTTTTAGACAAAGCTTTGAAACTACGGGAGGTTTAGAGTTTTATTGCATACAATTTTTACTTGCTGGTAAAGTTGTAGTAACATTATAAGGTGCTGAATAGAAAGTATGACACTTCTAAAATATAAGTGTGAAGGTGAAAGTTAGAAGGTTTGGATTTTAGTGAACTATTTTCGAGAATAGCACTCTTCCACCAAGGAACCGGTGGATTTTTATGACATCATTATTGTCTATTCAAGGCATGTGGAGACCGTGATTCTGATGCATAAGAAAACAATTAATTCATTAGAGAAATAAATAATAGAAATATGCTGAGATTGAGGATATGAGAGTGAAAGACTTTTATATCCTTATTTTTCTTGCAAAAGTTTATAAATTATAGTACAATAATGTGAGAACATACATTCGACTGATACGGAAGTCTGATTTAAATAAAATTACAAAGTAAAAATATTTAAGGGGAATGAATTTGTGCAACAGGTTGTTGCACAAATTCCGTGGCGAACAAATCTTATGTAGAATCGCACGGCTGGTTCAAGGATATAACTGACGAGAAACAGGATTATTAGATTTTTCGGAAAGCAGAGCCATGCTAATACAATATAAGAAATTGACATTTACGCCTGCTGAATTTATAATGAAAGCGTAAATGCCAAGGGTTGGAGACAATTGATTATGAAATTTGATGATAGAGAAACAAAAATCAAAAAACTAGAAGAGCAAAGAAATAAAGCGATTAAAAGTTTGACAGACTATAAGGAAAGTAATCTGCCTGTTTCCGCAGCGGCAGAATATCTGACATTTGTTGCCGGAAGTGGTGAAAGCTCCGTTGAAGTTCGTTACCAAGATGAAAATATATGGCTGACACAAAAAATGATGGCAGAACTGTATGGGGTTGATCGGTCTGTGATTACAAAACATTTAAAAAAGGTATTTTTGGATGATGAATTAGAGGAAGATTCAGTATGTGCAATTTTTGCACATACTGATAGTGACGAAAAAACATATAAAGTGAAATTCTATGCATTACAGGCTGTTATTGCTGTTGGATTTAAGATTGATAATCAAAGAGCTGTGCAATTCCGTAAATGGATCATCACAATCGCAAAAGATTACACAATAAAAGGCTTTGTCATGGATGATGAACGGTTTAAACTTGGGCACAAATTGACGAATCAATATTTTGAAGAACAGCTTGTCAGAATTCGTGAAATTCGTGAATCTGAGCGTATGTTCTATCAAAAAGTTACAGATATTTATTCAACAGCTATCGATTATGACAAATCATCCAAGACAACAAAAGAATTTTTTAAAAAGGTGCAAAACAAACTACATTATGCCGTTCATCGACATACGGCAGCAGAAATAATTACGGAGAGAGCAGATGCGGATCGAAAGAATATGGGATTGACAACTTGGAAATCGGAACCAGAAGGAAAAATTCAAAAATTCGATGTTTCCATTGCCAAAAACTATTTAACGGAAAAAGAAATTGACTTTTTGAATCGCTTAGTTTCAATGTATCTGGATTATGCAGAAGTACAAGCGGAGAATAACATTCCGATGACAATGGAAGATTGGTCAAATCGCTTGGATGGTTTTATAGAGTTCAACGGAAGAGACTTGTTGATGGATGCAGGGAAAATATCAGCAGAACAGGCAAAACTTTATGCCGAAACACAATTTGAAAAATACGGCATTGTGCAAGACCAATTATTCAAGAGTGATTTTGATCTGTTTTTAGAAAGTTACGATGAGTAATTATCTACAAAGTACACGCTTTATGGAGATTTAAGTCAATTACATTTGGTATAAGGTTGGAAATATACTCTGCCACCAAGGTGGTATCAGGTCTTATGGTCATCAGAATCACAGCAACAAGGCACGTGGAGACCGTAATTTTGATGTATAGGGTAAATCTATAAGGTGAGAGAAAGTCTTTGGTTAGTCATATATGGAAAGCGTAGTAAAAGAGACGCCTAAATACTCTGTCTTAGAAGTTTGTATAGAAATGTTATCAATTTTGACAAGAAAGATGAAATGACAGCAAGAATACTTGATAAAGCAGTTGAATTATATATTAAAACAGAAGAGTATCCAAGAGAAAAAGAACAGACAAATTTTTGCACAAAAAGTCGGGAAGGCAAACTCCTAATATTCTATAATTGAATACACAGGCAGGAGGTGATTGATATGAGATGGACAGAATGCATCAGTGATGCGATAAGCTTTATTGAAGAAAATATTACTGAAGAAATCACAATAGATGATATAGCAAAAAAAGTGTATATTTCACCTTTTTATTTTCAAAAGGGTTTTGCTATGCTATGTGATTTTACGGTGGGTGATTATATCAGATATCGCAGGTTGGCTCTTGCGGGCAGTGAAATTGCTGCAAACGATAATAAAATCATAGATATTGCACTAAAATACGGTTATGATTCTCCTGATAGTTTCACAAAAGCATTTGTTCGTTTTCATGGATGCACACCGTCCGCTGTGCGAAAAGACGGAGCGAGTATTAAATCCTTTGCTCCGCTTTCGATCAAATTTACTTTAAAAGGAGGCTATTCTATGGATTACAAGATTGCAGAAAAAGACGAGTTCACCGTAGTTGGACTAAAAAGAACGTTCAAATACGAGAACGCAATGCAGGACGTACCAAAACTTTGGGGTGAGTTTCATCAGATGTCAGCGGGCAAGGCAATATGCCCAATGTACGGCATTAATGCTGATGAATCCATGCAGGGTAATGAGTTTGAGTATCTCATAGCTGATAATTATAATCCCGCTATGGATATTCCGGATGGATTTGTAACCAAGGTTATTCCAAAATTTACATGGGCAGTATTTTCCTGCAAAGGTGCAATGCCGCAAGTAATGCAGGACGTGAACAAAAAGATTTACTCAGAGTGGTTACCAAATTGCAAGGATTACGAAATAGCAGCGGGATACTGTATCGAGATGTATGAAGATCCTGCTAAGTACGAATGTGGAGTGCAGGACGAGAACTATTACAGTGAAATGTGGATTCCTGTAAAGAAAAAGTAAGCGATTTGGAAGAGTTTACAGGGGGCTTGTCCGCCCCCTATATTTTATTTAGAATAATTTGTTTGTCATAATTGTTATGATTTCCGCGGATGCCTTTTCTCTCAGGCCGCCTTTTATATCAAGTGCGTCTGCGGCAATTATATCATCCATAACAGTACTTACTTGTACTGCCGTCAATTCATCCAATGGATCATCTATATTACAGGAGAGGGTACTTCCTTCCGCACATTTGAAGGACATAGTCAGCTTTGTGGACATTGCATCATCCCCTTGCCTTCAGATTCATATTGATTATTCCTCTAAAAGCGTATATTCTTCATGCTTGATAATATTCGTAAGAGAATGCTTTTGGAGAGAAGCAGCTTTTTTCGCAATGTCAAGCAATACTTCATATTCAGCTGTTTCGAGTCTGAAACAAGGTGTCTGTTTTTTTCAGAACGGTGTATTTTATGGACATTGCTATTATTATATTCTTCAACATATCAGTTGTTACAGCTTGTTTTTTTATGTTTGCAATATTTTATATTTCAGTTATTATTAGATATGGTTAACTATTAATTATTTCTGACCTTTCTAAAGTTTTTAGCACTTGTGCAAAACATTAATTATGATAAGATTTAATTAGTTAATATTTTATCAATCAAGGGAGGAAAAAATGTTTAGAAAAGGTATTGCGTTATTGTTATGTGTATTGATGTTATTTTCGCTTGGAGCATGCAATAAAGGCACAAATGCTCCGTCGAATGATGCACCTTCAAACGGTACACTGTTTAATCCGGGTACTTACGAAGGAACAGCTGAAGGCTTCAACGGCAATATAACTGTTGCTGTAACCGTAAGTGAAAATAAAATTGAAAGTATTGAAATTAAAGATCATAAAGAAAGTATAGGGGTCTCAGATCCCGCATTTAATACATTGCCGGACAGAATTATTGAAAAACAAACGGTAGCTGTAGATACAATTTCCGGATGTACCGCATCAAGCAAGGGAATTTTAGAAGCCGCAAAAATGGCACTGTTAGCTGCGGGAGCAGCAGAGGCAGATATAACCAAGGCTCCGTCACCGGACGAAGAAAGAGTTCAGCAAGCTTTAAACTATGAAGCCGATGTTGTAATTATAGGAGCAGGAGGAGCCGGCATGTCAGCAGCATACGAAGCATTACAAGCAGGCGGCACGGTTGTTATTTTGGAGAAAACAGGTTCTATAGGAGGAAATACAATTGCGGCAGGCAGTGCAATGAATGCAGCTGATCCTGAAAGGCAAAAGAATATGACAATGAATGATTCGGAAATGAGAAAAATTCAGGAATTGTTAGAATTAGAGCCGGTTGATGATTATATGTCTGCTTGGCAGAAATCTGTCAAGTCAGATTTAGACGCATATATAGCCAGCGGAAGCACATACTTATATGACTCACCTGATTTGCATAAGCTTCAGACTTATGTGGGAGGAGACTATGTTGGTAATCCGGTGCTGATTGATAAATATGCCGAAGGAGCAGTAGAAAGTGTTAAATTATTAGAAGAGATAGGTACTGTATGGAAGGATGACCTCACTGCGGCTATCGGTGCTACATGGAATCGAAGCCATATGCCTACAGGTGATGTTTGGGGACCTAAGGGCGCTTCATTTGTATTGCCACAGGCAGCAAAGGTTGAAGAAATGGGCGGAGAAGTTAAGCTTAACCATAAGGTTGAGCATATTATTTCTGAAGAAGGCAAGGTTGTTGGAGTAAAAGGCGTAACAAGTGACGGAGATACTTTTGAAGCAAGAGCGAAAAAAGGTGTAATCATAGCTACAGGAGGCTTTGGAGCCAATGTTGAAATGAGACAGAAATATAATGAATTCTGGCCTAATTTAGATGAAAGTGTTAAAACAACAAATGTGTCTTCTGCTACAGGGGACGGAATAACAATGGCGTTGGAAGCAGATGCAAATTTAGTAGGTATGGAATGGATACAAATGCTGACTAATGCAGATAAACAAGACTTTTCTGCAGCTATAAACAACATTGTATATGTAAATGCCGAGGGTAAAAGATATGTTAAGGAAGACGGAAGAAGAGATGAAATAGCTTCAGCAACTCTGGATCAGACGGGGAGCTATTGCTACTGGATTACGGACACTCAGGAAGCTGACGAGCGTTTGGGCGGTGTCACTTATGCCGGCTTTGTAATTAATGATTTAATTGATGGTAAATTGATGTATAAAGCTGATACGATAGAAGAATTGGCTGAGCAATTAAACATTGATCCGGCAACATTACAGGAAACATTGGATAAATACAATGCTGCTGTTGATAAAGGTGTCGATGAAGAATTTGGCAGAAAGGTTTTTGGTAATAAGATAGAAAAGGGACCATATTATGCAAATTATGTTACACCGAAGGTGCACCATACAATGGGTGGTATAGAAATTAATGAAAAGGCACAAGTAATTAATTCTTCTGGACAGGTTATTGAAGGCTTATATGCAGCCGGTGAAGTTGCAGGCGGTATTCATGGAGCCAATCGTCTGGGCGGAAATGCTATTTCTGACATAGTTACATTCGGGCGTATAGCAGGCACAGAAATAATGAAATAATAAGCATTAAGTCTGAATAGGATCTTGCCATAATTGACAAGATCCTATTTGTAAGGAGTTGATAGCAATGTATTATGAAGTGACAGGAGATTCGAAAAATTCATATACCAGATTGGTTTTCTTAAATGAATTAGTTTCAGGTCAGAATATTGATTATGTAGACAACTTAATGACAAGAGAAAGAGAACATTCCTATGAATTCAGTCGTGATGATTGCTATGTATGTCTGACCGGACTGAAAAAGTCAGTTTATTCAGGCAAATACGGTGTAAGTACAAATCAATACATGCATATATATGTTGAATTTGAAAAGAAATTTTCAGAGCACATTAAAAAACGCGGATATGTGGGCGAAATTTTCTTGCATCTGTATGAGGATAAGCAAATTGTAATTATATTCAGCAAAAAAAACAGCACTGATATATTACCTTCTCAGATAGTTCAATATGCCCAGGATTGTCTTCAATTGATATATTGCGAGCATTTTTTGTATGATGGAGTTTATTGCAATCAGATATATTTTTGCGAAGAACCAACAAATCTTCATCAGATAGCAGCAGAACTTAAAAAGCTTATTGATTTATCAAAATTAAATTTTTTCTATATGGAACCGGTGGTTATAACTCATAAGAAAAAAGTTAAACTTCAAAGATTTAATACGGAAAGTGATATGCGCGAATTAAAGCAAAGTGTTATTTCAGCTATCAACAGCGGTAATTATGATGCATGCAAAAACCTCATTAAAGAATTAATGCTCAACAGGATAAAATTCAGTTTTGATTTTTATTCATTGCAAGACACAGCCTTGTTTTTAAAAAATTTCTACCTTGAATGTTGTATAGCATATGGGATTAATTTGCAGGATAACGTTGATTATCTTTTTGATTACTCCAATTATGAAAAAATAGAAACATTCACAGAAAAGCTTGTGTTATTATTTGAAAAAATTATTTATACAATAAATCAAAAAGATAAAAGATACAGTCAGTTAATACAAAAAACAATACGAATAATTAACACAAGCTTTCATAAAAGCGATATATCGGTGGCTTATCTTGCAAGCTATGTCAATGTCAGTCCATCCTATTTAAGCAGTATATTTAATCGTGAGGTAGAGATGAGTGTTTCACAATATCTGACGGAATTAAGGATCAGCAAGGCAAAACAATTGCTTGAGGAAACCAATATGTTGATATCCGATATTTCATTATCCGTCGGTTATTGCAACAAAAGATATTTTACTGATGTGTTCAAGAAAAAGGTAGGATGCACTCCTAAGGATTACAGGAGTACAATAATATGCTGACATATATTCCTTGACAAGAAATATATGTCAGCATATAATATACGCAAGACGTGAATTATAATTCACGAGAATGGAGGTGTAAAAATTGGCCTATAATGGATTTGCAATTGATAATTACCTTGATGCGGAAAAGGTTACCAAGCAGCTTGATGAGTTGATTCAAAAGCCTGTGTATTCGATTCGGAAAACATTTTTGGATGATTACGTCGAAAACTATTTCAATAAAAAATGCACTGAATCCAAGGCAATGATTGATGAAGCCAAGCAGATAATACCAGGAGGTGTGCAGCACAATCTTGCATTTAATTATCCCTTTCCCATCGTTATAACTAAGGCGGAAGGAGCTAAGCTGTACGATGTCGACGGAAACTGGTATTATGATCTGCTGCAGGCAGGAGGACCTACAATTTTAGGGAGCAATCCGGATGCCGTCAGAGAACAGGTAATCGAACTTTTAAATACATGCGGACCTTCGACCGGTCTTTTTCACGAATATGAATACAAGCTTGCCAAAAAAATATCTGAGATGGTGCCCTCTGTGGATATGTTCCGTATGCTGGGCTCAGGAACGGAAGCATGCATGTGTGCGGCGCGTATTGCCCGGTTGAAAACGGGAAAGAAGAATATTCTGAAAATGGGAGGAGCTTATCACGGATGGTCTGATCAGCTTGCCTATGGTATGCGTGTACCGGGCACTAAGGGTATGATGTCAAAGGGTGTGCCGAATTTCGTATTCAGGCACACGGATGAATTTTTCCCAAATGATTTGAATGACCTTGAAAGAAAGTTGAGAAAAAACAAAATGTACGGAGGCACCGCAGCGGTGTATATTGAACCCATGGGACCGGAGAGCGGTACACGTCCTGTTTCTAAGGAGTTTATACAGGGAGCGGAGAGACTTTGTCATCAGTATGGGGCACTTTTGATTTTTGACGAGGTTGTTACAGGATTTCGTATCGGAGCAAGGGGTGCTCAGGGCTATTTCGGTGTAGATCCTGATCTGACGATTTTCGGAAAGATAATTGCGGGAGGCTATCCAGGTGCAGGAGGAGTCGGAGGACACAAGGACTGTATGGCTCATTTAGGCGCAGGTCTTGATTCGTCCGGCAAGAAAATACCCAAGGCCATGTGCGGAGGTACAATGGCGGCAACACCCATATCCTGCGTGGCAGGCTATTATACCCTGTGCGAAATTGAAAGAACAAATGCCTGCGAGACCGCAGGACGCATGGGAGACCGTCTGACTGAGGGATTGCAGGAAATAATCAGGAAGTATGAATTGCCGTTTGTGGCATTTAATCAGGGCTCGATTTGTCACCTGGATAATGCGGGAACAATGCATTTTGCCGTGGATTGGAAAAGACCGTGGAAAATTCCCAATATTTTAAAGGAAACAGGCATACGTCAAAAGGAAATGGAGCATATGGGAGCCGCATATATGGCAGAAGGAATTGTAACATTAGCCGGTTCAAGATTGTATACAAGTGCCGCATACACAGAGGAAATGATAGACGATGTGTTGGTAAGATTTGACCGTGTTTTATCCAAATGCGGACCTTTGGATTTATCCTGATGCTGTGAAAGATTGGAGTCAATTATGAAGTATTCAATTGAAGAAGCAAAAGAGCTTGTTATCCGCGGAGGGAAAATATTGGCGGAAAGCGGCCTTATTGCAAGGACATGGGGCAATATCAGCGCCCGTATTTCCGACGACAAATTTGTTATAACCCCCAGCGGTCTTGCGTATGAAACACTTACACCTGAGCAGATAGTGGAGGTTAATATTGCCGATTGTTCCTATGAGGGAGATATAAAACCCTCCAGTGAAAAGGGAATACATGCGGATACATACAGGCTGCGCCCGGATGTTAATTATATAATTCATACACATCAGCAGATGGCCTCTGTCCTCAGTATTGAGGGGAAAGACATTGTGCCGGTCAATGATGAATATAAACAGATATTAGGGGATATTGTTCCATGTGCGTCCTATGGAATGTCATCTACGGGTAAGCTGCGTAAAAATGTTGTCAAGGCATTGAGTGGCAATCCGGTCTGCAAGGCTGTTTTGATGAAGTATCACGGAACAATCTGCATGGGGAAGGATCTTGAAAATTCTTTTGAAATTGCAAAGACTCTTGAAAAAATGTCAAAGGATATATATGAGCAGTCATGCGGCAAAAATAAAAAAAGTGCGGGGCGAATCCGCAATTACGGAAGCAGCTGCCGTGAAGGAAACAGGTTTATTCTTGAATGCAACGGCAAATCTTCAGAATATCTGATAGAAAAAATGCCGGAAGTGGCACCTGAGGCAGCAGTCCTTCATGCTGAAATTTATAAATCCTGCAATGCTCTTTATATTATACATTCAACTGACGATGAGATAGTGGAAGTCAGCAGCAGCGGACGGGAGCTAAGACCCTTTATGGATGACCTTGTGCAGATTGTGGGTGTGAATATCAGGACAGTAAAAAACGTCCTGCTGAATCCAAGGGTTGCAGCAAAGGAATTAAGGAACAAAAATGCTGTTTTGTTAGAGAATGAAGGTGCTCTTTGCACAGGAAAAACCGAAAGCGACGCAAAAGCGGCCGTCATGATTCTGAGGAAGGGATGTGCTGCCGATTTGTATGCCGCGGCGATAAATAAAACAGATTATTTAAGTACTATGGATGCCCATATACAACGATTTGTCTATAAAAATAAATATTCTAAGATGAAAGAACAACGAGGTTAAATATGTTAAAAAAGCTGACAGAGGAAAAACTTTCAGAACTGCTTGAAACCGGAATAGAGGAATTTGCCGAAAAGGGACCGGAGGGCGCAAATGTCAACACAATTGCAAAAAAGGCAGGGATAAGCGTCGGAGTTCTTTATAAATACTATGAAAATAAGGAAGAATTTTTCCATGCCTGCCTGAGAAAAAGCCTCGATATACTGAAATCCGTTTTGAATGAGGTAACGCAAAGCGACGATAAGCTTTTAGTGCGGGCTGAAAGGATGATACGTGCAGTGCAGGACTACTCAAAGAAATACGGTGTATATATCAAGATGTACAATAGGATTGCTTCGGAAAACGGCAGGAAATATGTATCCATGTATGCTGCCGAGATAGAGAGTATGACCGCAAAGGTGTACACAGAATTTATTGAAAGAGCCATAAAGGATGGAGACATAAGGAATGATATTAACCCGAGGCTCTTTGCATTTTTCTTTGATAATCTGCTGACCATGCTGCAGTTTTCTTACTGTTGTGATTATTATACCGAAAGAGCAAGGGTATATTGCAAAGAAGATTTTGATGATGATGAAATGGTGGTTTCAGAGCTGTTGAAATTTATTGAATCTGCATTTACCTTCAGCCGGTCTGAGATTGTTCATAGGGATCAGATGTGCTGAGCACAAAGAAAAGGATATGGATATGATATATGTAATTGCTTATGATATAGGAACTACCGGTGTTAAAACCTGCCTTTTCGGCATAGGTGAAAAAATAGAGCTCATAGCAGGTGTGCATGAGGGCTATGGTCTTTACATGGTTGAAAACGGCGGGGCGGAGCAGGATGAAAATGAATGGTGGAATGCCATGTGCTCCACCACAAAGAAGCTGTTTGATTCTGCAGATGTAAAACCGTCTGATATAAATGGTATATCTTTTTGTTCGCAAATGCAGGGACTTGTACTGGTTGACGAAAGCGGCTCCGCTGTCAGAAGACCCATGAGCTATATGGATCAGCGTGCCGTCGGGGAAATAAAGGAAGGTATCGCACATGGAATTCAGGTTGCGGGAGCCAATGTATTCAAGCTTGTAAAAAGTCTGATTATAACGGGGGCTGCCTCCACCAGCGTCAAGGATCCGGTCTGGAAATATAAATGGGTGGAGCGCAATGAGCCGCAAAACTTCGAAAGAACGCATAAATGGCTGGATGTAAAGGAATATCTCATTTGCAGATGTACCGGGAAATTTGTAATGACGGAGGATTCTGCATTTGCAACACTATTGTATGATACCAGAGACGGAAAAAGAGGCTGGAGCATGGAGCTTTGCAAAATGTACGGAGTCAGGCCGGAGCATCTTCCCGATGTGATTAAATCAACAGACGTAGCAGGATATCTTACCCGGGGAGCATCAGAAGCATTGGGTCTTGTACACGATATACCTGTTTTCGGAGGCGGAGGCGATGCCTCTCTCATAGGAATAGGAGCAGGCTGTGTTGAGACGGGAGATACTCACATATACTTAGGAACCTCCGGATGGGTGTCGACAATTGTGGACAGACAAAAAGTTGATGTATCAAAAATGATTGCTGCAATTGTTGGAGCACAAAGTGAGCATTACAACTATTTTGCGGAAATGGAAACCGCGGGGAAGTGTCTCGAATGGGTGAAGGATCACCTTGCCCTGGACGAAATAGACATATATTTAGAAAAAAGACACGTGGCTGAAAGCAAGGAAACTCTGTATGCAAGCTTGTACGACTATTTGATGGAAACAATAAGTAAAATAAAAACGGGAGCAGGTGGCGTAATTTTTACTCCGTGGCTTCACGGAAACAGATGCCCCTTTGAGGATCCTGATGCTTCCGGGATTTTCTTCAACATTACCCTTGATACGGGTAAGACCGAGCTTATACGCGCTGTGGTGGAAGGTGTATGCTATCATCTGAGATGGATGCTTGAGTGTCAGAAGGAAAAAATAAAGGTTTCCGATACAATACGGTTTGTTGGCGGAGGAGCCCTTTCTCCCGTTATGGCACAGATGTTGGCTGATATAACGGGACATAAGGTTGATGTTACCACAAATCCTCAGAATGTAGGTTCCGTAGGTGCGGCGGCGGTTATAGGTACAGGTCTCGGAATTATCCAAAAACTTGAGACGGCAAAGGAATACGTTTCCGTTGAGCAGTCCTTTATACCAAACGAAAGAACAAGAGCAGTATATGAAAGAAACTATCAGGTGTTCAAAAGGTTGTACAAGTGCAATAAGAAAAACTTTAAAGATTTACATACGAATGTTGAGGTGGTAGGAAATGAATTTTCACAGCTTAGTTGAAAGGCAAAGAGAATATTTTCGTGAGGGCGGTACAAGAAGTCTTGAATTCAGAATATCAATGCTTCGCAAATTACAAGATGCCGTAAAAAACAATGAAAACATATTTAATGAAGCAATGAAAAAGGATATGAACAAATGCCCTTCGGAAGTGTATATGACAGAGGTTGGAATAGTCCTGGAAGAGCTGCGCTTCCATATTAAGCATTTGTCCGGATGGATGAGGGATAAAAAGGTTCCCACACCCCTGTCTCATTTTCCTGCCAAATCGTTTATATCACCTCAGCCCTATGGGGTCGCTTTGATTATGGCTCCATGGAACTACCCGATACAGTTATGTCTTGAGCCGCTTATGGGAGCCATTTCCGCAGGATGCACGGCTGTTGTAAAGCCGTCGGCATATGCTCCTGCTACCAGCCATGCCATTGCACAAATGCTCGGGTCTGTCTATACCGAAGAATATATAGCCGTTGTAGAAGGAGGCAGACAGGAAAATACCATGCTGCTGGAGGAAAAATTTGATTATATATTTTTTACGGGAAGCACGGCGGCAGGTCGTCAGGTAATGGAGAATGCCGCAAGGAATCTTACGCCTGTGACCCTGGAGCTTGGAGGAAAAAGCCCGGTTATCGTAGATAAAACGGCAGATTTGAAGCTTGCCGCAAAGCGTATTGCCTTCGGCAAGGTACTGAATGCAGGTCAGACTTGTGTGGCTCCGGATTATCTTTTCATTCACAGAGATATAAAAGATGAATTTATAATTCTTTATAAGCATGCTTTGGAAACTTTTTTTCCCGGACATGAAATGGACGATATGAACACAATTATAAATGAAAAGCATTTCGAACGCATAACAAGACTGCTTGACAGCGGTAAAATTGTTGAGGGCGGAAATACAGACATAGTACGCAGATTTATACAGCCAACGCTGTTAGATGATGTAAAGCTGGACTCTCCGATTATGCAGGAGGAAATATTTGCTCCGATTCTGCCCGTTATCACCTATGAGGATATCAACGAATGTATTGACTATATCGTAAAACAACCGAAGCCGTTGGCTTTGTACCTGTTTACTAAGGATTCCCACATTGAAAAACAGGTACTCGATAAGTGTTCCTTCGGAGGAGGATGTATTAATGACACCATTGTTCACATTGCAACTCCCCATATGGGCTTCGGAGGTGTGGGAAGCTCCGGCATGGGGAGCTATCACGGGAAAAAGAGCTTTGATACATTTACTCATTACAGGAGTATTTTAAAAAAAGCAAACTGGCTTGACATCCCCATCCGTTACAGACCATACTCCCATAAGAGAGATAAGCTTATGAGATTTTTCTTAAAATAAAATATATTGCCGGATATGAAATAACAGTCAATGGAGGATATTATGAACGCAGTACCTGAAAAAGAAGATGAATACAATGACGAATATAATGAAATTGCAAAAAATCAAACTGTAAAAAAAGAAGTAGTTCGCGGTATTAAATTTGCACTTTTCTCTGCTTCCGCAGGAGTAATAGAGATAACTGTTTTTTCCCTTCTCAATGAACTGACAAATTTGCGTTATTGGTTATGCTATTTAATAGCACTAATTATGTCCGTATTGTGGAATTTTACCTTAAACCGCAGATATACATTTCGCTCTGCAGACAATGTATCCTCTGCCATGCTGAAAACCTTCGGCTTCTACTGCGTGTTCACCCCGGCATCAACCCTCCTCGGAAACCATCTGGCAGACACCTTACTCTGGAATGAGTACCTGGTTACAATAATTATCATGCTGTCAAATTTCGTCCTCGAATTTCTGTACGACCGCTTTTACGTATTCCGAAATACAATTGATACAAATAATTTAGCAAGGAAGAAAAAATAAATCATGGCAACGACTATATTTTAGTCCTCTTTTTAAGCGAAAAATACTGATGCAGAAGCATATTTTTTAGATGTATTCCTCAAAATTATACCGAATTCACTTTTAGGTATCAAAGATTATGAAATAAAAATATAACAGAGAAACAAATAGAGCCAGAAAGTTGAGATGCTTTTTTGTACCCTGATTCTCTGGCTTTTTTTTGTTTTCAGAAAGGAAAAACATGCTAATAAGATAAAAGAATAATAATAGAATAACTATATGATTCGGATAGTTTTTTATTGTTCCGATAATCCTAATGATATTATTCCGAATTGATTGATATTATTCCGATAATTTGGTATAATACCATGGATTGGAGGTATATCTATGTTTATGAGTGTAAAGCAAGCCGCAGAAAAGTGGGGTATTTCAGATAGAAGAATAAGAGTGCTTTGTTATGAGGGTAAAATTCCAGGTGCCTATCAAGAAGGACGAGGCTGGAAAATACCGATAGATGCAGTCAAACCGGTCGATGGAAGATATAAATCTACCGAAAGTCTGCTGGATATGATTGACCGCAAAAAAAAGGAATTGGACACCATGCGTCCTTTGACAGAGGGTGAGGTGGAACGACTTAGGGAGCAGTTTATTGTAGAATACACATATAACTCGAACGCTATGGAAGGTAATACTCTGACGCTTCGTGAAACCGATTTGGTTCTCAGGGGTCTTACAATTGATAAGAAGCCATTAAAGGATCATATGGAGGCAATTGGTCACAAAGAGGCCTTTGAGTTTGTCAGTGAATTGGTAAACGATAATGTTCCGGTAAGTGAAAGTATCATTAAGCAGATTCATTACCTCGTGCTTGCAGACAAGAAGGATGATCGTGGTGTATACCGCCGCGTTCCCGTTCGCATTATGGGTGCGAAGCATGAACCTGTGCAGCCGTATCTGATTCAGCCTAAGATGGAACAGCTATTGAGTGATTATGCTGAAAGCACAGAGCATATTGTAACAAAACTGGCCCGTTTCCATATTGAATTTGAAGGTATCCATCCGTTTATTGATGGAAACGGAAGAACAGGACGTCTGCTGGTGAATTTGGAACTGATGAAAGCCGGATTCCCACCTATCGATATTAAGTTTACTGACCGTATTTTCTATTATAATGCATTTGATGAGTATCATGTAAAAAACAATCTCTCTGCTATGGGAAAATTATTTGCAAGATATGTCAATGAGTGTTTGGATATGTATTTAAAAATGCTGTAGGATCGGTTTGGAACAAGAAGGAGAAGGTCCCTTAAAGGTGCCTTATTAAATGATTGTACTTTGTATTAATGAAAGAAAATATAACATTGAATGAAATTTATAAATTAGAAAGTTTTATGAAAGATATAAAACGGGGGTTGGAAATTGAATTCTCTTTTAATGGTAAGGAATATACTTTAATCAGAAGTGACGATAAATATATATTTATGGATGTAAGAGAACAAAACTATGCTTTTGGTTTTTTGGAAACATATTAATAGTTGAAAATATTACTAATTTTAGAGGGACATATATTAAAAACTGCAGAGTTCCCTTCGTGTGATGAGTGATAAATAGGATTTTATGGAGGAAAAGACGATGAATGATGATATTCAGGATTATATTAGAAAATATTGCGGAGATATACAAAATCTTTTTGTTGACTTAAGGAAGCTGATTATTCAAAGTGTTCATTGTGAGATTGAAGAGAGATTATGGGCAAGATTACCTAGTTTTTATGTCGGAGAAAAGTTCATTCGGATTATCCCATTTAAGGACCACATAAATATTGAAGCAAAAGCTATTATGGAACATAAACATCAATTGGAACAATTTAAGATTACACCAAAAGGTATGTTGCAGATTTATCTTAATCAGGATATACCAGACAATGTTTTAATAACAATTTTTAATAAAACACTTATAGGATAAATTTCAATTATTTTAATAACAAGCAAATAAACAAGAATTTGTCTTTGCCGATAGGAAGGAGTAGTTATGATAACAGTAAGAAAGATGTCAAAAAGCGATATTCCCATTCTTTGGGAGGTGGCATTGCGTGCCTTTGCGCCTGACTATGAACGGTTTGGGGTATATCCGCCGATGATTAACTTGAAGAAAAAACGATTTTTGCCACCGCGCATATTCGGAAAAACAATCCTTGAAAGCGATACGATAATAATGAGAATACTGCAGTAATTTTTAAAATAAGAGCAGAGCAGGTCAAGCGACCAAATCGTAGTAGTGATATGCTATCTATTGAAGGAGGTGCATATCATGCACGCATGGGAAGCCATACAAAAAACATTGGATTTTATTGAAACAAATATCAGTGAAGAAATTGATATTAAACAGCTTGCAAAAGAGTCAGCATTATCTCTTTTTTATTATCAAAGGTTATTCTCTCGTCTTGTTAAAAAACCAGTCCGAGAATACATTAAACTGCGCCGATTAGCTTGTGCCTGTAAGTCGCTTGCTGATAAACAACACCGCATTTTAGATATTGCGCTGGATTGCGGCTTTGGAAGCCACGAAACATTTACAAGAGCATTCAAAGAAGCCTATAAAATGACGCCGGAAGAATATCGCGAACAACCGGTAATGCTCAATCAATTTGATAAGCCTGATTTATTGCTAAACTACACAATGATTGACGAAGGTGTCCCGCTTATAAGTGATGGACTTGTGTTGGAGTTTAACCGTAAAACAATCCAGCAACCAATTCTTTTTATGGGAGTGACAGGGATCATTCCTATTGTGGGTCAAATGCCACTGGGAGAAGCTACGGGCGTAGATATGCCTGGTGAAGTCTGGGGAAAATTCCACCAAGAAAAACAGCTTATTCCTCGAATAAAGGGAGGGCGCGAGCTGGGAGTTGCTTATCTTGGCAATGCTCCTGAAGGTTATTTCACTTATTTTGCCGGTACGGAGGTAGCACAGGAAACAGAAGATACACGCTTTGTCAAATGGGAGCTTCCTGCGAGAGAATATATTGTTTGCGGATTTGAAGCAGAAAATTTTGAACAGCTTGTAACCGTAGCCATCAATAAAGCTGTAAAATATAGTGGACTTTGGCTTGAAAAACACGGATTAACTATGGATGTTTATTCTCCTGAAATGTACTACGACAGTTCATCTGAAGGTAGCTACATGGAATTGTGGATGCCAGCATCAGAAAAGTGCTGATAACGCGTAATTAATATTTGGAGTATCATATTACAGGAATGTGAAGTCATCAAATTCCAATTTGCAAAAAGAAAAGATAAGTAGGAACGGGAGATATCGGTTTCTGTTAAAAAACTGTTAAGACTAAAATCCTCAGTACACTGAGGATTTTACTTTTACGCAGAAATATATTAGTGCACGTAAAAAAATGAAGTTTTGCGTAATAGTATTTATAATTTCATAGGAAAAGCGCCATAGAGTAGAGCAATTTAAAAACACGACAAGTGGTGTATATCGCATCTCTAATTGCAGGTATCAATGCTTTTTTGATATGGCGATTCACTGCCGGTATTAAAAAGGCTATATCAGTGATATATTGGCAATTATATATTATGAAATATACTTTACTTGCTTATTGAAGTGATATTTATGATTAAAGTGTAGTTTTATGTCACTTAAAACTTTGATATAGCAGTAGACAAAGAGTAAATATTGATTATTTTAAAAATTGATAAGGGTGGGGATGAAATGCCAGAAGACAAGCGGATAAGTACAGGCTACAATTTAGCAGGAACGACAATGTGTTTCCTTTGCTTGAGGAGCAGGATGGCATTATTCGTTATGATATTCAAAAATCTTCCTATAATGGGTTAGAAGTAGCAACTATGGATAAGGGTCATACTTTACAGGAGCCTTAGCATACGATTTGCTACGGGATTTTTTGCGTTAGGGGAGGCGTACTATTACGTAAAACGAAGGGGAATTTGTGTAATTGTTTATTTATGTGTGAAGGTTGATTGCGTATTGTCAATTAATCCCCTATCTGATGCGTCGATAGAGAAAACTTTTTGTTGTTTATTTTTTACATCGCAGTGAGAAAATAAGATAATTTTTCAAATAATATTTGACAACAGAAAAGTATTAGCATAATATATAACTAAAGTTACATAACAAATGTTATTTAAAGGGTAAAGATATGCCACCTAAAACTAAGTTTAATAAAGAAAATATTATAGAAGCTGCATTTGAAATTGTCAAAGAAAACGGTTTTTCTGCTATTACGGCACGCAGTGTAGCGAAACGCTTAGGCAGTTCCGTTGCTCCAATTTACGTTAACTTTGAAACAATTGAAAATTTAATTGAGGCTGTAGTTCAACGTGTTTTTGCTATCTCGAATGAGCTAATGGCAAAGCAAACAGGACCCAATATTTTTGAAAATATCGGAAAGGCGAGTTTAGAGTTTGCCAGGCAGTATCCAGTTCTTTTTCGCGAACTAACAATGCAACCAAATCAATACATGGCATCTTATGAAACAGTGGAAAAATCAATGCTTGAAGCCATGGATGACGACGAAGCAATGCTTGAGTGGACAATGGAAGAACGAAAAAGATTGTTATTTAAGATGAGAGTCTTTCAAACAGGGCTTTCAGCCATGGTTGCCAATGGTCATATACCACCCTGGCTCAATGAAAGGGACGTTGAAGAGCTGCTTATGGAAACTGGTGAGGATCTTTTGATTGTCCAAAAAATAAAACGGGGGGAGAACAAACAATGAAAAAAATAGTTATAATTGGTGGAGGAATTGCTGGGTTGAGTGCTGGTATCTTTGCCCAGAAAAATGGCTTTGAGAGTATTATAGTGGAAAAGCATCATACCTTAGGTGGGGAATGTACGGGCTGGGACCGTCAAGGCTATCATATAGATGGTTGTATTCATTGGCTTGTGGGAACGAAAGAGGGAACCCCGATTCATGATCTTTGGACCACCGTAGGCGCTCTGGACGGGGTTGAGATATACCATCCTGAGAGCTTTATGGCTGTTGAACATGACGGCGTAACAGTAAATTTCTATCGCGATCTTGATCGGCTTAAGTCAAGCTGGATAGGGATATCACCAGAGGATAAAGAAGAAATAGAAGAGTTTTGCAGTGATATAAAGCGGCTGCATTCATTTTCAGTACCGGCAGGAAAGCCTTTAGACCTGATGAATCCGATTGAAAAAATAAAGTACATTTTCTCGATGAAAGATGTGGGTCCTATAATGCAGAAATACGGAAAGATTAGTGTGACGGAATTGGCCAAGAAGTTTAAACGCCCAGCCTTGAGGGAAGCTATAGTTTCCTTTATGCCAGAAGGAGATTATGGTGCAATATCTGTTCTTTTTCCTCTTGGTACTTTTACTAGTGGGCAGTCGTCTATTCCTAAAGGGGGCTCCAAAGCACTAACTAAGCGCATGGTAGAGCGATACCTATCGTTAGGCGGAACAGTGGAAGCCTCCTGTGAGGTAGTGGAAGCAGATATAAAAGGAGGCACAGTAAAGGGTATTAAATGTACAAACGGCAAACGGTTCGAAGCAGATTACTTTATTGCCGCTTGTGACGCTAAGGTTTTATATGAAAAGCTACTAAAGGGACGTTACCCTGACCTAGAGTTTAAGAAAAGGTACAATAATCCAGATATATATCCTTTGGCATCAAACATTTATATCGGAATAGGCTATGAAGGTGAAATGAACGACGTTCCACGGACACTTAAGTTTCCTGTGGAAACGGTAGATATTAACCAAAATCAGAAACCAATAGAGCATTTACAAATGACTCATTATGGCTATGAGCCTAACTTTGCTCCACAGGGGCATACCGTAATTACTTTTGCCATTAATCAATTTAAGCCGGAATTAGATGCGTGGGAAGCCTTAATAAAAGATAAGGAAGCTTATGCTAAGGAAAAAATGCGGATTGGCGAAGCAGTAATCGATGCAATGGAAACTCGTTTTCCAAACAAAAAAGGAAAGCTGAAGCTATTGGATGTGGCTACCCCACAAACTTACGTACGGTACTGCAATGCTTATCGTGGTGCTTTTATGGGTTTTTGGCCGACTATTAGTGGAAAGTCTTTGAATCATACAGGACGTATCAAAGGTCTTAATAACATGCTATTAAGCGGTCAGTGGCTACAACCACCTGGGGGATTACCTGTAGCAGTAATTACTGGAAAAGACACAGTTATGCGGATTTGCAAGAAAGAAAAGCAGCAATTTGTAACTTCTTAGATGTAGGTGCCGCATGAGTGTACAGGTTGGATATATTATTTGGCGAGTAAGCCGATTGGATGTTTGTTTCGATTAGGCATGTGCATGAGTTATGGCTAATGTGTCAAGCAAATATGACATTACAGCTCGTACACTGCGTTATTATGAGGATATGGGATTGCTGTACAGCACCCGAAGTGATGACTACGCATACAGAATGTACGATAAAAACGCTGTCAGGCGGCTTGAGCAAATACTCATTTTACGCAAGTTGAATATCAGTATAAAATTGACTTTGTGAAGAAAGAAGTGAAATAAATGCGAAAGACACTCAAAGATATGGCAAAGCACTTAAAAAATGTTATTACGCCAGAAATACCCAAAACATATGCAATTAATCCAATGTTTGAAAATATTTCAAATGAGGAAGATATTCGAGAAGGAGTTCTTGCATTCAGAAACTTTTTGTATCAGCTTTGCGATGTTTTGATTGCTGAAGGTGATTCGTATGACAATCATAAAAAGAATGCTCACGCATTTGATGATCGCGTTACTATTTCGGTATATTTTCCATTCCTGCACAATGTAAAATGCTTATTATTGAATATAGGTTTTCATGGTGTACTAACAGAAAGCGCCGGGTCCCTTACCGTCGGAAACAATATATTTAACACGAAAATCCCCGTTTCAAAAAGCATTGAATGCTTGAGATTCTTGGCTGACTGCGGCATATTGATTGACGGTATAGACTTGAACGAAAAAAAACCGGATTTATCAAAAGCCGAAAGAATAAAAATTTCGTATCCTGATAATCCTGCCATGTTGACGGGATTGAAGGTAATGGCAATAGCCGAGATAGAATTTGGCACGAATGTTAACAAATTTAAGGTCAATAAATTCAATGCAATCAGTTATTGCCGCTTCTCCGATATTTTATTGCGATGTGATTACAGAGTATTGAAAAATAATGAAACAGATATGATTTCTATATTAAAAGATACTATAAAACCTTTGTCCGTCAATGTGCAAGATTTTATATTGCAGCTACATCAATGCTATTTGGATAAAGGGCTTAAATGCAATGTGGAAATAAAAGATTTATGGATAAAGGTTAAATACTCTTATAAAAGTAAAGAGATATGGGGAATTAATATATCACTTAATAATGGTTATCAAATAAACATCAAAGCGAAAAACACGCATAAATACGCTGATACCATTAAAAAATTCCCTTCGTTTATACAAGAAATGATTGAAAAAGGTTATGGCTGTGGAATAAAAAGAGGAGTAAGCGACCATTGTAATGGAGGTTGCCAAGGGTTTCGTTTTTCTCTGGATGACTCAATCATTGATATAAGAAATGCTATCGAAACTTGGCTTGATACGGAATTGTCATTTGTATAATTACTGGGACGGTTCTCTTGATTACTGGACGCTTGCTTAAATTGCCATTTTGAGCCTATTCAAATATTTATAGTATGTATATAAGTAATTTGACAATTATCCCTGGGGGGGAAGTAAATTAAAACGATAATAATAACGAATAGTAGTTCGAAGGGCAAATGAGACGGTTTGACCGCTATATATAGTTAAAAAAGATTTGTCATTAAGTTGACAGTATATCAACTGTATTATACCTATAATAAATGAGATGTACATTGAGCGATAGTTGAATTTTGTTTAACAACTCTTTTTCTCATATGACACTGTTTATGGTAATATTAAATTGCACTTGTATGGTGGTGTTTATCAGAGAAATCAAGAATGTTGCTTTTTAATTTTATTATAGACTAATACGAAAGGTGTGATACTGTGAAAATTTATATTTCATCAGATATTGAAGAAATAAGCGGAATTGTTGCTGTTAATCAGATATTACCTGGAGAGCGGGATTATCAGAGATCAAGAGAGCTTATGACCAAAGAGGTTAATGCAGCCATCGAAGGAGCTGTTGAGATTGGTGCAACAGAAATCGTTGTAATGATCTTCATGGTACCGGAACTAATATACTTATAGAATATTTAAACAATAAAGCTCAATTAATTACTGGTTCGTTGCGTAATGGTGCTATGATGGAAGGATTAGATTCATCTTTTGATGCAGTAATATTTATAGGCTATCATTCCAGAATGAATGCAAGCGGGGTTTTGAGTCACTCTTTTCATGGAGGTGTGATTTCTAACATAAATATAAATGGTAAAGATGTCGGAGAGTTTTATATGAATGCATGTGTTGCAGGTCACTTTAATAATAATGCCGGGAGCAGAACTTATTGGACCTAACCTTGTATCGTATAGTGGAAAAACAATTATTGATAGTTATAGAGCATTAACAGCTATGATAAAGATCGCAAATAGTAACTGATATGTTGCAGTTTTAAAGAAATATTTAGTCATAATAAAGTACAGTCCGGCACTTTGAAATGCCGGACTGTGTTCGGATTTTCCAAGCACTTAAGAGTTAATCAGCTGAAACTATGGCCAATGCACTTAAAGTACCGTTAACAGCGTATGTTATCGTTCCAAAATCGAGGTTATAAATATTGGACAGCTCCAATACATAGGTACAACAATCCTGGCAGTCATCATCGCAAATTGGAAATCTGAATACTAAAGTATGGCTGGTCGTAATGCCTCCGAAAATATCTGCTACAAGGTAACTAACGGTAGATAGCGGCTGACTTGCTCCTGTATCTTTGCAGATTCTAAACAGGGTAAAAGCTAAGGTAGAAGTTGCCGAAACAGTGGTTGTTACATTTAATATACCTGTAAATTCAATTATAACATTTCTTACGGCTTCACAGGATGTATTAATTGCAACACTTGCAACAGGCTGATTAATGGTTTGGAACGATGTAACCTCGTCGAAAGTAAGGTCCAAAGGTCCAAGGTTCCCATAGCTGATTTCAAAAATCACCTTATTTCCTGACGGATGTTTGCAGTCACAATCTTTATCTTGTCTAAAATTAACAGTTTTTGCATGCATGGGATATTTAGAATCTAAATTCATAAATACATCTCCTCTTATAATATAATTCTCGCATATTATAATTTAAAAAAGTAAAAAACTTAATTATAAAGCACAATAGACGGAAATACCTGATACCGATATTATGTGAAAGATTCGGTTAATACATTATATGCTGAAGACAGTAGTTTGTTGTAATTTGTAGAATCATAAATATTTGTTAAACAACCGATGTTCGGATATGATAAAAAGAGAACAGGAATTTGTGGGAGGTGATTCGCCGCCTAAAAGACGCTTGACATGATAGATTCTTTAAACTATAATGTTGTTAATTATTGAAGTTAGCATCAACTAACCAAAAGGCACCTTTATATGTGTTTGAGGCATATATTTTTGGCAAATTGGTTAGTTTAAACTAACCAAAATCTTTACTTAGAAATATTTAATTAACCGGTCGTTACCGGAAATCAGGAGGTTACATATGGAAAACAAGCTGAAAGCAAAGGACCTTATTAATATAGGTATCTTTACAGCTATTTATTTTGTTCTATTTTTTGCAACAGGAATGATTGGATACATTCCCGTTATGCTGGTATTTTTGCCGCTGCTTTGTCCGCTTATCACAGGAATACCTTTTATGCTTTTTTTAACTAAGGTGAAAACATTTGGGATGATAACAATTATGGGAACTATTTTGGGCATATTGATGTTTATCACAGGACATACCTGGACCATTCTTGCTTCCGGGGCACTTTGTGGGATAGTTGGAGACCTGATCTTAAAGTCAGGGGGCTACAAGGGTTGGAAGACATCTGTTGCCGGATATGTCGTTTTTAGCGAATGGATTGCCGGAGCTATGATACCGTTGTTTTTTATGCGTGACATCTACTTTGCACAAATACGATCAGGGTATGGAGATACATATGCCGATTCCTTGATGGCACTTACACCAAATTGGGTTTTTGCGGCTATGATTGTGATGGTTGTCATTGGTGCCGTAGCAGGAGCCTTTCTGGGCAGATCCGTCCTCAAAAAGCATTTTAAACGGGCGGGTATAGCTTAATGAGAGAGCTGACTGGAGCGGCAGTAAGGCGTTTATGGATAGATCCCAGAACTAAGCTGCTGTTGCTGTTTATAATCAATGTGGTCATGATGGGCGGCGCAATTGATGGAATAGCAGTTGTTGTAAGGCCGGTTTTGGCATTTATCCCATTTATACTTCTGTTGTCGGAAGGAAAAATTAAGGCTGCAGGTATATATTTTATTTTGTTTGCCTTTTCGGCTTTTGGGGAAGCCTATATGGTGCCTCGTACGACCGGGCTTGCAAACTTGCTTGTAATTATCGTCTCCGGTTTAGTGGCGCGTTTCATGCCCTGCCTTGTGATGGGATACTATGTGGTGACTACGACTACTGTCAGCGAGTTTACAGCTTCTATGGAACGCATGCATGTTACACCCAAAATTATAATTCCTTTATCGGTGATGTTTCGGTTTTTCCCCACTGTGATGGAAGAGGCACATGCCATTTCCGATTCAATGAAAATGCGGGGTATCGGTGGAAGCTCCGTTATTAAGAATCCGATTAAATCCTTAGAGTATCGTGTTGTTCCTTTGATAGCCTGTGTTGTTAAAATTGGAGAAGAGCTTTCGGCCGCTGCTCTGACCCGTGGCCTTGGGGGACCTGTGAAGCGTACCAATATTTGCAGGATAGGATTCGGCGGGTGGGATATCATGCTTTCCATTGCGGCATTGTCTGCTGCTGCTTGTATGATGATATTATAAGGAGGTGTGGTATGGTTGAGTTCAGAGAGGTTTCCTTCTCCTATGCAGCAGGCGAGCAAAAAAACAGCTTGCGTGATATTAACCTTACGATCGGTGAAGGAGAGCTGGTGTTGCTTTGCGGTGAATCCGGCTGCGGAAAAACCACAGTGACAAGATTGATAAACGGACTTATTCCTCATTACTACGAGGGAGAGCTTCGCGGCGAAATACTTATAGACGGCAAAAATGTTTCAGAGCTGCCATTATATGAAACTGCAAGGATGGTGGGTTCTGTATTTCAGAACCCACGCTCACAATTTTTCAATGTAGATACAACCAGTGAATTAGCTTTTGGTGCTGAGAATATGGGATTACCGGAAACGGAAATCCGGCAGCGTTTACATAGAGTATCCGGAGAGTTTCAAATAGAAAGATTGATGGGGAGAAATATTTTTCAGCTTTCGGGAGGAGAAAAGCAAAAAATAGCCTGCGCTTCCGTATCGGTAAGCGATCCTCAGGTTCTGGTGTTGGATGAGCCCACCTCAAATCTGGATGATAAGGCAATCGAAGAATTGCGCCGTCTGATACAAATATGGAAGAACAAGGGGAAAACAATCGTAGTGGCGGAGCACAGATTGTACTTTTTACGTGAACTTATAGATCGTGTCATTTATATGCAAAACGGCTGTGTCAGAGAAATCTACGGTGCCCAGGAGTTTAGGAAGCTAAGTACTCTAAGCCTTGAACAAATGGGGTTGCGTCCATTATCGCTGGACAGATTGACTAAGGAAAAAGACGAAGCTGTAAAGAGGGCTGCCAGCCTAAATTTATCCGGGTTTAGTTTTTGCTACAAGGGTTCATACTCTCCGGCTATAGACATGGAGCGCCTGAGTGTCTCGCAGGGAGAAATCATTGCAGTGATAGGGCATAATGGGGCCGGTAAATCCACCTTCGCAAGATGCCTGTGCGGATTAGAAAAGAAATCCAAGGGTGAAATTGGATTTCAGGAAGCAAAGCTGACAACCAAACAACGCCTCAAAAAATGCTATATGGTTATGCAGGATGTTAATCATCAGCTTTTTGCGGAGAGCGTTCTGGATGAGGTGCTTTTGAGCATGGCAGAAGAGGATGAAGACAAAGCAAGTGCAATATTGGATAGCCTTGACCTTCTGCATTTGAAAGATCTCCATCCCATGTCTCTTTCAGGTGGGCAAAAGCAGCGTGTTGCGATTGCCGGGGCTGTTGCAAGTGAACGGGAAATTATTATATTTGATGAGCCTACCAGCGGGCTCGATCTGCGGCATATGAAGGAGGTTGCGGGTAATCTGCGCAAGCTGGCGGCTATGGGAAAAACGCTCTTTGTCATCACTCATGATCCTGAATTTATTCTTTATTGCTGCACTCACCTGCTTCAGCTGGAAAATGGAAAGGTAATTGCTAACGAACCCCTTGACGCTTCGGGCACTAAAAAAATGCTTGATTACTTCACCGGTATTTCAAGCAACCATACTATGTCCAAACAAGTAGTTTAAAAAATGTTTAAAAACACCTCAGGACGGCTTGAAATATTGTATCCTAAGCCGTCCTGCCATGGGTGGAATTACAATTGCTTATAAGCATCCCACATCGCAATTGTTCACCAATTGTTGTGCAATTATTAAGCTAACAGCTCATAAATTTAAATCGGTTATCCCTCTTTTAATATGATAGTACATTGCTAAAGCAGCACCATCAGCATCTCTGTTTTTAATAAAATCAGCTATCATATGGTGATATATTATTACATTTTCAGCAGCTAACTTATTATTGCCGGTATAATAGGCCGTATCTATAGCATCTTTTATAGCTGCTCCAAGTGTTGGTAACATTGATTCAATAACATTATTGTGTGTTGCTTTTGCTATAGCTGCATGAAATCTTTGGTCAGCTGTTTGAAAAGGCCTGTTATTGGTTGCTTCTGCAAGTGCTTCCTGCTCAAATTTTATGATTTCTTCAATATCGCTTTCAGTTGCTCTTTCAACTGCTAATTTTACTACATTGGGTTCAAACATCAGACGCATTTCAAACCAGTTCAGTACTAACTTTTTTTTATCCTCTAAGTAAGATATTCCAAAGGGATCATTTTGAGAATTTGGATTAGTTGTAACAAAAGTACCGCGCCCTCTCTCAATTGTTAATACTCCATTTGCAACAAGCATTTTAATTGCTTCTCTTAATGTTGTCCGGCTGACACCAAGTTCGTCGGACAGTATTTTTTCGCTGGGCAATTTATCACCCGGCATGTATTTTTTCTCAATAAAAATCATATCACCTATTCTATTTGCAATTATTCTTGAGACAGGAACGAAATTATTTATCATAATCATCTCCGATATTTAAAAAATTTTATATTTTTATTGTATTATATTTCCGTTATAAAGTAAAGAAGAGGTAATACGTCTTTTTGACAAAGAGGTATTACCTCTTCTTGTTAAAAAGTTTATTTTTTAGCGTATTGACAGCGAATTATATATAGATTATAATCAAAACATAGAAATTAAGAGTTTTTTTGAAAAAAGACATCATACAGGTTGTGGCGAATATAGTAATTAAAAGAAGGGGTATCTTATTGAAACTACCTTAAAATAGGAGGAAAACAAAAAATGAGAAGTAATTCAGTAACAAAAGGTGTTCAACAAGCACCACATCGCTCATTATTTAATGCATTAGGACTTACTAAAGAGGAGTTGGACAGACCCTTAATAGGTATTGTAAGCTCATACAATGAAATAGTTCCTGGTCATATGAATCTTGATAAAATTGTTGAGGCGGTAAAAATGGGAGTTGCCATGGCGGGAGGAACCCCGGTAGTATTTCCTGCCATAGCAGTATGCGATGGTATCGCAATGGGACATGTAGGAATGAAATATTCGCTTGCTACGAGAGAGTTAATAACAGATTCTACAGAAGCAATGGCAATGGCACATGCTTTTGACGGTCTTGTGATGGTTCCGAACTGTGATAAAAATGTACCGGGTTTATTAATGGCAGCTGCAAGGATTAATATTCCGGCTATATTCGTAAGCGGAGGACCAATGCTTGCCGGAAGAGTAAAAGGTCAGAAAACAAGTCTTTCAAGTATGTTTGAAGCAGTCGGAGCTTATAATGCAGGAAAAATGACATTGGAAGAGGTAGAAGAATATGAAAATAAAGCATGTCCTACATGTGGTTCATGTTCAGGTATGTATACGGCAAACAGTATGAATTGTCTGACTGAAGCTTTAGGAATGGGGTTAAAAGGAAATGGTACAATCCCCGCTGTTTATTCAGAAAGAATAAGACTTGCAAAACACGCAGGTATGCAGATCATGGAATTAGTAAAAAATAATATAAAGCCCAGAGATATAATGACTAAGGATGCATTTCTTAACGCACTTGCAGTGGACATGGCATTAGGCTGCAGCACAAACAGCATGCTTCATTTACCGGCTATAGCTCATGAAGCTAAAGTAGAATTAAATCTTGATATAGCTAATGAAATCAGTGTAAAAATACCAAATCTTTGTCATTTGGCACCTGCCGGACATACTTATATTGAAGATTTAAATGAGGCAGGCGGTGTTTATGCAGTTATGAATGAATTAAATAAAAAAGGCTTATTAAAGACTGATTTATTAACTTGCACAGGAAAAACAGCAGGAGAAAATATTGAAGGCTGTGTTAATAAAAACCATGATGTTATCAGACCAATTGAAAATCCTTATAGCGAAACAGGCGGAATTGCCGTATTGAAAGGTAACTTGGCTCCTGATTCCTGTGTTGTAAAAAGATCAGCTGTTGCACCTGAAATGATGGTTCATGAAGGACCTGCAAAAGTGTTTGATTGTGAAGAGGATGCAATTGAAGCAATCAACTCAGGAATGATTGCGGCAGGAGATGTTGTTGTCATTCGTTATGAAGGCCCTAAGGGCGGACCGGGTATGAGAGAAATGTTGAATCCTACATCAGCAATTGTGGGAAGAGGCTTAGGAAGCAGTGTTGCACTTATAACTGACGGACGTTTCTCGGGAGCAACAAGAGGTGCAGCCATAGGTCATGTTTCTCCGGAAGCCGCAGTAGGAGGAAATATAGCTTTGGTTGAAGAAGGAGATATTATAAAAATTGATATAAAAAATAATAAAATAGAATTTGTAGTTACAGATGAAGAATTAGAAAGAAGAAGAGCAGAGTGGAGACCAAGAAAGCCAAGAATTACAACAGGTTATTTGTCAAGATATGCAGCTTTGGTTACTTCAGGAAACAGAGGAGCAGTATTAGAGGTTCAAAAATAGTTAATGTCTGAGAAATTGAAATTAAAATTATATTAATAGGAGAGGATATTAAAATGAAGGCATTAGAAAGATTAAGTAATTTTGTAGGGAAGTACATGGCATATATAGTTATAGTAATAGCAGCAATAGCATTATTTGTGCCGACAACATTTTCTTTTTTAAAGGCATCCTATATTAATCCGTTATTAATGATTGTAATGTTTGGCATGGGGCTGACTTTAAAATTAGATGATTTTAAATTAGTATTAAGCAGACCTTTGGAAGTATTAATAGGATTTGCGGCACAGTTTGCTATTATGCCGTTAATTGCTTTATCATTAGTTAAAGTATTTAATCTGCCGCCGGAATTAGCTGTAGGTGTTGTGTTGGTAGGTACATGTCCCGGTGGAACATCTTCAAATGTTATGACTTTTTTAGCAAAAGGTGATGTGGCATTATCAGTAACAATAACAAGCTTTTCAACCTTATTTGCACCACTTTTAACTCCGTTTATAACTAAGCTTCTTATAGGAGCAACTGTAGAAGTAGATGTTATGAACATGTTCTTTTCAATAGTTAAGGTTGTAATTGTACCAATTGGCTTAGGCTTTGTAATCAACAGGTTCTTTGGAAAAATAACAGAAAAATTAGTCAAGATTTTACCGCTTGTTTCCGTAACGGCAATTGTGGCCATAGTTGCTACTGTAGTTTCATTAAATTCAGCAAAATTAATGACCAGCGGACTTTTAATTATTGCAATTGTAGTATTACACAACAGCTTGGGATATTTAGTAGGCTTCTTTGCAGCAAGAGTATTAGGATTAAATTTATCAAAGCAAAAGACAATAGCTATCGAAGTCGGTATGCAAAATTCAGGCTTAGCAACATCCTTGGCTGCAACAGCATTTGCTCAATACCCTCTGGCAACAATTCCGGGTGCAATTTTCAGTGTATGGCATAATATTTCAGGAGCAATAATTGCTAATTTCTTTGCTGCAATGAAAGACGAGAAGGAAGAAACTAAGAACGCATGATTGATTTATCTGTATTTCGAGCAATTATGCTGTGACCAAGCAAGTGGTTCAGAAATGAAATGTGATACTTTTTAATTGTTATGTAAATTTATATCGGTTGAGCTGGAAAAATTATAGCTCAACCGATTTTTGTTTTATAAATGCAAATAAAAATTCTATATTTTCATTTAGGGCATAAAAATGCAAATAAATCAATTTAATTTTCAATTGAGCTATTGAAATGCAAATAAAAATAATTCTATGATTATTTATGAAGGCTTATTTGACAAACCTACCATTAGTATTGAGAAGCTGCAACATCCTTTCTTTCCCTTAAGCCGTTAAACTCCTTCTTTACCATCAGCATTGTCCACAGGACGATGATTGCGTCAATTGCAAATGAGCCGTAATATACACCGCCCACACCAATGAATTTGGGCAGAAGCAGCATCACAGGAATATAAAATACAAATTGCCGTGCCATTCCGATAATCATTGCGGGCTTGGCCTTGTCAACGGACGGAAACAGTGTCATGGCCATGAAAATGAAGGAAAGTGCCGGCAGAATTGCCATATATACTCTGAAGTATGCAAATTGTGTGCCTGTGAACACCTGTTCCTTAAGCATCATGCCAAGTATGGAGCCCGGAGCTGAAAGGGAAATTACCCAAAATGGAAGAGTGAGCAAGAGAGCCGCTGCGGCAAATACTTTGTATGAGCTGATAACTCTGTCGTACTGCTTTGCACCGTAATTGATTCCAATAACCGGCTGCAGTGCACGCATCAGACCGAAAATAGGAGTCAGCAGGAATTGAAATATCCTGTAAACCACTCCGTAAAAGGCGATATCCGCCGTTGTGCCATACCGTGCAAGTGCATTGAACACCACCAGTCCCTGAATCAGACTCATGAAAGACATAATCAGTGAGGACATGCCCAGCCGCAAAATAGAAGTTGTTATCTTTTTGTCGCCTTTAAATGAAAGTAATTTTGCCTGGAAGGTAGCCTTTCCACGCCCGAAATAAAGCCATCCTGTCAATGTGTAAACAAACATACCCACGTTGGTGCCCCAGGCTGCGCCCTCCACGCCCATATCAAGAATTCCCATAAAAATATAGTTGAATACGGCATTGACGATTAAGCCCGAACCCATCATCCATGCTGCTGTTTTCATCCTTCCCTCCGCACGGATAATCATATTGCCCGCAAGCCCGTAAATCCAGAAAAAAGCGCCCGCTGTGCACATACGGAAATAGCTGACACCATAGGCAAGAGCTTCACCCGTTCCGCCCATCATTTCAATGAGAGGTCCCGCAAAAGTAAAGGCAGCTGCCATATATAGAATGGCACAAATTACAGACAGGCGGTTCACCACACCCATCAGATTATTCTGAGTTTTTACGTCCTTTGCACCTATAGCAATGCTCAGCACCGAACCGGCACCGACACCTATGAGTGATCCAAAGGCAACGCTTATCTGCGAAAGAGGATAAGCGAGGGATACCCCTGCGAGGGCAGTGTCATTTACGAACTGCCCCACAAAGATTGCGTCCAGTACGGTGTTGAAGCCGTACAGCACCATAGCCACCACCGCGGGCCATGAAAGCTGTACCATCACCTTCCACAGACCCCCTGTTAATATAAACTGTTTTTGTTTCTCTTTTTCTGCAATTGTATTATCCATGATATGCTCCTTCTGTGTTCACAGCAGCCTTATTGCTCCTGTTTCTGCTCCACCCCTTGCTGTTTTCTCTGGCGGTTACAAAGTGATTGTAGATGCCGCCTGACTGCATCAGTTCCTCATGGGTACCATGCTCTGCAATTCTTCCGTCAGCTATGACCAATATTTTGTCGGCGTGACGGATAGTATTCAGCCTGTGGGCTATAACAAGCAGGGTTTTACCCTTGCAAAGCTCACTTATTGCCTGCTGGATATAACTTTCATTATCGGCATCCACGCTGGCAGTGGCTTCGTCCAGAATTACTATGGGTGCGTCCTTTAAAATACAGCGTGCGATTGAAATACGCTGCTGCTCACCTCCGGAAAGGCTTGCTCCGCCCTCGCCGACAATTGTTTCAAAGCCATCAGGCAGTGCCATGATAAAGTCGTAGCAACGGGCTTTTTTAGCCGCTTCAATAACTTCTTCACGACCGGCACTGGGCCTGCCCATAATGATGTTGTTGTATATGGTGTCCTGGAACAGATATACTCGCTGGAACACCATGCTGATATGATCCATCAGATTACTGAGCGGAACACTCCGCACATCGCGGCCTCGTACCAGAATCCTTCCGGATTTCACGTCCCAGAACCGTGCCAGGAGGCTTGCGATTGTGGATTTTCCTCCGCCGGAAGGACCTACAAGAGCAAGCATTTGGTTCCTTTCAAGATTGAAGGAAATATTGTTCAGCACATTCTTTTCTCCATAGGCAAAGCTTACATTTTCAAACTGTACCTCCGGTGCCGAAGTATTTTCCGGAATAGTATATACACCCTTGTCCGGCAGCTCCTTCTGTGCAAAAACTTCCTCGATACGGTCCATACAGCTGTTCATAACCGTCAGTCTTGCACTCTGTCCATACAATGCCTTAAGAGGTCCGAAAAGGTCAAATACAAAGAGCATGATACCAATCAGATATGTTACATCCATAGTCCCTTTAAAATACAGGAATGTGGAAAGCGCAATCACGGCGGCTACACCGAGACTGTAAATCAGATTAAGCCCGCGCTGCCACGGGGTATGATTTTCTTCAAATTCTATACTGGTGCGGCAAACATCCTTAAAGCTTTCGGTCAGGGTTTTGGATTTCTCTCCCAGCATGTTGTAGCTCTTAATTATGCCGATTCCCTCTGTAAAATCTAAAACTGCATCAGTCAGGATACCAAGCTGCTCCTGCCTGATGGCGGAATCCTCAATAGCCTCTTTCTTTAATCCTCTTCCTAACAGAAGAATCATAAATGTTACAACCAATCCCGCCATGCCGATCCACGGGTTGAAGAAAAACAGAAACACAAGCAGAATAATCTGTGAAAAGATATAGTTCATCATATCAGCTAAAACAGTCATGCAATTTTCCTCGATAAACACCATGTCGGTTGACAGCACCGAGCTGATTTTACCGATGTTGCCCTCCGTAAAATAGCCCATGGGCATCTTTCTCAGATGAGCTCCCAGCTCCATGCGCTTGTCGGCAAAAAGCAGGTAGCCTGCCGCAGATTGCAATCTGTCTGCAATATTCTGGAACAGAATCTGAAGCAGTATAATAATAATCAGAGCAATACCAATCTGCATAGATAGCTCGGTCGTGGCAGTTCCATTGTAAAATGCTGCCAGTGCAAAAAATGCCAAGGCTATAGGCATATTTTTTAAAATACCCTTTAAAAAAGAAAATACAAATGCCCAGGCAATTCTGCCCTTATATTTTCCGGAAGCCATAAAAATACGTTTCATTAAAGCTGTCATATAGATTCCACCTCCTCTTTAGTCTCTTCGGTTTCTTCTGTGCTGACCTTCCACTGAGCACTGCTCTCGGCAGCCTGCCAGAGCTTTTGATAGGTCGGGCAGTTTGCAAGCAATTCATCATGGGTTCCGGCAGCAATTAAATTTCCGGCATCCAAAACACAAATCTGGTCGGCATTCACTATGGAATGAAGACGGTGTGCGATAACGATAACAGTCTTGCCCCGGATAACCTCTGCAATGGCGTCGTTCATCTTTTCCTCATTCTCAGGGTCCATAAATGCAGTTGCTTCATCCAGAACTACAACAGGAGCACTTTTCAGTATGGCACGAGCCAAAGAAATACGCTGACGTTCACCGCCTGAAAGCTGCTTGCCTCCGTCACCGGCCATGGTGTAGATGCCCTTTTCCAGCCTTGCTAAAAATTCGCCGCACTGTGCCTTTTCTGCGGCTGCCATCACCTCCTCATCCGTGGCATCCGGCTTACCCAGCCTGATGTTTTCCAAAAGGCTTATGTTGAAAAGAAACTGCTCCTGTGCCACATAAGAAATTTGATTGTTAAGGGATTCAAGACTCATGCGGCGGATATCCTGCCCGCCTATTTTTACAGCGCCGCCTGTTACATCATAAAAATGCACCAGCAGCTTGGCAAGAGTGCTTTTGCCGCTGCCTGACTCTCCGACTAAAGCCGTCAGACTGCCCTCCGGTATGCTCAGATTAATTCCGTGGAGCACCTGAGCTTCTTTGTAGGCAAAGCGCACATCCTCGAACTGTATCCTGTAATCCTTACCTGTAAAGGATGCTTCAGACTGCTGGATAGGCGGCTCGCTCATCATCTTCTCAAGGTTGGCTACCGTATAATTAATGCGTACCATGGTAGGGAAAAAGTTCATTACCTTGAGAAGCGGTGTGCTGATACCGAAGGACATGCACAGTGCCAATGCTAAATTTGGCAGAGTGGAATATCCCTGTAATACAAAATATGATCCCACAGGCAGTACAAAAAGCGCCACACATGGCACGATGCTGTAATAAATTGCCATCCAGGGCCAGCAAACCCTGTACCACGCCAGAGTGAAGTCCCTATAGCTTTTAACATCATTTTCATAGCGCTTGTAGGATTCTCCGTCTCTGTTGAATACCTTGACAACCTCCATACCGTTTATATACTCAACGATAGTTTTATTCATCTTCTGTGCCGACTTGTAGTAGTCATCCATCTTGCTTGTGCCGGCTTTGTACATTATCATCATGGCCAGCATACCGAAAGGAAGAGATGCCAAAGCTAAGAGCGCCATGCGCCAGTCGGCAATAAACATGCCGATGAACACCAGCACGGGAATGGTAATATTGGCAATTCCCTCCGGGATAGCGTGAGCCAATGGCAGCTCAATGGTTTCAATGTCGTCAATAAACATTTTTTTGATAGAACCAACACCCTTTTCCTGAATAATACCTAAAGGCAGGTTTTCAAGCTTGCCCTGCAGGGAAATTCGCAGGTTTTTAAGAGTGTTGTATGCTGCATTATGAGACAGCGAAAGCCCCCATATGTACAGCACGGCATATAATACCGTACAAATTGCAATAGCAGAAATATTGAAGATAACATACCCGTATGTAACGGGCTGGCGCATCAGCAGCGGCCGGATAATCCGGTAGATAAACCAGAACGGAAGCACCTGCATGACCATGCCTGCAAGCATTGCCGCAACGGCGGCATAAGTAGTTTTCCGGTGTTCACCGGTATATTCCAATACTGTTTTAAACAAAATAACCCTCCTTCTGACGGGGACATTCCTCCTGTCCTGCAGAGATTCGCTCTGTTAAAAAGAGGTGTGTCGCCCTTCCTTATATAAATTGAATTTTTGTATTTATCACTTTAATGTTAGTTTTAACTAACTACAGGTTAAATAAAAATCCCCAAATGGGGAATCGGTTTTCTGTCATTACGAACTAAACCCTAAAACCCTTTTCCAGTTGAACAGTTTGCAGATCAGGTCAGAATGTGCTTCCATCTGTTGCCATGTATAGCCATGAATGAAAGGCTCATAGACTGTCGTCCAGAATGCGGAAAGCAGGATATGCATTTCTTCCATGGAGATATTTGCATGAGTCAGACCACGCCTTTTTGCCTCCATAAAATATTCATGAGTTTTAATTGCCATTGTCTCTGCAAAGTCATGTTGAAAATTGGCATATCTGGTTCCTGCAGCACATGAAATCAGAAGAATAAATCCGTCGTGATATCGGTACAGGTACTCAAGCCATGGCAGCATGCTTTCGTCCATTTCCCATGCCTTTATGAGAGCTTCATCAGTCAGTTCACTTACATCAGCAGAACTGCGCATTTCCACAAAATCGTTCAATGCATTAACTGTTTCCTCTACTACGGCACAGAATAATTCTTCCTTTCCCTTATATCTTTTGTACAGCGCACCTGTGGTAACTCCTGCATCCTCACATATTGCTTTTAATGAAGCCTTTTCAAACCCGTGGGCAAGAAATTCTTTTTTTGCGCTCTCCATTATACGCGGGTCAATGGAGAGATCCGGTTTGGACATTTATTTAACCTCCAGAAAAAAGTGTAAAGTGATAATTGAAATATCGATAATTCAATTATCACTTTATCAGACTGTTTAAAATTTGTCAATAATTATTTTATGCTCCTAATTTCCAGCCGATAGATTTTTCACGCATACTGACAAATTCAGCATAAAGACCGCTGGATTTCATTAATTCCTGATGGGTGCCTCTCTGAATTATTTTGCCCTGATCCAGTACCAGTATCTGGTCGGCATTCTGTACAGTTTTAAGCCTGTGTGCAATCATAATAATAGTTTTGCCATGAGTAAGCTGGGCAATGGCATCCTGCAGCAGAGATTCATTTTCCGGGTCAACGTTGGCTGTGGCTTCGTCCAGAATAATCACCGGAGCATCCTTAAGCAAGGCTCGTGCAATTGATATACGCTGTTTCTCTCCTCCCGAGATAGTTGCGCCTCCTTCACCGATTACAGTATCGTATCCTTGGGGCAGGGAGCTGATAAAGCCGTGGCAGCACGCCTTTTTAGCTGCCGCCTCCACTTCTTCTATGGTAGCGTCAGGCTTGCCGAACTTTATGTTGTTAGCAATGGTGTCATTAAAGAGATAGACATTTTGAAAAACCATGCTGAAGTTTGCAAGGAGGCTGTCCAGTGTGTACTCACGCACATCCGTATTGCCTAAGGTGATGCTTCCGCTGTCCACATCCCAGAAGCGCGCCATGAGGCTTGTGAGGGTTGTCTTGCCTCCTCCTGAGGGTCCTACAATGGCAGTTATAGTACCTTCGGGGATTTCAAAAGAAACATCGTCTATTACCTTTTTGTTTTCATAACGGAAGGTGACATTTTTCCCCTTTATGGTATATGATTCGGGTTTGATTTTTTTGCCGTCTATATCCATGACCGGAGTTTCAAATACCTTGTTGATTTTGTCCATGGAGAGATCCAATACCCTCAGGAGTGCACTGTAATTGCCCGCAGATTCCAGCTGGGCGTACACCATAAATGATGAAATAACAAGCAGGAGACAGCTTATAAGCTCCATGGTTCCGTTTATATAAAGCGTTATTGAAAGAAAAATCATGGCGATGCCAAACAGCTTAAGCACCAGGCTCTGAATGCAGGTGTACGGTACAAAGGCTTTTTCCAGACCCACGTTGACTTCCTCATTTTCCCTGATGGCAAGGTCAACCGTTTTGTTGGCCTCTTTGTCAAGATTGTAGGAACGCACCACTCCGATACCCTGCACATACTCCAGAACAGATGCCACCAGCCGGGTATCAGACTCAGTTTTCAAAGGAGAAACCTTGTGGGATTTTTTCTGCATGAGAGCATTAATGCCGAAGAATACAGCAATACCCAGTATGAGCAGCAGCCCTATGCGCCGATCGTAGAGCAAAATTGCAAGGGTAAGCATGGCAGTGGTCAGAATGCCTTGAGTGGTAAGCATAATTACCCGTGCGGCAACATCCTGCAGATTTTCGGCAGTGTTGGTTGTAATCGAGGTAATGTCGCCTATGCTGTTGTCATTGAAATAACCCATAGGCATATACTTTAAGCGTTCGCCTATCTCCACACGCTTGTTGGTGGCTACCGTATATCCGCCGACGGTTTGCTTCATGGCAAGGCTGCGGCGGGTAATGGTGCAGCCTGTAATACTTATGAGCATGACGACGAGGGAAGACCACACAGTCTGCATGCTGACATTTCCGCGGATGATAGCTTCAAGCACAATGGCGATTGCCGGAATCCGCAGCGCCTCAAATATAGCATGTATCAGTGAAAGCCCAAGTGACTGATAAAACAGGCGGCTCTGATCACCGCTGAATTTAAAGAATTTTTTGAATATACCTATCATGAAAGTACCTCCTGAACAATACTATCCTTAGCAGATCTATGGGCATCCCACATATTTTTATATAGCAAAGATGACTCCAATAACTGGCTGTGTGTTCCCTGTGCCGATACCTGACCATTATCTATTACAACAATATTATCAGAATCGGTGATGGTAGAAAGACGGTGAGCAATTACGATGAGAGTCTTGCCTTCCACTAACTTGGACACCGCCGTCTGGATAACCGCTTCATTTTCCGGGTCCGTGTATGCTGTAGCTTCATCAAGAATTATAATCGGTGCGTCCTTAAGCATGGCTCGTGCTATAGTTATACGCTGGCGCTCTCCGCCGGAGAGATGACCGCCTGCACCTCCGGCGCAGGTTTCGTATCCGTGCTCAAGCTGTATAATAAAGTCGTGGCATCCGCTTTGACGGGCTGCCTGCTCAACCTCCTCATCGCTTGCAGAGGGCTTGCCCATGCGGATATTTTCCCGTATGGTTTCATCAAACAGATAATTATCCTGAGCAACGTATGCTATCATGCTGTTGAGCTGTGAAAGCGGTATGTCCTGTATATTTGTTCCGCCTATAGTTATTCTGCCGCTGCCTGTGTCCCACAATGATGCGATGAGCTTTGCAATAGTAGATTTACCCCCGCCCGAAGGGCCTACCAGCGCAGTGACACCGCCTGCCGGTATATTGAGATTAATTCCGTTTAACACTGTTTTTTCATGATAAGCAAAGCTTACATTTTCAAGGATGATGTCATAGCCGTCCATCCTTGCCTCAGCAGAAGGGCGCTTAAGGTCAGGCTGTGTAAGCACGCTTGTTACCTCATTTACAATTGTATGTACCTTGCCTATATCATCAGTATAGCTCATGGTAGTGATGAGCGGTCCCATAACTCCAAGAGACAGAATAATTGCTACAAGAAATGTATCGACAGGCAGACTGCCCCTCATGTACAGCATGGTACCGATGGGCAGCACGCTTACCAGTACCGCAGGAAATACGGACATTGCCGCAGAGAAAAATGGAAGAGAGGATCGCATCCAGTCTATTGCAGAATCAGCCGCTTCCCTTGCGGCAGTGGTGAACTTCTCATAAGAGGAAGCCGACTGGTTGAATGCCTTGATAACCTCGATGCCGCCTATATATTCAACAGCGATATCGTTAAGACGCTTATTTTTGTCAACATAGTTGGCAAACCGCTTTTCATATCCTCCCATCATGCCCATGTAGCATATTATGCCCAGAGGCAGCGGAACCAGAGCCGCCAATGCCATACGCCAGTCCAGTACGAAAAGATAAACTATAGTGGCAACGGACACTAAAATGTTGCCTCCCATTTCCGGTACAACGTGTGCCAGAGCAGGCTCTATACTGTCCACACGCTCCACAAGTATATTTTTCAGCCTTCCGGATGGAGTGTCCAGCAGGTAGCCCATAGGGAGAACGGTGAGTTTTTTGGTTAACCTCAGCCGCACCTCTGATATTACGGCAAAAGTAGATTTATGAGACAGAGAAGTAGAAATTCCATGGAACAGGTAACGCAGCACCCAAAAGCCCGCAGCAATGATGCAGTAAAAGCCGTAGAAGCCTATGGCAGTTTCATCCCGCAGCAGTGCAAGAACTATTTGTGCCACACAAAAATAAGGCACCATTCCGCAGGCTACACCAAGCGTAGCAAATATCAGCGAAGCAATATATCCTCCCTTGTGAGGGGAGGCAAATTCCCACAGCCACGATACTGTTCCCCTTGAATCATGATTCATATATAATTCCTCCTATAAATGTATTTAGTTAGCATAAACTAACCTATTGTTAAAAAAATTCAGGACTATTTCAGCCCTAAAATTGAATCCCAACCGGCACTGTAAAATTTATTTAAAATTCGGACGTACTCAAGTGCCCGCTCCCTGGGCATATCATGTGCCACAGTTTCAAATATGCCGTAATAAAATGCACCGGAAAGAATGTGGTTCATATCATCATCAATGACCGGGATGTCATGACCCAAGCCGCGCATGGCATCTATGAACCTCTTTGTGTGTTCTATTTCGATTTCAAGCAGACTGTCAATATAGTACTCATATCCGGTTCCGGCAGAGTGACATACCACCAACTTGAATGCGTCAAAATGCAGGTATATATAGTTTATAAATTCATCTAAAGCATTGCTCGTATATTCGTGCATTTGTTCTTCCTTATATTCCGCAGGAAATGCCTCAAATTCACGCTGCACCGAAAGATACCAGTCCCGCAGATAATTCGCAGGCTCTGAAACAAGCGCACCAAACAAAGCAGCCTTGTCAGGATAATATCCGTATATAGCCCCGGTAGTAACCCCTGCCTTCTGGGCAATGCTGCGAAGGGATGCATTTTTATAGCCTTTTTCCAGAAACTCTGCTTTCCCGGCATCTAAGATGCGGTTTTGAGTAGATTCATCAACCATTTCTCCACCTCTTTAATGAAATATAACACTGTTATATAACAGTGTTATATCATGAGTGGGGGGTGGTTGTCAAGAGGAAATTCCAATGTCGATGATTGGGGAAAATCGGTTTTTAGGGCGCTTTCTCTTTCAATTACGGGTGCTAATGCATTAAACTACTGATGCTATCCATAGCTTGTCACATTTTTGCAGCTTGTGTGTATAATGGGCGCGAAGGGAGGTGATATTATGCCAGTAATCAAAATTCACAAGAACAGTAAAGTAAGGTTGGTGATGGACGCAGGTCTCGACGACAACGATAAGCAGATAACAAAATATAAGACTCTGGATAAAGCACGGTCAGGAGCTGAAGATCAGGCTTTGCTTGACATTGCAAAAAATATTGCATCTCTCCAAAAGCATTCTCTCAGAGATATTGTCAAGCAAGAAGAATATACGCTTATAGAGGAATAATATCAAAATGAATCTGAATGCAAGGGGGTGATGTTATGGCTACGATATTGACCATGTCGTTCAAATGTGTGGAAGGCGGTACCTTCACCTGCAATCTGGACGATCCATTGGATGATCTGACGGCAGTACAAGTCAGTACGGTAATGGATAATATAATTGCCGCAGACGCCTTTGATATAAAAGGTGGCCTGAAGGAAAAGGCATCCGCGGAAATCGTGATAATTACGACGAATAAGTTGTTTTAAATAAAATATAGGGGGGCGATAAGCCCCCAATTTCATTAAGTTAATATAAATAAATCAAAAAAGAACAGAGTATGTTAAAAAACGTACTCTGTCTTTTTTAAGTAAATTATCATAAAAAACAAGAACTTTTACAAAGGCTTGAAAAAATTGGCGAAGTCCCTTAGAAATAACGAATTTTTTACTTTCTATGGGTGGTAATAGTTTAAAACTTGAGATAATTAAGATATTATGTATTAATTTTAGGAATTTTGTCGGTAATAATTGTAAAAATAATCAAATTGTAGTATTATATTAAAAAGAAATCATAAATTTATAGCTTTGTAAATCATAACCAAACGTTGCCGTAAAAATGTATTGGAGGATAATATGACTATAACAAATGTATATAAGGAACTAATATCTCAGTTTGTTATGAAAAATAAGTTTAACAATGAAAAAACATTGTTATTTTTTCAAGGTTTTCCCGGGATATTTTATGAAACTTTAAATGATATGAGATATAAAAGATTGTCAAGTTATGATTTGAATAATAATCATTATTATTGTGATTGTTTAAAGATGAACAATAGGCTGGAACTAAATGCATTATTAAACTCTGATGGATTGCGATGGGCATACTACGAAGAATTGATATCTCTTACGGGAATTCTAAATGATTTTAATGTATATACAGGTCGAATAATAGTTGTCAAAAATAATTTATATAATGGCTATTTTCCAATTGATATAAATGCAGATGAAAAGAATATCATGGAAATTTTTGACGATGATTCAAATAAGGAAGATGTTATAACAAAATTCTATTCAGATGCTAAGGTCTATAACAGTAAGATATTTTTTTCATATATTAATAAGCATTATGATGTTGATTTAAATAAAAAGATAGAGGAAATCAATTTTTTTGAGGGTAATCAAAAAGTTTACAGAGAAAATATATTAGATGGAAATGTAGTGAATTTAAATGATTTGGAATATGAAAAATATAAACTTCTTAATGGATTAATACACGATGCAAAATACGTAATTAAAATGCCGGAGTCAAAAGAAATAAATAATATGCTTTTATGTTTAAATTCCTTTGGGGAACATTTTAATGTAAGTTTTATAATAGATAAATCTAAAAGAACATTGGAATATGAATTTGAAAATAAATACTTAAAATTATTCAAAACATATTGGGGTCAAGGTGCATGTTTTAGAGATATAACAATATATGAGGATCCTGCTACAAGTACTAAAACGGTTAATTTATCACAGGGTATTTTAATTTCTAAAGTAATAGAGCAGTCTATAAATGCAAAGGATGAGAAAACGTATTCGGATATGGTCATAACGGCTCCGACCGGAACTGGGAAATCTATATTTTTTCAAGTACCCTCAATATATTTGCATAAGGAGTATGGACTATTAACAATAGTAATTTCCCCGTTAATTGCTCTGATGAACGATCAAGTAAATGAAATTGAAGGACGTAATATTGACTTTGCAACATATATAAATTCTGAAATAACATTTGAAGAAAGACAAGATAGGATTATAGGAATAAAAAATGGCAAATATTCAATAGTATATTTATCTCCTGAATTACTGTTAGCAAATGATATAAGAAATATAATTGGAGATAGAAAAATAGGTCTATTTGTAATTGATGAAGCCCATTTGGTAACTTCTTGGGGTCGTGATTTTAGGGTGGATTATTGGTTCTTAGGAGAGTATATAGAAAAATTAAGGGTAGGAAGCAAGTATAATGATCCTATGAAATTTCCTGTTTTGTGCTTAACTGCAACTGCAGTCTTTGGTGGTAGAGATGATGTTGTAGGAGACTTGTTAAAGAGCATGAGTCTTGTATGTTCACAGGATAATATATACTTTGGAAGTGTTAGACGCGATAATGGTACACATTCAATTGAATTTAATATTAATGTTGCCGGAGAAAAGAAATCCAATACAAAAAAAGAGGATAAAATAGATTTGACGTGTAAGAAAATGATAGAGCTGATTGAATCAAATAAAAAATCCATAGTATATTTTCCTTACGTGTCTCAAATAGAAGATGTTTTTAAGAAGATCATAGAAATGAAACCAAGCTATAAAAGGTATATAGAGAAATACAGCGGAAGTGGGATGGACAAATACGAAAAAAATGAATCCTATAATAGATTTAAAAACAGTAGTTTATCAATAATGTTAGCTACAAAAGCATTTGGCATGGGAATTAATATTCCTGATGTTGAAGTAGTATATCACTATGCACCTACAGGAACTCTTGCTGATTATGTTCAAGAAATTGGGCGTGCCGCAAGGAAAATTGAAAGGGGTTATGCAATGATAGATTATCTTAAAAATGATATGAACTATGCATCTGTTTTGTGGGGCTTATCCGGGTTAAGGCATTATCAAATAAAGGCAATTATGAAAAAGTTGTATAATTTATATGTGCAGAAAAATAATAGAAATTTACTAATATCACCCGAAATATTCGGATATATTTTTGATAGCAAGAGTATTGATAATAAAGTAAAAAGTGGATTAATGCTACTGAGTTCAGATTTACTTGAAAAATATCATTTCAGAGTTATTAATGTCAGAGCTAAAAATATTTTTTCTATACATTATATCTGTATTCCAAGTGATACGGAAGATAATTTTTTAAAAGAATATGGTAGTTATTGCGAAGTTATGATGGATGATAAGCCGAGAATTACGGCAGGTTTTGGAAAAAGCTCTGAAGTTCATACATATAATATAGGCAAGATTTATGAAATCGATTTGAGTAAGGTATGGGAGAAAAAATTTGATGACATTACATTTGCTAATTTTAAGTATAAATTTTTCATGGGAGAATTATTCAGCTCTGCAGATGTTAAAATAGCACCAAGAATCAGATTAGAAATACATTATAATGAAAATTATGATATCGCAAAAAATAAATTATCAAAAATTGCGTCATCACTGCAAGCGGCATTTAACACCATTAAGAGAAAATATGGAGGAAGAGAGTTTAGTTTTGATGATTTTAGCATAAATTTGCAAAATTATTATAAAGAAAAAATAAAAAGAGAATATTTAATTTTATTATTAGATCTTTTTTGTTATGAAGGTGTTGGGTATGATGAAATCCCGACCGAACAGTGGAAGTTTATAGAAAAAAGGAGAAAATCAAACGAAACACATATTGAGAATTCGTACTGCTTTAGAACAAATAAATATGGGTTTGTTGAGCAAAGTATTAAAAGGTATTTAAAAAACAGTGAACCAAATAGTGATGATAGAAAAAGCTTTATCGCATACCTACCAATTCCAAAGAATGGACAACATTACAGCGAATTTCAATTAGTTGCATCCATGTTAGAGATGTTTGGACTTGCAACATATGAATTATCGGGAGGACGTAATTCGCAGATTTTTGTTAGAATTAATGATCCGTTAAAATTAAAAAGACTTTCGGAATCGGAAAAATATAAAAATATCTTGTTAACAGAGATCGAAGAGAGACACAAAAGAGCTGCAAAAATCGTAAATAACTTTATGTTGTTAGATAAAACAAATAACGAAAGATGGGATTTAATTGAGCATTATTTTTTGGGATATGATGAATTGATTAATTATGAATTAGAATTGGATGAGAGTGAAGCTGCACATGCAGAATCATAGTAAGAAAGCAAAAAGCAACATATTGGAGGATAGATAAAATGAATGATGATTTTGGGATGCTCGACAGAGTTAAAATTGCATATAAAAAATTAAAAGCTGCAGTTTATTTTGATAAAACATTACTTCCTTTGCGAGATAGATTGGTATCCTTTGAAACTTCCGACATTGAGGATAAATTAACTAAATTATCTGAAAATATTGATTGCGATGAAGAAGATTGGAATGTTTATGTAGACGAACTTCTTGAAAAAATTGATTTATTGGTATATCCTAAGAAACTTGTAGATGTTTCAAAAAATCAGATTATCTTTAATTCTGATAATGAACCAATTGAGTTAGAGAAGGCTCAATATTTTATTGACTTACCTATTGAAGCTCATATTCTTAGTATTTTATGGGTGATGAAGGTTGGTTCAACGCTCGAAAATTTTAGTGATGATGAAACACCGATAATGTATGAACATTCTTATGGAAATCGCTTGCGTAAATCATTGTTTAATCCGGAAACGCAAGATATTACATACTCACCAAGTCTTTTTGAGCCATATTTTTCACAATACGAAAATTGGCGTGATAAGGCACTGAAGTACGCTAAAGAAAGATTAGATGATAAACAGGATGCGATTATACTGACACTTGATCTGAAGAGCTTTTTTTATAGTGTGCATATTGCAGAAGATGATTTTGAAGAAATTATAAGATCTTTGGAAGAAAATGAAGCTTGGATAGTTCGTATACACCGTTTTATCTATCAGGTATTAAAAAAATATTCTGAACTTGTTAGAAAGGCAAGTAGTGATCCGGAATTGCAAATATCAGAGAGAACAATATTACCGATTGGATTTTATCCATCCAATATTATATCTAATTGGGTACTTACCCCCTTTGATTCTGCTATTGTACGAAGATTTAACCCGGTTTATTACGGAAGATATGTGGATGACATTATTATTGTAGATAAGGTTGAAAAAAATAGTCCGTTGAGGAAAAAGGCACAAGGTAGGTCTGATGAAAAACTTACAATAAAAAATGTGATTGATTACTATTTTCGTGCTTGTGCGTCAAATAGAATCGTACCTGAATACGGCGCTTGCAATCAAGAACTCTTTACTCCTGTACCCCAAAATGAATTAACGCCTAAAGAATTAGAAGTGTATAGGAGAGAAAATACAAACAAAAATGAAGAAACGGTTACGGTGTTTCGTATAAATCCAGAAATATTGTCATCAAATAATAAAACCAATATAAAATCTGATATTCGAATTCAGAATAGTAAAGTGAAGGTGTTCTATTTTCGTGAAGGAGCTACAAGAGCTCTTTTGGATTGCTTTAGAACTCAAATTGGTCAAAATGCAAGTGAATTTCGTCATCTTCCGGATATGGATGCTGTATTGGAAAGAAGTGATTATAGTGAAATATTTCAACTTAATAATACGGAAACTTTGCATAAATTGCGTGGAGTTTCCGGTGTATCAATAGATAAATTCTCTCTCTCCAAGTTTTTAGGTAAATACCGAAAAGTTGGAGGAATGATACGAGACAAGAAAGAAAATGCATTTGAAAAGGATTTGTTTGCTATTATGGATAACCGTACATTGATAGAAAACTATACTTTATGGGAACGGCTACTGGAAATTATGGTTGTCAATGACAGACTTGATAGTTACGAAAGACTTGTTAAGAATATTATCAAAGCTATAGATAATTTTCAAATTCCAGAATCTTTAGTTAAACAAGTAAAAAGTCATAGTAACAAATGGGCATTATTACTTACATTGAAATCTGCAATACATAGGACGTCAGCTCTATGTTGGGGAGAAAAAATTAATAAGGTTTTAGCGAATATTTCTGAGATTTTTTTAAAAAATCATCTGGAATTGTTTACAGATGCGAATGCCATAGAAGTATCTAATTATTTTGATGAAAAACGTAAATTATATTGTCTTAGTAAAATGGTAAATAAGTATGTGATTCCATTGCCAATTGGATGTATTAATGAGTCGGTTTTTAATGAAAAAAAATCCAACATTAGACTTTGTAAGTTTGATGACATATTAGAAAAGGTCAATGTTAATTGGGAATTGAATTATTATTATTTTCCTTACATGGTCACACCTCAAGAAATTTCGTTTGCATTGGCGTGTGATAACATTAAAAATAAAAAAGAAATAGTGGATCCACAAGCCCAATTAGAAAAAATAAAATATTTATATAAGAAGTTAAATTACCCAAATTTAGGTGAGAGCAAAGATGCTAATATAGACAAGATTGAAGCTAAATCTATTATGACATTAGATAAAAATAAGCATCATTATATACACGTTAAAAGTGAAGAATCAAAAACAATACGAGTAGCCATTGGAAATGCAAGATTATACGAAAATGACTTTAAAATGGCGCTTACGGGAAAGGCAAATAGATCTTATGAAAGATATAATCAGCTTTCTAGTCTTATAAAAACGTCTATAAAAGAAAAAGTAGAATTATTAGTTCTTCCCGAAAATTATCTTCCGTGGGAGTGGGTGCCGGATATTGCAAGATTATGTGCAAATAATCAAATGGCAATAATAACTGGAATAGAGCATATTGTTTCTCCTCGTGACGAAAGTGGAAGTCGTGGTGTATACAATTTAACTGCAGTCATACTTCCATATCGTGAAGACGAATATAATTTTGCACATGTTGTTTATCATCAAAAAGTACATTATTCTCCTGAGGAAAAACGTATGATTGAAGGATATAGATTTATAATAATGCCGGGAGATGGGTATCAACTTTTTCATTGGAGAGATTTATGGTTTTCTGTATATTGCTGCTATGAATTGGCTTCAATACATGAACGTGCATTATTCCAGTCATTTGCAGACCTCACGGTAGCTGTAGAGTGGAATAAAGATATTAATTATTTTAGCAGTATAATCGAATCTATGTGTAGAGATCTTCATTGTTATTGTATACAAGCTAATTCATCAGAATATGGAGATAGCCGTGTAATGGCTCCTACAAAATCTGAAACTCGTGATATAATAAAAACTAAGGGTGGAAAAAACAGCACGATTCTTGTGGACGAAATTGATATCTGTGCTTTGAGAGATTTTCAATATAAAGAGTATGAACTTCAGCGTCAGGATGGTCGGTTTAAGCCAACACCACCAAATTTTGAGACAAGCATTATTGAGCATAAGCAAAACAAAACACTTCTTAATTATTTGAGGAATCTTTAGTATATAGAAAGTATAAGGCATTAACATATAAACTATTATTATTTAGTATTGACATACTAAATAATAATAGTTTATAATTAAATTGTAATAAAGTGCAGAAAGGAGGATTAAGGTGAACAATACAATTGAAATAGCCTTAAATGAATTGTACCGCAGGCAGATTACTTCCAGGGAACAGCTACTTGGTGAAATGTTAAGAGTTAAAATGACAAGTAAGGCGATAAACGAAGAGCCGAAAATAAAACAAGATAAAGAGAAGTTGTTTCAAATTATGAAGAAAGCAACGGAAGAAGAACTTGGTTTTTTTCCAGCTGATAGAGATGACTTCTATGATATCTATGCTGCACTCGAAGAAATAGATTTGATTCAATTTACTTTAGATATTTACAAGAATGATAGGATGGGAATGGTTATTTCACCATATTATCTGACAACGTATATAAATGATAAGGTAAGGACGATAAATCCGAAAAATATTCTTATACCAGAAGCAGAGAAACATTTATCTGGATTGAAGGAGTTCGTTGATGAGTTTAAGGAACGCCCCATTACATTAACAACTCAGTACAACTTAATGAATAAATTTTTAAAATTTGCATTTCAGGACTATACAAATGTGAATGTAGTTTTTGAATCCATTTATTCAGAATGTCTTAGAGATATGAAATACGAATACATTTACACATTTCCCATATTTGGGTACAAGCCGGATGAGATAGGAAAAGCTTTCATGACAAAGGAGAGTGATGGAATAGCGATGGAAAATATGCTGACGCACTTAGCTGAAAATGGAACGTTAGACATCATTGTTCCTGCAAAAATAACCTTTGCAGCTCAAGGTTTTGAAAAGCTAAGATCATTTATTGCAGAGCATTACAATGTGAAAAACATCCTTATATTACCTGAGGGGACATTCAGACCATCAACTGCAATTAAGACATATTTCTTTTCAATAACCAATCGAGATGTTGAGAGAATTGAAGTTGGAACCCTTGAACTAGAAAAAGATAGGTTTGTACCAAATGGATTAAAATCAATAACAAAGCAAGAATTTCTTAGTCATGAGGATTGGCGAATTGAGCTCTTGTTGTCAGATGATGATGCCAATATCCAAAAATTCAAAAGTTCTAATCTTGAAAAAGTCAAACTCAAAGAAGTGACGGAAGTATTTAGAGGGAAGTCAATATTGAAAAAGGATACAACTGTTGGCAGTATAAGTATTTTAAACATTTCAAACATTGATAATGGTGAGATTGATTATTCTGTTATGGATACCATTGAAGAGGATGAACGAAAAATCAAGAGGTATGAACTTGAAGATGGTGATGTGGTGCTTTCTTGCAGAGGAACGGCCATAAAGACAGCAGTATTCAAAAAACAAAACAAGATAATTATTGCATCTGCAAATTTGATTGTTATTAGACCAAAAGGTAAAATTTTGGGTGATTATATTAAGATATTTTTTGAAAGCCCAATAGGTATGGCTATCATTAAGAGTTTCCAAAGAGGTACAACCATAATGAACATTAACCATTCAGATATTATGGAGATGGAAATACCAGTGTTGGAACTAAAAAAACAGTATGAAATGATAGATCTGTATTGCGAGGAATTTAAGAGCTATAAAGACAAGATTTATGAAGCAGAAATGAAGTGGAGTAGTGTAAAGGATCAAGTATACAATAAATTCATTTAGGAGGAGCATAATGGCAGTAAATTTAGATTTTGAAAATGATTTGTGGGCAATGGCAGATAAACTCAGAGGAAATATTCAACCTGGAGAATATAAGGATGTAGTCTTGGGGCTGATCTTTCTTAAATATATTTCAGATAGTTTCGAAGAAAAACATAACAAGTTGCTTGAAGAAGGCGATGGGTTTGAAGAAGATAGAGACGCTTATGCAGAGGACAATATTTTCTTTGTGCCTCCAAGTTCAAGATGGGATTTTATTAAGAAAAGTGCAAAACAGAGCACCATAGGTCAAATTATCGATGATGCGATGATCTCAATAGAAAGAGAAAATAAGAACCTGAAAGGTGTTCTCCCGAAAAACTATGCAAGACCGGAATTGGACAAAACAAAGCTTGGTGAGCTTGTTGACCTTTTTTCATTTAATCTTGGAAGTAAAGAAGCCAGGGCTCAGGATATTTTAGGACGTGTATATGAATATTTCTTAGGTAAATTTGGATCAAGTGAGGGCGAATACTATACACCACCGAGCATTGTTAAGATGCTGGTTGGGATGATTGAACCATTTGAGGGCAGAGTTTATGACCCATGCTGCGGTTCTGGTGGAATGTTTGTTCAATCGGCTAAGTTTGTTGAAGAACACCAAGGTAGAAAAGATGATATTCGTGTTTATGGGCAAGAATACACGGCAACTACATGGAGACTTTGCAAAATGAACCTTGCCATCAGAGGTATTGATGGAGATTTGGGAGAACGTGATGGAGATACCTTTGGAAATGATATGCATAAAACACTTAGGGCGGATTATATCCTAGCAAACCCACCGTTTAATGTTAGTGACTATACACTGGTTCAAGACGATGTACGCTGGAAATACGGTATCCCACCAGCAAATAACGCCAACTATGCTTGGATTGAACATATCATTAGCAAGCTTTCTCCTAAAGGTGTAGCTGGGTTTGTTTTAGCCAATGGTTCAATGAGTACTTCAACGAAAGCGGAGGCTGAAATTAGAAAAAATATACTTGAAGCTGGTCTTGTAGATTGTATAGTTACAATGCCTACAAACCTGTTTTATAACGTAACAATTCCAGTGTGTTTGTGGTTCTTGTCCAAGAAACGAGAAAATAGAAAGGACAAGGTGCTTTTTATTGATGGTAGAAAGATGGGAACCATGGTTACCAGAAAGCACAGAGAACTATCAGATGAAGAAATTAAAAAGGTTTGCGATACATATCATAATTGGAGAGATGGAAAAGAAGAGTATGAAGATATTCAAGGTTTCTGCAAATCAGCTAAAATTGAAGAAATCAGAGCGCGCGAGTATATCTTAACCCCAGGTAGATATGTCGGTATTGAAGAGGCTGAAGCAGATGATGAGCCATTTGAAGAGAAAATGGCAAGACTGACGGAAGAGCTGTCTGAAATGTTTGCTAAATCTCATCATTTGGAGAAAGAGATCAGGCAACGATTGGGGGCGGTTGGATATGAGTTCTAATGAGTGGAAAACAGTAGAATTAAAAGAGGTAATTGATTTCAATCCACGTGAAAGTTTGCCTAAAAATGAATTAGCTAAAAAAATAGCTATGGAAAAAATCAAGCCGTTTTCAAAGGTTATAGATGATTATGAGATTACAGAATTTAAAGGTGGAACAAAATTTAGAAATGGAGATACACTTTTAGCTAGAATAACACCTTGTCTCGAAAATGGGAAAACATCGCAAGTAACATTGCTTGGAGATAATGAAGTAGGTTTTGGATCTACAGAGTATATAGTAATGAGAAAAAAAACAGGTATTACGGATGATGATTATGTATTTTACTTAGCAATTAGTCCTAGTTTTCGAGAAGTAGCAATAAAGTCTATGGTAGGGTCTTCGGGTAGGCAACGTGTTCAACAAGACGAGTTAGAGAATTTAAAGATTAATTTACCCTTACTCCCAGAGCAAAAGGCTATAGCCGCAACCCTATCATGCCTCGATGATAAAATTGAACTCAATAATTGCATGAACAAAACTCTAGAAGAAATAGCACAGGCAATCTTTAAAAGTTGGTTTGTTGATTTTGAGCCCTTTCAAGATGGCGAGTTTGAAGAAAGCGAGTTAGGGCTGATTCCTAAGGGGTGGAGAGTAGTTAATGTTGACTCAGTTACTATTCACTCTTGTACTGGTGGTGATGCCATTCAAAAAACTCCGATGGTTGACTATAATACTGGAGTAAAATGTGTAAGAGTTGGTGATCTTTCTAATCAAAGAGGTATTGATGGTTGGGGATACTGTAAGGTTGATGATGATAACTTCAAGAAATATCAATTGAAAAAGAACGATATTATTGTAACTAGAACTGCTACATTAGGATTAAACCAAATTGTTGAAGAAGACTTAATGGCGGTATTTAATAATGGTTTGATTAGACTACGCCTAAGTGATGAAATTATACCAACTTTTTTCTATTATGTTATCAATACGGATAAATACAGAGAGTACATTGGAAGAATTGAAAGTGAATCGTCTACAAGACCTAACATGAAAATGAATTATTTGTTGAAATATCAATTTGTTTGCCCGCCTAAAGACATTCAACAAGAATTTTTACAAGTTGTTGAAGTAATAAGAGCCCAGCGGTTATGGCTTCAAAAACAGAATGTGACTTTAGTAAATACAAGAGATTCATTGCTCCCAAAACTAATGTCCGGCGAAATCAGAGTACCAATTGAGGAGGTGAAATAGATGGCAAAGAATACTTTTTATGAATCACAGCTTGAAGAGGCTGCTCTTGAATGGTTTGAAGAACTGGGATATGAACTCGCCTTTGGTCCAGATATTGCACCTGAGGGTGAATACCCTGAGCGTGAGGATTATAGTGATGTTATTCTGGCTGAAAGATTAAAAGATGCTCTAACGAGGATAAACCCCAAGATGCCAGCTTCAGCTATTAAAGATGCTTTTAGGCAAATAGCGATTCCACAAAGTCCAAGCTTAATTATGAACAATAAATCATTTCAAAAGATGATTACCGATGGTATTGATGTTCGGGTTAAGCAGGCAGATTCAAGCTATAGAACGGAAAAAGTCTATGTGTTTGACTATGAAAAGCCACTAAACAATGAGCTTATGGTAGCAAACCAATTCACTATTATAGAGCATGGAGTAGAAAAAAGACTGGACATTATTGTCTTTGTAAACGGGATTCCGTTGGTTGTTGTTGAGCTTAAAAGTGCTATTGATGAAAACGTGGATATAAGCGATGCGTATAACCAGCTTCAGACTTATAAAAGTGTGATACCATCACTCTTTACTTATAACTCTTTCATGGTAATAAGTGACGGCATTAATGCAAGAGCGGGTACGTTGACTTCTGATGAAGATCGATTTATGGCATGGAGAACAATTGATGGGGATGGTACTGCACCGGCTTCAATCCCACAGCTGGAAGTGTTTATAAAAGGTATGTTTCAGCGAGACCGTTTCTTAGACATTATCAAGCATTTTATTCTATTTCAGACAGATGGTAAAGATACCTTTAAAATTTTGGCTGGATATCACCAATATCATGCGGTCAATAAGGCTGTTGACAGTACAGAAAGAGCAACCAATGAAAAAGGAGATAGAAGGATTGGCGTTGTCTGGCATACTCAAGGCAGTGGTAAGAGTCTGTCTATGGTTTTCTATGCTGGAAAATTAGTTATAAATGAGGAGCTTGAAAACCCTACAATTGTCATTATCACTGATAGAAATGACCTTGATGATCAGCTATATAGCACTTTCTTAAAATCAAAGGATTTACTCAGATGCACACCGGTTCAGGCTGATGACAGAGACCATTTGAGAGAGCTTTTAAATAATCGTACAAGCGGTGGCATTATATTTACAACCATTCATAAATTTGCACCGACAGCTGATAAATTAAAAGAAGAAGTTTCGGAATACTTAGCTGCAGAGAGCAGTGTGCCATATACAGTTCCGGTACTGACAGATAGAAAAAATGTCATTGTAATAGCAGATGAGGCTCACCGAAGTCAATATGGCTTTGGTGCTGAAGTTGTAAAAGGTGATGACAAAGCAGATATAAAATATGGCTATGCAAAATACATGCGTGACAGCCTGCCGAATGCTTCGTACATTGGTTTTACGGGCACGCCGGTTGAACTTACGGATAAAAATACAAAGGCTGTATTTGGCGATTACATTGACATCTATGATATGACAAGAGCTGTCGATGATGGAACTACCGTTAAAATCTTCTATGAAAGCCGTATCGCGAAGCTTGAGCTTCCTGAAGAAATGAAGCCAAAAGTAGATACAGAATATGAAGAAATCACCGAGTATCAGGAATTAACAGAGAAAGAAAAGCTCAAAAGCAAGTGGGCGAGACTTGAAGTCATTGTCGGTGCAAAGGAGCGAGTGCAGCAGATTGCTCATGATATTGTTGAGCATTTTGAAAAGAGAGAACAGGCTCAGGTAGATGATGGAGGCAAAGGCATGATCGTCGCCATGAGTAGAAGAATTGCGGTTGATCTATATAATGAAATCATTAAGCTAAGACCGCAGTGGCACAGTGACGATGTAATGGCAGGAAAAATTAAGATTGTTATGACGGGCAGCTCTTCGGACCCTGCAAGCTGGCAAAAGCATGTAGGAACAAAGGCTACCAGAGAAACCCTTGCCAAGCGCATGAAGGACAAGAATGATGAGTTAAAACTTGTGATTGTACGTGACATGTGGCTCACAGGCTTTGATGTGCCAAGCATGCATACTATGTATATTGATAAGCCAATGAGTGGACATAACTTAATGCAAGCTATTGCAAGAGTTAACAGGGTGTTTAAGGATAAACAAGGTGGTCTTGTTGTCGATTATATTGGCATTGCTGAAAATCTTAAAGAAGCACTTAATCAGTATACTGAAAGTGATAAGAAGACGACCGGTGTCGATACTGAGCTTGCAGCACAGCTGCTACTTGAAAAGTATGATCTGATAAAGGAATTGCTTCATGGTCATGATTACGGCAAATTCTTCACAGGTAAGCCAAGTGAAAAGATGCAGGCGATTGTTGAAACAATGGACTACATTATTGGTCTTCGTGAAGAGCGTAAAAATGACTATATTAAGCTTGTGAATGAGATGGCAAGAGCATACTCGCTTTGTGCGACAACGGATATTGCTGAAAGATTTAATCTTGAAGTAGGCTTCCATAAGGCTGTCAAAGCAAGTATTGTTAAAATTATTAGTGAGGACAACAAGAAGAAAACGACAACTCAATTAGATAATGAGTTAAATCAGCTGATTTCTAAAGCAATCTCATCCAATGAAGTTGTTGATATTTTAGAATCAGTGGGTCTTTCTAAGCCCAATATAGCTATACTTTCCGATGAATTTCTTGAAGAAGTCAAAGGAATGAAACAGAAAAACTTAGCAGTAGAACTTCTCAATAGGCTGCTTAAAGGTAATATTAAGTCGTTTTCAAGGAGAAATCTTGTGCAGTCTAAAAAGTTTTCGGAATTACTTGAAGCTTCGATTAGGAAGTATCAGAACAGGGCTATTGAAACAACTCAAATCATCATGGAGCTCATTGAGCTTGCAAAAAAAATAAGCGAAGCTCAAAAGAGAGGTGAAAATACAGGGCTGACTCCGGATGAATTGGCTTTTTATGATGCTCTATCAGACAATGATTCAGCTAAAGAAATCTTGGGAGACGATATTCTTAAACAAATTGCAAGAGACCTTACAGTCTCTATTAAGAATAACATCAGTGTTGACTGGGCAATCCGTGATAGTGTCCAGGCAAAAATGAAAATGACGATTAAGCGGTTGCTTAAGAAGTATGGATATCCACCTGACAAAACTGCGAAAGCGGTGGATATTGTATTAGAGCAAACTAAGTTGATGTGCCAGAATGAAGTACGATAGGGGGATAGAGATGGAAAAATTAATATCATTTCTGAAAACTGAATTTCCTAAAGATGCATTAGAGATTCAAGAATGCATTGAGCTACTCAATCAATGCATTGGAGGTAGTGTTAAAAGCATAAAAGATGCTTTAGGAAGGGCATTTGATAATCGAGATTATACAAAAATGTCGAACATACAAGAGATGCTTAAAACAGTTGATCAAGTCCAAGAAAAATTAGAAGAGTATACGGAGCGTCTGCAATTAGACGAAGAAATTGAAGAAGACATTTTAAATGATGACAACTCAATCGATGAATTGAAAGAGCTTCCGGATTATGATTCCCTACGAGTAGATCAAAATATACCGTACACTTTGTATGATGATTATACATATAAAAGACCGGCTGGATTTGAAATTTTTGGTGTTCGTCAAGATGCAAAAGATTGGAAGGATGTATTTGTAAGCACATGTGAAGCATTAGCTAAGAAAGATAGAGCGACTTTTGAGACGTTTGTGAATGATAAAAACATGCAGGGAAGAAAAGTATCTTACTTTTGCAAGGATCCCAAAGGGATAAGAGCACCTAGAAAAGTGGATGGAACGGACGTATTTGTAATGACCAATATGAGTGCCAATCAAGTGCGTAACGTCGTTGAGCGAATGCTCAGAAAATATGGCATAAAGGTTAATGATTATAAGCTGTTTCTTAAAGCGGATTATACCGCGAGGCATGAATAATTTAGCATTGAGGTGAGTAAATGATATTTGATGGGATTTTTTATACTGAGAAAAGCAAAGAATATGATGAAAAACTAAAAAACTGTATTGAAGAGTCGCTAAAAAAACTAGAAGAAACCGTTGATACTCCATTGATGATGCTTGGTAGAATTCAAAGCGGAAAAACGAGAGCATTTATTGGTGTGATCTCATTAGCATTCGATAATGGGTACGACCTTTCGATTGTGTTAACGAAAAACTCTAAGGCTCTCGTAAAGCAAACGACTGCCAGAATGAATAGGGAGTTCAAGTCATTTATTGATAATGACCATTTAGGCGTATATGACGTTATGGTTATGCCTAATGAACTTTCTAAATATGAAATCAACAGAAAAATCATTTTAGTAGTCAAGAAACAGCATGAGAATTTGCCGGCTCTATTGAATTTTCTAAAAAGATATTCATTTGAAGGTAATAAAAAGTGCTTAATAATTGATGATGAGGCGGATTTTACATCAGTTGGATTTCAAAAAAATAAGGATGATGAAGAATTTGATCTGAGAAAAATAGCTTCACAGATTAATGAGTTAAGAGTGCGCTTGTCATATAAGTTCATTCAAGTAACTGCTACGCCATACTCGCTTTATCTTCAACCAGAAAGTGTCATAGTCAGAGGTGAACGAATAGAACCCATTAAGCCATTTGATACAGTATTAGTTCCATTTGGTGAAGGTTATGTTGGTGGAGGTTACTACTTTGATGACCATGTCAATCCTCATAGAGATTTATTGTTTTCTGAAATTGAATTTGATGAACTAGAAATACTTAAATCCAGTGATAGAAGAAGGTTGAAGGAAGAAGAAGCTCTTTATAGTAAAAAAATCATTGGACTTAGAAAATCAATTTTTAATTTTATCATTGGGGCATGTATTAGAATCATTCAAAATGGAGGCGAAGCGAAAGGTAGTAAAAATAAGTTTAGTTTCCTAGTTCATACCGAAACGAAAAAATCATCTCATTCTAGACAGTTTGATTTAATTGAAGAAATGGTTAATCAGATTGAAATTGAAGCAAGAAGAAAGAGTGATTTAATCGAAGAGTACATTAATCAATCCATACAAGAAATGATTACATCCGTTTCAGCACATGGCTTTAGTGTTCCAGGTATTCAAGAAATTAAAAACACTTTCTATATAGCTATTGAGGACGGTTGGATAAAAAGTGTATTAGTAAACTCGGAAAATCAGATAGATACATTGCTTGATGACAATGGGCAATTGAAATTGCGCGTGCCAATGACTATTTTTGTTGGTGGACAAATTCTTGATAGAGGAGTGACCATCGAAAATATGATTGGTTTCTACTATGGAAGGCGCCCTCAAAAAATGCAGCAGGATACGGTTTTGCAGCACTCAAGGATGTATGGATATAGAGACAAAAGAGATCTTGCAGTTACTAAGTTTTATACGACGGTAGATCTTTATGAACGTATGGCAAGAATTAATGAATTTGACTCAAGACTTCGAGTTGATATTGAGAACGGGAAGAATCAATCGGGTGTTGTTTTTCTTGCTATTGATGATGAAGATAAGGTGATTCCATGTAGTCCGCAAAAGATTTTACTTACAAAGACGAAAGTAATCCGATCGCATGAAAGGATATTGCCAGTTGGTTTTAAGAATAAACCGATAACTTATTCACGAAAATATATTTGGTATATAGATCGATTTATTAGTGATAAATGCAATGGGAATCTAAGAGGTGAATTTACAATCTCAAAGCAAGATGCACTGAAATTGATAAATAATGTGTATGAATGTCTTGATATTGAGAATCCATACACGGTAGACAAGCAGAGATTTATTGCTATTATAGATTATCTATCAAAGGAAAAAGTTCATATTGTTGCACGTGATAAAAGAAACATCAAAAAACATAGAAAATCAAGATATTATTCAGATATGCCTGATAACAGAGATGGGGATTTGAAACCAGCAAGAAATATGGCAAAAGAAGAGCCTGCAATTATAATGCTTAGACAAGAAGGCTTGAAAGAGAATGACTGGAGTGGTGCTCCGTTTTGGTGGCCTGTCATGGTTATTCAAGAGAATGCTGAAACATCAGTGTTTTCGTTAGGGCAGGAATAGTATGAAAAGGAGAATGCTTAATGGCTGAAATCAAATACGAGATAAAAGAAAATATTGGTGTTATTTCAGAATCGGCAAAAGGTTGGGCTAAGGAGCTTAATCTTGTAAGCTGGAATGATAAAGAACCCAAGTATGACTTGAGAGAGTGGGATCCTGCTCATGAAAAGATGGGTAAGGGTGTTACGCTGACTTATGAGGAAATCAAGAAGTTAAAAGACATATTAAATGCTATTGAATTGTAAATAATTCACCTAAATTAGTATATATTCACTCTGGAAGGACCAATCCTTGGAGGACCACCAACCAAACCCAGCTAAGGAAATAAAGGAGGGATGCCGTATGATGTTTAAAGGAATAAAACAAGCATTATCAAATGTTAAATTTGAAGGTGTCACTATCAACATTGGATTTATTGGACTGAACTTTACTGGGGGTTCTTCCTGAGTGAATATATTTCACGTGTTTTACAACAGATATTAGCAGCCGCGCATTATTATGTAAATAATTCTTGTAAAGCCAAGAAACTGTTGATTTGGGGGAGCAGATAAATTATGTGTATAATAAAAAGAGATGGCAAACAGTTGAGGAAAATTTAAGCAATAACATTTATTTAATTTACTTTTTCATCTCTTAAATATACTTATATTGACCTACTTTTTGATGAGACGTTGACCTAGGTTAGCACAAACATTTGGTTGTGGTATTTCGAAAATGCCTGTAAATACATAAATTAAAAGGAGATGATTTCATTGGCACAGATTGATTTAAGCAGTATTAAGAAACTTGAAAAACAACGTAATACAATTCATGAAAAAGTTCATACTACATATACCTTATTTGAAAAAAACGGAGAAAAGTTCATTCAATTTGACACATATGGTAAGACTGAACGTGAAAATCCTGAAAAGATTAGTCAATCGATTCAATTAGATGAAGAGACCGCACGTTTTATGGTCAAACTTCTTATTAAAGAGTTTAATTTAAATAATTAGACGTCATTTGAAAAAGTTTATTTTATCAATTAGTGCACTTTAGAGTCCAGCTGTTAAGTATGGATAAATAAATACGATAAAAACTTATTGTTGACAAACGAACAAATGTTCTATAAAATACTATTAAGAGGAATAATATGGCTATTGAAGACAAATATCTGGGAGGGAGTCAAGATGAATTTTACATTTAAATTATTCTTAACGTTTAATTCAACATCAACAATGCTTATTGTTTACTTGATAAAAGAGAGATATTATCTTCTGTTCTTAGAAAAGTTTCCAGTCTGGATTTCATATATTATTTTTCTTTTAATTCCTTTGTTACTAACTATAATAAGTTTATGGATGAAAAGGTTTTTGAGCCGAGATGACATAAATTGTGAGTTATTGAATGTTGAAGAAGCAAACAATGTATTTTTACCAAGTTATCTTGGTTACTTCTTTGTAGCACTTGGAGTTGAGTCAACGGAAACAATAATGTTTGTATATTTTATAGTTTTTATATTTACATATTTATCACAAACTTTGTATTATAACCCCTTGTTTTTATTGTTTGGTTACAAGTTTTATTATATAATGACAATAAATAATGTAAAGCTGTTTATTATAAGCAAAAAGGAAATTAATACAACTAAAGGCATTAAGTTTCCAAGGTTAAGACGAATTAACAACACTACATTCATTGATGAGGAGGAGTAAAGAACATGAATCATACAATTGCAAAAATAAGACAAAAAGGTACAGGCTTCAAATATCGTAAAATACTAACAGGAGAAACTTTGTATACTTTACCTGATGACCTTACAAATCATGTGGAATATAGTCCTACTCACAATCTAGATGAAGATTGTTGGTTTGGAATAGAGGATTTTTCACAAAAAGAATATTGTCTGGATATATTGCAGAAAGATTTCGTATCTGCTGAATATAGTACATGTCTAAGACATGAAGAAGCAGATAGAATTGATTTTATATTTTCATATCAAGATGACAATGCGTATTATTTCCAAAATATTACAAAAAGTCAGTTGCAGTACAATCGAAGATATATCAATCTTGGAGACAGATTTACATTCACATCGAATAGTCGTGACATAGCAATTAATTCAATACCCGATGCAATTTACATAAATAATGTAGACATATTATATTTTAAAAAACTGTCTTCAATATCAAAAATTTTTGTTGGAATTGATACTCTATATCGAGAGGCTACACAAGAAGAAACAGTTGAGTTTTTAGAAAATGAGTTTATAAGTTTACAAGAAGGATTTTCCGCTGAGAATGTTAAGCAAGCGAACAGAAAAAGAATTGCAATGGCAGTCGATGCGATTAATAGTTTTGATGATGCTCAGAGGACGATAGTGTTTGATTGTATAAGGGATTATTGTCTGACTTAATTGCTGAAAACGACTCTTTTAAAATTAGTAATGAGAAAGAACTTAAACTTTTGTTATATGGAATAGAACAGCGATTTTATACTACGCCTGATGGAAGAGAGAGAAGAATTGCTAATTCTGTAATTGTTATGGGATAACATAAAGATTAAACATTTGAAAATAGTAAATTAGATTGATATGAAAACATATTTTGAAAGGACATAATTCGGAATTCAGCTTAGATTGTAAGGAGAATTGTATGTCTAAAGATAATAAAGATTTTTTTAAAAGCAAAAATAGTTGGTCAGAAATTAAGGATCGATTACTTAGCTGCTATTTACCTCAATATTTTCAAAAGTTATTAATGACAAGAAAAGAAATATTTTATGTTGACTGTTTTGCAGGCAAAGGAAAATTTGATGATGGAAATGATGGCTCACCAATAATTGCATTAAAAATACGAGATGATTGCATAAAACGTTCTAAGGCAGAAAATGCTCGTATAAATACTTGTTTTATTGATTTGAATTATGCGGATGAATTAAAAGCAAATATTGCTGATTTTTGCGATAGTAGTGGATCATTAACAGTAATATCAGGCAAATATGAAGAAAAGATAGAACAAATTCTTTCGAATAAACGAGGAGCTAATATTTTTCTTTATATTGATCCATATGGAATTCGGGCATTAGATTCAAATTTATTTGATAAATTTGCGTCTTATGGTTTCTATAGTATTGAATTATTGATTAATATGAATTCTTTTGGCTTTTTTAGAGATGCTTGCCGTGTCATGCAAGTAGACTATAAAAATGATGAGGCATTAAATAGTCTTGAGGAAATTGTTGAGTATGATCCAACGTATATTAGCGTATCGCAACAATCTGAAGAATTATTAAGTAATATAGCTGGTGGAGATTATTGGAAAGACATTGTAATGGATTACAAGGCTAAGAAATTTGATGGGTATGAAGCTGAAAATCGTTTTTCAACAAAATATAAAGAACGATTAAGAGAAAAATACACATATGTATTAGATATGCCTATACGTTTAAAACCTGGTCAACGACCAAAATACAGAATGATTCATGTTAGTAACCATGAGCATGGATGTATTCTGATGGCTGATAATATGGCATCGCGTTCGGATGAGCTATTTATTGAAATTCAACGAGGAGGTCAACTGAGCTTGTTTGACCTTAATGTTGAGAATGAAATCATCAATATGGATGAAATACAAGATAAGATGCAGGTTTTTTTAGATAATTTTCCTCAAGGTATTGGAGCTGATAAATTATTAGCATGTTTTTTTACTGAGTATGGTGTTATCTGCAAAACAGGATTAATCAAGAAGATATGGAAAACCATGGAGGATAGCGGACTAATATCTGTTGACCGTAATCCAGCGCTTACGGAGAATAACAAACCAAGTCGCACATTTACTGAGAGCAAAAGGCAAAGCGTAATAATAAGGAGGGCTACAAAATGAATACCGTTAAAGGATATATAGAACGCAAATCTATGCTTTATAAAACAGGTGTGGAGTATGGAGATTACACTATGAACCATGTACTTGGATGCTCACATGGCTGCAAATATCCATGTTATGCTTTTCTTATGGCCAAGCGCTTTGGAAAGGTTTTGTCATACGAAGGGTGGTTAGAACCGTTTTTGGTTACTAATACCCTAGATCTACTTGATAAAGAAATTCCACGCTTGAAGTCGAAAATTAAGTCCGTACAGCTTTGCTTTACTACAGATCCTTTCATGTATGGCTACGATGAAATAAAGGAAATGAGTCTTGCAGCAATAAAAAAATTGAATGATGCTAATATTAAATGTACAGTTCTTACTAAGGGTGTGTTACCAATTGAATTATCTACCTTTTCAAAAGAAAATGAATACGGAATTACTCTTATTTCTTTAGATGAGGAATATCGAAAGAAAATAGAGCCTGGTTCAGCTACATATCAAGACAGATTATCATCATTACAAAAATTACATGATTCTGGATATAAGACTTGGGTAAGTGTTGAGCCCTATCCAACTCCAAATTTAATGGCTCAAGATATTTATTCAATACTTGAAACAATTTCATTTACAGATAAGATTATTTTTGGTCGTACTAATTATAGTAAAGAAATAACAGCATACTCCGATCATAAAGTTTTCTATAATGAAGAAGCGCAAAAAGTTATTGATTTCTGTCAAAATAGAGGCATTAAATATCATATAAAAAAAGGAACTATGGATAAATAAAAAATAAATATATTTTCAAACAGGATAATTTTTGCATTATAGACGGAAGTGGCAGAGGAACCGGACATACGGTAATGTATGCAAAATATAAAAAGATGCATGATGAAGGTGACAATATGAAAAAAAGTGAAATTCATTTATCCAGCGGAGCAGAAGACAAGTTCATAGAATTGTTTACCGATGTTTTCGGAATCGAAAATACTCAGTACATAGCAATACAGTATCCTTTTGTTGATATTTACGGCAATAATAGATTTATAGATTTTGCCTTTGAAAGTGAAGATATAAAAATAGCTGTAGAAATTGACGGTGAAATAGTTCATGATAAAAGGAAAATTTCCGATGAAAAATATTATGATGAGTTGATGCGTCAAAACAGTTTAATTTATGAAAACTGGAAGCTTTACCGATGGACTGACAAGCAATTGGCAAAGTCTTCTGATAGAGTTAAGGATGAGCTTGCTTTGTTTTTAGGCGAGTATCCGGTGTTTAAAGAGTTGCTGGATTTTTTACCTAAGCAAAAAGGTAAAATTATTGAACTAAAGGATCATCAAAAGGAAGCGTTGAATAGTTTGGCAAAGCTTAGAGAGGAAGGAAACTCCATAGCTTTGCTTTATCATGCTACCGGAACAGGCAAGACTGTAACAGCGGTTGCAGACGCAAAGACTGTGGGGAAAAAGACCTTGTTTCTTGCACATAGAAATGAACTTATAACTCAAGCTTATGATACATTCAGCGAGATGTGGTCGGAGGCTGATGTAAATATTTATGTCGCTGAATCAAGATATGGGGATGTAGTTTGCGGCAGCATTCAAAGTGTCAATGCTAATTTAAAACAGTTTGATCCGGAGGAATTTCATTATATAATAATAGATGAGGCTCATCACAGTGCGGCTGATTCATACAAAAAAATATTAGGTTATTTTAAGCCTGAATTTACTTTAGGACTTACAGCCACACCTGAAAGATCTGACGGAGAGCAAATACTTGATTTATTTAAAAATGTCGCTCATAAATTGGACTTGCTGACTGCGGTTGAAAAGGACGAATTGGTTCCTGTAAGATGTATCAGAATTAAAACAAATATAGATTTGACTCATGTAAGATTTAATGGAATTAAATATAACTTTCTTGATTTGGAAAACAAGATGTACATACCGGAAAGAAATAATCTTATAGTTGATACCTACATTAATTATATTAAAAACAAGAAGACTGTCATATTTTGTGTATCCGTTAAGCATGGTGAAGAAATTGCACGCTTATTGAAAGAAAAAGGCGTTTTTGCAGAATCGGTTTCAGGAAGCACAAATTCCAAGAAACGAAAAGAGATATTGAGCAATTATGAAAATGGCAGCATCAATGTTTTGTGTGCATGTGACTTATTGAATGAAGGCTGGGACAGTCCAAAAACAGAAGTCTTATTTATGGCAAGACCCACTATGTCTAAAACAATATATATGCAGCAGCTTGGAAGAGGTATGAGAAAGTCCGAGGATAAGGAATGTTTGACGGTGTTTGATTTTGTGGACAATGCTAACGTGTTTAACGAAGCACTATCAATGCACAGAATGTTCAATGAAAAGGAATACCGACCGGGAAGCTTTGTTTTGGCACCTAAAGCAAAGAAGAGGTTTGAGTTTGATTTGTGGAGAAGGGGTGAAAGACCACATTTATATTTGGATATACCTATTTATGAAACGGATTATGAAGAAATAAATATTTTTAACTGGAGAGATGAAGTGAAAAATATGATTTCTCAAAATGAATTTGTTCGCATGGTTTCAGTTCAAAATGAAACAATATCAAGGTATATCAATGAAGGTAAAATTATTCCTGACAGAGCAGTGGAAACCGGTTACAGAAACTTTAACTTTTTCTATGAAGATACAGTTAAAAATTACGCCAAAAAGTATAATTGGGATATAATAACTCCTGTTAATATGATGGAAAAATTCATGGAAATGGTTGAAAAGATGGACATGTCATATTCTTATAAGCCTGTTTTATTGTATGCAATGCTTGAAAATACAGATGAAAATGGGAAAGTATCAATTGAGGATCTAATTGATTATTTTATATGTTTTTATGAGGACAGAAGGAAGAAGGGTCTTATTGTTGAAAAGAAGAAATGTATATATCTAAGAACTGATTATACAAGAAATGAGGTAATGCAAAATGTTTTCAGCAATCCTTTTAAAAGGTTTGAAGATATGGGATTTATGAAACGCAGCAGGGATATTGAATATGTAGAGTTTAATAAAAATATATGGAATAAACTTACAAATGAAAAAATTAAGATTATAATCAGTTATTGCGATAAAGCTTTAAAAAAATATTATAATGAATAGGTGATAAATTGAGCTGTATATTTTGTAATACAGATAAAAATAGAATAATTTTAGAAAATGAAGATGCTTTTGTTATCTATGACGCGTTTCCGGTTAGTAAAGGTCATATGCTCATAATACCTAAAAAGCATATTGAAAACTATTTTGAAGTTGATGAAGAAATAAAATTAAAATTGTGGGAATTGGTTGATAAATGCAAGGAAATGGCTGACGAAAAATTTGCTCCTCAAGGCTACAATATTGGAATCAACTGTGGTATCGCAGCCGGGCAAACAGTAATGCATCTACATATTCACCTGATCCCAAGATACAGCGGTGATATGGAAAATCCAAGAGGCGGAGTGAGGGGAGTAATTCCGGATAAGCGTATTTATTGACGAAATTTATTGCAAATGTACTCCTTACATAATTCTGATTACTCTCAGAACTATTTTAAGCCAGTCCCTAAGGGGATAGTCAACATATTTAATTCTCATATTGTGCAGGAAAGAAAGCATAATAGGGCAGTGCAGATGCATCAATAATCAAATGAATTGACACCCGTAATTGAAAGCGAAATGGCTTTTACCAATTGCTTGAATCCAAGTCTTGACATTGGAATTATGTCGCCGGACTTCATAAGGATAAATTTGTAGTCATCGCTTATTTCTTCAATATTAAAGAAGTTGACAACATAACTCTGGTGACACTTGAAAAAGTAGCTTGTGTCCAGCTCCTTCAGGACTTTGGCGTGGGTTGTTACCTCTTCTACGTATTCTCCGTTGTGCAGGTAAATCATCGATTTGTATTTTTCCTTATAGATGAACTGGATGTCCTCATGGGGAATCAGACGGGACATTTTTGCATTTTTTGCCGCGTACATACCATATGGGCAGACATTCGATGATTTGATGACTTCAAGCATATGATTTATAAACTTGTTTTGTGTCAAAGGGGGTTTCAGGGTTCCTGCAACGTGGCGTGAGCATTGCCGGTCAAAATTGGTATAGATTTTCAGCATATATGTTATGGCTCCTCTTGTGCTTTCCATAAAAAGACGGAAATCATTATTAAACAGAAACTCATGTATGAATTTCTGTGAGTCGGAAACATGATGTATTTCAAAGGGAATATCGTGTGCCTTGAGGCATTTGGACAATACTGCCTCCATCTGACCCCGCTTTTCGGCATCTCCAAGAAGTGCAATTTTATTTTTCATAATGAACAAACCTTTTTAGAATTCTGATTTATTATCTTGTATTAATAATCAAATACTTTTGTATTTAAAATTAAAGACAGTTTTTAAAACCGCTTTTGGATACGGGGATTTCTGTGTATAATTATATGCAAAGCTGCATATATTCATTTTGAGCTTCCTGTTTTTGGTAAACGTGATATTTGCAACGAAAACTTAATTTTTTTACAAAAAGGTTTTATAATAAGTTAAACGAAACCCTGCGATTTCATGAGTTCATACTTTTTACAACCTGCATAAAAGCATAAATGTTATGCATTAATCGTCGAGTACCTTTAAGCTGGCCAGCTTTGCAACCGACAGGGAATAGGCATCTCTGAATTTGTCAAAATATATGCTTTTCAGTTCTACCATGGCACCGGATTTAAGCTCCACAGTCTTGTAATGTTGGCATGAATTGTGTATTTTGCAAATGTTGCGGGTGTTTACAAAAAGTCCGGGAGAACTTTTTGCAAAATATTCCCTGTTAATCTCCGACATTACCTTTCCTATGTTTTTTGAAGTGGTTTCAGTTTCTCCGTTTGTCAGATGTATTATAGTTTTATCGTTATCTCTCTGAATGTAATCTATATCCATGTAAGGAATTTTACATGTGCAGTCACGGTGGGTAATTGTGTATTCTCCGGGGGAGAAAAAGCTTGCCAGCTCCGGGTTTCTCATAAGTTTATCATCAATTTCCTCTGCTGTGGGCGGAAAGCTCATGATGCCTGTAACGACATGAATGAGCGGTGTGTTGCTGCAGCTTTTGAATATATATTTTGTATTGCCGTCTGAGCACATTACAATGAGATGATAGTCATTATTAAACAGATAATTTTTCATAAATTTCTGCGGATTCGATAAATTGTGAATTTCAAAGGTAATCTTATATTCCTTAAGAGGCTGAAGCAAAGCTTCCTCAAGGATTTTGCGCTCTTCGGCATTGCCGAACAACAATATTTTTAACACAGACATCATTCCCTTTCATACAAATCTATACGTAATATTAAATATATTGTACTACCATAGTATTCGGCAATACGACCATTGTTACAGCTTGTTATCAAAGCATGTGATTCACACGGTGGGATCTGTGTGGCAGGCTCAAAGTACAGTACAATAATTTTATCTTGAGGTTTAGTATATATTTATTTAGATTAAAATGATATAATACATATATCATACCATCGCCTCGGCAATGCAAGCGAGCTTGCGCTGCACTCGGCTCAGATATGATATAATAGAGCAAACTTTATGAAAGGCAATTATATGATTTTAACACTTGAAAATATATCTAAAAGCTTTGGAGAAAAGGCTTTACTGGATGATGTAACTTTATATATTAATGATAACGATAAAATCGGTTTTGTAGGAGTAAACGGAACCGGTAAATCAACATTGCTTAAGATTGCTTCTCTGATCGAGGAGCCTGACAGCGGCAATGTTGTATACAGCAATGGTGTAAGGGTCTGCTACTTGCCTCAGGATCCTGAATTCAATAAAAATACAACTGTGTTAGAGCAGGTTTTTATCAATGCTTCTACTGAAACCAAGGTGCTGATGGAATATGAAGCAAAGTCAATATTAAACAAACTATGCATAACAGAGTTTGACAAGGATGTAAATATACTTTCCGTTGGACAAAGAAAAAGAGTTGCAATAGCAAGCGCATTGGTGAATCCATGCGAGCTGTTGATATTGGATGAGCCGACCAATCACCTGGATAATGGCATGATACTGTGGCTGGAGAATTATTTGAAAAGATATAAGGGTGCTATATTGATGGTTACTCATGACAGATATTTCCTGGACAGAATTTCAAACAGAATAGTTGAACTGGATAAAGGCAGTATATATTCTTATGAAGGGAGCTATTCAAAATTTCTGGAGCTAAAAGCTTTGCGTGAAGAAAACGACATGAGCAGTGAAAGAAAAAAACAGGCATTATACAAGAAGGAGTATGCCTGGATTCAAAGAGGAGCCAGAGCGAGAGGCACAAAGGCAAAGGGTAGAATACAAGAATTTGAAAAGCTGAAGGAACAGATAGGAACAGATAGTGAGGAGAAATTAGAATTAAGTTCTGTTTCGTCCAGACTTGGTAAAAAGACCATAGAAATTAAAAATATTTCAAAAAGTTATGATGAAAAAGTTATTGTTGAACATTTTGAATACATTGTTACCAGAGATGCAAGAATCGGTATCGTTGGAAATAACGGAGCCGGAAAATCTACATTATTGAATATAATAGCAGGAAGAATCCGGCCTGACAGTGGATATGTTGATATTGGAAGCACGGTTAAGCTTGGTTATTTTTCACAGGAAGCAGATGATGTTGATGATTCTCAAAGAGTTATAGATTATATAAAGGGTATAGCGGAAATTGTTGAGACAAGGGAAGGGAAAATAACCGCATCGCAAATGCTTGAAAGATTTTTGTTTACACCGGATGTACAGTATAACACAATTTACAGACTTTCCGGCGGAGAAAGAAGAAGGCTGTTTCTTTTAAGCATCCTGATGAAGGCACCCAACATATTATTGCTGGATGAGCCAACCAATGATTTAGATATTGAAACACTGACCATATTGGAGGATTATATAGAGGGCTTTGACGGAGCTGTAATAACTGTGTCTCATGACAGATATTTCCTGGATAAGGTTGTAAAAACAATATTAGAACTTCCCGGAGACAATACAGGAACAGTCAGGGAATACAACGGAGGTTACTCTGATTATGCCGCAGCCTGGATAGCAGAAGACAGAAGCCGCGAAGAAGTTAAAAAATATGAAAAAAAGGAATTTACAGAAATAAGGGAAAAGCCCAGGAAGCTTAAATTCTCATTTAAAGAAGAAAAGGAATATGGCACTATAGATGAGGATATAGCAAATCTGGAAGCAATAATAGCTGATTTGGAATCACAGATGGGAGTTCATGCAGCTGATTATGTCAAGCTGCAGAAATTAATGGATGAAAAGCAAGAAACGGAACAGCAGCTGGAAGAAAAAATGAACAGATGGATTTACCTTAATGATTTGGCAGAACAAATAGAGAAACAATAAACTTGCAGTTACAATAGATGATTTTAAAAAGAAGCGGGTTGTGAAAGCTTCCTTGTTAGGCTATGCTTTCAGTAACCCGCTTGCTGTTTTATATATTATTTTTTTTAACGGGATAGCAGACCTCGGTCACCCATTCTTTTGGATTCTGTGTTTCGTGGGGGCTTACGTGGTAGATATTGAACATAGCTCCATAAAATTCGTATCCGTTATCCCTCACCCAATTAGCAACAGCTTCATTTACCTTATCTATTTGGTCATAGCCGCCTTTGTAGGTAGCAGAAGCAATCTGTACGGGAGGCTCCGTTTTGAACACAACGTGTTCGGTGTCAGGGTAACTGCCCTTCACGGATTTCTGCACTTCAACATCTACATCATCTTCTTTATATTCCTTGTCATGAAAAATCGCAAGCGTATAGCAGGGAGTGCCATCCTGAATATTAAGATGTGCGATTTCCTTCATCATAAGGTGCCATAGGATTCCCTCTTGATCATAATTGGGAATAATCTGCCTGACGCTGGCCACATATCGTTCCGGCAGAGTTTTTAATGTTACATTGTAATTCATAGCAGTTCCATCCTTTCTCAGCCGCTTGACGGCTGTTTCAAGAAGCAGCAAACGGTGCGCCGTTTCATCAGCTTGCGACTGAACCTCAGCCCGCTTTACCGATAAAAATTTAGCCAATGCTTGCGGATTATCGTAGTTTTCAAAAATTTCAGTAATGGCAGCAAGGCCAAATCCCATATCTTTAAGAGCTGTAATCCTACCTGCAACCAACAACTGATCTTCCGAATAATAGCGGTAACCGGTAAATTCATCTGTGCTTTTAGGTATAAGCAGACCGATTTCATCGTAATGTCGCAGCATACGTATACTGATTCTTGATAGTTTTGAAAAATCACCTATTTTCAGCATTTTTATTTCCTCACATATATGTGTTTTTTGAGCTCATCTACATTATAGAGTATACCACAATGTGAGAGTCAATATGTTTTTTACGGAATAGGTTTAAAATATTTAATGCAATTTATTGATGACTATCTGGATGCTGAGAATGATCCAATTGTGCGTCGGAGAGTATCTTTCCGATGTAATATATTGATAGCAAATAAGGGTTCGGTGATTAATTTATGTTTTACATTTCATACTGCCTGCGTTATAATTGTTATATATTAATTAAGAAACGTTTGGGAGGTTTATGCAAATGAAAAACAAAATAATACGACTTAATGACTTGCAAAAACCTAAAGAATATAGTGTTGTTTCATTGTTTTCGGGTGCCGGTGGTCTTGATATGGGATTTGAAAATTCAGGATGTAAAACAATATGGGCAAATGATATAGACGCAGATGCATGTGAGACACACAGAGCATGGTCCGATGCGGAAGTGGTTTGCGGAGATATCGGAAAAATCGGAGTGGAAAATATTCCTGAGAGTGACATTGTATTGGGAGGCTTTCCGTGTCAGGGGTTTTCGTTAGCCGGACCGAGAAAAATTGACGACAAGAGGAATTCATTGTACAGATATTTTGTTAAGCTGCTGGAAACAAATCAGCCTTATGCATTTGTTGCGGAAAATGTCAAGGGAATACTGACCTTAGGCGACGGAGAGATTATCACCGCAATTATAGAGGACTTTTCGGAAAAAGGATACGATGTCTATCCTAATCTGGTCAATGCCGCAGATTACGGAGTTCCGCAGGACAGGTGGAGAGTGCTGATGATCGGGTTCAGAAAGGATTTGTTCATAAAAACATTTGAATTTCCTGAACCTTTTGACTATAAGGCAACTCTTTATGATGCTTTAAAGGATATTCAGGAGTCTGATGCTCATGACATTTGCAATGCCTCATATTCATCAAGATTTATGAGTCGTAACAGAAAAAGGAACTGGAATCAAGCCAGCTATACCATACCGGCAATGGCAAAGCAGGTTCCGCTGCATCCTTCGAGTCCTGATATGATAAAAGAATCGGCTGATGTATGGAAATTCGGTGACAACGGAAATACCCGCAGGTTCAGCTGGCAGGAATGTGCTGCCATACAGACATTTCCTCCGGGTATGTATTTTTCGGGCAATCTTACCAGCAAGTACAAGCAGATAGGCAACGCTGTTCCCGTAAAATTATCCGAGGTGGTTGCATCTGCTGTCAAAGAAAGGCTGGACAGATGCCTTAATAACAGAAATATGAGTGCGGAAGTGTAGTTATGGCTGTACAATCTAAGAACGGTAAGGCTTACGAATATGCATGCTTGATTGCATTTAAAAGATTTTTGGAGAATTCGGACAATACGGTGGAAATTTTAGCTGCCGATGCGGTGATAGTGGCTGAAAGAGACTATGCTTTATTAAGCACCGACTTAAGAAATAAAATGGATAAGGCTGCTATGGCAGCGGTCAGAGTTATTGCCCGTTTAGAACCAATGCTTACAAATTCGCATAATGAAAGATTATTTCTTACGTTACAACCCGATAAAGCAGGCAAGGAAGGAGATGTGAGGGATATTCTTGCACTGAGGAAGGATTCTGATTGGGAAATAGGCATAAGCTGTAAGCATAATCATGCTGCCGTGAAGCATTCCCGGTTGTCTAAGACGATTGATTTCGGGGATAAATGGCTTCAAATTCCTTGTTCTGAGGAGTACTTCAATGATATTTCGCCGGTTTTTAATATGCTTGAAGAATTGAAGGCAGGAGGAATTGAATGGAGAGCTGTAAAAAACAAGGAGGATGAGGTTTATGTTCCTATATTGAATTCATTTGTAAAAGAGCTTCGGAGATTGGAAGCGGAACATCCTGCAATTGTACCTCAGAGATTTTTGAGCTATTTGCTTGGCAGGAATGATTTTTATAAGGTAATCAGCAGAAATAGTAAAAAGGTTACTCAGATATCTGCTTTTAATATATACGGTACATTAAACAAGAGTTTTGAAAAAATAAAACCTCAGACCATAGTACCGAGGTTGATAATGCCTACTGAATTTTATGATATAAGGTACAAATCAAATTCAAAAAATACTATAATTACAACATGTGATAATGGATGGGCTATATCAATGAGAATACACAGTGCCAGTACACTGGTTGAGTCGAGTCTTAAATTTGATGTAAACTTAGTTGGAATACCACAAAGCCTATATACACAATATGAACCGTGGCAGTAGTAAGCAGTCTTGATAATTTAAGGCTGTTTTTTATTTTTCACAAAATTATTGACAATAAATGTAAAATGTTATATACTCCACATAGAACGAATGTTCGGAAATGTTGTTTTTATAAGATCATGGCAGAGGTGGAAAAATGAAATTAGTAAGTTTATTTTCGGGAGCGGGAGGCTTGGATTTAGGATTTAAAAATGCCGGCTTTAATATTGTATGGGCTAATGAATTTGACAAAGCAATTTTTGAAACCTACAGAAAAAATCATTCGCATTTATTGGATGTAAGGGATATAAGAGCAATAAAATCATATGAGATTCCGGAATGTGACGGCATAATAGGCGGACCGCCGTGTCAGAGCTGGAGCGAAGCGGGAACTCAACGAGGTATAAATGATGACAGAGGAAAGTTGTTTTATGAATTTATAAGAATTTTAGAAGATAAAAAACCTAAATTTTTTGTTGCCGAAAATGTATCGGGCATGTTGTCGGAAATACATAAACCGGCGGTAAATAACATAATTAAAATGCTTTGTGACGCCGGTTATGATACTTATATAAATCTGCTGAATGCAATTGATTATGGTGTGCCTCAGGACAGAAAGAGAGTATTTTATGTAGGCTTCAGAAAAGACTTGAAAATAAGCTACAGATTTCCTTCAGTCAATAATAAAAAATATAATTTGAGATATGCAATATGGGATCTGAAGGATAACGCCATACCTGCATTAAATCATAATAAAACTAACGGAAACAGCTGTATCATTAGCAATCACGAATATATGACGGGAAACTTTTCATCAATATATATGTCACGCAACAGAGTTCGTTCGTGGGACGAACCATCATTCACCATCCAGGCCGGCGGGAGACATGCCCCCATACATCCTCAGGCACCGAAAATGCTTTTCATTGATTATAATAAAAGAATATTTGTGCCGGGACAGGAACATTTATACAGGAGATTGAGCGTAAGAGAATGTGCACGCATTCAGACCTTTCCGGACATCTTTAAATTTTATTATGACAATCTCAGTGCCGGTTATAAAATGGTGGGAAATGCCGTGCCGGTCAGGATGGCATATTATATGGCATTATCCGTTAAGGATTCTTTGATTGGCAAATATAATGATCTGGTAAGTTAGACAGGAAAAAATTATTAAGTTATTTCAGAAATGCAATGAAGTTATTATTGCTTCATACAGATAAAAGAGAAAGTTTAATGAGGCAAACAGTTTAATAGTATATAATAATAGCGGGCAATGTTTATGACATGCTCGTTATTTGTTTGTACTATAGTAAGATCCTAATAATAAATAAAATCTTTATAATTACAGAAATATGGTATAATATTTAAAGTATGAGGATGGAATTACATAAGGGATAATGATAATGGAATGGGAGCATTTATTTGAGAGCCATAAAATAAGGAGGTACCAACATGCCGCTTAAAATAATCCGAAACGATATAACCAAGGTCCACGCCGATGCCATCGTAAACGCAGCCAATTCATCATTGCTTGGCGGCGGAGGGGTTGACGGTGCAATACACAGAGCCGCAGGACCTGAGCTGCTTGCTGAGTGCCGTACCCTTGGCGGATGCAGGACAGGAGAAGCTAAAATAACAAAAGGATACAAGCTTCCGGCAAAATATGTGATTCACACGGTTGGGTCTGTTTGGCAGGGTGGAAAATATGGTGAAGAAAAATTATTGGGTGACTGCTATAAAAATTCACTTGCATTGGCGAAGGAATATAAGCTAAAAAGCATTGCTTTTCCGCTGATATCTACAGGGGTATTTGGTTATCCAAAGGATGAAGCATTGAAAGTAGCTATTTCAGTTATAGGAGACTTTCTTCTGAAAAATGAAATGACGGTATTTCTTGTTGTTTATGATGAGGAAACATTTGTATTATCTGAAAAATTATTTTCTTCCATTATACAATATATTGATGATAAATATATAGAAGAACAATGAGTTAGCGAATCTCCCGCTGAAATCAATGGGCTCTATATCATTTATCTTTTATTTTTAGTTCTATGCATTCTTCTAATACTTTCAAATCATCTGTGCTTAAATTGCTATAATCACTAAGCAATTTCTCCGGATTTTTTATGTCGCTTCTTCCTAGCAGATAATCTGTGGAAACATTAAAATAATCAGCAAGCTTATTAATAATATCATATGGTGGAAATCTCTCACCTAATTCATAAAAAGAAATCATTTTAGGGGTTAATCCTAAATAGTTTGATAATTCGTTTTGCGTTATTCCCTTTTCGATTCTTAATTTTCTTATTATTTTTCCAACCATAGATAACACCTCTTAGATTCATTATACTTATAGTAAAAAGCATTGACAATGTACCGAAAGTACAGTACAATTAGTACATGTTTTACGCAATAGAGGAGATTGTTATGAATCAAGAGTATAAAGTAAATAAAACCCTGTGCTTCAGCGGATATAGAACCGAGAAATTACCTAAAAGCAGGAATGAATTTAATTTAATGATACAAAGCTTGATTTGTGAAATTAATAAAGCAATATCAGATGGTTACGATACATTCATGTTTGGTGCATGTTATGGGTTTGACTTGATTTGCGCGGAGCAGGTTTTATTGCGAAAACAAATAGTAAGGCATACAGATCCTGTTCATATTAACCTTATTGCAGTAGTACCGTTTGAAGAACAAGCATCGAGATGGAAAGAGCAGGACAGAGAAAAATATTTTAATATTTTGTCCGGATGTGATGAGGTAATTACTTTATATAAACATTATCAAAGCGGATGCTATCATGAAAGAAACAGGTACATGGTGGATAACAGCAGCAGATTAATTTGTTATTATGACGGAAGCATTGATGGGACAAGATATATAGTAGAATATGCAGAAAGTAAGGCTGTACCTGTAATTAACGTATGCAGTTCGTATAGTTTAAAAGAAAGAAGACATAAAAGCTTAATGCGTCCAATTATTTAAGGTAACCCTGAGATGTTGTGTAAGTTTTGTTGTTTAAATATATATTCTTGATATTTTTTAAGCAAGAATTAATGAAAGTCTAATGAGACTAATAGTTTAATAGCATATAATTATAGCGGGTAATGCTTAAGACATGCTCGCTATTTATTTGTGCTCTGCAGTGATATTTTAATGAAATTGCTGCTTCAGGCTGCCAAAGGGATAAATTTTGTGGAGTAAGTACCGAAAGAGTGTGCCTGCATTTTCTATAATATTGATTTCAAAAATTGGATATGGTATAACTTGCCAAATGAAATAAGAAAATTTCAGGAGAATATTTAATCGGACACTATGATGATTTTATTATTCAGGGAAGAAGGTTCTGTTCAGAAGGTAAGAGATTGGAGGCTAATATGAATAAACGCGGAGGTTTAAATTTGGTGAGGAAATTCGTAATATTGTTCAGGATGCGGTGAGCAGTATGGATTTTAATAGATTGAATCATGATGTTCGAAATGTTGCTAATGGTGCACTTGATGAGGTCAGGAGGTCAGTTGCGGGAAAACGCAAATTGTCTGCTAAGTCGAATAAAACTGCTGTTCCGGTTGGAAGGGTTTCAGGTACAGTATTTACTGTACTTGGTTCAATCGGAAGCAGTATGTTTTTAATTGCATCAATGGTAACTGGGACAATAGGCTACAAGCTTGGAATCAGCGTTATGTACAGTATCACAGCTTTTGTACTGCTGCCATGTTTTGTGGGAAGTACGGTTTTATTAGCGAACGGAAGTATAATAAGAAAGAGATTAAAGAGGTTCCGAAGGTATGTGGAACAGACGCATGGCCTCAGCTACTTCATGATTAAGGACTTTTCTTCTGCTGCGGGAAGAAGCAGCAAATATATAGTTAAGGATTTGCGCAAGATGATTGCCGTAGGGATGTTTCCTGAAGGACATATTGATGATAAAGAGACCTATTTTATGTTAGACGACGATAGCTATGAACTGTATCTCAGGTCGCAGGAAAATATGAGAATGAGGGAAAAAGAAGAGACCTTGCGGCAGAAACGGGAGCAGAAAGATAAATTTAACAAAAAGGATATAATGGAGCCTGAAATCAGAAAAGCAATCAATGAAGGACGGCAATATGTTCAGAAAATAAAAAATGCTAATATCGAAATACCGGGAGAAGAAATCTCACGCAAATTAGACAGACTTGAAGAAGTAACGGGAAAAATTTACGATTATGTAGAGTCTCGTCCGGAAAAATTTCCTGAAATAAAGAAATTTACGGAGTACTTTTTACCGACAACATTAAAATTACTGGATGCCTACAGACAATTTGACAATCAGCCTGTAAAAGGTGAAAACATATCAACTGCCAAGAAAGAGATAGAAGACACCATGGATACCATCAATCTTGCATTTGAGAATCTGCTCGATAATTTGTTCCGGGATGCGGCAATGGATGTATCTACCGATATATCGGTATTGGAGACCATGCTTGCGCAGGAAGGATTATCACAAAAAAATATAAAATAAATTACAGGTAAGAAAAACAATGATAATGAAGTACCTGAATTCTTACAAGGGATGATCCTGAGAGCGGGGTCTTCCTTTTTTATATTTTATTAAGATTTACAACACGTATTCTTTATTATAGAGGAAAGCTCAGTATTTCATAGCTTGTATAAGTTTTACTGTTATAATTGCAAAATTATGGTATAATGCATATATCATACCATCACCTCGGCAATGCAAGCGAGCTTGCGCTGCACTCGGTTCGGATATGATATAATATTTTTGTTAAATATAATTACATCAACTGTATAGGGTGCGCTATGAACAGTATTTACAGGGACATATTCAAAGCTGTACATGAAGGAAAATGGTTAAGCATTGAATATAAAAATCAGGAAGACAAGGTAACTAAATATTGGATTGGAATTAAGAATATTGATCCGGTACGCAAAATACTTATTGTGGATGGCCTTCATTTGTCACAATACAGCTTGTGCGAGCTTAATATTTACATAGATTCAATTAAAAAGTCTCATGTGATTGACGGGTCATATTGTCGTATAAATAATACATTGGTTGAAGATATACATCTTAATCCTCATAAATACAAAAATTTATTTCAAAATACAGCCAATTTTAAAATACTGAGCTATCTGGCAGATTGCAACAAATTGGACTCCACTCCATATAAATGCGAATATTTTCTTATTGACCGTTTAGACAGGGATTGTCTTGCTTCCGGAAGCTATAAGCTGAGCGAGGATCAATTTAAGGATATCGTCAACAGCTTTCAGCATAAAGCTGTCAACTCACATACCCGGAATAAATTAAAACAGCTTTGTGTAAATGTGATGAGCATCAATACTAAAAAGGGTTTGTATGTTTTAGCATTTCGAAGAGTTAATCTCGATGTTCGCAACAGATTATTAAAAGCAGATGATGAAATAACCATTTGTCAGGAGTATTCAATAGACGGAAGCAAGCAAAGCATACGACAGTTTTTGGATGCGGATGATTACTGCTTGTTGGATGAATTTGAAAAGAATCAGGAAATAATTAAGGATAAAATCACAAATTCAAATCCTCAGATTAACGGTGTAGATGACATGCCTTACATAATAGCAATAGGTATGGATCTGATTATTGACCTTGAACATGAATATGAAGCAATTATCAATATGTATAGTGAGGATAAAGTTACGATTCCTGTTAAAGCTTTCTTCGGAGATTTAGTAAAGCATCCCGAAAGAAGGAAGGAGTATCCCATTGCTCTTTTAAATAAGAAAGTAAATATAGATCAGCTTTTGGCGATAAACATTGCCATGAAATATCCCATTGCGTATATCCAGGGACCGCCCGGAACAGGTAAGACAAATACTATTATCAATACAATTATCACAGCTTTCTTTAATGAAAGAACCGTTTTGTTCGCATCATACAACAACCATCCCATTGACAGTGTGTTTCAAACCTTTCAAAGTATAAGTTACAGGGATAAGATTGTACCTTTTCCTGTTGTACGTTTATGAAACAATGAAAAGGTAGCGGAAAGTCTCGACTTTATAAAGGATATATACGAGCGTACTAAAAAAATAGATATATTTGATAAAACTCTCGAGAAGAACAAGGGAGATAAGATTGAGAGAGCTAAAAAACTGACTAAGCTGTTAAAAAAGCACGAGCAGATTCTTCAGCTCAAGGAAAGAAAGGAAACTATCGAAAAGCTTATAAGCACATACGATCAATTTACTTTCCAGGCGGATTTGCAGGGAAGACAGCTGTATGAAGTTGAGAAATTATTGAAATCCTTGGGTGAAGTGACGGATGAGGAGGCAGTTAGCCTGATATCCGATGATGAAGAGGATTTTTTAAAATATTTATATTATATTTCGGCTAAATATATTAAAAGGCTTGATGAACCAAAATATAAGGATTTGTTGGAGATTATATATCTTGAGGATAAAGAGCTCAAAACTAAGCTGTTTAATCAGTACTTAAAGGATGAAGAAAAACTTAAGCAATTTATGCGCGTTTTTCCTATATGTGCCACAACTTGTATTTCAGCACATAAACTTGGGGAGCCTAAGCAATATTTTGATATGGTCATTATTGACGAAGCCAGTCAATGTAACACTGCAATATCATTGGTTCCAATAATAAGGGGAGAAAATCTAATGCTGGTGGGAGATCCTCAGCAGCTGAATCCGGTTGTGCTGCTTAGCGAGAGAGACAATGCTATTCTGAAGAAAAAATATTCTGCAGCTAATGAGTATGATTACATCAGCAACTCAATATATAAGACGTTTTTAGCATGTGATGCTGTCAGTGATGAAATACTTTTAAGCTATCATTACAGATGTCACAAAAAGATTATTGAGTTCAACAATAAAAAATATTATAACGGAAAACTGAATATAAAGAGCAGTATAAATAACGAAAAGCCTCTTGTTTTTATAGATGTTGAAGATAACAATACAGATATAAAAAATACATCACCGACAGAAGCAAATAAGATAGTTAAATTTGTTGAGGAAAACAGAGATAAAAAAATCGGGATAATAACTCCATTCGTAAATCAGAAAAAACATATTGAAGCCCTGCTGCAGGAAAAAGGAATTAATGATGTAACATGCGGTACGGTTCATGCTTTTCAGGGAGATGAAAAGGACGTTATATTATTCTCACTGGCTGTAACTGACAAAACAACCTCACGTACATATGAGTGGCTGAAAAACAACAAAGAATTAATTAATGTTGCAACCTCAAGGGCAAAGGAACAATTAATCGTGTTCTCCAGCGGTAAAAATTTAGACAGATTGCATAAAAATAATTCAGATGATGATTTGTATGATTTAACCGAATATGTGAAGACAAACGGTGAATACATGGTAGCGGAAAAATCCGTGTCATCAAGAGCATTAGGTGTAAAGCCATATACGACGGAAACAGAAGAAGCGTTTTTACAAAGCTTAAAGCTTGCCTTGGACAATGTTTTGTACAATAAAAGGAAATGTACGGTTCATAAGGAAGTCAGTATTTCTCATGTATTCAAAGACAATATTTCCGGCAGCGATTTATTTTATTCCGGCAGATTTGATTTTGTAGTTTATGAAAAGGAATACGGTAAAAGAGAAATTCCCATACTTGCAATAGAATTAGATGGTAAAGAGCATATGGAGGATGATGCCGTAAGAAAAAGAGATGAAAAAAAGAATGCAATATGCAAAAAACACGGTTTCGAACTAATCAGGATAGAAAACTCCTATGCAAGGAGATATAATTATATTAAGGATATATTGATAAACTATTTTGAAGGAAGCTATTGATAGTTTAAGAAGTTTTATGCAACTATTAATAAATACTTAACAGTTCAAGCAAAGAGACTGTCATAAAACATCAATCAAAAAAAGTGAGTGATGAAAATGAGAATTATTATTTCACCGGCAAAAAAGATGAAGGTAGATACTGATTTTCCCTTGAATATGGGTACACCTGAGTTTATGAAGGAAACAGAGGTGCTTTTGGAGTATTTGAAGGGGTTGTGCTATGCGGAGGCAAAGGATGTATGGAAATGCAATGATAATATTGCTAAACTGAATTACGAAAGAATACAAAGAATGAATTTATACGCAAATTTGACTCCTGCCATACTCTCCTATGAAGGAATACAATATCAGTACATGGGGCCGGGAGTGTTTAAAAGGTCGGAGTTTGAATATATAGAGGAACATTTGCGCATTTTGTCAGGCTTTTACGGGATGCTAAAGCCCTTTGACGGGGTTACGCCATACAGGCTTGAAATGCAGGCGAAGCTGCAGCTTGGAAAATTTGATTCGCTCTATGATTTTTGGGGTAAAAGGCTGGCTGAGGAGATATTTTCTCAGAGTGACTGTATTGTAAATCTTGCATCAAAGGAATACAGCAGGTGTATTTCCGAGTATGTTGATAATAGTATAAGATTTATCAGTTGTATTTTCGGTGAAATGAAAGAAAAAAAGGTAGTTGAAAAGGGAACACAGGTGAAAATGGCCAGAGGAGAAATGGTACGCTTTATGGCTGAAAACAAGACAAAAAATGCGGAAGAAATTAAATTGTTTGACAGGCTTGGTTATTCTTATAATGATAGTCTGTCAGACGATTGTACATATGTTTTTATAAAAGGAGGAAAACAATATGCTGGAAAAGGGAACGAAGGCACCTGAATTTATATTGAAGGATAAGGATGGAAATGAAGTAGCTTTATCAGATTTTGCGGGGAAAAAGGTTGTGCTGTATTTTTACCCAAAGGACAATACCCCTGGATGTTCAAAGCAAGCATGCGGCTTTGCGGGTATGTATGATGAATTCATTGAGATGGATGTAGCTGTTATAGGAGTGAGCAAGGACAGCTCGGCATCTCATCAGAAGTTCGCAGATAAATATAATCTGCCCTTTATTTTGCTTTCAGATCCGGAGCTTACAGCCATTAAAGCATACGATGTGTGGAAGGAAAAGAAGCTTTATGGCAAATCAAGCATGGGTGTCGTAAGGACGACATATGTTATTGATGAAAACGGAATTATAGAAGAGGTTATGCGAAAAGTGAAGACGGATACCAATGCAGCGGATGTACTAAATTATTTAAGAAGATAGCAAAGATGATTCACAATTATAATTTATGTAAATTTTCTTGCTTGGACTGGGCGGAATGTAGTCCGGATGCTGCAAATTAACATGTTAATTTGTCCTGATATTACACAGCGTAAAGAGTATAATAATGTTTAAGGAGATGAATTATTATGCCAAATATTAAACCGGTTTCGGATTTAAGAAATTATACAGAGGTTCTTAATGAAGTTCATGAAGGTAACCCAGTTTATTTAACAAGAAATGGCAGAGGCGAATATGCAATCGTAAAAATATCAGAGTTAGAAAAATTGAAGGCTGCGATTAGACTGTTGTCTGACATAGAAGATGGAGAAAAGTCAGCGAGAGAGAAAGGGTGGCTTGCAGCGGAAGATGTTGAAGCTATTTTAGGATTGTAAGAATGCTAAATGTTGATAGCGAAGAAATATAGATCACAAGGATGTTTGCTAAGCAATGAAATATGAGGAGCGAATTTAATATGTATCAAAAGAGCATTGTGTGACAAGCGGTCAGATCATATCTGTGATACTCTATATACATGGAGGTGTTAATATGCATGCATGGGAAGCAGTACAAAATTCTTTGAACTATATCGAAGATCATTTGTCCGAGGATATAAAGACAGAAGCTCTTGCAAATGTAGCGGCATTATCACCATATTATTTTCAGCGTCTGTTTGGACGTTTAGTGAAAAAATCTGTAAATGAATATGTGAGGCTGCGGAGACTGGCAAAAGCTACGGAAGCTCTTAAAAGCAAAGAAAAACGAATCGTTGATGTGGTACTTGATTATGGATTTTCGGACCATTCCAACTTTACTCGTGCGTTTAAAGATGCGTATGGAATTACGCCTGAAGAGTATCGTGCTTGTCCTGTTATACTTAATCATTTTATTAAGCCTGATTTATTATTGAACTATGTCAGAGTTGACGAAGATGTACCGTTAATTGCTGATGGCATTGTGGTTGAAGTGACCCGCAGAAAACTGGATAAACCGCGTACATTTGTTGGAATTAAAGGTGAAGTGCCCGATACCGAATTAACAGGAGGCAAAACTACCGGTATAGCTACTACAGGGATTATATGGGATGAGTTTCATCGCCAGAAATCAAATATTATGAATTTATTACCGGACGGCAATGAAGTTGGAATTCTTTATATGGGAGATGCCAGAGAAGGCTGCTGTACTTATATGGCCGGAGCCGAAGTCACTGGAAATACGCAAGCAGATGGATATGCTTCTTATACGCTCCCGGAAGGTGAATATGCTGTTTGCTGCTTTGAGGCAGAAAACTTTACAGAGCTTATTAATTCCGTAATTTTTAAAGCATCCGCATTCATGAACAAATGGATGAAAGATCATAGTCTGACTTGCGGCAATTTTGCTGCGGAGATGTATTATGATACAAATTATGATACAAGCTATATGGAGATATGGCTGCCATTAGGTTCTTCACAGAGGATGCTGAAAGTGAAGGAAACATGGGATAAAACCAACGGAGTACAAAAACCATCATTGACAACAATCAGTGCTTATGTTAACAGCCCTTTGTTTGAACAACTGTGCCAACATTTAGAGACAGAATATCAGAGCAAGCCATTGCTTGAATATAGCAGATGTTCCATGCAGTATGGATGGAATGTGAAATACAAAAAGGCAGGACGTACTTTGTGTACCTTGTATCCAATGGAAGGATACTTTATCGCCCTTATTGTTATCGGTGATCGTGAGAGGACGGAGACTGAACTGATGCTTCCCTATTTCACAGATTATTTTCATCGGTTATATCACGAAACAAAGACGGGTATGGGTCAGAAGTGGCTGATGGTTAATGTGACAGATGCCGCCGTATTGGAGGATGTTAAACAATGTGTAGCCATCCGAAGAGGTAGAAAAAAGAATTAAATTCAATAATTATACGAATACTGCCAAAAAAACCTTGAATTAATAAAAATTGATTCAAGGTTTTTTGCTTAGAAAAAAATGAACAGAAGCAGAGCATGATTTACTCTGACTCATCATCGATAGGATTTCCTATCAGTCCATATATCATTAAGTCAAATACTTCTTTCAGCAAATCCTTATTTCCGTTTTTTAGTAGTTCATGCTCTTGAGCTAAATTTTGATACATTTTCAGATAAAGCATGGCAGCTTCAATGGAAAGCTCTCTTCGTATATATCCTTCTTTGCGTCCTTTTTCAAGAAATAAACCGACAATATAAGGGTATCTGACTTTATGGAAGTTATCTATCAGCTTTTTAATCTCAATATCAGTATCAAATATGCTTAAAAGCTCCGGATTAGTTTGATCAAAGAAATCATCTTTCATTGATAAAGTACGTTTTAGCAATTCAGGAAAAGGCAGATCCGTTTCCCACAGTTCTTTTCTTTCTTTCCAACTACTTTCAAGTAGATTTAAGACTGTTTCTTTTATAAGACCTTCCTTGCTTCCAAAATAATTATAAATACTGGCAGGTGCAACTCCTGCTCTTTGAGCGATTTCATTAATACTGGTTTTATCTGTGCCGTATATACTAAAGAAATCTAAAGCTGCAGCACGTATTTTATCTTTTTTTAGTTCCGATCTACGTTCATATCCATTCATATGTTTTCACCTCAATTTAATCATACTAAAAGTTTTATAATAGGTCAATATAAATTATATAAAATATGTTGACAAAGATTCCGTAGTCATATATTATAGTTTTAGAGATATATATTATAATGGTATAAAACATCTAAAATAAAAGGAGAATATATATGAATATAATTCACATTCAAAACTTGACTAAGTCATTTGGGAAAACTCAGGCTTTAAAAGGAATTAATCTTGAAGTGAAAAAAGGGGAAGTACATGGTTTTATTGGTCCAAATGGTGCCGGAAAATCTACTACAATTCGTATCCTGTTAGGAATTTTACGAAAAACCGCCGGAGAAATAACATTGTTTGATAAAGATCCGTGGAAGGATGCTGTGGAACTGCATCGCAGATTAGTCTATGTTCCCGGTGATGTTACCTTGTGGCCTGATCTATCAGGAGGAGAAGTCATTGATTTCCTTGGGCGGCTTCATGGAGGGCTGAATATTTCTAAAAGAAATCAGCTCATAGAGCGTTTCCAATTGGATACAACTAAGAAGAGCAGAACTTATTCTAAAGGAAATCGACAGAAGGTTGCACTAATAGCGGCTTTTTCCTGTGATGCAGAATTGTACCTTCTGGATGAACCTACATCGGGGCTTGATCCATTAATGGAGGTAATATTTCAGGAATGTGTGGCGGAAGTAAAAAAAGCCGGGAAAACTATACTTCTGTCAAGTCACATCCTGTCAGAGGTGGAAATCCTTTGTGACAGGGTCAGTATTATTCGACAAGGACAAATCGTAGAATCAGGTACTTTAGAGAACTTACGTCACCTTACCCGCACAACGATTAGTGTAGAAACAGGCAAGACCGCTATCGGAATAGAAAACCTGCCTGGAATTCACGATGTATCCAGAGATGGATTGAAGTATCGCTTTTCTGTGGATTCAAGTGCAATGACGAAAATAATGGAGGTATTGCTGCCTTTAGGGATTAGATCCTTGACGGTTGAACCTCCCAGCCTGGAAGAACTCTTTATGCGTCATTATGGTGATGATATTGATGAAAAAGGAGGAGTAAAATTATGAAATCCAATGATTTTATAGGTACCGGAACTCTTGTTAAATTATTTTTACGTCGGGATAGATTCTTATTGCTTCTTTGGATAATTTTTTCTGTTGCACTAATTTTTGTAACCGCTGTAACCTTCACTGCAATAGGCGGACAGAATCTTGGGGATGTTCTGAGTGAATTCAATAAAGATCCATTGATTTCTGCCCTTCTTGGTCCGGCCATGTCTGTTGATCTTTCCGGAGCTATTGTATGGAGGGGTGTTTCACAGCTGTCGTTAGCATTGGGAATTGGCAGCCTGCTTATAGTGATCAGAAATACACGTACAGATGAAGAAACAGGCCGCAGTGAGCTGATCAGAGCTTATCCGGCAGGACGCCATGCCAGTCTGACTGCGGCACTCATTATTACAACTATTGGAAATTTAATAGCAGGAATACTAATTGCTTTAAGTATCATTGCTCTTGGGGGTGATACACGAGGAGCTTTTATTTTCGGAGCAACTCTGTCAACTATTGGGTATTTTTTTGCCGGAGTAGGTGCTTTAGGTGTTCAACTTCGCGAAAACAGCTCAACTGCCAGGGGCATTGGTATTGCAGCGCTGGGTATAGGGTTGGTGATGGCGATTCTGAACAACTTTGGAGGAGGTTATACCTTATTGAAATGGATAACTCCAATGGCATGGCAGCGAGTGACCAGCCCCTTTGCAGGTAACTATAGCCGGGCTTTGCTGTATTGTGCTGTTTTTGCGACTGTGCCCACTATTATCGCCTATAAACTATCTGCTCACAGAGATATAGGAGCCGGTATTCTTTTAGCCAGACCAGGATTGCCGGAGGCAAGTCCCCGTTTTTCTAATCCTTTGGCATTAGCCTGGAGATTACACCAGAAAAGCTTTACCGGCTGGATGGTGGGAATAGTACTGTATATTGCTGTGTTTGCAGCCATTTCACCTACCTTATCCAATGATGGTGGAATGAGTAATTGGCTGTCAGGTTTAGGAGGCACAAGCTGGTCAGAAGAGGCGGGGTTAGGTTATGTATTTATTAGTGTCAGCATCTATCTGATGTCAATTTTTGTATCTGCTTATGCTATGACCGCTGTGTCACGTCTTAAAAAAGAAGAAACTGAAGGCAGGGTAGAAATGCTCTTAGATAAGCCTGTCAGTCGAATTCGTTGGATGAGCAGTCATTTAATTGCAGCCGCTTTATGTTCTGCAGCATTGTTGCTGGTTATGGGTATTGTGGGAGGCTTGTTTTATGGAATTGCGGCTGGAGATGTAAGCAGTGGATTTTGGTCTATTTTGACTATGAGCGTTTCAAAACTCCCTCCTGTACTTATATTTTTAGGTATAACAGCGCTATTATATGGCTTGTACCCTAAAATGATGGTACTTGGGTGGGGGGTTTGGCTGTCATCTGTTATGCTGGAACTGGCATGGGAAGGGCAGATTATTGATTGGTCGCTAATGCAGATATCTCCTTTCGCATATACTCACTACACTATTGATATTACAAATCTGCCGCTGACCTCACTATTTTTACTCCTTTGCCTTTCTTCTATACTGACTGTGATTGGACTTTGGGGATTTAGAAACAGGAATGTTTTAACAAAGATATAAATGAATTAACTGAATTGTCGGCGCAGATATTATATGAAACCGGAAAAAATTTGAGCAAATCTATAGCTTCCAATTAAGCTAATAGATTTGCTTGTTTTTTATTTTATAAAATGTAAAGAATATATTTGTCGCTTGATGGGCTTGATGATATAATCAAATAAAAGCACTCTTTCAATAATATTGATTTCAAAAACCGGATATGATATAATTTATCAAATGAAATAAGTGGATTTTAGGAGAATATTTAATCAGACGCTGATTGAAGATTTTATCATTTAGCTAAATGAATAAAGCCTTATTCAAAAGGTAAAAGCTTGGAGGCTAATATGAATAACCGTGGAGGTTTAAATTTAGGTGAGGAAATTCGTAATATTGTTCAAGATGCGGTGAACAATATGGATTTTAATAGACTGAATCATGATGTCAGGAATGTTGTTAATGGTGCACTTGATGAGGCCAGAAGGTCAATTGCAGGAAATCATGCCAATCATAAGACATGGAATAATCAGTCGTGGAAGGGTAATGATTATCAGTATGGTCATGACAGATTTTCACAAACATGGAATTTTAATAATAATCAACGAAGATATCAAAAAAATAAATCGGTTCCTAAGTCGGATAAAATTGCTGTCCCGGTTGGAAAGGTTTCAGGCATGTTACTTACTGTATTTGGTTCAATCGGAAGCAGTATACTTTTAATTGCATCAATCGTATTGGCAATAATAGGCTATAAGCTTGGAATCGGCATTATGTATGATATCATAACCTTTATACTACTGCCCTGCTTTGTGGTAAGTACGGCTTTATTATTGAACGGAGGCAGAATCCGAAAGAGATTAAAGAGGTTCCAAAGGTATGTAGCACAGATGCATGACCGCAATTACTTCATGATTAAGGACTTTTCATCTGCTACAGGACGAAGCAGCAAATATATAGCTAAGGATTTGCGGAAAATGATTGATATCGGAATGTTCCCTGAAGGGCATATTGATGAAAAACAGACCTGTTTTATGTTAAATAACGAAAGCTATGAACAGTATCTTAAATTACAGGAAAATATGAGAATGAGGGAAATGGAGGAACAGGCAAAAAATAAAGAAGAGATCTTGCGTCAGAAACAGGCGCAGAAAGATAGATTTATTAAGAAGGATACATTGGAGCCGGAAATCAGAAAAGCAATTAATGAAGGACGGCAATATGTTCGGAAAATCAGAAATGCAAATAGCGAGATACCGGGAGAAGAAATCTCCCGAAAATTAGACAGACTTGAAGCAGTAACCGGAAAAATTTTTGATTATGTGGAGTCTCATCCTGAAAAATTTCCTGAAATAAAGAAATTTACGGAGTATTTTTTACCAACAACATTAAAGTTACTGGATGCGTACAGAGAATTTGATTACCATTCTGTAAGAGGCGAAAATATATCAACTGCCAAGAAAGAGATAGAAGATACCATGGATACTATTAATCTTGCATTTGAGAATTTGCTGGATGATCTGTTCCAGGATGCAGCAATGGATGTATCTACAGATATATCTGTATTGGAGACCATGCTTGCGCAGGAAGGATTAGCCCAAAAGAATATAAAATAAACTATAGGGGAAGAAAACAATGAATAATGAAGTACCTAAATTAATCCTTGAACCTTTTAGTGATGAGGTATCTGCTAAAGGGGAATTATACGGTGAAACAGCAAAAAAGGACAGCACTCAGATTGAAAAGCCGGTATTTGATGAAAGTACACTGACATCGGAAGAGAAAAAGATGATTGATGATTTTGTAAATCAAATTGACTTAACAAAATCAAATCAGATTCTTCAGTATGGTGTAGGAGCTCAGAAGAAAATAGCAGATTTCTCAGAGTCTGCACTGAACAATGTGAAAACCAAAGATTTGGGTGAAATAGGTGAAATGCTTTCAGGTGTTGTAACGGAATTAAAAAGTTTTGATGTAGATGAAGAAGAAAAAGGATTTTTGGGGTTCTTCAAAAAATCATCAAATAAACTTGCAGCAATGAAGGCTAAATATGATAAGGCAGAAGTAAATATAAATAAAATCTGTGAGTCTTTGGAAGCAAATCAGATACAGCTTCTGAAAGACATAGCAATGCTTGATAAAATGTATGAACTTAATAAAACATATTTTAAAGAGCTTTCTATGTATATACTCGCCGGTAAAAAGAAGCTAAAAAAGGTTCAGAAGGAAGAAGTACCTGCACTGATGGAAAAATCGGCTGCCAGCGGTCTGCCGGAAGATGCACAGGCGGTTAACGATTTGATTGCTATATGCAACCGTTTTGAGAAGAAGATTCATGATTTGGAGCTGACCAGAATGATATCAATTCAAATGGCACCGCAGATCCGTCTGGTTCAGGGAAATGATACTATCATGGCTGAGAAAATCCAGTCCACAATTGTCAACACAATTCCTCTCTGGAAAGGTCAGATGGTTTTAGCTCTGGGAGTTACGCATTCAGGTCAGGCTGCAAAGGCTCAGAGGGAAGTGACGGATATGACTAATGAGTTATTAAGAAAAAATGCAGAAATACTTAAAACGGCAACAATAGATACAGCCAAAGAATCAGAGCGGGGAATTGTGGATATTGAAACACTTCGTATCACCAATGAGTCATTGATTTCAACGCTCGATGAAGTGATGCGTATTCAGACAGAAGGCCGTCAGAAGAGGAAAGAAGCAGAAATCGAGTTGAGCCGAATCGAAAAAGAATTGAAAGGTAAGCTTTTAGAAATAAGAGTTAATTAGAGAAATATACACTGCGAGCCTGTGAAAAAGGTCTGTAAATTAAGTGTGCTCTATAAATTTGACCCTCGATATTGTTCATGTAACATATCGAGGGTTAATTGTTGAAATTCTATTATCATTTTTGAAGTTTTGTGTTATATTTTTCATAGCATGAACCTTCATTTTGATTTTTTTGAACAATTCAATTAGATCATAAATGTTGGTGCAAAAATACCATTGATATTTAGTAATATAATTTTTTTTTATAATGAGACTATTTTTGTTTTTATTTCGTCTTATGTGTAGAAGGTCTTCTTAGGCAGGAGGTGCACCAAAATTAAAATAAATGAAAAAGAGTTTGAATTGTTATTTAAACAATATAAAAATGATATTTATAGAATAGCTTATACTTATGTGAATAACGAGGCTGATGCTTTAGATATTGTGCAGGAAAGTGCATATCAGGCATACATTTCAAAGGATAAAATCAGAGATAAAGAAAAATTTAAATCATGGATATTAAAAATTGCGGCAAATAAATCAAAGGATTTACTCAGGAAAAACAAATTAATTTCATTAGAAGACTTATCAAATGTAAATACAATGCAAGCAAAGGACAGAGAAAGCGTGAATATTTTTATGGATAATTTAAGAACTTTATCCATTGATGAAAAGAATATCATTGTTCTCAAGGTTTATTTTGAATATACATTTGAAATGATTTCCGATGACCTGAAAATTTCGGTAAGCACAGTTAAAAGTAAATATTACAGGGCATTGGAAAAGTTGAAGATAGAGGAGGGGTTAGTATGACAGATAAGCTTGATAGTATGTTGAACAGTATTCCTATCCCTGACGGATTGGATGAAAGCATAGAGTTAGGATTTAAAAAAGCCCAAATTCAACAGAGCTCAAAAAAGAGCAGACGGTTAAAAATACTCACAGCTGTTGCAGCTTCGTTAATTATAATAATAAGTTCAGTAATTATAATAGGACCTGATAAAGTTGATGCAGCTATTAAACGTGCATTGCAATATGTTCCCGGATATAATGTCTTGATAGACAAGGAAGAAGGAAGTGTTTTGGCACTTCAGGAGCCGGTATTGTATGAAGATGGCGACATGTTTGTAAAAATAACAGCGGCTTCTAAACTGGGTAAGCATTTCAATATTTCGATTCAGAGTAATCATTCAACATATGGACGTTATGAGTTGATGTTAAGGGACGAAGGCGGAAATATTATGCACACGGGAAATTGGAGCATAGGCGGTGGCTCAAAGATGTGGCAAGGAGATTATTATTTCGAGGTGGAAAATGAGGCAGAAAAGTATTCTCTGTTGCTTGGGGATTTAGAGATTCCGTTTACATTGGAAAAAACAACTGAGATCGAAGACTTTTTACAAATGGGCAATCATGCAAGTGACAAGGGAATAGATATAGTTGCCATAAAAAAACCTATGGGAGATAAACTGATGATAAGCTTGTTGAATCGGTCAGAGGATAAAATATTAGCGGGATATCCACTTGGTAAAGGCTTGTTGCAAAGTCCATGGTTTTCAGCACCCGATGCAGAGATAAGCGTGTACCTGACAGACACCATGGGTAATAGAACATATCCAAGCCTGCCGTCGTCATACAGCAGCTCGATGTCAGATATATATTTTGATACAGTGGATAAGGAAGGATTGAAGCTTGTATTGCCATACGTCAATATAAAATATCCTGATGTAAAAACAGAAAAACTGAGGATTACTAAACCTCAGGATGGGGAGACGCAAAGTATTGACAAAACATTACACTTAGGAAATTTTGAGATAAATGTAGCTGATATAAGGCTTGAGGGAAATGAATTGATAATCAATCTGAAATGCAGTTCACCTGAGGATGAACTGTTGGACGGTGTGAGTGTGAACGGAATTTCAAGTTATAGTCTGGGTCCAAATGAGCATACCGGCTATACAGAACTGATAACAAGTGCAGATGATGTGGGCAAAAGATTTTTAATATATTTTGAATCACCAACATCTATACTTTTAGGAGACTGGAATATAGAATTGGACTAATTATTTTAACAAAGCAAAAGATGCACCAAACGCCAAGATAATATGATCCTGGCGTTTTTTATTTGTAAAAACTCCTATTTGGATACAAAAAAGATATATTTATATGATATTATGTACTTGGAGGTGAAAATATGGTATTTAAACTTCTTTTAGTCGAGGATGATCCGGAAATAAAGGAAATAATTTCAGATTACTTTACAGAAAAAAGTGACGGTTTATTTGAAATACATACTGCTGAAACAGGAAACGAGGGTCAGATAAATTGTATGTACAATGAATATGACTTAATTCTTTTGGATGTTATGTTACCGGGAGTTGACGGATTTACAATTTGCAGGGAGTTAAGAAAAACAAGTGACGTACCTATTATATTCATTACCGCAAGACATAGCGAGAACGACAGGCTTCATGGATACCAGCTTGGTTGTGACGATTATGTCTCTAAACCATTTTCACTTGCGGAGCTGTATGCCAAAGTGACGGCACTGCTGAAGCGATCAAAAGGAATGGTACGAAAAGAAATAATGCATTCAGGCTGTATAAAATTAGATCCATATCGCTGCACTGTCTATGTAAATGATGAGGAAGCAATACTTGCTCCCATAGAATTTGCGATTTTAAAGATACTTATGGATAATAAAGGTAAGGTTGTAAGCAGAGACCGTCTCATTATCCAAATCTGGGGATACGATTTTGACGGAAACGACAGAGTTGTGGATAATCACATAAAAAAACTGCGCAAGGCATTGGGAGATGCTTCGTCTCAGATTAAGACCATATTTAAAAAGGGCTATAAGCTGGAGGGGAATAATGAAAAGGAATAAAGCAAAGCGTTCAATATATATTCGTATATTTGGTGCATTTCTAATTACATATGTATTTTTGATGATTGGCTTTTGTGTATTTCTCGTTTCTCTGGAAAAGGAAGCTGCCGGAAAGGAATTTGCGGCTTATTCATTGCAAATCAGCAACAGGGTGGACGAAGCGTTAAATGGCAAATTGGACAGTAACAATAATATAATCGACATAGCAGATGTGAGAAGAGAATTTATAAGAATGCCTCTTACAGATATGCTTTCCGGTGCCGAAGCAGCTATATTTACAGATGATTTTGAACTTATTTATAATACAAACGACTATTTAAGATGCTCTTATACAAGAAATAGAAAGGAAAATGAGTCATATGGCGAATATGGTCTGTTAAATCTCAGAGAATGGTTCAGTGATGAAGAAGTAAAAGAACTGATAGATTATATGATTGCGGAGCCTGAAGCAAAAAAAGCAGGGGATATCAACGGGTATTCATTACATATATATGGATGGATAGACGGGGAAATGATTATCCCTGATAAAATACATGTAGATGCCAGCTATGCCGACAAGTTTGATGCGGAGGGAAATGTAATTGTAAGCAAAGGAACAATATCCTATGGCAATGTTTACAGCTCGGGATATGAAGATACAAGGGGACTCCCATACATTGAGCATGGTATTGTAAGGGATGATTATAATAAATTTTTGAATGTTGAAAATCAATACGAAATTCGTCAAATGGTTATGGATGAAACAAGACTGAAAAGCTATGTTAAACGGATAACAGGTATAGCCTATACGGCTGAAAGAGTTCATATGCTGACATATCGCTACTACAGGGTAGTCCCATACCGTATTACAACACAGACGCAAGATCAAGTGCTTTACAGTGCCTTTCGGACTGCCGTCGGAATGGATGTAAATTTGTGGGACCGCGTTAATTCAACCATGGCATATGTTTCGGCATCATGCCTGATAATGTTTATTTTTGCCGCATATATTCTGTCAAGACAAACACACAAAATTTATCTGAAGCAGGAAGAGCTTGATACAAAGCGTAAGGAAATGACGGACGCCCTTGCTCATGACCTGAAAACTCCGCTGAGCATTATTTCGGGATATGCACAGAACTTACAGGACAATGTTCATACCGAAAAAAGAGCGCATTATACCGGGCACATATTGTCCAACGTACATCGCATGGATGAAATTATAAAAAAAATGCTGGAAATGTCAAAGCTGTCATCGGACTCCTTTGAAATCAATATTGAAGATGTGTCTTTAAATGATATAAGCGAAAAGATAATTAACCGGTATAATAATATATGTGATGAAAAACATATAAAGACTTATATTGACGGAGAGGCAGTTATAAAGGCAGACAAAGCTCTCATAGAGAGAGTCATTGATAATTTTTTTGTCAACGCTCTTGATAACATGGATGACGGTGGAGTAATCAGGATATCAATACAAGACAATATATTTGAAATATATAACAACGGCAGTCACATACCCGAAGACATTATCAATGACATATGGCTCCCTTATAAAAAAGGCAATGCGGACCGGAGCAACACAAAGGGATCGGGTATTGGGCTTTCGATTGTGCGTACAATTTTAGAATTGCACAAGTTTTCTTATGGCGTAGAAAATAAAGAAGATGGTGTAATATTCTGGTTTAAATTTAAATGATATTATATGATGAAATTTAGTATTGACATTTTAGTCTATAAGGAATAGACTAATAGCATAAGGTCTATATTGTATAGACCAAGGAGGTTTATCATGAAAGAATATAAACTCACTGAAAGTGAAGAAAAGTTTGCAGATATCATTTGGCAGAATGAGCCGATAGGTTCTGGTGATCTCGTGAAGCTATGTGAAAAAGAAATGAATTGGAAAAAATCCACAACATATACAGTACTTAAAAAATTATGTGAAAAAGGCATTTTTCGAAATGAAAATACAGTTGTTACATCTATAAACACAAAGGAAGAGTATTACGCAAATCAAAGTATACGTTTCGTTGAAGATACTTTTGGAGGGTCATTGCCTAAATTTTTGACAGCTTTTATTGGTGGTAAAAAATTAAGTAATCATCAAGCGGAAGAATTGAAAAAGCTGATTGATGATCACAAGGAGGGATGAAATGAGTGAACTATTTCTTACTATTTTGAACATGAGTCTTACGGCTATTTATGTAATTATTTTTGTTATACTCATCAGACTGGTGCTTCAAAAATCTCCAAAGGTTATTTCCTATGCATTATGGGCAGTAGCAGCTTTTCGTCTTGTAATTCCATTTTCATTTGAGAGTGTATTCAGCTTAATGCCACAGACTGCTGCTCCTATTCCTCATGATATAATTTATCAACAAAAGCCACAAATAAATAGCGGAATACTATCTGTTGGAAATTGGACTGTATTTTATGGATTATATCTTGAAAATAGAAGATAGATGATGGGGGCACTTGATATTGAAGTGCCCTTTAATCAAATATGCTATAATCAATAAAAATCTGATGCTAATTTAGAAATTGGCGCGTTTACTACGTTCAATTCAGAAGCCATATACGGTTGATTATGTATTTCTCAATACAGTTATAAATCCATCAAGGATTTGATGACTTACCCTGAAACCTTTACCTTGATAAAAGTTTAGTGCATTATCATTTCCATTTGATACAAAGATAAATAAATCATTTATTTCTTTAAATGATTTTAACCAATCCATAGACATGTCGAACATTTTTGTACCAATACCAGTATTGCGATAATCTTCTTTTATAAAAAACTGAGAGAGACACCCTACGTCTTCTGTTTTCACAGAATTAAAGTCAAAGAAGGTATCACATTGTAAAGTAGCAAAGCCGCCTGAATATGTCTTTTTTGGTGCAATGGTGCTGTAAGAATATATGGTTTTACTTAGTCTACGGAGCGTGGATTATTTTTTTGAGTAATTGAGTATATAATAATGTCGAGGTGAAAATAATGGATATAAAAAGAAAAAAAGAACTTTTGGAAATCTATAAAAACAGGCACCCGGAAATGGGCGTAATTTCTTACTGCTGTAAAGATACCGGCGATGTATTCTTAGGCATTTCTAAAGATACAAAAGCGGACTTTAACGGTACTACTGTAAAATTGGCAGCCAATATGCATCCCAATAAGCAATTACAAGAACTTTGGAATAAATATGGTTCGGAAAGCTTTGAGCTATCAGTTATAAAAGTGTTAAAGTATGATGATCCAAACGAAGATCATACAGAGAAATTAGAAAGTTTAAGAGAACAGTGTCTTGCTTCTGATCCAAATGCAAGGAGGATATGGCGATGAATGAGAAAATTGTTATGGTATCAAATGGTTATGACCGTATAGACGGAAGAAATGCTTATCAATCTGATATCCGACGCTTAACATTAGGTGCACCTATGTTGGAAGAAAATAAAAAAATGCAGATTGCCGCGCAGATTTGGAAACTTGACAAAGACGGTGAATTAATTTTGGCAGAGGAGCTGCCTATTCATCAGGTATTTGACTTGATAATCTTCTTGTCCAGAACATTACTTTACTTCAAGGAGGCCTACCGGTTTCCGTTTTTATATGATCCTGAAAAACCAACAGTGGAACGAATTGGAGTACAAGGCGGGGTATTACCGGTAGAAGTTTGTGTAGATAATCAAAATATCAATGAGGACATCAAAGTATTTGCACAAAGTTTGAACGATTTAGGGGAATTAATCGGAGAGCGCCAACGGACACTTAACCGCATTTTAAAAGAATTGGAGCATTATTAATATGAAACAGAATTGTATTCTGTCACCTGACAGGCAGCTAACAGAATTGGAGCAGTCCCTTGTCTGGCAAAAACCACCTTCACATATTGAGAGTGAAGCAGAAAAACGTATATATCATGAAGTAGTAAGAAATTGGAATAGCGGTGAAATGAAAATCAGTACAATTTTACTGGAGGGAGATGCAGGTTCGGGAAAAACACAAATTGCCAAAGCTCTCTCTGCTGATTTTAACATGCCTTACACAAAAGTGACTTGCTTTGCGGATATGGATAAATCTGATGTGTTAGGTTCAATTCTTCCGGTATTGTCTGAAAAAGATGAATCGGATACGGTTGAATATCGGTATTATCCGTCAGAAATTGTCCGTGCTTATGAAAATGGATGGCTATTGGAGATTCAGGAACCGACGGTGATTCGTGATGCTGCTGTTTTAATGGCACTAAATTCCGCATTAGAATCAGATGGGAGCTTAAACTTACCGACTCGCATCGTACACAGGCATCCTGATTTTATTACTGTTATTACAACAAACCGCGGCTACAACGGATACCGTCCTTTAAATGAAGCTTTGCGTGACAGAGTTCAGCATGCTGAAAAATTAGACTTACCGTCCAAGGAAGTAATGATGGAACGAGCCCAAGCCAAGACCGGATATAAATCTAAAAATGTTCTTTCTCTTTTAGCCGATACGATTATCCTGTTGGATGAAACGGCACGGGCTAATGCAATTAAGGGTGTTGCCGGTATGCGATCCTATATTTTTTGGGTTGATGCCGTTGCAAGTGGTGCATCAGTACAAAGCACTTTGTATCATAAGGTACTCTACAAGATTACCACTGACCCACAGGAGCTTGCTATTTTAGAGCAGGCAATGGTAAGTCATGGTTTGACAGATAAGCTTGAAGAATTAGACAGTATATGCCATTCTCAATCAGAAGGAGAGAATCCGGAAGTAATGGAGCTCCAAATTTCCGAAAATGGAGAATACTCTGCAGAAACAGATAAAGCTGAAAAGAATGCAATCCGCCTGAGAAAATCAGCAGACAGTGAGGGGCATTCGGATACGAGCAGTGATAAAAATACTGATGTTTCAGGCAATGACAATGGAGAAAACGGCACCCCGTTTTATCATGAGCTTGATAAACCCGTTACAAACGAACAAAAAATAGAGTTTCGCAAGCAATTAAATAAAGAAGCTCGAAAAAGTGTTCAAGGCAGCTGCCATGAAGTAATTAAGCTTATTGTACACCGTCCGGAAGCTACCGCTCAAGACAGGGAAGAATATAACAGCATGGCTGCTGACTTGCTGCCGGTAATTCGGGAATTAATCCGCAAAACAAATCCACTTTTAGAGCATGAGGTTTCCTCTGAATTCGCTAAATCTCAGCTTTATGGCACAAAATTTTGTGCTGATCAAACAGCTTCTATGGATTTCCGCGTATTTGCCCGTAAGCGCCCGCCTGCGGAAGAGCCTTCTCTTGCAGTTGCTCTCAGGATTGACGAATCAGCATCTATGTCAGCCTTCGGCCGCTTAGATGCAGCAAAACAGGCAGCCGTAGCTTTATATGAATTTTGCACCGGGTGTGGTATTCCGATAATGGTTTACGGGGATACGGCAGACCGCTCCAAGCTGGAACAAATGTCCATTTATGCATATGTAGACTTTGAAAGTAAAGATGCGAACGAAAAATATGCTCTTATGAATATTCAGGCTCGCAGTAATAACCGGGATGGTATGGCATTACGCATTATTAGCGATAGATTGATTAATGCACCGCAAAAAACTAAATTAATAATCAGTATCAGTGACGGGCAGCCTAAGGCTATGCCCGATTACACAGGCGAAAAAGCAGCTCGTGATATGAAAGATACATTACAGGAATACAGGCGCAAAGGAATCCAGTTCCTTGCTGCAGCTATCGGGCAGGATAAAGAGGATATCCGTGAACTTTACGGAGCTGAAAATACATTGGATATAACTGATTTGAAGCAGCTTCCGGCAAGATTGGTACAAATTATCGCAAGATTTCTGTAAGTATGTTATAATACATATATCATACCATCGCCTCGGCAATGCAAGCGAGCTTGCGCTGCACTCGGCTCAGATATGATATAATAAGCAGAATGGAGGTGGAGACATGGATTGTGTGAAAGTAGGCAGATTGATTGCCAAACTGCGGAAAGAAAAAAACCTTACACAAAAAAACATTGCAGATGCGTTGGGTATTCAAAATAAAACTGTTTCAAAATGGGAATGCGGTTCAGGGTGTCCCGACTTGTCTCTATGGCCGGAATTATCCGCTATTTTGGGCGTTGACATGAAACAGATGATGGAAGGTGAAATTACACCAAACAAGCCGGACAGCGGCAACATTGACAAAGTGCGTTTTTATGTATGCCCTTCCTGCGGAAATATTCTTGTCAGCACAGGAAGTGCATCTATCTTTTGCTGCGGAAGAAAATTAGAATATATCTTGCCGGGGGATACGTCCTATGCACCTGAAATAACAGCAGAAGAAATGGACACCGATTACTTTGTTACATTTGATCATCCCATGACCAAGGAGCATTATATATCCTTTGTTGCCTGTGTTAAAAGTGACAGAGTATTTTTGAATCGATTGTATCCGGAACAAAGTCCAAGTTGCAGAATTCCAATAACTATCGGCGGCAAGCTATATGTTTATTGTATTAAACATGGCTTATCGGTATATTCAGATAATCTATAATGCTGCTAAAGTAGAATTAATTGCGTTTTATTCCCTTAAATCATTGATTTAAGGGAATTTTTCTTTTCTATAAAAATTCAGCTAAAGTTCAGATAACGAACAATTGCACTTCAGTTTAAGGGGTTAGAATTAAATCATTCCAAAGAAGAGGAGTGAAAAAATGAGAGAATCCCAAGGAAGACATGAACTGAAGTATTATATAAACTATGTTGATGTATTACAACTTAGAGCAAAGTTACCATATGTGGCTAATCTTGATGAATATGCAGCACAAAGAAATGGATACAATGTAAAGAGTCTCTACTTCGACAACTATAACGATAAAGTGTTAAAAGAGAAGATTGACGGTGTAAACGAAAGGGAAAAGTTCCGTTTGCGTCTTTATAACGATGACATATCTTTTATCCGCCTCGAAAAAAAGAGCAAAAAAAATGGTGTTTGTTTTAAGGAGAGTACCATCATAACAGCAGAAGAATGCAGGCGATTGCTTGATGGTGATTTTGTTACACTAAAGGAAAATGGAAGTTCTCTGTGCATGGAACTGTATACCAAAATGCATTACCAGCAGCTACGAGCTAAAAATATTGTAGACTATCAGCGGGAGGCTTTTATATATCCAATGGGAAATGTACGTGTTACGCTGGATTATGACATTCGAACAAGCAACAATATCCATGATTTTTTAAAACCGGAGATTGTTCCTGTGCCAATATGTGGCGTTTATATTCTTGAAGTGAAATATGACAACTTTCTGCCGGAGATAATTCGCGGCATGGCATCACTTTCAAGTAGAAGAAGCACTGCATTTTCAAAATATGCAGCAACAAGAATTATTTAAATCGGAGGTAAATTATAATGACATTCAATGATATTTTTAAATCAAGTTTTTTAGAAAAAGCAGCGGAGTTTTCAATTTTGGATGTGGGAATTGCAATGCTTTTATCCTTTGCAATCGGGCTTTTCATATTCTTTGTTTACAAACAAACTTTTACAGGAGTTATGTATTCGGCATCCTTTGGAGTTTCTATTATGGCAATGACACTGATTACAACTCTCATCATTCTTGCGGTTACATCAAACATTATTTTATCACTTGGTATGGTAGGTGCCTTATCTATTGTTCGTTTTAGAACAGCCGTAAAAGAACCTTTAGACATTGCATTTTTGTTTTGGGCAATTTCAGCAGGTATTGTTATCGGTGCAGGATTGATTCCCCTTGGTATCATAGGGTCAATCTTCATTGGCATCATACTTCTTGTGTTTGTAAACAAGAAAAGCAGCGACACACCATATATTGTGGTGCTTAATCTTGAAAATGATAAAGCAGAAAGCGACTGCATGGACATGATAAAGCTAAAGGCAAAGAAAAGCTTAATAAAGGCGAAGACAGTTACAAAAAACGGCATTGAACTTACAGTTGAAGTGCGACTTTTAGATATGTCGGCAAGGCTTCTTAATGAATTACTTACTATAAATGGCGTGAACAATGCTTGCCTTGTAAGCTATAACGGAGAATATACAGCTTAAATATGTAAAAATCGAGGTGAAAGCATGATACAAAGTAAAAAAATAAATATAATTGTTGCGTTTGCTGTGGTTTTTGCCTTGGTAATAAGCATTGCTTCAGTAGTGATAGGAAATACACAACGCATAAACGGTAATTTGAAAACCGAAGCAGAATATGCAACAAAGATTTTTGGAATGGATATTATCTCTATTGAGATTATTGCAGATGAAGCTGATTGGCAAAATATGCTCAATAGTGCTGCAAGTGAGCAATATATCATGGCAGATGTGATTGTAAATGGGACTAAATTTCAAAATGTGGGTGTTCGTCCGAAGGGCAACTCAAGCTTAACACAAGTGGCAAGCTCCGATAGCGACAGATATAGTTTTCGACTTCAATTTGACGAGTATATCAAAGACCAAACATGCTTTGGTCTTGAGAGTTTTGTGGTCAATAATATGCTTGGAGATAACACTTACATGAAGGAGTATGTTTCCTATGAGCTAATGAAGGAAATTGGTGTAGATGCACCATATTTTGGCTATGCGGACATCAAAGTAAACGGTGAAAGCTGGGGACTGTACCTTGCTGTGGAGCTATATAACGATAGCTTTGAACAGCGTGCCTTTGGAGATACTTCAGGGATGCTTTATAATGTGAAAAGTATGGATATGGGTGGAAATCAACTGGAACACCAAGATATAAACGTGCCGGCCATGCCGGATGGACAAAACAGCAGACCCCAAAGACAACCATTTTCGTCGCCGGATGCGAATCCTGATTTCAACGTCAGTCCGCCGTCTATTACAGACAATTCTGCTCCTCCGGTGCAAATGGATATTGAAAATAACAGCATAGATAGAAATTCCGGAGTTAGAGGTGGGCGCGGCAGCTCAGGTGGCAGTCTTGAATATACAGATGATAACACCGAAAGTTACAGTGCTATCTTTAATAATGTAGTAGGAAAAGGAACGGACAGCGACTTTCAGCGTGTTGTGCAGGCTCTTAAAGCACTTTCGGAGGGCAAAGAATTGGAAACATATTTTGATATAGACCAGATTCTGCGATATTTAGCGGCGCACACTATCGTTGTAAATCTTGACAGCTATAGTTCCGGCATGGCACAAAACTACTATATATATGAGCGTAACGGTAGGCTTACCATTCTGCCGTGGGACTACAACCTTGCATGGGGTGGTTTTCAAAGCGGAAGCGCATCATCTGTGATAAATTTTCCAATTGATACACCGTTAAGCGGAGTTGAAATGTCAAGCAGACCGTTGATTGAAAAGCTGTTTGCAAATACAGAATATTTAGAAAAATATCACAGTTATTTACAGCAGTTAATTGATAATTACTTTGTAAACGGAAAGTTTGAAGAAAAAATGAATACGCTTGATGCCATGATTTCTGATTATGTAAAAAACGACGCTACTGCATTTTGTACCTATGAGGAGTACAAGACCGCTGTTTCAACCTTTATTACACTTGGCAATCTTCGTGCTCAAAGTGTGCAGGGACAGCTTGAAGGCATTATTCCCTCTACTGCGTCAGAGCAAAATACAAATGTTGATCAGCTTATATCAGCAGGGGATTTAAAATTATCAGACCTTGGCAGTATGATGAGTGGAAAAGGTGACAATAACAGTGGCAATAGAAATTCTACCGATAATACTGGAGGAATGGAACAGTGGAGGCAAAATAGAAATACTCCGAATCAGTCATATTTGGGTGATCCCGCAAACCAAAAAAAAGGGACCAATAATATTATTCTAATCGGTGTATTGGTACTTATGCTAATAGCTGCTTTAATATTTGTTGTAAGATTCAAAAAGAGCTATTAGATCTAAAAAGCTGCAAGACATTTGATGTCTTGTGGCACTTTAATATTTCAGTTAAAGTCCATATTATTTATATTATATTGATTTTATGATACAATAGAACACATACAGAAAACAAATTTAAGCGATTAATCTTTCAAACAGTGAGTGTTCTGCCTTTTAGGACGTGGTCATCATATTTTAATGAAGACCTTCGCAAAATTTTGAGAAAGGAATTATTATATAATGGCTAAAATTTTAATATGCGATGATGAAGCAGGGCTTCGCGCCGTAATAAAGCGGTATGCCATATTTGAGGGTCATGAGGTTGCGGAAGCAGGAGATGGCATGGAAGCTGTGGAGCTTTGCCGCAATAATACATTTGACATAATCATTATGGATATTATGATGCCCGGGCTTGACGGTTTTTCTGCTGTAAAAAAAATACGTGAAACCTCTGACATGCCGGTAATCATGCTTTCCGCACGAGGAGAAGAGTATGATAAGGTGTTGGGATTTGAAGTTGGGGTGGACGATTATGTTGTTAAACCATTTTCCTCCAAGGAAATCATGCTTAGAGTAGGAGCCATTTTACGCAGGGTAGAGAAAAGTAGCTCTGCAAAGTCAGATGATAATGGACATATCATATTTGAAAAGGATGGATTCAAGGCAGATATGACAGCATACAAGGTGTTTATTGATGGAGTTCAGATAGACATGTCACCAAAAGAATATGACCTTTTATTTTTTATGATACGGAATAAAAATATTGCAGTACCAAGGGAAAAGATAATGCTTGAGGTATGGGGTTATGACTATTATGGCGATGACAGGACATTGGATACGCATATAAAACTGCTCAGGAAATCTCTCGGTTTCTATGCACATTTTATTAAAACTTTACGAGGATTGGGGTATCGATTCGATGGATAAGCTTAAATTACAATGGAAAGTTTTTGCCTTTCTCATAGGATTTTGTGCTTTGTTATTAGTTATCTTATGGTTATTTCAGACGGTGTTCTTAAGTGACATGTATAAGTTTATACGCAAAATTGAGATAGAAAAAGCTATTACTTTGGTGGAGAAAAACATCAATAGCTCAAATCTTGAAAATATTTTATATGAACTTGAATTAAACAAAGAGATAATTGTGAGACCTACAAAGGATTTTGCCCCACCTGTTCGAACCGTTCCGGATAGACCTGAACATAGACAACCTGAAACTATCACCAAGGATCAAGAATTTGTTTTAAAGGATGGAAATAAAATCTTTCTTACTTTTCATGCCATGGTAACTCCGGTTGATGCCACAGTATCTACTATACAAATGCAGCTTTATATTATAACAGGGATAATGATACTTCTTGCAACGTTACTTGCAATTATCATATCAAAGTATATATCAAATCCTATTGAGCAGATTAATCGAAGTGCAAAGGTTCTGGCAACAGGTAATTATGAAACTGAGTTCCGTGGCAAAGGCTTCCTGGAAATAAAAGAATTGTCCGATACCCTAAATACCGCAGCTTTAGAACTATCCAAGGTAGAGCGACTACGCCGCGAGTTAATGGCAAATATTTCGCATGATTTACGAACGCCACTATCCTTCATATACAGTTATGCCGAGATGATGCATGATTTTCCTTATGAAGTCACATCAGAGCATAGTCAGGTTATTATGGATGAAGCAAATCGCTTGACTTCTCTTGTGAATGATATGCTTGATATCTCAAGTTTCGAGGCAGGTATAGCAAAACTAAATAAGGTGAATTATAACCTGACTGAAAGTTTGCGAAAAACTATCAACCGAATGAAAGAACTTGTTAAAAGTGATGGTTATCTCCTGAAGTTTGAGCATAACGAAGATGTCTATTTATTAGCTGACGAGGTAAAGATTACTCAAGCATTTTATAACCTTTTACTCAACGCAATTACATACAGCGGTGATGATAAGACAGTGACTGTGTGTCAAAGCATTAAAGGCAGTATGGTGAGAATAGAAGTGATTGACCACGGAGAGGGTATTAGTCAAAGTGATTTACCTTATATATGGGAACGTTATTACAAGGTTGACAAAATACACGAAAGACCTAAGATAGGTACAGGACTTGGACTTTCTATCGTGAAAAAAATTATTGATATGCACGATGGCGAATATGGGGTTGAATCGGAAGAAGGCAAAGGCAGTATTTTTTGGTTTCAGTTAGAATCAAAATAGAGCTCATAGATTGGTATTATGGGTCGAAGATCCGGATGAAAGTCCAATATGTGTTTAATTCCCTCAAAGATTATTTTGAGGGAATTATTGTTGGGAAACATAATGTTGCAATGTGATTATATTTTCTATAAAAACTTATTCTTAATAATCAATGCAGCTTCTTCCGGTGAAAAATCTGTATTATTTATTTTAATATAATTTATTTTTTCTATTTCACCCTCATATGAATTCAGGCGGTATTTTGATTCTAAGTTTCTGAATATAGCTTCTGATTTTTCCAAGTTCCTTTTTGTAGGTTTATTAAGCAGACGATTTTCAGTTTTATTTCTTTCTATACGCAATTCATAATCTGCCTCTAACTCAACAAAATATACTTCAGCACCTTTAGAAGCAAATAGCTCTTCAACATAATTAATATAATTCCAATCTTCTTGTCTGTCAAATGCCCACATATATGTAAAAATCATTCCATATTCTTCACTGTTAGAAAATGCTTCAAATATTTCTTTTCTGAATAAATTAATTAATCTGCTTTTTTCTTCAGGCAAATTTTCAAACAAATCATTTACTATGTCTATGGTCATATGGTTATGAAATAATTTCAGATTAGTAATTTTTGAAAGCTCCTGACCTACTGTCATCTTACCTACTGCATGCGGTCCAAAGATAATAATTAATTTCATGTAATCCCCCTATAGTTGTTTTTTTATATTATTTCTTTCTTGTTAAATCTTCTGCCCTATATACATGGCATGCTCGGAATAACTTAGCAATTCGTCTCTTTCACATAATTGTTCCGCAATTGTTACCCATTTATCTATTGCTTTCTGAGGTTGATTAAGTAAATTCATTTCGTATGGAGCAAGAATGCCTTCCTGACCGAAAAGATGCTTCTTTTCAAGATGAAACTTATCCATAAACGGAATAATACTTTTTTGGTCAATAAAAAAAGCTTTTCACATCACTGTCATAATGTTCTTGAACAATACGTACGCAGTCTTCCATATTTATCCGCCTCCAAAGATTTTTAAAATTCTACCGCTATTTACCATTATAGTCAATACTTATTTAATAGTTTTTCAAAAAACATTATTGTGCAGTTCATTTAGTTGTCATATATAGTTATGGTTTACTAATCCGATTAAATAGAAATTTGATAGAAATTTAATAAAATGACAAACAGAAATTAAAAGGTGATATTATTCTTTTCATGCTGTACATCTTCAATCTATTTGATATAATATTCTTAGATTCTTAATTAATAAGAAAGGTGATTTGATTGTGAAGCAGGATAAATCAGAATTAATACAAAAGGGGGATGTCTACAAGGTATTGTTAACCTTATCTATTCCTATTATGATAAATAGTATAATACAAACATTATATAATTTGGTAGATGGAATCTGGGTTAGTAAGATTTCTTCAGTTCATTTTGCTGCTATCTCTTTTGTTTGGCCAATAAACTTTCTTTTTGTTGCTTTGGGAATTGGACTGTCAGTGGCCGGAACCTCACTTCTTTCTCAGTTATTGGGGGCAGCAAAGTTTAAAGAAGCTAAGAAATACACCACTCAATTGATGATATCTTCATTTTTATTATCAATTGCATTTATGATAGTGGGTGTTATTATAAGTCCATATATAATTAAGCTTATGGGTGGAGAAGGTAATTTTGCTAATTTAGCAAATACTTATTTGAGAATATCATTTTTGGATCTACCATTTATGTTTTTTTATTTTAATATAAATTCAATAATGAATGCACAGGGAAATACTGTAACTCCAACAATATTAAGCGCTATATCTGCTCTAATAAATGTTGTATTAGATCCGGTGTTTATATTTACATTAAATATGGGTATAGCGGGTGCAGCCTGGGCTACGGTATTATCAAGGATTGTATTGGCATTATTTGGGGTTAGATTCATATTTAAAGAAGATAATGATTTAAAACCTGATTTTAAGGGATTTAAATTTGATAAAAATATACTTAAGGAAATTGTGAGAGTCGGACTGCCGGCATCTATCGGGCAAATAGGTGCATCCATTGGCTTTATGTTTCTAAATGGCTTTATTGTATCATATGGGACTGCTACAATGGCTGCTTTTGGCATGGTAAACAGAATAACTAGTCTGGTAATGCAGCCTGCTATGGGAGTTGGAGCAGCTCTGACAGCAGTTGTGGGTCAAAATCTGGGGGCTAACCAGCTTGATAGAGCGACAGAAAGTTTTATAAAAGCCTCAAGGATTGCCTTATATATTGGGGTTATTGGCGGAGCGTTAATATTTATTTTTAATAAACCAATAGTAGATTTTTTTATTCAATCTAAAGATGAGCCGGAAGTGATTATTCAAAGTATGACATATATGAAATATGTTGCATTTTCAATGCCATTGATGGGGATGTTCAGCGTCTTTCAGGGAATATTCCAAGGCTCAGGAAATACCAAATATTCCATGGCCATGGAGGTAGGGAGATTGTGGGCAGTCAGACTTCCGATGATATTAATATTTAAAAACTTTTCTGATTTTGGTCCGTCCGGCATTTGGTTTTCAATGAGTGTTAGCAATTTGATAGTATGCCTTTATGGGCTATGGGTATATAAAACTCACGGATGGAAAAGAAAAACATTAATTCAATTGACAATGGGCAAGTGACAATTAAATAATGACAACTGTAAAAAAAACAACAGTAGTATAAGAATGTTTAAATTAACTATCTCTTCTTTAGAAACAAAATATTTATAGGAGGAATATATGAGGAATGTAAAAAAATTTGTGTTTTCCATAGCGTTAATCATGCTACTATTATTGACTGCTTGTCCGGATAGTAACCTACCGGTTGATACAGTCACACCTTCGGATAAATCATCAGGTCAGATTTACCTGTATGGAGAGCATCACGGTATTGAAAAAATATTGGAAAAAGAATTAGAGTTGTGGGGTGAATACTACCATAAGGATAATATGCGGCATTTATTTGTCGAATATCCCTATTATACCGCAGAGCTTTTAAATTTGTGGATGCAATCTGACGGTGATGATATACTTGAGGAAATATATAAGGATTGGGAAGGTACAGCGGCACATAACCCGTATGTTAAGGAATTTTATAAGAAAATAAAAAGCCAGTACCCCGAAACGATTTTCCACGGTACAGATGTAGGTCACCAATACGATACTACAGGACAGAGAGCTTTAAATTATCTTAAAGAAAATAAATTAGAAAACACCGAGCAATATTTATTGACGCAGGAAGCTATCAAGCAAGGCCGGTATTTTTACAAGCACTCAGATGATGTATATCGCGAAAACAAGATGGTGGAGAATTTTATCCGCGAGTTTGACAAGCTGAAGGGTGAGAACATTATGGGGATTTATGGTGGTGCTCATACGGGTTTTGATGCTATGGATTATATGACCGGTTCTGTTCCTAACATGGCAAGTCAATTAAAGGAACGTTACGGTGATAACATATATTCCGAAGATTTATCTTGGTTAGCTAAAGATATTGAGTCTTCTCGAACAGATATACTTACAGTTAACCAAAAAAATTATGAGGCATCCTATTTTGGCAAACAAGATTTAACAGGATTTAAGGATTATGCATATCGGGAATTCTGGCGGCTGGAAAATGCATATGAAGATTTTAAGGATAATGAGAAAACAGGTGATGTGCTTCCTTATGACGAATACCCTATGCTGATAGAAGAAGGACAGGTTTTTGTTATAGACTATACAAAGACAGACGGTTCTGTAAACAGATTATATTATCGTTCTGATGGGTATGTTTGGAACGGCTTGCAGTCAACGGAAGAGTTTGCTATTGAATAAGGTGTAAAAATTAAAGTGCATTTGGAGAATTTATGTTTATAGAAAAAATTATTATAGAGATGAAAGCAGTTTTCAAAGAAATTCCCTTTGGAATAGAGCATACCCTCAAGGTTTTGCAAAATGCAAGAGATATAATGAAAGATGAGAATATTGAGGAAGAAGAAAAAGAATTAATCAGTATTGTTGCCATACTTCATGATATTGGCGCTGTTGAGGCACAAAAAAAGTATGGTTCAATTGATGGTGTTTATCAGGAAAAAGAGGGACCGGATGTAGCACGGGAGATATTGAAAAAGGTAGGTTATGATAAAAATATTGATCGAATATGTTTTATAATAGGCAATCATCACACTCCTTCTAAAATTGACGGTCTTGATTTTCAGATACAGTGGGAAGCAGATTTGCTCGAAAATTTAACAGTCATGGATAAACAAAAGGAACAACAGAAAAAAAAATGCATAGAGGAAAATTTTAAAACAGCTACAGGAAGGAAGATTGCCTATAACCGTTTTATTTTAGATTAAGGTTCCCGGAACCCACCAGAAATTTCCGATTTCATGGTGGGTGGGGTTTTATTCATCATATCCTGTTACTGTCCAGATTCCTGTATCATCCTGTCTGATTAATCTTGACAGATAAACAGTTTTGATATCTGTTTTTTCACTGTTAACATTAATCATTACATTTGTTTCATCTTTTTCAACTATTACTAATTCATCATAATTTATTGGATAATCTCCGGCTATGCCCTCCGGGGAAAGCTGCAAACTTACATATATTTGTGCTACATAAACCGGGTCAAGCTTCCATGGAGAACTGCCTGAATCAGCAGCTATCTGTTCTGCCTTTTCAATTTCCATATTCACTTCCGCTATAATTTCCGGGTCGTACCCGACAATATTTTTATCTTCAACGATATCTGTATTTTTATCTGTAACAAGTTCCACTTCTATAAATCCTTCATTCAAATCAATTGTAATAAGATCCTCCGGTATAGATTCTCCAAAGTCTATTTCAGTATATCTTGTAGTATATTGTATTGCTTTATTCATTGCCCCTTGCTTTTGTAATAAATAATTGTTGAGCTGTAATATCTGATATATCATCAACCGAAGCTTCATTTTGAGCTATTGAATCTATATTTATATTTGTCCCTCTGATTTTATTTTGACGCCAGCGATCCTTAATTATATTCATGGCTACAATTTTGAAAAAAGCTATATATTCTTTGAATTCAATCTTATTGAATTTAGGATAGGATAATGACTTAACATATGTTTCCTGCGTTATATCTTCAGCTTCTTCTCTATTCTGAACCTTATAATAAATATAACGATATAAGGGTTTCCATGTCTGTTCACAAATATCTTCAATGGATTTCAAATCACCTTTATTCATATAATACCACCTTCTTTCTTGGAGCTCCGTTACTAATAATAACGAATAACCATGCTATAATGTTACACAAAATAAAAAATACTTATTGGGAACTATAACCAATAAATCTGTTTGTATTCCATTAACACTTGATTATTGCATTAAATAATTGCTTGGGACAAATTTCAGGCAAATTTTATATCATATGGGTAAAATATTGCGGTTTTTACCCATATAGAATTGACGTAGGTAAAGATTAGCTATATAATACCTAAACATATTAAAAAAAACCGTGCAGGAATAATCCTGTTTGAGCAGTTATATAAACAAGAAACCGTGCGGACAGGAGAAGTTGAATATGAATTATAGAAAAATTGAAATTAACGGCATTAATGACGATAATAAATTAGATTTACTTCTAACGAAGATTGCAAAATGGCATAATCTCACACCAAAATTATGGATAAATAATTATAAAGCTTCAAATACAGATATTGATGAGACCGTGCGAAGGATTAAAAACACTCGAAATAAAGACTTATTTCTTGCGATTGCAGAAGATGATGAAAATAATATACAGGGATTTATATGGGCATATAAACAAGAAAAAGTTCAAGACAGTGTTATGATTTTATCTTTGTATACAGAAGAAGACTACAGAGGACAAGGGATAGCAACAAATCTGAAAAACTTGTTAGAAGAATGGTGTAGATTTGAAGGCATAAAGACCATAGAAACAACAGTACATTATAACAATAATAGTATGATTGCCTTAAATCAAAAACTCGGATATGCTCCGGGCATGCTGTATATGACAAAAACCTTATAAGTCATTTAATAAAATATATAATTAGCAACAAATCAGAATGTTATAGGACTCTGCGGGAAGTACAAATTTATATGAATTGGAGAAAATATTATGATTTCTGGTAAAAAAGCAGTTTATTATATCTGCAACGAAGAAAAACGTCAAGGACTGGTATCAAGTATGGTATGGGAAATATTAAGCGAAAAAGGCATGTTTGCTCCCGCCGATATTACATTTGACGGACGAAAAGTTATGATGCACAAGGATGCTCGGGAAAACATATATTATTTTGTTCCTACCGAAGTTCCGGTTTGCTGGGATTATACCAAATATCTGCCGGAGATGAACAAGTATTTTGATGATTGTGATATGGCGGGAATGGTAACATGGCATGAGGGTGGAAGTGCACCTCCGAAGGTGCTGACGGTTCATTCTATAGGTGATGTCAATTCGGGAGTTTACGGTCCCATCAATCCCGAGTATATGAGAAATCTATTGCTTGCATTGGAGAGAAACCGCATAGAGCTTAAACTTGACGAGTACAAGACAGTAACAGAAGCAACTCATTGGTCTGGAACTGCCGTAACAGGAAGCTCACCGCAGCTTATTTTACAATATCCTGTACCAATGGTAGATATTGAGGTTGGAAGCGTAGAAGAAAGCTGGACCGACTGCACTGCCTGTACTGCACTGGCAAATGCGTTGACAGAAGTTTTCAACGGTGACGGGAAAAATATACATAACGTTCTCTGTGTCGGCGGTGTTCATTTTGATCCTAATTTTGCAGATGCAGTTTTTGCTGAATGGGACGGAGAAGCATTCGGTATATCCCATATCATTGCAAATCAGTGGCTCGTATCCGGAGAATATGAGGGAGAGCAAGGCCTTGATTTTGCAGCAAATGCTGCGGAAGCCATTAAGGGTGGTATCGAAATAATTGCTTTCCATGATAAAATGAAAGGCTGTTATAAGGATCTTGTACGCTCACTTGGCGAAAAATACAATGTTCCGATTTTAAAGCATCAGCGTCTACGTAATCCAAAAGATATTGAATCACTATTTATGTTTTAAGGGGAGTGAAAAGGTTGATATATGGAATTAGTCATATTACTTTTATTGTCAAGGATTTAGATAAAGCAGCAAAATTTTTAAAAGAAATCTTTGAAGCTAAAGAAATTTATTCAAGTGACGGCAAAGAATTTTCCATATCTAAAGAAAAGTTTTTCTTGATAAATGACCTTTGGATTGCAGTTATGGAAGGGGAGGAAACGGAAAAAAGCTATAATCATATAGCATTTAAAATAGATGAGTCAGATTATGAAAAGTACCTTAAGAGAATAGAAAGCCTTGGTTTAGAGATGAAAACCGGGAGGAAAAGGGTCACAGGAGAAGGTAATTCAATATATTTTTATGATTATGACAATCATCTTTTCGAACTTCATACCGGAACATTAGAAACAAGACTTCTTCGCTACCAAACAGAACTAACGTATTAAATATATTTATCATAAAAAAGGTCGATGAAAAAATAAAATACATTACAATTCGGGCAACAATCTTCATGTAAAAAATCTGATAATTGATTTTACATTATATTATCAGATTTTTCTATGTATTTTGTTATTAAAATTTATGAAATAGAACTAAAGATTTTGGATCAAATCTGGAAGCATGAAACATTTTTTGTAATTTATGCAATGTATTACAATTATTTTACATAAAACTAATTTTATTTTTACTATCATTATTTATTATTTAATTAAATAATGTATTGGTTAATTAAATGCTATAAATTTAGATAATAATCAATATTTTGTTTAATTAAAAATACAATTAAGGGGAGTATAAACAAATGTTAAAAAAAATCACATCATTTATTTTATTGACAACACTTGTTTTAAGTATGGTATTTAGTGCTTCAGCAGCTACAATTAGTTTGAATATTGATGGTAATGCAGTAGCTTCTGATGTAGCACCGGTAGTAGAAGAAGGCAGAACTTTAGTTCCGGTCAGAGTTATTTCTGAAACATTAGGCGCTGACGTAAAATGGAATGAAGCAACAAAAAAAGTAACAATTAATACTGCAGCTTACGAAGTAGTATTTACGATTGGTTCAAAAAACTTTACTGTTAATGGAGCAACAAAGGTTTTAGATGTTCCGGCAAAAATTGTTGACAGCCGTACGGTAGTACCAATCAGAGCTATTTCAGAAGCAATTGGTGCTGAAGTTAATTATGATGCTGCAAAACATGTTGCATCTGTAAATTATTTTACTAAAATGAACGGTACAGTAAAAGTTACCGGTTCTACAACTGTATTACCAATCGGTCAAGCAGCTGCAGATAAAGTAAATGCAATGAATACCGGTTTAGCAGTTTCGGTAGCAGGCGGCGGTTCGGGCGCAGGTATTAAAGATGCTATAGCAGGAACTTCTAATATAGGTATGTCTTCTCGTGAAATAACTGATGATGAGAAAGCAACTGTTAAAGTATTTGAAGTTGCAAAAGATGGAATTGCAATAATTGTTCATCCTGACAATACAGTAAAATCTCTTACAGTAGAACAAGCTAAAAAAATCTTCTTGGGTGAAATCAAGAATTGGAAAGATGTGGGAGGAGAGGATGCTCCGATCTTTGTTCAAACCCGTGAATCCGGTTCAGGCACGAGAGCTACTTTAGAAGAAATGTTATTAGAAAAAGAATCTGTTGTTACAACAGCTACACCACATGCATCATCAGCTTTAATTAAACAAGGTGTTGCAAAGAATAAAAATGCTATAGGATTCGATTCTATCGGATATGTAGATTCTACAGTAAAAGCTATTCCATTAGATGGCATTACTGCTAATGATAAAACAGTTTTAGATGGAACTTATCCATTAGGCAGAGGTTTATATGTAGTAACAAAAGGTACTCCATCAGGTGCTGCCGCTATGTTTGTTGACTACTTAAGAAGTGCAGCTTGTCAAAAAGAAATAGTTGAAAAAGAAGGGTACATTGCCATAAAATGATTTCTTAACATAGTTACATAAAATACTTAGGAGCTGTGCTGCATATGCAGCACAGTTTTTAAGTAATAATAGGAGAAAAAATGAAAGACAAAGTTTTTGATTTGCCGAAATTTATAATCAGTATTTTAGCTGCTGTTAGTATTGCTATGATAGTGTTTATATTTATTTTTATATTTTATAAAGCAATGCCGGTATTTATGAATAGTGGTACAGAATATTTTACAAAAGGCGGTTTTGATGTTCAGATCAATGAAGCGTTTTATTCTTCTGCGGCAGAACCTATGCTTAACTTTGGTATGCTTGGACTTATTGCAGGAACCGTATTGACTACTTTTTTTGCGTTAATTTTTGCTGCAATAATAGGAATAGGAGCAGCAGTTACAATTAGTGAATATTCCGGTCCTAAAGTTTCTGTAATTCTTACATCTGTAGTCCGCTTACTTGCATCTATTCCCTCCGTAATATTTGGTCTTATTGGATTAATCACGGTGGTTCCGCTTATAGAGAAGTTGTTTATTACTGTAGATATGCAGATAGAATTTATAGACCGTTTTCAGATGACAGGACTTAACATGCTTTCAGCTATAATTGTACTTACTTTTATGATTGCACCTACTATAATATCTTTAAGTGTTGATGCAATAAATTCTGTTCCCCACTCGCTTAAGGAGACAGGATATTCTTTTGGTATGACAAAATTCAGAGTAATTTATAAAATAATGCTTCCATATTCACGTTCAGGTATTATAGCAGGTATAATTTTAGGAGCAGGACGTGGTATAGGCGAGGCAATTGCTGTATCAATGGTTTGCGGTGGATTAGGTATTATACCGACTGCTAAATTAGGATTTATAAACTTTTTAGCACCTACATTGCCATTAGCTTCTGCTATCATTAACAAATCAGAAGCAATGGGTTCTTATGCTGTTGAGGCCGCTTTATTTTCCTGTGGAGCGACCTTGCTTTTGTTGGGAACGATATTGAGTCTTTTGGCAAAATATATTGAAAAAAAGATCAGAAAGGGGTCCGGTTTAGATGTATAAAAAAATAAATCACAAAGCAGGCAGTAATATTGGTAAAGCTTATTTTATAATATCTATGGCAATGGTTATATTCGCTATTTTATTCATACTGTCTGTAATTTTTTATTATGGTATAGATGCTATATCCTGGGAATTTCTGACTTCTGAGCCGAATGCTTCAGCCTTTGATATGGAATCAGGAGGTATATTAACACCAATTATAGGTACAACTTTACTTACAATTTTAGGGATAGCTGTGGCCTTTCCCTTTGCATTAGCTACTGCAATTTATCTCGTGTTTTATTCTAAAAAAGGACTATTTAGAAGCTTAGTAAAAATTGCAGTAGATATTTTATCAGGGGTCCCTACGGTTGTAATTGCACTTTTTGCACTGGTGATTTTTACTCAACCTCAATTATCATTTTTAAGTGTTATGATTGAAGGTGTCGAAGGGACAAACCGTGCTTACGGTCGTTCTTTTTTAGTCAGTGGAATTACAATGGCAATAATGATTCTTCCTTTTGTTATTAAATCAATGGAGGAAGCACTTAAGTCAGTTCCGATATCATATTTAGACGCATCCTTTGCACTTGGCGCAGGGAAATGGCATACTATATCAAAAATTGCTTTAGGTTCTGCCCGTGACGGACTTGTTACAGGTACAATATTAGGTATGGGCAGAATAATCGGAGATACATCTATAGTGTGGCTTACATTAGGAGGTACATTGAGAATGACCGGCATACAACCATGGTACTCTCCGGAAAATTGGATGTCAACATTGCAAAACACAGGCAGTACATTAACAAGCTTCATATATTTTGCCTCACCGGCAGGCGAAGGAAATTCTATTGAGGTTGCTTTTGGCGCTTCAATTATTTTAATTATAATAATTATTATTTTAAACATTTTAGCAAGCTTAATCGGATATTTTGGAGGTGAAAGCAATGAAAAGTGAGACACTTCTAAACGTAAATGATGTTTCCTGTTATTACGGTGAAAACAAAGCAGTAAAAAGTGTTAATTTAAATATTAAAAAAAATACAATCACATCTTTTATAGGGCCGTCAGGTTGTGGAAAAACGACCCTTCTTCGTTCAATAAATCGCATGAATGATTTAGTCGATTCCTTTCATATAGAAGGCAATATTTTTCTGGAGGGTGAAGATATATATCTTCAAAACGGCAAAGAATATGTTCAAAATTTACGTAAGCAAATAGGAATGATTTTTCAAAGTGCAAATCCATTGCCTGCGAGCATTTACAAAAATATGATTTTACCTGTAACTGAGCATTATAAAATTAGCAGGGAATTATTAGATAATAAGGTAGAGGAAAAACTTAAATTAGCTGCTCTATATGATGAGGTAAAAGGCAGGCTTCATAAAACGGCTTTATCATTATCAGGAGGGCAGCAACAGCGTCTTTGTATTGCCAGAGCATTGATGTTAGAGCCGCAAATTCTATTGTTGGATGAGCCATGCTCCGCATTAGACCCTATATCTACATATGCAATTGAAGAACTTCTGATGGAGCTTAAGAAGCAATGCACAATTATTATTGTAACTCATAATATGCAGCAGGCAAGTAGAATTTCAGATTATACGGCTTTTTTTTATCAGGGAGAAGTTATAGAAGAAGGTTCTACTGCAGAAATATTTTTCAATCCAAAAACAGAGCTTCTTTCAAATTATATTACAGGGAAAATTTGAATCGTGGTATCCGCAATTTATAGAGCTTAGGCGACATCTTAATTTAGTTATAAAATTTTTTCAAATTATACCGATATATATAATGAATATAATCAGAAATAATCAGGAGAAAAAATGATTACCAAATTTTCAGGCTTAGGCTATTCTTACAGCAATGGCATAGATTATAATAAGCTTGCTTCCGGAAATTTTTCCTCTGCACGATATCTCTCCAAGCTCGCATCGGTAGAATCCAGAGGTGCTATTATTATGTTAAAAAATAATCTCAGAAGGGAAATATACAAAATCAATAAAAGCGGAGGAGATGAATCACAAGTAAAAGCTGCTGTTGCAAGAATAAGAAATGTCATTAAAAAGGCCGATGAAAAAATAATCAGGTTGAACAGCGAAAAAAGGATGCAGGAGCGTATTAAGCAGGAAAAGTATGCAGAAAAAAGAAAAGAAGAGCAGTGCTTAAGCAAGAAATACAGGTCGAAAGTATACAACAGAAAGTTATCTGAGCGCTTAAATGTTGTAAGAGTTGCCGTTTGTGAAGAGAAAGAGATAAGAAACTCCGACTATTATAAGGCCTGCACAGATGCAGGTACGTCTGAAACACCTATTGCAAATGCTGCCGCAGGAAACGGGTCTTCCATAGACATTATGATTTAGGATTTATATAGTGCAAAAATGTTGCTTTTATATATATTAATAGTATAAAAAATTGCCTCATAATTATTAAATAGAGGCAATTTTTTTGGGGCGTTATCCTTGTGATAATTGATTTTTGATCATCATTATGTCATTTTGTGAAGCTATTTGAGCCGGCTGATAATATCCTTTTTGTTTAGCGGTCTGATAAAGTTCATACAGACGTTTTTCATCCATATCTCTCATTTCCTGGAGTGTTTGGCGTAACTGAGGGTTATCAGTTTCAGAAATGATTGCCGCATATCCTGTCAAGCTTCCCTTAATCATTGCTAAACAATCATTCATAATGTCTTTTTCATTCATATAAATTACCTCCTTATTGTAAAAATGTCATTAACTTTTGTTTGCTTTGTCTTGCAGCATTAGCATCTGATTTCAGCATTTGACTAATCTGCGGATCTTGGCATTGCTGTGCCATAGCGTCTAATTTATTAGCCGTAGTTTCGTGTGCGCCGATTAGATGTCTTAAGTTCTGTAATTCCATTTGATTTAAATTTGACATGTAATTTTTCTCCTTTCAATTCTTATGCATTTTTATTATTGCGAATATTTTAATTTATATTCCGGATTTTTATGTTTGAATTATGCTAAAAGAATGTAATTATTTTATAGCAGAATATACTTCAAATGGGATTTATATGGTATACTTATTTGGTATAATAGTACAATACCGAATGAACCATTCATAATTAAGGAGGAGATTTGAAATGATTACTATTGAGCATAGCTGGGACAGGATGGCAGAAGCATATGAACAGTTTACTTCAGGTGAAGACTCGTATAGCAGTAAAATAGAGTGGCCGTGCATTCAAAAAATGTTACCTGATTTATCTGAAAAATCTGTGATAGACTTGGGGTGTGGAACTGGTCGTTTTACATTTTTGCTTGAAAACAAAAATCCTGCGAAAATTATTGGTATTGATTTATCAGATGATATGCTTAAACTGGCAAAAGCTAAAGCCAAAAAAATTGCTTCAACAGCCGTATTTTATAAAGGCGATATTTCCAAATCCTTTACTGATGAAAAATTTGATTTTATTTTTTCTTCAACAGTATCTCATTATATTAAGGATTTGAATAAATTATTTTCAAATATTTATGATATGCTTAAACCTGATGGTATATGTGTTATTTCGGCTATGAATCCCGTCTACACCTCACAATATCCCATCAGCAAAGATGAAGATTTTCCTGATGATAGCGAATGGACCGTCAGATATTTAGATAGACGTGAGAGAAGCTACATCCAACCTTGGATTGAATATAACAGTTCGATTGAAAATTTTTTAAGCAGCAGCTATCATCATACTTTCAGCGATTATATAAATTCAATGATTCAATGTGGCTTTTCAATTATGGAAACACAGGAGCCGCTTCCACCGGAGGAGTGGATGGAAAATTGTCTTGAAAGGTATAATGCATTTATTGAAACACCTAAGCTATTTGATAATTAAAATATGCAAGAATTAGAATTTATTGAGAAGATATTTATAATAAAGATAAATATTAGAGAGGTGAATACATTATGTGGCAATGCCCTAAATGCAAACGGGAGTTTAAAAACACAAATCAAGACCATTATTGCGGTGAACCGCCGAAAACGATTGATGCTTATATTGATGCACAACCTGAGGATGTTCAGCCGTTGTTAAATCAAGTGAGAGATACGCTTCGTGCTACACTGCCATATGCGGAAGAACGTATATCATGGAGCATGCCAACTTATTGGCGCAAACAAAATATTATCCATTTTGCGGCATTTAAAAAGCACATCGGGTTGTACCCAGGCGATAAAGCTGTTGAGCATTTCAGAGAAAAGCTCACGGAATACAAAACAAGCAAAGGTGCGGTGCAGTTTCCGTACAGTAAGCCGTTACCACTACCGCTTATCGCAGAAATAGCGAAATGGTGTTACGAAACCGGAACCCACCATTAATGAGATGGAACATCTGCTTTATCTTCGATATGGGTCCTTGTGAGTATATTGAGGATGTTTTTTATGATGAAAAATTTAACATCGAATTTTTGGAACAACAAATTTTTTTAACCGTCTAAATTAATTAATAAAATAATTTGGAGGTAAAAAAATGAAAATTAGAAAAATTGCTGCAGCAGCATTATCAGTTGCGGTTTTATCAATGTCAACATTTACGGCATTTGCTGATATGATTAATGAAAATTTGGAGGTTAACACCGATAATAAAGTAAATGAGGAGTATAAATTAAAGTCACGATTTATGCCCTACACAGGAGAAATAAAGGAAATATCTGATTATCACAGTGGAGACGGTGCCAAAATGGTAGCCATAGAGGATGAAAATGGACTTCCCGCAAATATTATTATTACAAAAGATACATATACAATAAACATAGATAAATTGGCAGTAGGAGAATCATTAACTGCATTTTATGATTCACAAAAGCCAATGATTTTAATATATCCTCCGCAGATTTCGGCTGAAGTCGCAATTGTGGGAGAAATTGATTTAAATATAAAGGTTGACCTTTTCAACGATGATTTGATAAGCGCTGATAACTTCCTTAAATTAAATGTTTCGGAAGAAACAGAAATTGTATCAGAGGATGAAAACAGGTTTGAAGGAGAGCTTTACAATAGAAAGCTTGTGGTTTTATACGGTGTGTCTACAAAAAGTATTCCTGCACAGACGAATCCGACAAAAATAATAGTGCTTGACGAGGATGAACCAGCGATAATTGAAGATGTTGCCGTAATGGAAGTTGTAGTGAATAGGAAAATACTTGAAGGGGTTAAACCGGTTCAAAATGACGACGGTGTTATAATGTTGCCGGTGAGAGCTGTTTCAGAAGAACTTGGATATGAAGTAGGATGGATACAAGAATCTCAAAAAGTTACAGTAGGAGAGCTGCTTTCCTTTGAAATAGGTCGGGACAGCTATACCATGGATGATACTACAGGCATTCAGCTTTATGCAGCTCCGATTTTAGTAGATGGAATAACTTGCGTTCCTTTAAGCTTTTTCTCAGAGTTTTTAAATACGTCTGAAGCACAGATTTTAAATTCACAGGTTATAATAACAAAAAGCGAAGGTTTATAAACCGTTGAATGAAGGGTAATAATCTTCTGAGTGGAATATCAGGAACATTCATGCATTGATACTGAAAGGTATTGATGATCAAAATGCCGGAAAATATGCAAAAACTTATTGCAGAATATCAAAGCGACTGGAAAGATTATCATCCGGTTGTTAGAGCAACATTATTGCATGGTGAATTTGTAAAAATTCACCCATTTATCGATGGAAATGGAAGAACCGCAAGATTGATTCTGAATTTTGAACTAATGAAGAACGGATATACTCCAATAATTATTAAAAAAGAAAATCGTGTAAGATATTATGATGTACTGGATTTGGCACATACAACTATGAACTATGGACCTTTTATAAAGATGGTATCAGAATTGGTGATAGAATCGGAAAAGCTTTGGATGTCTGTTTTAGAATAAGATGTAATAATTAGGTAGGAATAAACAATGATGCCAGTTAATCAATTATTAGATGAAATCAAATATTCATATTCCGATATTTTGCAAGAAAATTTAGTTGGGATATATCTTCATGGTTCATTAGCAATGAACTGTTTCAATCCTCTATTAAGTGATATTGATTTTATTGCTGTAGTAAAAAATAAGCCATTTGATAAAGATTTAAGAGATTTAGTTAATTTTCTATTAGAATTAACTGATGATTGTCCTAATAAAGGATTTGAAATGAGCGTTATGACAGAAAAGGATACTAAAAATTTTAAATATCCAACACCATTTATATTGCATTATTCAGACAAATATAAAAGCAGATATATTAATCAATTTGATTATATTTGTGGAGATTCTACCGATGTTGATTTGGCAGCACATATAACTGTAATAAGAGAAAGAGGGATATGTTTAATCGGAAAGCCAATAGATGAGGTTTTTCAACAGGTTCCAAAAAGATTTTATATTGATTCAATTATGAATGATGTAATTGATTCAAAAAAAGAAATTATTGATAACCCGATTTATTATATATTAAATCTTTGCAGGGTTTTATGTTTTTTAATATCCGGGCAGATATGTTCTAAAAAAGAAGGCGGAGAATGGGCGAAATTATATTTAGTTAAATATTGTGATGTTATTGAATCCGCACTTAATTCATATATTTATAACAGCGAATTTAATATAAATAACAGCAGTTTAATTGAATTTGCAGAGTATATGTTAAATGAAATAGATTTAAATGTTACCGGTGATATTTAATAACATGATATAACTAATATAAGTTATGTTAATTAAATTAAAAGGCAGGTCAATCAGATGAATACAGAGAGATTTAATAAATTAAAGGAAAATTTCAAAAATAGAAACATAGATGTTAAGTATTTTGATTCTTTAGATGATGTTAAACTATATTTATTAAATACAGTACCATTAGAATGTAAGGTAGGCATTGGTCATTCCGGTACTCTTCAGAAAATGAATATTACTAATTTACTAATACAAAGAGGAAATGTTGTATATGATAAAGAGCTGGCTAAAAATAAAGATGAATCTAAAGCCATAAAAAAGGAAGCTCTGCTCAGTGATTGGTATATTTCAGGTTCAAATGCAGTAACTGTCGATGGTCGAATTATTAATGTTGACCATAGTGGAAACAGAGTAGCAGCAATTACTTTCGGACCTGACAAGGTAGTAATCGTAGTAGGTGTCAATAAGGTTGTTGATACGGTTGAAGAGGGTGTAAAGAGAGTTAAAAATATCGCAGGCCCTTTAAATGCAAAGCGAGCAGGATATAACCCGCCATGTGTTGAATTAAATAAATGTGTTGATTGTTCTTCAAAAGAAAGAGTATGTAATTACTTATCAATCGTTGAAGGTCAAACAGACTGCAATAGAATAAAATTATGTATAGTTAACGAAGAATGTGGATTTTAGTTTGATTAGATTAGGAGGAATAGCTTTGAGTAGATTAATTCGTTATGCAGACTTGAATGATTCGGAAATCTTAGGTAAAATTCATTCAGAATCATCGCAGGCAGGTTTTAAAGGTATCATTCCGGATAATGTTTTATATGATGTTTTTTCCTTTGAAAGAAGAACAAAGCGTTTTATTAATGAATTATCCATAGGGTCGCCAAAGACGGCTATTGCTTTTGAGAATAATAAACCGGCAGGTCTGATTTCATTTGGAAGCTGCAGATATGGGAATAATGATAAGTCGTGGATAGAAATTTGGAGAGTCTATTTAATTAAAGAATTTTGGGGCAGCGGAGTTGCTGAAGATTTAGTAGAATGGGGAATCAACGAAATTAAAAAAGAAAACATTGAAAATATAGAGCTTTGGGTATTAGAAGAAAACATGCGGGCAAGAAGCTTCTATGAAAAAATTGGTTTAATGCATGATAATACATTTCAAGTATCTGATAGCGGGAAAGAACTACGTTATATTAAGCAGTGATGATAAAATATTGGAAATAAAAAGGCACAAACATGTTCGTAGAGCTGAAACTATGAAAAATAAAATATCAAAATAGTATAATTCTATGTAATTCGAGGTACGGATTTTTATGAGCAGTTATGAAATGAATAAATTATATGAGTTTGAAGCAGAAATTAAAAAAGTTCCTGATATTGACGGTGCATATGTTGAATTTCCTTATGATGTAAGAGTAGAGTTCGGAAAAGGAAGAGTAAAAGTCCACGCAACCTTTGACGGTGAGCCATATGAAGGAAGTATTGTAAATATGGGTATAAAGAATGCTGACGGCTCTGTGTGTTACATTATAGGTATGCGCAAGGACATACGAGCAAAAATAGGTAAACAGCCGGGTGATAGCGTTAAAATTACGATTAAGGAAAGGTTGTAGTAATTGGTGTTAAGATAAAGGGTTGATGAATATATTGTAACTAATGAAATATATTTAGTAGTATAAGTACTTTAGTATATAAATCCCAAATATTGGAAATATGGATAATTAATGAGGTTCATGTTAATATTATTTAAAATAAGTATTTGAGGTGGAAAATGAAAAAGATATACTCTGCCGGAAGAAGAGATTGGAAGAAAATTACTGGCGTACTGCTTTTCATTTTTCTTTTTTTCTCAATAATCTATATTATAATTAAAATGATTAATGCCCCTTCTGTTATAAGCGAAGATGCATATACAAAAGTACGAAGCGATTATGTACTTATGCTGTTACAATGCATATTAGGTATTATCGTTATGTTTATTCCGTCAGTGGTAGAGCATAAATTGTATGTAGACATTCCGAACAAAATGGAAGTTATGTATTTTATTTTCCTTTACTGTGCTATATATCTTGGAGAGGTTAGAAATTTCTATTTTTTGATACCTTACTGGGATTTAATCTTACATGCATTCAGCGGAGCGATGCTGGGAGCATTAGGATTTAGTCTTGTTAGTTACTTCAATGATATGGAAGTGTTAAAAACTCGCTTAAGTCCTTTTTTTGTAGCTTTATTTGCCTTCTGCTTTGCTTTGGCTGCAGGAGCAGTATGGGAGATATATGAATTTTTAGCTGATAGTCTGCTTGGCACTAATATGCAAAAATTTATATTGGCTGATGGAACCGTCTTGGCAGGGCATGCAGCTTTGAGAGATACGATGACTGACTTAATAGTAGATGCAATAAGCTCTTTGACAGTAACTGTTATCGGATATTATTACACTATTAACAAACCGAAAAAGAGTTGACCTTCTATAGGTATTGATAATTGAAATATTAAATTAATTAGGATGAATTGGAGAAGAAGTAATGGGAAATACAGATAAGTTTGAAATGATAGCCAATACATATGATACTCCTGAAAGAATTCAAATTGCAAAGGTTTCATCAGAGGCAATTCGTGAATACTTAGTTGATACTAAAAACAAAACAGCTATAGATTTTGGATGCGGAACAGGTCTTGTTGGTGTGAACTTATTGAATGATTTTCAATCAATATTGTTTCTGGATACATCACAAAAAATGATTAATCAAATAGAGCAAAAAATATCTCATTATAATATACAGAATGCTGATACACTATGTTTTGATTTTGAAAAAGATAGTTTATTGGACTTAAAAACTGATTATATTTTTATGGCTCAAGTTCTACTTCATATTAAGAATTATAAAGAAGTTTTATATAAACTATATGATGTTTTAAATCCGGGAGGTCATTTAATAATCGTTGACTTTGATAAGAATGATAATATAGTTTCTGATATGGTTCATAATGGTTTTGATCAGGAAAAACTAAAAGAAGATATGTCAAGTATTGGTTATAAGAATATGCAATCCAAAACATTCTATAGTGGAAGTAAAATATTCATGGGTCAAGATGCATCCTTATTTATACTAAATTTACAAAAGTAAATATCAATTAAATAAAAAATGGATAAATCCTATGAAGATTTGTCCATTTTTTATTTCACTTACAGTATAAGCGACTGACACCAAATCAAGATTTGGGTCATCAGCTTATAAAATAATTTTTGTTGACTGACGGTTAGCATGGTGCTATAATGTTACTAACCGATGGTCAGTTTAAATATTTAAAGTAACTTTTAAGAGTAACTTTAAGGAGGAAAATCTAATGCCTTTACAACTATATGATAAAGATAAAATTTTGGATGCTTGTTTTGATGTGTTTGCCCGACATGGATATGCAAATACCTCAACTACAATGCTTGCCGAGGCAGCTGGTATATCAAAGGCGCTTATCTTTCATCATTTTAACAACAAGAAAGATTTGTATCTTAGCGTTTTGGATAGATGCATTGAAAAGGGAAGGATAGAAATGAGATTTGATACACTATTAGAAAATCAAAATTTTTTTGAAGCAAAAGAAAAATTCAGTATAATCAAATTCCACTATTACAAAAAAAATCCTGACTTAATGAGAATTATGAGAGAAGCTTTTTATGAGACACCGGCTGAATTGAAAACTGAAATTCAAAATAAGTATGGAATGCTGCTTGCCGGTAACGAGAAAGAGTGGAAACGGTTATTTGAAAAGGTTGCTCTCAGAGAAGATGTTAACCGTGATCAGGCTTTTAGATTGGTAATGCTTACATTGGATTATTTTGATAACAAATATTTATCAGATTTAGTGAATAACGATGATTTGGAAGAAACGTATCTTGGCGAATTTCTTGCAGAAAGGAACAGCTTTCTTTCTATGATTCGATTTGGAATTGAAAAGTAAGAGGGGTGCTTGTATGATGATTATGGTTAAAAGTTTTAAAGAGTTGACTCCTGAACTTCAAGCCTATGCAGGAGGAAAAGGTGGTATGCTGGCGAAGATGTTTCAGGATGGGTATCCGGTACCTGAAGGCTTTGTAGTTTTACCATCAGCTTTTGAAGGTGAAAAACTAAATGAGAATGCTTGGAAGGAGATACTGAACTTTCTTAATACAATAAGAAAGAATAATGAAGGAGCAATATTCGCAGTGAGGTCTTCTGCGTTAAGTGAAGATTCTGCTCAGGCTTCCTTTGCAGGAGAATTTGAAACAGTTCTGAATGTAGGTACGGATAAAGAAATACAGGAAGCTATATATGAGGTTTTTAGATCGAGACAATCGGAGAGAGTTAAAGCGTACAGCTCTATTCAAGGAATAGAAGAAGCTCATCAAATTGCTGTAGTTGTACAGTTAATGGTACCATCAGAATTATCAGGGGTTTTGTTTACTGCTGATCCTATATCAGGAAGTTTTGTAAACATAATTGGTAATTATGTGCATGGATTGGGAGAACAGCTTGTTTCCGGAGAAGCAAACGCATATAATTTTACAATTAGCAGGTCGAAAGGAAAATATGATGGTCCTGACGAGTTCAAAAAATATTCCGTTAAATTATATCAATATGCTATTATGCTTGAGAAAAAATTAGGAAGCCCACAGGATATTGAGTGGGCAGTGGCAAACGGGAAATTGTATATCTTACAAGCGAGACCTATAACAACCTTGTCTTCAGGAAATCCGGATACCTATGAAATTAATGAGAGTTTAGCAAGTGACGCTCTTTGGGTAAATACAAATGTGGGAGAGGCAATACCAGATGTAGTTACGCCGTTTACTTGGAGTTTAGTACGAGCTCTGGATATTGAATCCGGTTTTGTGCCGGGGTATTATTTGTGGTCAGGCAATATTTGCGGAAGAATATATTCGAATATAAGTCAAAGATTATCTGCCATCACTGCATTGTATGGAAGTTCAAAATTAGGATTGAAAATTCTTGGGGAAGTATTCGGTCAGATACCGGAAGGATTGACAATTCCAGCATATCCATTTACAAGGATGGAAGTAATAAAGACAATGCTGCCGGGAATTAAGTATTATATTAAAAAAAATAAAGAAGTTGCAAAGAACCTTCCGGAATTTATTCATAATACGCCTGATTGGTGCAGAAGTACTAAAGCATGCATAAAGACAAAAAACACCAAGGAAGAACTTCTGAACTTATGGAAGAGTGAGATTGAACCGTATAACAATGAAGCTTGGTGGGGTTTGATCGTAAGTGGTAGTAAAGCTGTATTAGCTTTAAACTTAAGCAAAAAGCTTACAAAGCTTGTAGGGACTGAAGACGCCAATACACTGCTATCCAACCTAAGGGGAAATTCGGAACTGGCGAGTCTTGGTCCTGTTATGGGAATCTCTAAGGTTCTGAGAGGAGATATGAGCCGTGAAGAGTATTATAGGCAAAATGGTCATAGAGGTCCTCATGAGTTTGAATTATCCATCCCAGATCCTTCAGAAGATGAAAACTGGCTTGAAAGGCAAATTAAAGAATTCAAAGAGTCTGATACGAATGCAGATGAACTTCTGAAGAAGCAGCGTATTCAATATGAGGCGGCCTGGAAAAGATTCGTGGAGCGTTATCCAAATAAAGTTAAATGGCTTGATAAGCAAATAGCAAAAGCATCTGAAGGCGCTCGTATCAGAGAGGCGGCACGCTCGGAGTTTGTAAGGGTATTCAGGGTAGTTCGAACATTTGCACTCAAGGCAGGCGAGCTTACCGGAATAGGAGATGATGTTTTTTTCCTTTACATTAATGAAATAGAGGATTTATTATCAGATAGAGGCACGAATATAAATCATATCTTAAAAAGAAAAGAAAATTATGAAAAATATAAAGCACTACCGCCATTTCCATCAATCATCAGAGGACGGTTTAATCCTTTAGAATGGGTGAAAGATCCAAACAGAAGAATGGATTTTTATGATTCAACTATGCCATTAGCTGTATCATCTGATTCTGAAATCTTGAAGGGTTTTGCCGGGGCAACAGGTAGAATAGAAGGAACGGTACGTATTTTGTCTACACCAGAAGAAGGTGAAAAGCTTCTACCTGGGGAAATTTTAGTTGCAACAACTACTAATGTAGGATGGACTCCCCTATTTCCAAGAGCTGCAGCGATTATAACCGATGTAGGAGCACCCTTGTCCCATGCGGCTATAGTTGCCAGAGAACTTGGTATTCCAGCAGTTGTGGGGTGTGGTAACGCAACCCTTAGACTTAAGACAGGAGATAAGGTTATTGTTGACGGTGGTCAAGGCATCGTGCATATATTGACATAAACGTTTATGAAAAGTAGAAAAAAGTTTGATACCCAAAAATTCAAAGAAGCCGAATGATGCACGGAGAAAAGAAAATCACATGGGAAAGAAGTGAAAATATATGGCTGTTATTTTAGTGGCAGAAGATGAAAGAAGCATGCAGGATATTATTGTGGAATATATGAGGCGAGGCGGTCATTCCTGCATTACAGCAGACGATGGAATAGACGCTGTAACGATATTAAAAAACAATCCTGTCGATTTAGCGATTTTAGATATTATGATGCCGCACCTGGACGGTTTTTCAGTCTGCAAGTTGGCAAGGGAAATGTATAATCTTCCTATCATATTTCTCACGGCAAAGGGGGACGAGGAGGACAAATTAAAGGGATATGAATATGGTGCGGACGATTATATGACAAAGCCTTTCAGCCCAAAAGTATTGCTGGCAAAAGTAAACGCTTTACTGCGTCGTTCTTCCATTACTGCCCCGCATAACACTTTAAATGCCGGGGAGATTGTTCTGATTCCATCATCACATATGGTTATTGCAGGCGGCAATGACGTTGAATTGACGCATAAAGAGTTTGAATTGCTACACTTCTTTATGAAAAACAGAAATCAAGTGTTTTCAAGGGAACAGCTCTTAAATCGTATTTGGGGATATGATTTTGAGGGAAATACCCGGACGGTAGATACCCATATAAAAACGCTGCGGCAGAAGTTAGGCGATGAAGGTCGGCGTATTGTAACGCTGATCCGTTCCGGCTATAAGTTTGAGGTGTGAAATGGAAAAGAAGAATATAATATTCGGACTGGGTACAGTCAGAAAGAAAGTCTTTTTACTATCAAAATTGGTCGGCGGCATAATGATACTGTTTTATTTGTTCGCGGAAGAATTGCCGGTCAGCCGGAACAGTGCATTTTGGATATGGTTCCTGCTGCTTATTATTGTTGTAACCGGGGTCGATGTAATGCTCGGTCATTTTATATCAAAGCCGCTCAATTCCATCAACGATACGGCGGAGAAAATGGCGCAATTAGACTTTTCCGCACATTGCGAAATAAAAACAAATGATGAATTTGGTGAGTTAGCTCACAGCTTGAACGTTATGTTTGCCAGTCTTCAGGAAGCACTAAAAAAGCTGGAAATAGCCAATACACAGCTTAAAAAAGACGTTGCACAGGAGCGTTTACTGCTCGCACAAAGAAAAGAATTGGTTGATAGTTTGTCTCATGAGATGAAAACTCCTATAGGCATTATTCGCGCTTATACAGAGGGATTAAAAGATGAAACGGACGAGACAAAAAAACAGCAGTATATGGATGTGATTCTGTCCGCAACAGAGCACATGAACAGCATGATTGTATCTTTGTTGGATTTATCTGCATTGGAAGCGGGGGCAATAAAATTATCGGAAGAACGATTCGACTTTATAGAGCTTGTTGAAACGGTAGCAGGGCGTTTACTTATAGATACACCAAACGCAAATTATCATTTCAGCTATGAATTACCCGAAGAAAAAATCTATATCCATGCCGATGAACACCGCATTGAACAAGTGCTTGATAATTTAATTGAAAACGCCAAAAAGAATGTAAGCACTGCGGGCGAAATACGGTTGGTTGTAACCCAAGAAAAAAATATGCTTCGGTTTTCTATTTATAATCAAGGGAAATTGATACCTGAAAAAGATTTACCGAAAATATGGATGAAATTTTATCGCGGAGAAAGTTCCCAAAGCAACAGTCGCAGCGGCTCCGGCTTGGGACTTGCCATAGTGGCCCAAGTCCTGTCAATGTATAAAGCCGATTATGGAGTACAAAACTTGCAGAACGGAGTTAAATTTTATTTTCAATTCCCAACAACAGCCTGATGATAAACCAATAGAAATGCCTTGCTTCCCGTCTTGGGGTGGCAAGGCATTTTATATTTCACGCCGATTTCACAGCATCCACACTTCGATTTCAATGCGTTTTTATAAATTGATTATACCAAAAAAAGGAGGATGATTTTTATGTTTTTAGGATTGGATTGGTATTGGTGGCTTCTTCTCATTGCCCTGTTGCTTATATCCATACCGTTTAAGTTCAAGTTTATGAAATGGTGGGAAAAACGACAGCAAAGCAAAAAAAGCAGCCTAAAAGATAAGTGGGGCGATGATGTATGATAAAAGTCAAGGACTTAACTTTTTCTTATCAAAAGAACAAGCAAACTTTACACGGGCTGACTTTTTCGGTATCAGGTGGCGAGATTTTTGGGTTTTTAGGACCAAACGGCTCCGGTAAATCTACAACGCAGAAAATTTTGACAGGCATACTGAACGGACACGGGGGTGAAGTGCGCCTTTTCAATCAATCCCCCGCTGTTAAGCAAAAAGAGTTTCAAGAAAAAATCGGCGTATTGTTTGAGTTTCCGTATCTCTATACCAATTTAAGTGCACTGGATAATCTAAACTATTTTGCATCATTTTATCCCGTGAAAAAACGTCGTGACATCTATGAATTGTTAGAAATACTGGACTTCAAAAAGGACTATCTGAAAAAACCTGTTTCCTCATACTCAAAAGGAATGCGTCAACGTGTCAGCATGGCGAGGGCACTTCTCAACAATCCACGGCTTTTGTTTTTAGACGAACCGACAAGCGGACTTGATCCGTCGGGTGCGGTGCTGTTCCGAAAAATTATTGAGGAAGAAAAGAAAAAAGGGACTACTGTATTTTTAACCACCCATAACATGATGGATGCTGATTTATTGTGTGACCGGGTGGCCTTTATTGCAGATGGGGAGATCAAGGCGTTGGATACGCCGAAGAAGCTTAAAGAGAAAAACAGCAATCATCAGGTGGAAATTGATTATCTGTATCAAGGAAAGCGTACCACCGTAACAATCGAGATGGCCGAACTGGGTGTGGGTATCCCGTTCTCGCATGACGAGATTATCAGTATCCATTCAAAAGAACCAACTTTGGAGGATATGTTTATCCATTATACAGGGAGGGGGTTATCTTAATGTGGTACAGTTTCCCCTCCATACTAAAAAAAGATTTCAAACTGATGTTGTCAGGCAAGTTCCTTTTGCTTGCCCTCGGCTCTCTTATTCTGTACTCCTGCTATATCAACTTTGTCTATATCAAATTAGATCAGGATATTTATCCCGTTTATCTTTACGACCCAATGAAAACACAGACCGGAGTATCTTCCGAAGTCACAAAGGTTGATACCATAGAAGACTTACAGGCGCAATGCTCCGATAGCTATTCCGTTGGTATCGATGTTTCGAGCAGCGAGCCGGAAGTTATCATGGTCACATCGGGGATAACCAGTACCGATCATTATCGTGCTGCCTATGCGCTTTCCCTGCTGTCACCGGAGAGCAGCTACACTGCAGAGCTTATTGGGCAAAATGATAAAGAAATGAAAAACCGACGTGAAATTACCTGTGAATTCTTATTTTTTGAATTGGCTGCGGTCGGCTTTTTAGGCTTGGCATCTATACTATTCAAAGAAAAGCAGATGGGAGTCATTCGTGTGCATGGCATACTCCCTGTGAATAAATCTGTCTTTATCATTTCAAAGCTATGTCTGTTCCTGCTATCCGATCTCGTTTTTACCTGCTTACTCACCGTTATAAATATAGGCATATCGGCAGGATTAAATGTTTTACCTGCTGTTTTAGTTCAAGCTGGAATACTGTCCTTAATTATGGCTCTGGCAGGCTTCTTCTGTGCTGTACAACTGCCCGACTTCAAACAGTTTTCTTTGCTGTATCTTGTGCTTGCAATCTTTATTTCAACACCTGTCTTTCTGGCAGGGCAGACGAGTATTGATTGGAACTGGATAAATTATCATCCCATGTATCACCTGTTTATGGGAATGAAAAACGCGTATTTTGCGACCTCGTCCGCTGGTGGCAGTTATTATTTTGCCTGTGCGTTGGTAATTGTATTGCTGTTCCTGCTTGTACACCGGGCGCTTACTCGTGAGATGGCAAAGGAGGGATAACATGAAAGGCATTAAATATCAACTTAAAAACATACGCAGAGATAAAATGTGTATCCTTTCCTTTTTGTTGCCTGTAATCGTGGGCTTGGCGATTAACATGCTTTCAGGAGTGAGTTTTTCTTCTTTAAGCGAAACATCCTTTGGTATCGTGAAAAATGATCTTTCCGATCAGTCCGTCGCTTGGCTGCAAAGTAATGGAAGGGTAGCAGAGTTTGAAAATGCGGACGAACTAAAAGCTGCCGTACTTGATCCCGCTTCTCAAATGATTGGGGTTCTACGCGATGAAAACGGGATAAAAACATTTTTGTCCGGCGATGAACTGCAAATGAACATGATTATCGGGAACACACTTCCAAAACTCTATGCTGAACGTGAAGCAGCATCCTCCAAAATAACAATTATCCCTGCCGTAAATAGCAACGAGGAGATTAAATTGCTGCTGATTGCCATAACGATGGTTACTGCTATGTTTATGGGCTGTACATTTAACGCCATGAGTATGATCGGAGAAAAGGAAGATGGCATAGCTTTAATCAATGAAGTGCTGCCTATGACAAGAACGGACTTTATTGCGCAAAAAGTTTTTTTAGGGTTTAGTGGTGGCGCTTTAGCTGCCATTCTAACAGCTTTCACCTGCATGAGAGTTGAGGCAGGACATATCTTTCCGTTGTTACTGATTATCATATTGTCTGCTTTTATTGCGGCATTGGCTGGATTATTTATAGGGCATTTTGCAAATGGTCTGATGGGAGGCATCACTTACATCAAAATCGTAATGATTTTATTCATAGCTCCCCCAATCCTATTCTACTTGGTAGTTCCGGCAGGAAGCGCCCTACGTTTGTTATCGTATCTTCTGCCGTCCAGCGCGACTTTCTATGGGCTGATGGATATGTTAAACGGACAGGTGCAAAATATCGGAATAAGTATTATCGCATTGTTGACGCATTGCATTATATGGCTTTTACTGTTCTTTATTGTGGAAAACCGCAGGCATAAAAAAGCAAATAGTCACCGCTTTAGCGGTAGCGAGTAGAAATATGCGGTTGGCAAACTATTCAGTGAGCGGTTTGTTTTATGTCAGGAAAGAAGATATATAGCACAGAATTAAAGCTTGGATAAAAATGTGTGGATATTGATATGATAGTCGGTTTTTAGTATAATTGTAATAGTAACGATAGATAGTTTAGGAGGATATACTTCTACTGAGTATGCAGATTGAAAGTAAAGATATATTCTTATATGCTACTGTAAGTAAGACAAAGATACAAAAAGCGCAAAGCTCTTCTTCAGGTTCAAGTACTCACAGATCATCATCAGGTCGCTCCCACGGAGGCTCAAGAGGAAAGTTTAAGGGAATTTTATCTAATTAAAAAAATGATATTAAAGGAAATAGCGAGGTAATTATGAAAATTGACCGCTTATTAGGAATAATAACAATATTATTGCAATGTAATAAGACAACTGCTCCGGAGCTCGCAAAAAGGTTTGAAGTATCATGTAGGACAATACATAGAGATATTGATGATATATGTAAAGCAGGTATACCCATCATTACTTATCAGGGAGCTAATGGAGGAATTTCTATTGCTGATGGTTACAAGCTTGATAAAAATGTATTAACTGTTGATGAACTCCAAAGTATTATAACCGGATTAAAAAGCCTCGGCAGTGTGTCTGACACTGCAAGAATCGAAAGGTTGATAAGCAAGTTATCACCTAAAAGTGAAGCAGTCGTTTCGATAAAGGATAGCATACTCATTGACCTTTCATCACATTATAAATCCAGCCTGTCAGAAAAGATTACCCTGCTAAAGACAGCTATATATGAGAATAAGTTAGTGAGCTTCGATTATTATTCAGAAAAAGGACAATCAGAACGAACAATCGAACCATATTTTTTGACATTTAAATGGACATCGTGGTATGTGTTTGGTTACTGCAGAGATAAAAATGACTATCGACTTTTTAAACTCAATCGTTTATGGAGTCATAGAATTATTAATGACACATTTGCTCCAAGAGAAATACCAATTAAAGAACTTGATTTTGATGTTTACTTTGCAGATGAAAACAAAATCACCATTATATTTGATAAATCTTTAGAATACCGTCTGATTGAAGAATATGGACCTGAATGTTATGAAGTAATGGAGGATGGAAATCTGAAATTCTCAGCAGGATATACAAACAAAGACTATATATTGTCCTGGGTTCTTGGATTTGGAGATAAAGCAAGAGTTGTTGAACCAATAGATATGGCAAAAGAAATAAAAGAAAAGGCAAAAAAAATTATTACAAATTATGAACATGACATATAGTTGTCATGTTCGGTATGATAAGATAGAGTAAAACGTAATCCTTTATGCGTAAGAAAAGAAATTCTAAAAAGATTTGTGAAAGAAAGGGAGAGGAATTATATGAGAAATGAAATGATTTTAAAAGCAGAAGCTATAATGAAGAATGCAACTGATGCAACAATAGCTAAAATTGATGACAATGGATATCCAAGAGCTTCAACAATTTCCAATATTAAAACGGATGGAGTAAAAACAGTATGGTTTTCTACCGGATTGTCATCGCATAAGGTTAAGTTTTTTAAGCTTAATAATAAAGCAAGTGTATGTTATTGTGATGGAGAAAACAATATCACGCTTATAGGTGCTATTGAGATTTTATCTGATCCTGAACTGAAAAAACAATTATGGTTGGACTGGTTTATTAATCACTTTTCCGGCGGAGTGACAGATCCCAATTATTGTATTTTAAAATTTACTACGAATAGCGCCTTTTTTTGGATAGATAATCAGTATGAAGAGGTAGTGTTTTAGGGAGGGTAATATGACACAATTATTAAAATATGATGACTTTTTAAGCAGAGTGGATAGTCTTGGATTCATGTCGCTATCAAGTATTTTGCCGGGATTTCCGTCTCTTTCAGATGAAACTGCTGAGGAGAATTGGCACACAGGAGATCCTGAAACTGATCCATGGGTATGGAAAGACAGGGCTGCAAAAGAAAAGCGACTGGCATTTGGTTGTATTCTTGGAGGACACAAAGGCTTTGTATCTGCTGATATGTATTCCTTGTTTTACACTGCTTTTCATCCATATGAACATATAGAAGAGAGAAGAGCTTCAGGGGAAGTAAGCGAAACAGTGTGGAAGCTATGGCAGATTTTTGAAGAAAAGACCCTGCTGAATACCAGTGATATAAGACGTGAGATGGGGGTTACATTAAAAAAAGGCGGCAGTAAAGTAGACAAAGCCATTGAAGAGTTGCAGCAATATTATTATATTACTGTTTCAGGAAGCAGGCAAAAGATTGATAAATATGGAAAGCCTTATGGATGGCCTGCGAACGTATATGACAAGGTAGAAAACTGGGTTCCATCTGAATGGATGAAGCTTGACACTGACATTAGCCCTGAATATGCAAGAGAGATTATACTTGACAAAGCGGTCTCTATTTCTCAAAATGTAAGTCGCAAAGAATTGGCTAAAGTTCTTGGTATAAAACCAAGGAAGAGTTTCTGAACAAGCCGATAGATAGAAGTAATAGTTCAAGTGTGTTACATGAAGGAAAATCATCAGGAAGTTTGGATTGCAGTAGTCATACACGAGGTTGAACAAGGATGGGGTAAAGTTCAACAATACCTTACAGAGCTTTTTACTGCTAAATCAGTAAAAGACATTACTACTGAAGAATTGACTATATTTCCGGGCATGGAGGACTTGTTAAGCTTATTGAGAATTCTTAATTACTATAAGGAAGAAACATTTGATGTTATTATCATCGATTGTGCTCCTACTGGTGAGACGCTTTCATTATTAAGTTTTCCTGAAATGCTCCGTTGGTGGATGGAAAAATTGTTTCCAATGAAAAGAAAGGCAATTAAAGTTGTTAAACCAGTTGTAGAACCTCTGCTGGGGATTCCTATGCCATCTGATGGAGTTATGGGAGAGATTGATAAAATATACAATCAACTTGATGAAATGAGACAAATACTTGCCGACAGAGATGTTACAAGTATCAGAATCGTTGTTAATCCGGAAAAAATGGTAATTAAAGAAGCTCAGAGAAGTTTTACCTATTTGAATATTTATGATTTTAATGTTGATGCTATTATAGTTAACAGAGTGATACCAGAAAATGTAACAGATGAATATTTTAAAGGATGGAAAGAAATTCAGAAAAAATACAAAAGCATGATTATAGAGAGTTTTACACCTGTACCTGTTTATTATGCTCCACTTTTTGAAAATGAAGTAGTTGGACTTGATATGCTTCAAAGAATGAGTAAAGAAATTTTTGGAAGTGAAAATCCTATTGAAATAAAATATAATAATAGAACTCAGGAAATAAAAAAAGATGGTAGCGAGTACATTTTTTCTATCTATATGCCTTTTACTGATAAAAAAGACTTATCACTTAATCAAAAGGGTGATGAGCTGATTATAAAAATGAACAACTATAGTTCCCCGATTTCCCGCTGTGTGTAATCCCCAAAAAAGTAAAGGAAAATGATTTCCCGGTTCTTCTCCGGCAAAGATAACAGGGCGGCGGCAAGTTCTCCATTGGTGAGGATAACTGTCTGACCGCATATCGTAATGGGGTATTCTTCGTAGGGTGCTTCAAAATATTCATCTGTTGTGCCTAAAGGGTAAAACTTTTCTTCTGTGAGGTATTCAAGGGATATTTCTTTTTGCCGCCGTCTGCTCCTGTCACGCCATGCAGTTATAGCCGCAAAGCGTATGACGGTCTTGCAATAGCCATTGAAAGTATACATAATGTGTTCTCTGTATGCTTCTGTACAAGGCATAAACGATTCCCCCTTTCTCCCACATTGGGCGTTGCATGATTTACAGTTGCAATTTATAATTCAGAGGGGCGGCAGCTCATTAGGCTGTCGCCCCTTGACTATCTGCCAATGAAAATCAGTTTTTCTGTCTATTAGTAAAACTCTTTGCCCAAATAACTATAACGATTGCAGTTGCAACGAAAAACTCTGCAAAAATTATAGGTTTCCCCCATACTTCCCATTCTAAAGAGAAAAAGAAGTAATGTCCTACAAAGAATGCCGCAAAGAATACTAAATAAATTGCAACTGAATACAAAATATTTTTATAAGTTTTTGTGCGTGTTTGCTCCCTGCTTAACAGTTGCTTTTGCTGCTGTTCCAGCATATCTGCCTTAACTGATAATTCATCTATTTCTGACGGTTTCAACAGATAATCCAGTGTAACATTAAATGCTTTGCTCAATTCAACAATCTTCTCTACTTCGGGTATAACTTGCCCACTTTCCCATTTTGAGATAGACTGCCTTGAAACATTTAGCTGCTCGGCTAATTGTTCCTGCGTCAAATCTCTGCCTTTGCGTAACGCTATAAGTTTTTCTGAAAATTCCATATGTGTTCCTCCTTTAATTTTTGTGCTTCAATCCTACCAAAAACCTCATTTGCACTCTATCAAGACAGCTTTACATTTTGATTACAAATAGTGGAATTTGCGGGCTTTTTGTAAATCTTAACTATCGTTTTATCAAACGCATTTATTTCATCATGGTTATGGTAAGGCTATTCGTTACTCCAACAGGCAAAATCTTTGAGAAAAATATTAAAAGTTTATTATATATACCCGGAATAACTAACCTTTTCCCTTTCATCAACTTGGGGTAAGCTATTTCTACTACGCTATCCGGCTTCATTACTGCATATTTGAATAGCAGAGTATCTTGTATATTTGCTTTTGCCGCAAATTCTGTTTCCGTTGCTCCGGGACAAAGTGAAGTTATTTTTATACCTGTCCTTTTAAACTCTCCATAAAGAGCATTAGAGAACGACATTATATATGCTTTTGTCGCTGAATATACTGCATCTGACGGAGAGGGTATAAATGAACCTGTTGAACCAACATTAACTACTCGCCCATAGTTATTCTTTTTCATCATGGGCAAAATACGTTTTGTAAGTTGTGTAACAAATCGAATATGTAAATCAATCATTTTCATTTCCTGCTCCATATCTGTATCAGTGAACAACCCACATTCATTAAAACCAGCATTATTTACAAGAAAATCAACAGATACTTGCCAATTATTTAGCTTCTCAAAAATCAAATCAACTGCATTTGATTGTGTTAATTCGCAAGCAATATATTTTACTGATACATGATATTGGCTTTGTAAATCATTTTGCTGTCTTTTTAGCTTTTCCATGTGCTGTGAATAGAGTTATCCATGATTCCATAGCCTGTTATGCACATTTCCATAATGCTTGTCTTTTGTTCTTTGGTTTCTATGGTTCGGAATAGTGTGGTGCTGGCGGTCTATCTTCTGTTTTCTGTTGCTTGCTTCTTTACCGTACATGAGCATTATTATTGGGAATGTTATAAGGAAAAATCATTTTATTTCTATTAATAATCTGTCTATTTTGTTTCTGCCCTTATCTTCTACTATAAACTTTATACTATTTATTTCGATGAATTCGCCTTTTTCAGGGAATCTATTAAATTTTTCTGTTATGTATCCACCTATGGTATTAACATATTTTGATTGAAGATTTATTCCTAAATATTTATTAAGTTTTTCTATTCTTAATTCACCGTCAACTAAATATTTTTTATCGCTGATTTGTTCAAAATGATTAGAATGTTCATCTAATTCATCAACTATATCACCGATTATTTCTTCAACTAAATCTTCAGTTGTTACAATTCCTTCAGTTCCGGCATATTCATTTAATATTATGGCCATTGAGATTTTGTTTTTTTGCATAGACGAAAATAATTTAGTAATATTGTTATTTTCATAGGTATAAAAAACTTCTCTGATATAATCATCTATTTTAAAAGGAATATTTACATCATAATGGAACAAGTCTTTTACATATAGCATACCAATAATGTTATCAATGTCTTCTTTATAAACCGGAATTCTTGAATACTGTTCCTTAGCAAATACATCTCTAATTTCATCATATGAACTATCATAGTTTATTGCAACTATATCTTGTCTTTTAGTCATTATATCTTTAGTCTTAAGACTATTAAATACGAATACATTTTCTATCATTTCTTTTTCATTTAGTTCAATAATACCTTCTTCATGACTAACATCAACCATAGTTTTTAATTCTTCTTCTGTTATAAGAGGTTTATTACCATCATCCTTACCAATGATTAGCTTAATAATTAAGTCAGTTAATTTATTAAATATATATATAATTGGATTTAGTGTCTTAATGATTATTGTAATAGGTTTTGAAACCTTAAACGAAGTGTTTTCTGGATTATTTGCAGCCAATGATTTTGGGGTTATTTCTCCAAAAATTAATACTAAGACTGTCATTGTTGCAGTAGCAATTCCTACGCCTGCTGCTCCGAAAAAATCTATAGCTAATTTAGTAGCGAGTGCTGACGCTCCAATATTAACAATATTATTTCCTATTAAAATTCCGCTCAAAAGTTTATTTGAATTATTTATTAATTTTTCTACCGTCTTTGCGCCTTTTATATTGTTTTCCACCATATGTCTTAGCCTAATTTTACTAATAGACATAAGGGCTGTTTCAGAAGCTGAAAAAAATGATGAACAAGATAACAAAAAAATTAAAAGCAGTATCTGTATCGTGGCATTGCCATCCATAAATATAAACTCTCCATAACATATATTTTAATTGTAAGCATACATTAAATAATGTGTAATTACAAGTAATTTTATAATAAAAAATACAGAGCATGCTTTATAAGCTATGTTCTGTATTTTGTTATAAATGTTAAATAAATAATAATAAACTTACAGCCATTACTGCCATACCGCTTACAAGCCCGTATATTGAAAGATGGTGTTCACCATACTCCTGTGCTGAGGGAAGAAGCTCATCCAAGGATATGAATACCATTATTCCGGCTACAGAAGCGAAAATCAATCCAAATACAAGGTCGTTGATGAAAGGCATCAGTATTAAATATCCTATTAATGCCCCTATAGGTTCTGAAAGACCTGACAGGAAGGAGTAAAGAAAAGCTTTTTTTCTATCTCCCGTAGCATAGTAAACGGGAACCGATACCGCAATTCCTTCAGGTATGTTGTGAATAGCTATTGCAACGGCAATCGGAATAGCTATTGTTGGTTCCTGAAGCGCGGATATAAATGTGGCAAGACCTTCAGGGAAATTGTGAATACCGACAGCAAGCGCCGTAAATGTTCCCATTCTTAAAAGTTTAGGATCATTTGCTTTGACATCGTAATCTTTGATATCTTCAACTTTATACATATCATGAGGATTTTCACCGCTTGGAATGAACTTGTCAATGAGTGCAATAAAAAGCATGCCTGCGAAAAATGCAGCTACCGTCACCCATGATCCGGTTTTTAATCCAAGCTCTGCAGTAAGGGAATCCTTTGCCTTAACGAATATTTCTACCATAGAAACGTAAATCATTACACCTGCTGAAAAGCCTAAGCTGATAGATAGAAATTTAGTGTTGGTCTTCTTCGTAAAGAAGGCAAGGGCACTGCCTATACCTGTAGACAGACCTGCAAAAAGTGTCAATCCGAATGCGAATAAAACATTGTTCATTTATCGTCCTCCTTAATTATTACTGTACGTTATGTTTAATATATGCTGTATGTAAGGGAAATCTAACATTAAAATATAATCAGTATTAATACATTATATAAGGTTCAAATAGAACTGTAAAGTAGAAATAAGTTGACATAATTTTCACGTTATTTTAAGATTAATAATAGTTTTTAAGGGTAGAATACCATAAGGGTATAGGGGGTAACAGGATAAAGAGGAAATATTATGAAATTAAAAAACAGGTATAGAATAGAAACATTCATAGCAGCTATTGCAATATGTTTAATAGTTATATATCTACATCTCCTATCTCATGAATGGACACAAAAGATATATTTAGAGCAAACTGAAAAAACTATTATAGATTTAAAAAAGGCATATCTGAAAGATACGGTAAATAATATATTTTTGGAAATTGATAGTTTAAGAGACACTAAGTACAATGATTACAAGAGAAATACAGAAGCAAGGCAAAGACGGTTTCGGGAAGAGTTAGATTTAACAGATGAAGAGTTTATAGAGTTTTTCACGTACAGATTTAATGATGATACAAATTCAACGATATGGACTGCCTTTTTATGGGATAATGGTACAGAAGAGATTTTATATGATTCTTCCGGATTAGATATGGATATAGACAGTACCGTGGAAAATTTAAAATTAGTATTGTCTCCGTATGCCACTATTAGTAAAGGCAGTATAGAAGGTATTTTTGGAGTTAGCAAAGCATATATAGATGAAATTGTAAAAGCGGAAGCTGGAGCTTTAATAAGAAGCAGAGAGTTTTCAAATGATTCCTATATATGGGTAAATGAGGTTATTAACTATGAAGGTGGGAAAGATTATGCTATTCGGAGGGTTCACCCTAATCTAAGGGAAACAGAGGGAACGTACTTATCTACAGATATGGAAGACATTAACGGTAATCTGCCTTATTTGGAAGAATTAGAAGGCATAAAGAAAGACGGAGAGCTATTTTTTACCTATTACTTTAAAGAATTAAACAGCTCCCGGATATCTGAGAAGATTACATATGCAAAACTATATAAGGACTATGATTGGATTATAGCAATGGGTGTTCATTTAGATGAAATAGATGCTTATACAGAAAAAGTAAACAGTGAAATTGATTCTTTATCCAGTGATTCTATAATAAAGTTATTAGGATATATTTTTGTAGTTTTATTATTAGGCTTTGTAATACTTTATTTAATTGGAAATAAACACCTGTTAACTTCAACTAAATCCTTAGAAAAAGAAATCAATATAGATACATTGACTAAGGCATCAAGCAGGAGAAGCGGGGAAATAAATCTAAATTCTTTTTTTAAGCAATTTAAGCAAACAGGAGAAGGCCCGGCTATTATGATGATGGATATTGATGATTATAAGCATATAAATGATAAATATGGTCATCATGTAGGAGATATGGTACTCACAGAAATTGTCGATGCAATATATCATATAATAAGAAATTCCGATCAACTGATCCGTTGGGGCGGAGATGAATTTGTAGGCATTTTTCCGGGGTTACGAGAAGAACATATAATAGAATTTGGTGAAAAGCTATTAGAGGGAATTTCTTCGTTAGAGGTTTTAGTAGGAAATGAAACTATAAGTATAACAGCTTCAATAGGTTTTTCTTATTTTAAAGATACGGATATTGACTACAGTGATGCCCTGAAAAGAGCAGATGAGGCGTTATATTTATCAAAAGAACAAGGCAAAAATAGTGTTAATATGTTGTTATAAAGATGGTGTTAGCACAGCAAGTTTTGTGCCGATAAAATTCATTGGTATTTTTTTCATACTCCTTTTTTGGAACAATATTGATACAGAGTCGTCTAATGTACTATGAAGTGCATGCATAATTACTTAAAAGGAGAATTTTATGAAAAAAATACATTTAATAATATTGACATTAATTATGGTAATTAGTTTTACTGCATGTCAATCAAAAGACGTGGATACAGATCCAATTAAAAATAGCAATCTGGAGGGAAATCTTGAGAGTATATTAGACAAGATATATGAAACAGCTGATATTAGTGATTCCTTTAGAGATTTCATTAAAGACGGATTGCAAACAACAGAAATTACAGCAGAAAATGCCGGTTATTTTTTAGGTAAGGATGATATAGAGTTTGAGTCAGCAATAGCATCTGAACCTATTATGTCAGCATCTGCTTATTCTTTATGTTTAGTAAGGGTTAAAGAAGGCGCAGATATTGAAAAGATAAAAGCAGAAATTAAAGAAAATACTGATCCTATGAAATGGGTATGTGTTGGGGTAGACCCTAATAATGTTATAGTTGATAATATTGGAGATGTTATAGTTTTAATAATGAGTGATGATGTTGGAAGTGCTTTACACGATGCATTTTTAAATTTAAAGGAAAAATAAAATGTTATTTTCAAGTATTAGCTTTATATACTACTTCTTGCCAATGGTTTTAATGCTATACTTTATGGTGCCTTTTAGATTTAAGAATTGCATCTTACTGATTTCAAGTTTATTTTTCTACTTTTACGGAGAGCCGATATATTCAGTTTTGATATTGATATCATCATTATCGGCATATCTTCATGGATTGTGGATTGATAAGCTAAGAAAGAGCAGATATGCGAAATTACCGCTTATCTGCTCAATTATTTTCAGTGTAGGTATCTTATTATATTTCAAGTATGCAGACTTCTTTATTGAAAATATAAATTGGTTATTCGGTTTTGAAATTAGTCCCTTAAAAATAGTGTTGCCTATTGGAATCAGTTTTTATACTTTTCAAATATTATCTTATACCATAGATGTTTATAATGGTAATGCAAAGGTACAGAATAATTTCTTTAATTTTGCTGCTTACGTAACTTTGTTCCCGCAGCTTATAGCAGGACCTATAGTAAGATATACTGCGGTTGAGCAGGAGTTATCACAGCGCAAACACACTTTTGCTAATTTTTCTTATGGTGTTAATCGCTTTATAGTGGGATTGTCAAAAAAGGTTCTGATTGCCAATACCCTGGGGGAATTAGGGAAAATTTTTTATAACCTGCAGGAGAGCACGCTCTTATTTTATTGGATTGCTGCCATATCATTTATGCTGCAAATATATTATGATTTTTCCGGTTACAGCGATATGGCTATAGGGTTGGGACGTATTTTCGGATTTCATTTTCTTGAGAATTTTAATTACCCTTACATTTCCAAAAGTATTTCTGAGTTTTGGAGAAGGTGGCATATATCCCTCGGTACATGGTTCAGAGATTATGTGTATATACCTATGGGCGGAAATCGTGTAGGTACAGTTAAGTGGATAAGAAATATATTTGTTGTATGGTTTTTAACCGGTTTTTGGCATGGTGCTAATTGGAACTTTGTTATTTGGGGACTATACTTTGGGATTTTCTTAATTATAGAAAAGATTTTTCTTAATGGAATTTTAAATAAATTGCCGGCGATTGCAGGGCATATATACACTCTGTTCTTTGTGATAATTAGCTTTGTAATATTCAATACAAATAACATGTCTGAGTGTATCGAGTACATTAAGGGGATGTTCGGTGCCTTAAACATACCGTTTTCAAGTGCCGAAACGGAATATTATTTAAGAAGCTATGGACTGACATTTGTTATTGCTGCTTTCGGAGCAACTCCATTAACCGTGAAGGTCATTAATAAGATAAAATATAGTAAAAAAGGCGAACATATTTTAAATATATTAGAACCTGTTGTCTTAGTGTCAATGCTTTTATTAGTTACCGGTTACTTGGTTGACGGTTCCTTTAATCCATTTTTGTATTTTAGGTTTTAAGAGGGTGTCAATATGAAAAATAATATAAAGAATATAGTTGTATCTGCTGCTTTTATTATGATAGTATTTGCCTTTATGTTAGCCAATATTGTAATACCGGATAAAGAATTTTCCTATAGTGAAAGGCGCCGGCTTATAACAATCCCTGATTTCTCGGCAGATAAGCTTTTAAGGGGTGAATTGGCTGATGAATATGAAAAATATATATTAGATCAGTTTGTATTTCGTGATGCTTTCAGGAGGTTGAAAGCTTTTGGGAAATATTATTTATTTAATCAACAAGACAATAATAATATTTATATTATAAATGGAATTATTGAGAAAATGGAATACAAATTAAACGAAAAATCAGTATTAAATGCAGCTGGCAAATTAAATGAAATATATGAAAAGTATTTAGCAGGTAAAAATGTAAGCTATGCAATAATCCCGGGTAAGGGTCATTATATAGCCGCTCAAAACGGATATTTGACAATAGATTATGACAGATTAGCAGAGCTTATGATGCAAAACATAAGAAACATGAAATATATTGATTTGTCTGAATCATTAACAATAGAAGATTATTACAAGACCGATATCCACTGGAGGCAGGAAAAGATTATTAAAATTGCTGATTTACTTATGAAAGAATCAGGAAACGATGTAAAAGCTTCTGATTCCGAATATATTCAGCATAAGCTTTATCCGTTCTACGGTTCATATTACGGACATGCGACTCTTAAGCTAAAGCCGGATGATATGTTCTATTTAACTAATAAAACAATTGAAAATGCTGTTGTATTTGATTATCAAAGCAACAGTAACAGCAAGGTTTATGCAGAAGATTTATTTAACGGTACAGATTCTTATGATGTCTTTTTATCAGGTGCAAAGCCATTGATTACTATTTACAATGAAGATTGCAAAAGCAATAAAGAACTGTTGTTATTCCGCGATTCCTTCGGAAGCAGCATAGCTCCTTTAATGCTTGAAGGATACTCTAAAATTACTTTAATTGATTTAAGATATATAGCAACTGATTTATTGGAAAAATATATAGATTTCTCACAGAATCAGGATGTGCTGTTTTTATACAACACACAAATTTTAAACAACAGCTCTATGTTAAAATAAACTAAGATATAAAGAAAACCGTGCTTCATTCTAAAAGCACGGTTTTCTTTATGCGAGCCCTAACCAAAAAAATATTGACATAAAAACAAAATAATAGTACTATATTGATAATAGATATATCGAATATAGATATAGTTGTTTTGGAGATGATGCTATGGCGAGAGAACAATTAAAAACCTTAACGGAACAAATGTATTACATTCTTCTGGCATTAACGGAGCATCAGCACGGCTACGGAATCATGCAGGAGGTCGACAGACGCACGGTTGGCAGAGTAAGGATAGGTGCGGGCACCTTGTACAGTCTTTTATCCAGATTTGAGGAGGAGGATATTATAGTACAGGTTGCTGAAGAAGACAGAAGAAAAATATACACCTTGACAGATAAGGGATTAAATATTTTAAGAGATGAGCATAAAAGATTAAAACAGTTAGTTTCAGACGGTAATGATATCTTGGAAGGGGGAGTGAGGACAGATGAAGAATAAAACTAAGCGTGTATTTTGGGGATTCTTTTCTCTTGATTACAAGGCTATGGCAGAATATCTTGAGGAGATGGCAGAAAAGGGCTGGATGCTGGAGAAGGTTGGACGAATTACAGCTAAGTTTAGAGCCATAGAGCCACGGAAACTTAAATTCTATGTAGATGTATTTAAAGAAGGCGGGCCGCTTACTCCGGAAGAAACCGAAGAATCGGAGGAATACAGGAAGCTGTGTCAGGAGTCGGGATGGACATTTATAACATCACAGGATTATTTACAGTTTTTCTATGCAGACGGAGACAGCGAGCCGGTTCCCATTCAAACAGATGAAGAAATTGAACAAAAAATTGTTGAGCTTACGTTATGGAAAAGTGAATTACTTGGGATATTTATACTTTCGCTAATTGCCGTCTGGGTATTTTTTAGACTTTTTCCTATAAGTGATACGAATCTTATAAGCTTTACAGGATTTACGGGAACATTTTTATTTCCTGTACTTTACACGTTTTCTGCAATTCCCGCGGTATATAGCATAATCCGGATTATAAAAGCCAGAAAAAATATCAAGCGTGGATTACCTATCGAAAAGCCTACCTTAAAAAGTGCGAGAAGGCGTATAATGGCATTTCATGTCCCGGTGCGGCTTATTGCATTATTTTATGTACTGTCAATTATTGGTGACGCATTTTTCAGACCCGATATTGTATCAATGGCTCTGTTAGGACCGGGTGTCGGTTTAACTATAGGGTTTGGATTAAGATATATTATAAAGAAAAAATCAATCAAGAAAGAGAACAGTGTGCTGTATGTGATAATTGCTATGATTATTGCAGTTGTATTCATAAATATAGTAGGTCCATTTGTGTTGGAAAAGAATGAAGAAATATACATAACAGACTCCATACCTAAGGGCTATCCCGCGGTTTCAATTGAGGAGATATTGAATACACAGCATGGCAGCTCGATTCAAAGGGAATTTAAGCCCGGCATGAGCCCTGTTACTCCAAAGTATTATGAATATTTTGAGAAAAGTGAAGTAAATGGTTCTGTAAAGCGTATGAGAATTAAATATTATAAGACAATAGCTCCATACTTTGCCGAGATAATATTTAACGGAATAACTAACGATATAGAAAAAGGATTTAAGTGGCATGGAATGACTATATTTAATAGAACCATTATCACGGATGATGAGCTGAAGAGCTTATGGGATGCAGATAACTTGGCTCTGACAGAGGAGAGGGATGAAATTACAATCCAAAAAGGAAACACAGTGCTGCATTTGTCAGGAGACATAGATTTTAATGACAGACAAACGAGAGAATTAATGATTGAGAGATTTTTTTCAGATGTTCAATTGAAGAACTAAAAGTTATCAAGAATCTGATAATTATTTTTTTAAACTGCCTTGAAATTATTAATAATTGATGATACTTTAATTCAAATTAATATTTAACTGAAGGCTGGATAATAAAATGGTATTAAAGTATAAGAAGAATCCTCTGATATTTCAAGGCAAAAAGAAAGATGAAAAATATTTCGAGGGATGGTATTTTAAACACGTATCATATGATTTAAAAAATATAATCAGTATTATACCGGGAATTTCGAAAAATGATGCGGATTCCCATGCATTTATTCAAATTATTATTTCTAAAAAATTTGATGGTGAAACACTAAATACCCAATATTATAAATTCTCAATAGGTGATTTTAAATATACCGATGAACCCTTTTGTTTGACAATAAGAAATAATATATTTACTAACGAAGGCATAGAGCTTAATCTTACAAATGATGAATACTTAATCACAGGAAGTATTAAATTTTCTGAATTTACTAAAATCAACAGAACTATATTGTCACCTGATGCAATGGGGTATTTTTCATACCTGCCCTTTATGGAATGTTATCATGATATTATAAGCATGGATCATAATTTAAAAGGTTCTATATCAGTTAATAACAAGGTTATTGATTTTAATGAAGGTAAAGGTTACATAGAAAAAGACTGGGGTACATCATTTCCAAAAGAATACATATGGCTTCAATCCAATCATTTTGATGATACAGACGCAAGTATTATGTTTTCACTTGCTCATATACCGTTTCTTGGCGCTTCTTTTCAGGGATTTATTTGTAACTTGTCGTTTAATGGTCATGAGTACAGATTTGCAACCTATAACAACAGCAAGATAGTAAAAGCAAACTATTCGGAAAGCTTATTGGAGCTTGTTATTGTCAAGGGAGCATATGAGCTTTTAATTAATTCGGTTATCTGTCGGGACTCAGGGTCATTAAAGGCACCAATTAATGGAGCAATGGACATAATAATAAAAGAAGGATTAACAGGTTCAGCAGATATAAGGTTATTAAAAAACTCAAAAATTCTGTTTGAGGGAAAAGGCGATCCATGTGCTATTGAAGTTATGATGCAGGGTTTAAGATAATAAAAATATTTTTCAGAAGGTATTGACAAAGTAAAATAACTGTGTTATTTTTATAAAAATTATTAAACATTAATAAAAATAAAGCTGAGATAAGAAATAGTAGATACATCGTGTTTTTTAGAGAGTGTGCGGTTGGTGAAAGCACATAAATATTTTGTATTGAACACATCTTTGAGCTAATCGATGAAACCTTTTGGAAGTAGTTGGATTCGGGAACTCGCACCCGTTACAGTGCAAAAGTATGATAGTACTTTTTGAGGTTGATACTGCGAAGTATCAATAAAAAGAGGTGGAACCACGTGATTAATACTCTCGTCCTCTAAGGAAACTTAGAGAACGGGAGTTTTTTTATGGCAAAGCCCATTATTGAAAAACAGGAGGAGATTATTATGAAAAAATTTTTTAAGATGGTTTTGGTTATGTTTGTATTTACAGTAACATTAGTTTTGTCAAGCGGCTGTACAAAGAAAGCAGCAAACGAAACGAGTATTAATCGCTTAGAGGAAATAATCAGCAGAGGGTACATAGAAGTGGTTACAGAGCCATATTTTGCGCCGAATGAGTTTATTGACCCGTTCAAAAGCGGCAGCGAGCAATATGTAGGCAGCGATATAGAATTGGCAAAGTATATTGCAGAAAAATTAGGAGTGGAGTTAAAAATTATTCCTTTGGAATTCACAGCAGTTTTAAGCAGTATTACGGAAGGTAAGTATGATTTAGCTATTTCTGCTTTAGCATATACACCCGCCAGAGCGGAAGCGATGATTATGTCAAAGGGATACTACTTTGCAGAGAATGCACCCGGATATGGTCTGCTGATCAGAAAAGAGGATGCGGATAAAATAAGAAATGCTGAGGATTTAGCTGACAAAACAGTAGTTGCACAAAGCGGATCGTTACAGGAGTTATTTGTAAACGAACAGATACCTGAGTATAAAGAGTTTAAGAGGGTATCTGCCACAACGGACGGGATATTGATGGTTGAGGAAAAAAAGGCAGATTCATGTGTTGTTTCCATACCGATGGCCCAATTATATATAGATGCAAACACGGGGAGCGGTCTGGCAATAGTAGAAAATTTTGAATTTGAAGTGGATAAAGAATTAAGCGGGACAAGAATAGGAATGCCGTCAGGTGAAGATGAGCTTGCTGAAAAAATCAATGAAATTATAGATGAAGTAGTAAGCTCGGGACAATATGAACAATGGTATGAAGAATATACCGAGTATGCAAAAAAATTAGGCTTATAATTATGAAGGGTTAAGGTGAGGGTATGATTGAAACAGTGATAATGCTATGGAATAAGTACAACTATGTATATGTTGACGGATTGATTGGAACTCTGTGGCTTGCTGCATTGACGGTATTTGCGGCAACCATATTGGGAACGGTTATAGCCATTATGAAATTATCAAAAATTAAGATACTGGATTTAATTACATCTGCATATATAGGCGTACTTAGAGGCACACCCATACTTTTGCAGCTATATTTCTTTTGGTTAGTACTACCTAAAGCAGTACCAATCAATTTAAGTGATACAGCATGCATTATAATTGCACTGATCGTAAATGCAAGTTCCTATGTGGCAGAAGTTATACGGGCAGGTATACAAGCAGTTGATAAAGGTCAGGTTGAAGCTGCAAGAAGTCTGGGATTATCAAGTACAAATACAATGAAAAAAATTGTTCTTCCTCAGGCTGTTAAAAATATACTTCCTGCGCTGGGAAATGAATATATATCAATGGTCAAGCAAACATCTCTGGCATCGGTGTTTTTTGTACAGGAGCTTATGACATCCTACAGGACTGTTCAATCAGCAACCTTTCTGGCAATACCCTCATTAATAATTGCCGGCATAATTTATCTGATAGTAACGACGGTATTGACCAAAGGGTTAAGTGTGTTTGAAAGGAGGCTCCAAGCCAATGAAAGCTAAAGAATTAATAAGGGTTGAGGGCTTGAATAAATCCTTTGGAGATCTGAAGGTACTGAACAACATAACAGAGAGTATATACGACGGAGAGGTTGTTTCCATTATAGGACCGTCGGGAAGCGGGAAAAGTACATTTTTAAGATGCTTGAATTTGTTGGAAAGGCCAACAAGCGGCAAGGTTTATTTTGAAGGAGTAGATTTAGCTGACAAAAAAATTGACTTAGACAAGCACAGGCAAAAAATCGGTATGGTATTTCAGCTTTTTAATGTTTTTCCGCACCTGAAGGTTATAGATAATATCACCTTAACTCCTGTACTTGAAAGGAAAATGAAGAAGGAAGAAGCAGAAAAGAAAGCTGAAGAGCTTCTGGAACGAGTCGGATTGACAGATAAGAGAGATGTTTATCCCACAAAGCTGTCGGGCGGTCAAAAGCAGCGTCTGGCAATTGTAAGAGCGTTAGCTATGGATCCTAAGGTAATGTTGTTTGATGAGCCCACCAGCGCATTAGATCCGGAAATGGTAAAGGAAGTTTTGGAGGTTATCAGGGTCTTGGCTTTATTGGGAATGACCATAGTTATAGTTACTCATGAAATGGGATTCGCAAAAGAAGTAAGTGACAGAGTCATGTTTATGGCCGACGGTATTATAGAGGAACAGGGAACTCCGGATGAGATTTTTAACAATCCGAAAAATCTTAGAACAATAGAATTTTTAAGTAAGGTATTATAGGGGGTTATTATGAATGAATTAAAATCTATAGAAGAAATACTTAAAAAAAAGAAAGAAAAAATAATTGATGTCAGCGACAGGATATGGGAGTTTTCAGAGCTTCCGTATAATGAGTATAAATCTTTTAATCTTTTGACAGAAGTTTTGGAAGATGAAGGTTTTATAATAAATAGAGGTGTGGCAGATATGCCTACCGCATTTACGGCAAGCTTCGGAAACGGGAAGCCGGTGTTTGGTTTTTTAGGTGAATATGATGCACTTGATAAATTAAGTCAAGCAGCGGGATGTACAGAAAGAACTCCGGTTATGGAAGGAAAACCCGGACATGGATGCGGTCATAATGTTTTGGGTGCAGGCTCTTTGGGTGCTGCCTTAGTTACAAAAGAATATTTAGCTGCCAATAAATTAAATGGAACTGTTATTTATTTTGGTTGTCCTGCAGAAGAAGGAGCAGGCTCAAAACAATTTATGGTCAGAGATGGACTTTTTGATGATGTTGATTTCGTATATACCTGGCATCCGTCTGCTATTAATCAGGTGCAATCTGATAGGACGGTTGCAATTATGGGTGCTAATTTTAAATTCAAAGGCCTGACTTCTCATGCGGGTGGGTCTCCTCATATTGGGAGGAGCGCTCTTGATGCGGCAGAACTAATGAGTGTGGGGGTTAATTATTTAAGAGAACATATAATTGACCAGGCGAGAATACATTACGCCTATGTGGATGCAGGTGGAGTTTCTCCTAATGTTGTACAGGACAGAACTTTAATAAAATATGAAGTTCGTTCTCCAAAGGTGGCTCAGGTAAAGGAATTGTTTGAAAGAGTTGTAAAGGTAGCGAAGGGAGCTGCTCTTATGACAGAAACGGAGGTTGACTATGAAATAACGATGGCATTTTCTGATTATATACCCAATGCTGCCTTGGCAGAGGTTGCCGATGAAGCATTTAAGGAAGTGGGCGCTCCAAAGTGGGATGAAGAGGATTATAAATTAGCAAAAGCATATTTATTCAGCTATAATGACTCAACAATAGAATCAATAAAAGAATATATAATAGAAGAATATGGTGAAGAACGCATGGATGAAATATTGGATAAGCCATTGGACTCTGAAGTTCATCCATACGATGGGAATAACATTAAATATGTATCAGGCTCTACAGATGTGGGAGACGTATGCTATGCTGTGCCAACTATTAATTTCAATGTTGCAACCGCTTGTATAGGCAATATAGGGCATACATGGCAAATGACCGGACAGTCTAAAAGCCAGATTGCATACAAGGGTCTGCTTACAGTTGTAAAGGTTATGGTATTATCTGCAATTAAGACAATGCAAAATCCTGAGGTAATTACAAAAGCTAAAAATCTTGTATTAAAACAAAATGGGGGAGCTTATGAATGCCCTTTGCCTGACAGCGTAAAACCGCCTATCGGGAAGTATTAATATCATATACCAATCAATTATGAAATTGCATAGATGTATACAAACATTTAATGATATTTTTTATTATCACGAAGCTAATGCTTATTTCGTAATCCACTCAAGGGGAGCGCCCGGTTCCAATGTTCCGTAAGTTATTGGCGTGGTTTCTCCTGTTTCTGGATTGGTCGGTTGGTCAATTTGATATAAATATCCATTTTTTCCGTATCTGCCATGCTTACTTTGGTCGTAGCGTTCGCTATCCATACAAATGTTGACGGCTTTCAATGCAACCGCCACTTCTTTGCTTCCCTCGAAAAGCTCATGTTCCCATAAAAACTCACATTCGATATTCAAAAAACACTCTTTGATTCGCGGCGCATTAACCTTTGAGGCTTTCTCCGCCGTTAAACCGGAGGCGGTGATTTCGTCTGTTTCAAACTGATTGTTGCCAATCGTTTTAATACAGCGGCCATAAATGTCGTTTGAGGGGAAATTTAACACGCACACCCTCGTTTCTTTCAGTGATTGATACATATGCCCGCCTTTATCGACTTTTCCCATGATACAGATGAAGTTGTCAGCTCCGCTGCCCGCAAAGGTAGACCAAGAATGCAGACAGGCGTTTTCTTTACCGTTCGATTTCCAACCTGTAACGACGAATACCAACGACGGCATGGCTGTCACAAAATCATACCATGACATATTGCCACAGGCTTCCAAGTATTGCTTAGTTTCATATCCGGCAAGTCTCTCCGGCCTTTCAAAAATAGAAATTTCCTTTTTCATAATGAATTCCTCTCTTTTATTTTAATCTACATATATAGTAACAAATGTAATACGACAACAGTATGTCATATTACTTATATTGAGCTAATATATTTTTTGCATTTAGGCAAACTTCATCGACTAACTCAATAGGTTCTATAACCTTTACGGCATCCCCGTAACTTAGTATCCATTGGAGTAAGTAATTACGATTTGTGAAAGTGTTTTCAAATAGTAATTTGCCGGATTGATTATCAAATGTTATACATTCCGGACCATATTCATCAATCAGTCTATATTTTACACTCGTGTCAAAAAGGGCTACCAGCTTTACATATATTATCAATATCATGCTGGATAGTCCTGCATGAAACCTCAAATCGCTCTGCTAATTGCGAAATTGTTACTTTTTCCTTTTGCAAAAGGATTGTAATGATACCGATTAGACGATCTATTTTCATATGCTCACCTCTATACCATTATAACATAGGAATAGGACATATGTATGTCTTGTTTCTTTTTACCCTTTTTCAGCCCTTCCGCAAAACGGCAAGCAGGGCAAGTGTACACACACTTGCACATTTTGAGGATTTTCACTTGCGGCAAAATCCTCAAAATTGCTTGTTCGGGAGCCTCCCCAAACCCGGCTAATGTTGCGTCATTTCGCTGTCGCTCATTCCTTATTTTTGACTGTTCACTTTTGCCATGCGTTCCCGTATGACGGCTAATTCTTCATGCGTTACCATGATATGAAGCCGCAAATTGCGTTCTCTTTTCGGCATAATATTTGCCCTCCTATTCAAATATTTCTCTCTACTTATCAGGATACAAAACAAAAAACAAGCGTATCGCCCACAAAGAACGATACACTTGTTTTTGACATTTCACTTAGCAGACGCCCATTAACAGTTTAAGTTTCCATACTGTCTTATGACGGACTGCCTTTTTGATTTTTTTACTTTTAGTAAAAATAAAATGATATAATATTTTTTAGTATTTACTTGCAACCTATTTTGCAAGATAACGTCTAAAAAGTAAGGAGGGTTGATGGTGGCAGAAAAGTTATTGATTAATAATTTAAAGAGAGGGCATGAAGATGCCTATAGACAAGTTGTTGAAGAGTATGGAAACAAACTGTTGAGAACCTGCTGCCTGATACTGAAAGACAGAGAGGAAGCGGAGGATGTAGTTCAGGAAACCTTAATAAAGATTTTTCAAAAACTAAACACATTCAAAGAAAATTCAGGGCTTTATACTTGGATTTATACCATAGCACTTAACCTATGCAGAGACAGGTTAAGAAAGAAGCGGGAGCTTCTTTCTCTTGAGGATGAATGGGTCAACGATGCTGAGTCAGTCGAATCATATGTGGAAAAGAATATAGACAGGGAGCTTTTGAGAAAAGAGCTTTTCGAAATTAATTCGGTTTACAGAGAAACCTTGGTACTTTTTTACTTTGATAATTTTTCTGTAAAGGAAATTTCCGATATACTGAATGAAAAGGAAGGTACAATAAAAAGCCGCCTGTCAAGAGGGAGAAATATTTTAAAGGAGAAATTGCTGAAGGGAGGTCAGTTAAATGGAGAAAAAAGATAAGCTTGGATTAGAATTAAAAAGGATTATGGAAGAAGATACCTTTGACATGACTTTGTCTCAGACGGCAATAGACAATATACTTAAAAATAAAAAGATAAAATTATCACAGAGAATGAATGAATTTTTGAATAAAGAAATTGAGATACCGTTAGCACCTGCGATAATAGGCCTGGCTGCACTGTTCGCTATTACTGTAATACCTAAAAACCTGTTTGATTTGCAGGATAGGCAAATTATAAACGTAGAAGGCTCTCAGATAATCGTAAGGGAAAGATATGAGGTGGTGAAAAATGAAGATAAAAATTAAAATAAAAACACTTATATTTATTTTGTTGTTAATTTCCCTGACGTTTGCATGGGGTATACCTACGGCAATTCTCAGTATTGCAAATTTATTGGAAAGTAATCCGGATAAGGCAACGCTTTTTTATGAAAGATATGCTTCTTATCCCACTACTTCAAATGTTAAGGGAGGATATATTTATGCAGACAGCCTGTTAAGAAGCTTTCCGAAATACAGTATTTTTTTAACCGGCTGGGGCGGAGGAGACAATACGAGTCCTGAGGATGTAGAAAAGGCAAAAAACGTACTTTTGGGCATCATGAAGGAAGCTCCGAAGAACAGTGAAAAAACATATTATATAGATTCCTATAAAATGCTTCTCGATTTGGCAATTGATGTAGGAGATGCCGAAATGCTCAAGGAATGGATTTCATTCGGACAGAACAGCAGCGAAGAAGAGATTGTTTACATTGCTGATATATACAATGGTTTTTTTCTTCATGTAAGCAGGGACAGGGAAGGTGCTAAAAGAGTAATTGCCAAATATGAAAACTCAGAGCTTGCTGATGTCAATCTTGGTATATTAAGGGCAGAAATAGAACTATTTGATGGAAATTACGAAAAAGCTAAACAACTCTACAATGAATTTAATAATGACAGTAACTATTGGAATAGGAAAGGAAGTGTGTTCGGCTCAATGGGGTACTATGACAGAAGCTTCTGGTTTGACCGTGTCATGGATGATTTCAGAGGAGACAATGTTATAACGGGAACTGTAACCTTTGAAGGAAAGCCGATGCCCTTTGTTGAAATATATGTACAGAAGGCAGATGGAAGTATGCACAGCAGAGGAGAAAGCTATATCGGCATAACCGACGAGAACGGTGAGTTTGAGACGTTGGGACTGAAGGACGGTCTGTACAGCATCGGTATAGGTGTTGACAGCTCCTTGCTTTCTGACAAGGTGCTGCAACGTTCAAATCGTCAATATACGGAGCTTGAAGGCAACGGCGGAAAAATTGACTTTATATTCAGAAAAACCTTTGATGTAACCTTGCCGGAGCCGGGACAGATTGTAGCCGGAGAAGAGTTTACGGTATCGTGGGAAGAGGTAGATGGTGCTGCTTATTATACAGTGGAACCGGTTGTATCGGAAGAACCATATAAAAAAAGCGGAACGAGCTTTCGCAGCTCTGCATCAGATAAAAATGGAGAAAGGCAATTTACGACTAATTATGCCGTTTTTAACGTAGATATGCTGAGAAATCAATTTATTATACGCTTTGGAGGAGACGGAACAAGCATTGAGCCCCTTACAGTGCTCGGAGCATTTTTACCCGGAGCTGAATATCCCATAGTTGTAAACGCCTTTGACGGTGACGGCAAGCTTATAACCAGCAGCATACCGTTAAGGTCATATTACGACAGCATACCCAGCGTAACCGTTGAGGGAAAGCTTACAAAGGGTGAAGAAATGATTCTTCGCAGAGATTACACCGGAGCAATTGCTCATTATGAAAACATACTCAACGACAACCCCCATGATGTAGAAGCATTAAGATACCTTGTGAGGATTTACGGCACAGGATGGAAATTGGATGAGAAGAATCTTGAAAAAGCTTATGAATATGAAAAAAGATACGGAAGTATAACCGGAGATAATAAAATGCTTATTAATACGCTTAATATAATGAGTCGGGATGAAATAAAGGAAAACAGTGAAATTATAGGATTAGCATTTGAGCAGGCAAAGGATGATATTGACGAAAATGAATATTACTTTTTAAGCAGATACTATATTGCTCTGGGGAATTACGAGGCTGCAAGAGAAATGCTTGACAAAACGGACAGTGTTTCTGACAAATTGGTTTATCTTAATATGTATTTTGGAGATTATACGAAAGCAGCGGAAAATTTACAGTCAAAGAACTATTATCTGTCCAGATTGGCATCAAATAAAATTATTAATGCTGTCAGAGAGCTTGGGAAAAATCCTCCAACGGCTCGGGACAGACAGGTTTTCAACGATTTTTTATTAAAGCTGATTAAAGGTGTGCATTATGAAAACGGTCAATCCCTTTACGATGAAACCGTAAAGCAAATCGAGAATGACAATATTAAGACAATTCTATATGAAATTTATCTTGAGAACCACTGGAATCGCTACGTTTAAATTGATAAAAACTTCTGAGCTATGATACTTAAAGGTACGGAATTCAGAAGCTTTTTTATGGACAGTTGCATTAATTTATGTTTCATATGCTTTCAGAATGTTTTGCGCAATTTCTTTTCTTGGAGTTCTTAAATCCATTGCTTGCTTTTCAATATATTTGTGGGCTTGATTTTCGGTCATATTGAGATATTCTATAAGTACGCATTTAGCTCTCGTGACAAGACGGATTTCTTCAATTTTATTTTGCAGTCGTATGTTTTCATTTTTAAGTCCTGACAATCTTTTTTTAGTAGCAAGGGCTAATTTTTGCGCTTGATAAAATACCTGTCTTACTATTGGATTTGATACTACCAAAATACCGTAATCCTCAACCTTCGCTTCGATTTCATCAGCAACTTCGTGCTTGGTTATTAAAATTACTCCGGAGGTACTGATTTCAGTTATAGTGATTGCTAAATTGTCCCCGAATTCATCGGGTAGGGGAGTAATTATAATTGTCAAATCAAATTCAGTCATATTAATCAGACGACGAACTTCTGCCCCGCTTTTAACGGAAGTTATTTTGGTTATGCCATTATCATTTAACAGTTGGGTCAAAAGTGTTATGCCCTTGTCAGAATTAGATACAATTAACACACTATCCATGAAAATCACCTCCCGAGCAGTATTTAAAAAATTAAACAGTATAAAAATATGTGTTAAATTCGAAACTTTCTTTATCATCAGACGATAAATATTGATTCCATTGCTCCTTCTTGAACTGAATATATTTTTCGACGATTCCGGACTGTAAACAATTGCAGGCAAAATCACTTTTTTCTGCGTTTTCGATTGCTTCCGCCAATGTTGCAGGTAATTTTTTGTAGTTCTTGACTACACTATCCTCTGCCTTATACAAATCGTAATCAGCAGGACTATCAAGTTCATATTTGTTTTTTATTCCATCAAGACCTGCATAAATTAACAGAGCAAATGCAAGGTACGGATTACAGCTTGGATCGGGTGATCTAAGCTCAATCCTCGAATATTTACCGTTGGCAGCCGGAATACGAATGAGCTGCGAGCGGTTCTCAGATGACCAAGTTACATATTTAGGAGCAGAATGACTGCCAAAACGTTCGTATGAATTGATTAAAGGATTTAAAAACAAGGTGATTTGCGGTATTTTGTCCAATATTCCGGCAATAAAACTGTCTGACTCAGGTGTGTGACTAAACAATTGATTGTCAAATAAATTTATATTGTTTTTTAATAAAGATATATTAATATGTAAACCGCTTCCGCTAAATTCTTTAAGGGGCTTAGGCATGAAGGATGCATGCAAACCGTTAATGTTTGCTATGGTTCTTACCACCGATTTAAAAGTGATTAAGCTGTCTGCTGCAATCATGGCATCACTGTATTTAAAATCTATTTCATTTTGCCCCGGACCTTGTTCATGATGAGAGCTTTCAGGAAGTATTCCCATTTGTTCTAAGGTCAGGCAAATTTCTCTTCTGACATTTTCCCCTTTATCAACAGGAGCGGCATCTAAATACGTTGCATAGTCATGAGGAACCTTTGTCGGATATCCTTTTTCATCTTGTAAGAATAAATAAAATTCGCATTCGGGACCTATTTCGATTTTATATCCTGATTTCCGGGCTGCATCTATGGCTTTTTTCAGTATAAGTCTTCCGTCACCTTCAAAGGGTCTTCCGTCGGGATGATTTATATAGCACAACAATCTTACAACCCTGCCTTGCTGAGGTCGCCATGGCAGTATGGATAAGGTTGAAGGGTCGGGAAACAAAAATAGATCTGATTCTTCAATGTTCATAAATCCTTTTATTGATGAAGCATCAAAAGAAATACCGTTTTCAAATGCGCGAGGCAGCTCATCGGACAATATGGATATATTTTTCATTGTTCCGAAAATATCACAAAAAGCCAATTTGACAAATTTAATATCATTTTCATTTACAAATTGAATAACTTCATTTTCGGTAAATTTCATTATAATACACCTCCGAGAATATTGTATCATATTGAACAGCGAAATTAAATCAATTTTTATAAAATTATTTTATGTTGATTTTCAAGATAAATATCTTGATTCAGTGTATTTGAAAGCGTTTACGGCAAATCGAGATCAGAAAACATAATTTAAAAATATACTAAAATATTTTTAAAAATGCATATTGACAATTCTGCTTATGTGTGATAAATTTCTATATAATGATTTTCGGAGGACTAATTATGTATAAAAAACCTATTAAAAATATAGATTTTATAAATGTCAAATTAATAAATATAATAATTATTGAAAAAAAATTAATTTCGCCGAACGGCTATAAACATTGTTATTAGTGTTTATAGCTGTTTTTTTTACTTATTCAACAAATTTATTATTATGAGATGGAGGCAGATATGAAAGGAAAACTAATATTAGAAAATGGGATTATGTTTGAAGGCAATTGCTTCGGCAAAATTTCAGATACAGTAGGTGAAGTGGTGTTTAACACCGGAATGACTGGCTATCAGGAAATTTTAACAGATCCGTCTTATTATGGTCAAATTGTTTCTATGACGTATCCGTTGATAGGTAATTACGGAATTAATATAGATGATTCTCAGTCTGATTCACCTAAGGTTAAAGGCTTTATAATCAGAGAAAGATGTCTTGAACCTAATAATTTCAGATGCGAATTTGATTTGGACATATATCTGAAGAAAAATAACATAATGGCAATCGAAGGTATTGATACGAGGCATCTGACCAAGGTTATAAGAAATGCGGGTACAATGAAAGGACTTATAACTACAAACAATATTGAAAAAGAAGATGTATATAAATATTTTAACAATTTTTCAAACAAGTCGGCAGTTGAGGAGGTAACTGTAAAAGAAATTAAAACAATGGGCGAAGGAGAGCTACACGTTGGAATTTTAGACTTCGGTATCAAAAATAATATTGTAAATTCATTCCTGTATAAAGGATGTAAGGTTACAATATTCCCGGCATTTACTAAAGCCGATGAGATTTTAAATTATAAATTAGACGGGATATTCCTTTCAAACGGACCCGGGGACCCCTTGGATTTACCGGAAGTTATTGATAATTTAAAAATTTTAATCGATAAAATGCCTGTAACGGGAATATGCTTAGGCGTCCAGCTGATTGCATTAGCTTTAGGCTGTGAAACCACCAAAATGAAATTCGGTCACAGAGGATGCAATCATCCGGTTAAAAATTTAAAGACGGGAAAGGTAACCATAACCTCACAAAATCATGGATATATGATTAAAGAAAGCTCTCTTACTAAAGATATAGAAGTAACTCACGTAAATATAAATGATGGAACTATAGAAGGGATAAAGCATAAATATTTACCGGTAATGGGCGTGCAATATCATCCTGAAGCATGTCCGGGACCACATGATTCTAATATTATCTTTGATGATTTTATAGATATATATAAAGGAGTAAAATAATGGCACTGGATACAAGTATTAAAAAAGTATTGGTTATCGGTTCGGGACCTATAGTTATAGGGCAAGCCGCAGAATTTGATTATTCAGGTACACAGGCATGCAGAGCATTGAGAGAAGAAGGAATAGAAACAGTTTTAATAAATTCGAATCCTGCTACAATAATGACGGATAAGGATATTGCAGATAAAGTATATATTGAACCCTTAACGGTTGAGTTTGCAGAAAAAATTATAGCTAAAGAGCGTCCTGACAGCATAATTTCCGGAATGGGAGGGCAGACAGGTCTTAATTTAACGGTGGAACTTTATGATAAGGGAATATTGGATAAATATAACGTAAGAGTTATAGGAACCGGTGTTGATTCCATAAAAAAGGGAGAAGACAGAGAATTATTTAAAAAAGTAATGAATGAAATCGGGGAGCCGATAGTGGATTCGGAAATAGTCACCGATTTTGAAGGGGGAAAAGAAGCAGCAGGCAGGATCGGATATCCAATTATAATTCGACCGGCATATACATTGGGAGGCAGCGGAGGCGGAATTGCCAACAATGAAAATGAATTGACGGAGATTTTGACAAAAGGTCTGCAGCTAAGCATGAATAAACAGGTACTAATTGAAAAGAGCATCAAGGGCTGGAAAGAAATCGAATATGAAGTAATGCGCGATAAAAACGGAACGTGCATTACGATTTGCAATATGGAAAATTTTGATCCTGTAGGTGTTCATACGGGAGACAGCATAGTTGTTGCTCCGTCACAGACTTTGTCGGATGTAGAATACCAAATGCTTCGAACAGCATCTATCAAAATTATAGATGCAATCGGCATAGAAGGCGGCTGCAATGTGCAGCTTGCGTTGAATCCCGATAATTTTGAATATGTAGTTATAGAAATTAATCCGCGTGTAAGCCGTTCATCGGCTCTTGCTTCAAAAGCAACGGGTTATCCCATAGCAAAAGTAGCTACTAAAATAGCATTGGGATATACTCTGGATGAAATTAAAAATTCCGTAACGGAAAAAACCTATGCTGCCTTTGAGCCATCCTTAGATTACGTTGTTTTAAAAATTCCTAAATGGCCTTTTGATAAGTTTTTTTATGCCGACAGAATTTTAGGAACAAAGATGATGGCGACCGGCGAAGTTATGGCTATAGGTAATAATTTTGAATCCGCTCTGTTAAAGGCAGTTCGCTCTTTAGAAATAAAACAATATAATTTATACAGCAAGAAGGCATCAGGAAAAAGCATATCTGAGTTAAAAGCTATGATCCAAACTCCGGATGATGAAAGGCTGTTTTATATAGCAGAGCTTATAAGGAGAGGATACAGAATTGACAGGATAGCGGAGTTGACCAAGGTAGATGAATTTTTCCTGCATAAAATCAATAACATAGTCAATGAGGAAGAAAAGCTGAGAAAAACAAAAATAGAATCCTTAGATGATAAATGGCTTAAAAAGCTAAAGAAAATGGGGTTTTCTGATAAGGGTATTGCAGATTTAACAGGTTCGGGTCCAAATGACATATACAATTTAAGAATGAAATTTAATATTAAAGCTGTCTATAAAATGGTTGATACCTGCTCCGGCGAATTTGAGGCAATATCCCCATATTACTATTCAACCTATGATGAATATGATGAAGTGCAGACATCAGACAAAAAGAAGATTCTTGTTATAGGTTCAGGTCCTATAAGGATTGGCCAGGGAGTTGAATTTGACTACTGTTCCGTTCACTGTATATTAGCACTGCAAAAATGCGGAGTAGAAACAATCATAATTAATAACAATCCCGAAACGGTCAGCACAGATTTTGATATAGCAGATAAGCTGTATTTTGAACCCTTGACCGAGGAAGATGTATTAAATATAGTGGAAAAAGAGCAGCCGCACGGTGTAATACTTCAATTCGGAGGGCAGACAGCCATTAAGCTTGCTAATTTTTTCAAAGAAAAGAACATACCGATTCTGGGCACCAACCCTGAACAGATAGATGTTGCCGAGGACAGAGAAAAATTTGATGCAATATTAGAATCTTTAAATATAAAAAGACCAACCGGAAAAGCGGTTTTAAATTTAAATGATGGAATAAAGGCAGCTGAGCAAGTAGGATACCCTGTTCTTGTGAGACCATCCTATGTGTTAGGAGGACAGGGAATGGAAATAACTCACACAAGAGAAGAACTTATTGTATATTTGGAAAATGCTTTTAAAAATTCTAAAAATCCTGTGCTGATAGACAAATATTTAGTGGGAAGAGAAATTGAAGTCGATGCAATATGTGACGGAGATGATATATTGATTCCCGGTATTATGGAGCATTTAGAAAGAGCGGGAATACATTCGGGAGACAGCATTGCAATTTATCCTCCAAAGAATTTAAGTTCGCATACTAAATTAAAGCTTGAAGAAATTACAAAAAATATAGCAAAATCGTTAAAATCAATAGGGATGATAAACATTCAATTCGTAGAATATAAGGATGACCTTTATGTTATTGAAGTAAATCCGCGTTCCTCAAGAACTGTTCCATACATAAGCAAGGTTACTAAAATCCCCATGATTGAGCTTGCAACAAGAGTTATGTTGGGAGAAAAATTAAAGGATATGAAATACGGAACCGGATTATATAAGGAATCATCCTTGACGGCAGTAAAAGTACCCGTCTTTTCAACTCAAAAGCTGACGGGTGTTGAGGTGAGCTTAGGACCTGAAATGAAATCCACGGGAGAAGTGTTGGGTATCGGAAAGACATACTTTGAAGCTTTGTATAAAGGTTTCATTGCCGCGGGACTGAAGATTCCGGATAAAAGCAAGAAAATACTTGCTACCGTCAGAGATGCGGATAAAGAAAATTTCAAAGAGCTTGCAATTAAGCTGAATATGCTGGGATATAAAATTGTTGCTACAAAAAATACGGCTAAATATTTAAATAATTCAGGAATTGAAGCTAAGGTTGTCAATAAGGTGACGGATAAGTCCCCCAATATAATAGATTTCATTAAAAACGGAGAAATAGGATTGGTTATAGATATTCCTACTAAAGCTAACAACTCCGGTACGGACGGTTTCAAAATAAGAAGAACCTCAGTGGAAGCTTCCATAAATGTAATGACTTCTTTAGATACCGTAGCAGCTTTGATAGAGATTATAGAATCTGATATTTATGATAGTGATGTGGATATATACAATATATCCGCAGGTTGCTGAAAACGCCCGCCTGCTTCGTTGCCGTTCAACCGGTCAATCCTCACGTATGTCTGAATACGTTGCGGTTGCCCGATTTCCGGCGCCTTGCAGGACGAACTTTTTCAGCAACCTACCCTATTGATGAAAAAGTTTTAAAAAATTGTTGACAAAATTAAAAGTGGAGAATATAATTCTTCTATAAAATCAGCAAAGGCGCTGTAGGATATTCCTACTGCGCCCTTTTTTATACCCTAACCCGATTTCTTCGACCATAAGGGAGAAAGAAATCGATGGTAGGTCAAACGCACAGAATGCCAAATTTATGTGAGTGAAGTGAACAAATAAATTTGATGCATTCCCCTGCGATTATGTGATTAAAGGAGGACAGTATGAGTTATATCTCAGAGATTTTTGGAAGCATGGTTTTTAACGATGAAGTAATGAAGGAAAGATTGCCTCAAGTAACGTACAAGGCATTGAAAAAAACAATTCAGGAAGGAAAAAGCTTGGATATAAATGTGGCACATGTAGTTGCAAATGCCATGAAGGATTGGGCGATAGAAAAGGGTGCTACACATTTTACTCATTGGTTCCAGCCGATGACTGGTATTACTGCAGAAAAGCACGACAGCTTTATATCGGCAACTGATGATGGTAAAATAATTATGGAGTTTTCAGGTAAAGAGCTGATAAAAGGTGAACCTGATGCATCAAGCTTTCCTTCGGGGGGATTACGTTCAACCTTTGAAGCAAGAGGATACACAGCATGGGATCCTACATCCTACGCATTTATAAAGGATTCTGTCTTGTGTATCCCTACGGCTTTTTGCTCTTACGGAGGGGAAGTTCTTGATAAGAAAACACCGCTTCTGCGTTCTATGGAAGTTCTGAACCAACAGGCTTTAAGAATATTAAGATTATTCGGCGACAATAAAACTAAAAGAATTACTACGACGCTGGGACCCGAACAGGAATATTTTTTAATAGATAAGGAATTGTTTAATAAGAGAAAGGATTTAATATTTACAGGCAGGACATTATTCGGTGCTAAGCCGCCGAAAGGACAGGAATTGGAAGATCATTATTTTGGAACTATTAAGCCGAGAGTTCAGGAGTTTATGAAGGAGCTTAACAGCGAATTGTGGAAATTAGGCATACCTGCAAAGACGGAACATAACGAGGTTGCACCTGCACAACATGAATTAGCTGTTGTGTTTTCCAATACTAATGTTGCCTGTGACCACAATCAGTTAACAATGGAATTATTAAAAAGAGTTGCCTCAAAGCATGGATTGGCATGCCTGCTTCATGAAAAACCATTTGCCGGAATAAACGGAAGCGGTAAGCACAACAACTGGTCATTGTCAACCAATAAAGGAATTAATCTTCTGGAACCGGGTACTTCTCCCCGTGAGAATGCAAGATTCTTACTGTTTTTAGCTGCGGTTATAAAAGCGGTGGATGAATATCAGGATTTATTGAAGGTATCAGTATCAACCGCAGGGAATGACCACAGATTAGGCGGCAACGAAGCACCTCCCGCTATAATATCCGTTTTCTTGGGAGATGAGCTTACATCAGTTTTAGAATCCATAGAGGGAGATGTGGCTTATGATAAAGAATACAAGAGAGAAATGACAATAGGTGTAGATATAATTCCTGTTATTCCTAAGGATACGACGGATAGAAACCGAACATCGCCGTTTGCTTTTACGGGAAATAAATTTGAATTTCGCATGGTTGGATCAAAATTATCGATAGCTGGACCTAACATTGTATTGAATACCATTGTTGCCGAAGAGCTGTCTCAATTTGCGGATATATTAGAAAAATCAGATAATTTTAATGAAGCATTAGCAATACTGATAAAAGATACAATTAAAAATCACAAAAGGATAATTTTCAACGGTAACAATTACTCGAATGAGTGGGTTAAGGAGGCTGAAAGAAGAGGCTTATTAAATTTAAAATCTACACCTGAATCATTGCCATATTTTGCAGTTGATAAAAATATCAGAGTGCTTGAAAAATTTGGAGTATTGTCGGAAAAAGAGATTCATTCAAGATTGGAGATATGTATAGAAGATTATTGCAAGGTTTTAAATATCGAGGCACTGACTATGACAGAAATGATAAAAAAGGATATATTGCCTGCTGTATCATCTTATATTAATGACTTATGTGAAACAGCAGCTTCTAAAAATTCCTTCCTGTCTGATGCGAACTGTGATGTTGAAAAAGCTTTAGTTACCAAGCTTTCATTGCTTTCGGCTTTATTGTACAACAATACGGAGTTATTGGATAATTTACTTCTTGAAGTGAAAGACTATGAAGATATAAAGGAAGCAGCTTCATTTTACAGAAATTCGGTATTTTCAAAAATGCAGGAAATACGTATAACAGTTGATGAGTTGGAGATTAATACTGCACAAAAGTATTGGCCGTATCCGACTTACGGAGAATTGTTGTTCAGCGTATGATGAAATTATTTTAATAATTTTGCAAAAAACACTTGACAATTTTAAAATATTGCATAGAATTATATAAAATAAAACAGTATAAATATTAGTACAGCGATGACAGGAAGAGTAGTATAAGTTTTAGTCACAGAGAGATAGAGATGGTGGGATTCTATTACAATAAACTTATTATGAAGAACATCCTTGAGCTTTTGACCCAAATTGTTTTAAGTATTTTAAACACTTCAAACAAAAGTAGGCTCAGACGCAACCGAGCGATAAAGCGGCAAAGACATGACAGTGTCTTTCGAGTGAGCTTTATAGCTAATTAGGGTGGTACCGCGGAAACTTTCGTCCCAATAAACATTATGTTTATTGGGACTTTCTTTTATGGTGCTACCACCATTTGTTTGAGCGACAGCGATGAACAAATGGATGGTAGACCTAATGCAGCATAATCCAAATTTGTGCGACCAAAGGGAGCAGACAAATTTGTGATGGAGCCTGCGTATCCTTGAATTTGAATTAACATATGCATGTAAATGTCAACCAAAATTATAAAAAACAGAAAGGAAATATTATGACAAAACAAAACATATACCGTACACACAACTGCGGAGAATTAAGAGAAAGTGATATCGGAAAAGAAGTAAAATTAGCCGGCTGGTTTGAAAATGTAAGAGATCACGGAGGAGTAAAATTTATTGATTTAAGAGACCAATACGGTTTAGTCCAGGTAGTTGTTGAAAATGAAAGCTTAATTGAAAATATTGCTAAGGAAAGTGTAATCAGTGTTTCAGGTAAAGTTATAAAACGGGATGAGGATACAATCAATGAAAAAATTGAGACAGGAACGATAGAAATAGATGCGGAAGCGATTGAAGTATTAAGTAAATCACGGGCTAATCTTCCTTTTGAAATAGCTTCTTCAAAAGAAACAAAAGAAGATTTGAGATTAAAATTCAGATACTTAGCATTAAGAAATAAAGAAGCACAAAAAAATATCATACTTCGTTCTAAAATTATTTCATTTTTAAGAGCGAAAATGGAGGAATTAGGATTTTTGGAAATACAGACTCCTATATTGACATCATCGTCCCCAGAAGGTGCGAGAGATTACATTATACCGAGCAGAAAGCATCCGGGGAAATTTTATGCATTGCCTCAGGCTCCTCAGATGTTTAAGCAATTGCTTATGGTATCCGGATTCGATAAATATTTTCAGATAGCTCCCTGCTTCAGAGACGAGGATGCAAGAGCAGACCGTTCACCGGGTGAATTTTATCAGCTGGATTTCGAAATGTCCTTTGCAACACAGGAGGATGTACTGAATGTAGCCGAGGAGGTATTGTATGAAACATTTACTAAGTTCTCTGACAAGGAGGTATCTGAGCCGCCTTTTGTGAGAATTCCGTACAGGGAGGCAATGATAAAATACGGAACAGACAAACCGGATTTAAGGAACCCGTTAACCATTATCGATATAAGCGATATATTTGAAGAAACCGGCTTTGCACCGTTCAGAAGGAAGACTGTCAGAGCAATCAATGTTAAAGATTGTGCTTCACAATCAAAAAGCTTTTTTGAAAATATGCTGTCATATGCCGTAACAATCGGAATGAAGGGTCTCGGTTATATTAAGGTAGATGAAGAAATGAAATTTCACGGACCTATTGACAAATTCCTGAAGGAAGAAGACAAAGCAATCTTAATAGAAAGAGCCGAATTAGAGCCGGGCTGCGTATTGTTTTTCATAGCGGATGATAAGGAATATGCACCTAAATTGGCAGGTCAGATAAGGACCGAACTTGGAAAGCGTCTGAGTTTAATTGATGAAAGCAGGTTTGAAATGTGCTTTGTGGTTGATTTTCCTATGTATGAAACAGATGAAAGCACAGGAGAATTATCCTTTACCCACAACCCGTTTTCAATGCCTCAGGGGGGATTAGATTCGCTGCTGCATAAAGACCCGCTTGACATTGTTGCTTATCAATATGATATAGTATGTAATGGAATAGAATTATCATCAGGTGCTGTGAGAAACCACGATATTGATATTATGGTTAAGGCGTTTGAGCTTGCAGGATATACCGAGGACGATTTGCAATCTAAATTTACTGCTCTTTACAATGCTTTCAAATATGGAGCACCTCCTCATGCGGGAATGGCGCCGGGAATCGACAGAATGGTAATGCTGCTGACGGGAGAAGAAAATATCAGAGAGGTTATAGCGTTTCCTATGAACAGCAATGCCCAGGATGTATTGACAAATGCTCCCAATGCCGCGAATGAACGGCAGTTAAGGGAAGTCCATATTAAAATCAGATAGGAGCTGATAAAGTGGTAGGTAAGGATGATATACTAAAAATAGCTAAGCTTGCAAAGCTTTCAATTGATGAAAGTAAAATTGATGAATTAACAAAAGACATGGGTGAAATTATAGAATTTGCAAACACAATCAATACTGCCGTTACGGACGTTGAATCAGAAGGTTTCGATGAAATAAACAATATAGTTAATGCCTTTCACCAAGATGAAATTGCTGAATCTTATGACAGAGAGCTTATATTGAAAAACAGAGAAGGCGGCTTGGACGGATATTTCTTTGTTAAAAGAAGGAGTGAAAGATAATGCCGGGTAAAATAAAATATATAAACAAGCTTTTGACTGATAAGGAAATATCCTGTATTGAATTAACACAAAAATATATAGATTCAATAAAAAAAGAGAATGGTATTATCAATGCTTACGTTAATATAACTGAGGAAACGGCATTAAAGACAGCTGAGACAGTAGATGAAAAAATACAAAGAGGTGAAAAAATTTCACTCCTTGAAGGAATACCAATGAGCTTAAAGGACAATATTTCCACTAAGGATGTAGAAACAACATGCTGCTCCAAAATATTGAAAGGTTATGTTCCCGTCTATGATGCTACTGTGTGGGAAATATTAAAAAATCAGAATGCAGTTCTCTTGGGTAAAACAAACATGGATGAATTTGCAATGGGTTCATCCTGCGAAACTTCATGCTTCGGAGGAAGCTTAAATCCTCACAACACAGCTCATGTGGCAGGAGGAAGCTCAGGAGGGGCAGCATCCGCAGTTTCCGGAAATATAGCAGTGTACGGTCTGGGGTCTGATACCGGCGGTTCCGTAAGACAACCTGCAAGCTTCTGCGGCTTGGTAGGATTAAAACCAACTTACGGTGCCGTATCCCGTTACGGGCTCATTGCATATGCTTCAAGTTTTGACCAAATCGGACCGATTGCAGGCAGTGTAGAAGATACGGCTATAATTTACGATGCGATTTCCAAATACGATAAAAGAGACGCTACATCAGCAGGAAGCAGGGTTAAAGCCGTTGATACTTTAAATAACAGCATCAAAGGAATGAAAATCGGAATTGCAGAGGAATATTTTGATGGAGTTAGAGAAGATGTTATGATTTCTATAAAAAAGGCAATTGAAGCTTATGAAAGCTTAGGAGCCGAAATAGTACAATTTAAACTCCCTTCGTTAAAATACGCCTTGCCTGTCTATTATATCCTTGCCTGCGCCGAGGCATCTTCAAATTTAGGAAGATATGACGGAATCAGATACGGTTACAGAACTGATAATTACAAGGATGTAAATGATATGATAAGCAGGACAAGAAGTGAAGGATTCGGTAAAGAGGTACAAAGAAGAATATTATTGGGAACCTATGTTTTAAGTGCCGGTTATTATGATGCATATTATAAGAAAGCACAAAAGCTGAGAGGTTCAATAGTTAAATCCTTTAAGGATGCGTTTACTGAATGCGATGTTATGTTGACTCCTACCGTGCCCATGACTGCATTTGAGACGAATTATACCTCAAAGGATCCTATTGAGACGTATTTGACCGATATCTGCACAGTATCTGTAAACATTGCAGGTTTGCCTGCTTTGTCAATACCGTGCGGATTTGATAACAAAGGTCTTCCCATAGGAATGCAGATAATCGGTAAAAGCTTTGACGATGCTAAAATATTGAATGCGGCATATCAATATGAGCAGTATGCAAAAGATGAAATATACAAAGAATCAGAGTCAGGGGTGAGGATATGAGCTGGGAATTAGTTGCCGGGTTAGAAACGCATGTAGAGCTTTCTACGAAAACAAAAATATTTTGCTCTTGCACAACCGAATTCGGAGGTGAACCGAATACTCATTGCTGTCCTGTTTGCGTAGGGCTTCCCGGAACATTACCTAAGTTAAATGAAAAGGTAGTGGAGTATGCCGTGAAGGCAGGTCTTGCAACAAATTGCAGTATCAGAAATATATCCAAGATGGATCGTAAAAACTATGTATATCCTGATTTGCCCAAGGCCTATCAGATATCCCAATATGATAAGCCGCTATGTGAAGGCGGATACGTAGAATTGAATTCCGGAAAAAAAGTTAATATAAATCGGATTCATATCGAAGAGGATGCAGGTAAATTAGTTCATCAGAGAGGTGATATATATATAGATTATAACAGAGGCGGTGTTCCTCTCATTGAAATAGTAACAGAGCCGGATTTCAGAAGTATAGATGAAGTAGTAGAATATGTTGAAAAGCTGAGATTAATCATGAAATATACAGGAGTGTCGGATGTAAAAATGCAAGAGGGTTCCCTGCGGTGTGATGTGAATATTTCCGTAAGAAAACAAGGCGAGGAAAAGTATGGAACAAGAACTGAAATAAAGAATATGAATTCAATCAATTTTATAGCAAAAGCAATGGAATATGAATTCAGGCGACAGATAGATGTATTGGAAAGCGGCGGGGAGATAGAACAGGAAACAAGAAGATACGACAGCGGCTTAAATATTACCGAAAGCATGAGGGGCAAGGAAGATGCCGATGATTACAGATATTTCAGAGAACCTGATTTAGTTACTATTTCAATTTCGGATGATCAAATTGATCGCTGTAAGAAAAGCTTGCCTGAGCTTCCTCAGCAGAGATTAAAGAGATTTGTTGAAGTATTGGGATTACCGGTTGATGACGCAGAGCTCCTGATTAAATATCAAAAAATTGCTGATTATTTTGAAGAAGCATCTGCGGGAGTTGAAAGTCCCAAGATGGTTTCTAACTATATATTGAGCCAGATATTCAGACGTTTTTCAACCGAATCGGAAAAGGAAGAGTTTAATATTTCGATTCCTCCAAAATATTTATCGGAACTGGTTATACTTGCAGAAAAGAAAAAGATTACTTCTCAGGTGGCAAGAAATACTTTGGAAAAGATGCTGGATGAAGGAAAGGCAGCATCATCGTTTATTTCTGAAGAAGATATGCAAGGGGTAGATGAGGATGATTTAAGATGCCTGTGTCAAAAGGCGGTAGATGCAAATGAAAAAGCCGTAGCAGAATACTTGGCAGGAAAAGAAAAAGCTATCGGAGCGATTATCGGCTTTATTATGAAGCAATCAAAAGGAAAAGCCGATGCCGCTTTGGCAACTCAAATTGTTAAAGAGATTATTACAAAGGAAAATTAATTAAATGTTATACGATAATATAAAAACGGCGAAATTTATCAGCAGGCCAAACCGATTTATTGCAAATATTGAAATTGACGGAGCACAGGAAATATGCCACGTTAAGAATACGGGGCGGTGCAAGGAACTATTAACGGAGGGTGTTTCTGTCTATGTTCAGGAATTCCGCAATTCAAGCCGTAAAACCCGGAAAACCCAGTACGATCTGATATCGGTATTTAAAGGTGAAAGATTGATTAACATAGACAGTCAGGCGCCCAATAAGGTTTTTCATGAAATGCTGTTAAAGGGAGAACTGTTTAATAATATCACGTTAATAAAGCCGGAATGTAAATATAAAAATTCACGATTTGATTTTTATGTTGAAGCAGATGATAAGAAAATATTTGTGGAAGTAAAGGGAGTTACATTAGAGGAAAATGGTGTCGTTATGTTTCCCGATGCACCTACCGAAAGAGGATTAAAGCATTTAAATGAGCTTGGGGACAGCATAGATGACGGCTATGAAGCTTACGTATGCTTCATTATACAGATGAAGGATGTGTTATATTTTATACCTAATTATAAAACTCATAAGGAATTTGGAGAAACTCTGAAAAGCATTAAGAAAAAGGGTGTCAAAATAATTGCATTGGATTGTAAAGTAAAAAGAGATAGTATTGCAGCGGGAGATATGGTAGACATTGTTTTGTAGACTGCTGAAAAGCTCCCCTGCGACCTTGCCGTTCAGCCGGCAAAACGAAGTTGCGTAGCAAGTTTTTTTAGTGGTATAATATACGTTGAATAGTTTGAGACAATAACAGATAAAAGAGAGGTGCAATGTGAGTAAGGTATATTTTATTGAAAACAAAGAATCTGATTATGATCAACTTGGAAAAGATGCCGTAAAGCTATTGAAAAAAATAGTTTCAGAAACAGGTCATAAGTTTGAAAAGGAAGTGCCTATTAAGGTTCATTTTGGAGAAAAGGGAAATACGACATTTATTCCTGCAAAGTGCTATGATGAAGCTATAAAATATCTCAAAGAAATCGGAGTTTCTCCTTCATATATTGAGTCCAACGTATTATATAAAGGGTCCAGAACAACTACCGAAAGGCATATAAAGACAGCCAGAGCTCACGGGTTTACTCAGATTCCCATCATTATTGCTGACGGAGATATCGGAACAGAATATAATGAAATTGAAATCAACAAGGATTACATAAAAAAATGTAAGATAGGTAAGGGTTATGGAAATTATAATCAGTTCATAGTTATGAGCCATTTTAAAGGTCATGTGGCAGCCGGCTTCGGCGGCGCATTGAAGCAGCTTGCAATGGGCTTCGCCTCAAGAGGCGGAAAGCTTGAGCAGCACTCGGGGATATCTCCTGTAATAGATGAAAATAAATGCATATCCTGTGGCATATGTGCTGATAAATGCGACTACAACGCAATTACTACACCTGATACCGCAGTTATTGACGGCAGTAAATGTATTGGCTGTGCTGGTTGCATAGCTGTTTGTCCACAAGGTGCCATTGAAAATACCTGGGGTGGTTCTAACTTTTTAGAGAAGCTTGCAGAGTATGCATATGGAGCAGCGAAAGATAAGGATATTATATATATTACATTTGTTCACAATATAACTAAGGATTGTGACTGCACCGGAGCACATATGAAACCTATTGCAGAGAATATAGGTATTCTTGCCGGAAAGGACCCTGTGGCTCTGGATACTGCATGTCTGGATATAATGCAGAAAAATGAATCTAATAAGCTTTTTGACAAAGGCAGGAAGACGCTTAAGCACGCAGAAAAAATCGGCTTGGGAACAATGGAGTATGAGCTTATTTATTAATGGATATCGATAAAGCGAATAATAAACAATAAATAAGGAGGGTTTACATGACAGATACAAATGAAATAAACAGTAATAAAGAGTTGTCAATTGAACAACGTGATAAGCTGCTTAGAACATTGAAGGATCGTTTTGAGAAAAACATGAATCGTCATAATAACCTTGAATGGAATAAGGTGCAGGTAAGATTGGAAGCTAATCCCGAAAAGCTATGGTCTCTCAATGAAATGGAGCGGACCGGAGGAGAACCGGATGCCGTTGGCTACGATAAAGAATCCAACAAATATATTTTTTTTGATTGTTCGGCTGAAAGTCCGAAAGGCCGCAGGAGTATTTGTTATGACCGTGAAGCGATGAACTTCAGAAAAGAGCATAAACCGGAAAATAATGCTATGGATATGGCATCTGATATGGGAATTGAACTTTTAACCGAAGAGCAATACAGAGAACTGCAGAAATTAGGAAAATTTGACATGAAAACATCAAGCTGGGTTAAAACACCTGAAAAAATCAGAAAGCTTGGAGGGGCAATCTTCTGTGACCGCCGCTACGATACTGTATTTGTATATCACAACGGAGCAGAATCCTACTATGGTGCCAGAGGATTTCGTGGAGTATTAAGGGCATAAAATTGCTTTGGATTACAACCTCAATTCGGAAAAATTTCGGAATTGAGGTTGATTTATTGTTAGTTAACAATTTCAAAAACAGTGCCTTGGTTAAAATTGGTCACATTCGAAGAGCCATAAACACCTAAATATAGTTTTGATTGATCAAGATTTGTTCCTAAGCTGACATAATAAGCTGATTGAGAACCGAAGTTATAATCTGTTTCAATAACACTGTAATCGCTTAGCTTGCAATCAGCTCTTACTTTAGTATAAGCTAAAACCCCTCTTGTCGGGGATTCATCTCTATCGGCAAAATCGGTAAAAACAATACACCCTGTTAAATCCGGAATTTCAATTCCCATATATGGCTGTATTCCTGTAAGTGATGAACCATTGAACTTATCAGGACGCTCATCTCTATGATAATAACAAGTCAGTGGATGAATACGGCTAACCGAAAGCCTTACTGCTTCATTAAAATATGAAATAGTTTCCTCAACCAAGGAAGAATTTTCAGAACAGTTATTTATAATTGTAGTTGGAAAATCACCTTCCCATCCTCTCCATCCAAGATTAATAAAATCTTCCTGATCAGGTTCACGGTTTCGTAAAAAAGCTTGAATAATTTCCGTTACAGGTATAGGTTTATAGTAAGTATATGAAAAAATCGCCTCTACTAAATCCTGACCAACATTTCCAACGTATTTGACAAATTGCTCATAAAATCTTTGATATGCAATTCCAGGTATGTTTCGAACTCCTTTGGCTGTTACCGTAAGCGTTCTTTGAATAGCTGCGGGAAGCTCATTAAAGCGTGTGGCAACAGGTGGATTATCGATAAAAGTATTAATGCTTACATCAATTTCAATTATTTTGCCTGCAATTTCCATGATATCCTGACTTAAATTAAAAGGGTCGTAGCCTGAACCGCCATCTCCTGTAGTTAATACTAAGTTTCCTGTTTCCGGTGAAAAGTTTAAACTGTTTACACCATTATGGTTCATAAACGGTCTTCTTAAGTTCAGTAATGTACGAAGTTTATAAGATTGACCGTTTTGTAATATCCATTCTTCAACAGTATCAATATGATCATATTGATTTTCTCTATTGAACCACTGCAGATTCAAGGTACTTGGGTTACATGGGTCCGGCATAAAAAATTCCGAAAGCGCACCCGGGCCTTGTGTCCCGGCTAATGAATAATGAAGATAAAAAAGACCATTATAATAAAAATTAGGATTAAAGGCTAAACCCAACAGCCCTCGTTCATCATATTCACCATTGGAACCTAACTCAATGATTCGCTGTCTAATGTCTAAGAAAAGCCCTATAATTCCACTTCTAATATAAAAAATTTCTCCTATCTGCGTTGCAATAAATAAACTTTCGACTGAGTCACCCGGAAGCATAGTTGTTTTTATAACAGTTGGCAAATTTATATTACTAACAATGGTACGTAAACTGACATTAACCTTGTTCAATGATTTTAACACTCCTTTTATTGTTTTCTCTATAAATATATGTTTCGTAATATTTTCTTAGTACTCAATGAGGATATATCTTAACCTTGTTAATAATCGTGCTTAAATTTTTATTGAATGTTATCAGTTAAAATTGTATTATTATATAATGCACACTTATTTTTGTTGACTGCATGGGAAAACTCAAATAATATAAATTAACGGAGTACTTATGAATTTTTTTAAAGATAAAATATTTCTTAAAACAATGCTCGCCATAGCATTACCAATTGCATTACAAAATTTAATCACTTCATCTGTGAATATGGTGGACACATTGATGATTAGCAGCTTGGGTCAAACAAGTATTGCTGCCGTGGGGTTGGCAAACCAGTTTTTTTTCTTTTATGTCCTTATAGTCTTTGGTATTAATAGCGGTTCTTCTATTTTTATTGCTCAGTATTGGGGTAAGGAGGATATACCGAGCATCAGAAAGGTTTTGGGACTTGCAGTATCCTTAAGCGCATTATTGGGAACTGTTTTTACTGTAACGGCAGTATTGTTCCCGCAATTTATAATGAGAATACTGATTGATGAGCCGGAGGTAATAAGATTAGGCAGTAATTATTTAAGAATCGTAGCACTGTCATATATTCCTACCGCATTAACCTTTGCATTTAGTATTGCCTTAAGAACTACAGGAAAACCAAAAATTCCGATGAAGATTTCTGCTATTTCTTTTATTACCAATACAACGTTAAACTATATATTAATATTCGGAAAGCTTGGAATTCCGGCAATGGGTGTAAAGGGTGCCGCATTGGCAACGGTTATTGCAAGATTTATAGAATTAGGTGTTACTCTTTATGCGGTTTATTCTAAAGACGGCGTATTAGCAGCAAGTATGAAAGAATTGTTCAGTTGGAACAAGGAATTTTTTAATAAATATATTAAAACGACCTATCCCGTAATATTAGCAGAGGGAGCATGGTCTTTAGGTCAGGTAATGTATTCGATTGCATATGCAAAGCTTGGAGAGGAAGCAACAGCGGCAATTCAAATCACCAATACGATACAAAATGTTTTCTTTGTCTTAGTCAGAGGATTGGCTAATTCTTGTACTGTAATGATTGGAAGCAAAATCGGCAGCGGCGATGAGGAAGAAGCGTATGGATATGCAAAGAATTTCATGACATTGGCAATGCTATTAGGACTTGTCTTGGGTATAATTCAGGCTTTGACACCTAATTTAACATTAAAGCTGTTCAGCGGCTTAGATCAGAACTTGTACAATACATCCAGAAATCTGCTGATTGTTATGGGATTAACCTTCTTTATCAGAGTATTGGGTGCCACAGGGATAGTAGGAGTGTTAAGAGGTGGGGGAGATACAACATATGCGATGATATTAGATGCCGGTACAGTATGGGTTGTAGGAGTTCCGATTGCATTTATAGGAGCATTGTTGTTAGATATACCGGTTTATTTGATATATGCAATAGTAACAATAGAGGAATTAATCAAAATTATACTAATCATACCGAGGATTATATCTAAAAAATGGATAAAGAATATAACTTAAATTCAGCTGATTTATTACTTAGCTTTTTTATGTTATATTGATGTTAACATTGTATAAATAATATTGTTAGGAAGTGAGGTGTAAAATGAAGGTTCTTGTTGCTGAAGATGAAGCTGATATCAGAAATCTCATAAAGATAGCCTTGGAGAATGAAGGATACTTTGTCAATACCGCAGTTGATGGAATTGAAGCATTAAAAATATTAAAAGAGCAAGATTTTGATTTAGCTGTCTTGGATGTTATGATGCCGCGGCTTGACGGGTTTAATTTATTAAGAAAAATAAGAGAAGAAAGCACCATTCCGGTTATTTTTCTTACAGCCAGAGCAGACGATATGGATAAGGTGCTTGGCCTTGAAATGGGTGCCGATGATTATGTTTCCAAGCCATTCTCAATGAATGAGCTGCTGGCAAGAGTTAAGGCACAGCTTAGAAGAAATCATGACTATTTAGCCTTAAAAGAAGAGGATAATAATTTGCTTCAGTATGGTGATTTGACTATTGACAAGGACAGCTGCTGCGCTTATGTAAAAAATGAACAGATAGAGCTTAATGCTAAGGAATACAAGCTTTTGTTACATCTTATGGAAAATCCGGAAAAAGTATTTACAAAAAAGCAGCTCTACAATGCGGTATGGGATGATGATTATTACTATGATGATAATACAATTATGGTTCATATCAGTCATCTGCGCAACAAAATTGAAATCGATCCTCAAGATCCTAAATATATAAAGACTATACGTGGCATAGGATATAAGCTTCATAAAACAGGTGTTCGCAATGAAAAGTAAGATTTCCAATCAATTTTTCAGAAACTATCTTATAGTTTTTCTTCTGTCAATTTTAACTGCTGTATTTGTATATTTACTCTCCGGCTTTGCCAATGACGTCATTTCAAAAACGCTTGTAAAAAATATATATCCCGCAAGCTTGTTAATGAAAGATGATTATACAGATATTGACACAGAGCCCGTTGTTCAAAACGGAGGGGGCGTTCAGGTAATCAATGACAAACATGAAGTAGTATTTTCAGAGGGCTTAGATACACTTGGAACTAAAAAGCTTACCGTGGGTGAATTCACTGACTTTCTTGTTAGAAGCAAAGAAAAGGGACATCAGTACAGCTATGATATATTGTATAACCCACAGGGTAAGTTTTGGCTGGTAATAACTTTCCCTACCTCTATACGACTGGATATATCCTTTGTTTACAATAAAGAAGCTGCATCAAAAGATATTAAAAATGTATCCGGAGCATTCATTGCAATATTTATCCTTTATTTACTTATGCTGGGAATATTCGCCGTTATTTTTTCGAGAATTTCATCCGTCAGTATTACTAAACCATTAAAAATGTTGCTGGATGGTACTAAACGTTTAAGGGAGGGTGATTATTCAGCAAGAGTCAATTTGAACTTAAAAAATGAGTTTGCGGATTTGCAGGATACTTTTAATGATATGGCACAAAAAATCGAGACAGAAACAGCATTGAGAGAACAGACGGAGCTTGAAAGAAAAAGAATGATAATGGATATTTCTCATGATTTAAAAAATCCTTTGGCAAGTGTTGTTGGATATACTGAGCTTTGCCTGCAAAAATCAGAGGAATCAGACAAGAATCTATGTGATTATCTTCAAATTATTTTAAAAAACAGTAAAAGAGCAAGTCATTTATTAAATGGTTTGTTTGAATTTGCAAAATTAGAAAGTGCTGATTATTCCATTAAGCTTCTTAAGATAGATATATGTGAATGTTTAAGACAAACTTGTGCGGATTTGTTACCTATATTAGAGAAAGAAAACTTTGAATATAACTTCAATATACCTGAAAAATCCATATATATTATGGTAGATATCGTTCAAATGAACCGCGTATTATATAATTTGACCGATAATTTAATCAGATATAACCCTGAAGGCACAAATTTAACTGTTAGCTTATATGAAGAGCAGGACAATGCAGTAATTTTATTTAAGGATAACGGCATCGGAATTCCTTCCGATATTGCAAAAAATATTTTTGATCCTTTTATAAGAGTGGATGATTCCCGTAATTCTCAAACAGGCGGAACAGGTCTCGGACTTTCAATAGCATACAAAATTATTAAGCGGCATGGCGGAAATATGGATATACAAACGGATTTAAACGAGGGATGCACATTTATTATTACTCTTCCTAAGGTATGAGGGTGAGATTTTTAAGTTGATATAATGATTTATTAACGTTGAATGACGGGTAATAATCTTATTGAATGGACTGTTGCAAAAACTAACATTTAGTTGAGCAGCAGTTTATTTTTATATAATGGTTGACAGAAAATAATGCAAATAATATAATAATGTTTGATTGAAGTAAAAAAATATACTAAAGTATAAAAATCTCAGCACACTTAGCTCAATGTTTTATAAAGTTATTCTTAGGTGGTGATATATGTTTCAGAATATTAAAAATGTCAGCTACCTTAATTTAATGAAGCATGATTTTTCTTTAGAATTATTTATACATTCTAATAATGTTGCCAATATTGCAATAAAAATGGCCGATGAAATGAAGCTGAATGAAGGAGAAAAACAGATGCTTTATGAAGAGGCATTATATCATGATATTGGAAAAAGTAAAACCCCGGAAACTATTTTGTATAAAAAGGGCAGGTTGTTACCTTCGGAATGGGAGATTATGCAACGGCATGCCATTTATTCGCAGGAATTATATTTATCTGTGGTAGATAATAATGATAATAGTATAGAAAAAGCAAGAGCAATCAGACACCATCATGAGAACTGGGATGGGACAGGTTATCCTGATAAAATAATGGGAGAAGATATTCCATTGCATAGCAGAATTATCAGGATAGCAGATATATTTGATGCTATTACACAACATAGAATATATCGACCTTATTGTATAGCAAACCCCTTAAGATTAATGGAAGAAATGGAAGAAAAAGCAATAGATTCTTATATTTTCAGAAAAAGCTACTGCTTATTTAAAAGATTGTTAGCGAATCAAAAGTAAAAAACAGACATTAAAACTATTACCGTTAATTTATATCGGTAATACATAATTACAAGGAGTTAAAATGAGCAGGCAGATAAAATTAACATTGAGAGAGTTAAATTTTGCAAAAACAAGATATAAAATTTTACAAACCTTTTTAGAGTTAAATATGAAAAAAGATTACGATAACATCACTGTAGATGAGATATGTGACGTGGCGGAAATATCAAGAGGAACATTTTTTAATTATTTTCCTGCGAAGGAACATATTTATACCTATTATGGATGGTGGTTCTGTGCAAAACTGTTTGTTGAACTGAATACTGAAAAATATAAAAAATGTTCCAGTTATGACAGGATTAAATTTGTCTTTGACTTTACAGTAAAAGAAGACAATCAATATGATAATCAAATGCCTCTTTTTATCAGTCATATATTAAGGCGTGATATGAATATCATAAAAGAAGTGGAATATACAAAAGCAGATTATATATATCAGTTCCCAAACAACGGAACATTGATCTCGGATTCTTCAAAAATAGATTTACCAACTGTAGGAGAAATCTTTTTAAATTTATTGAAAGAAGGAATTGAAAAGAAAGAATTCAAATCGGATATAGATATTAAAAAGGCAGCGCTCCATTTGTTGTCTATATATTTTAGTCCATATATTATTTATAAGTTCATGCGTCAAGAATGTCCCTTGGAAGAAGTATATACCGCATTACTGGATGATATAATAGAACCCATACGTAATAAAGATTAAGCTTGTTAATAAATATAAAAAGGAGAAATAGTGCGGATCTCGGAGAAAATTATATGAACACTAAAAGCATGTACAAATCAATTTATTTAAAATCATGGGGTAGGATATTAATAGCTATGATAATATCCTTTATATTTGTTGTGTCTGTTTCAAGGTTACATCCAATTACCAAAGCTGAAAAAGATGCACCATTAGAAATTTTTACAGCTTATCTTGATGAACGTATTCCTGATATAATGAAGGATTATAATATACCGGGAGCCAATATTGCTCTTGTAAAGGATGGAGAGGTTATCTGGACAGAAGCATACGGATATGCTGATCTTGAAACAGGGCGAAAAATGACAACGGATACTTATTTAAGGGTTGAATCCATATCAAAACCGGTTACTGCCTGGGGAATAATGAAATTGGCGGAGCAGGGGAAAATAGATTTAGATAGTCCCGTCAAACAATATTTGAAGAGCTGGAGCTTCCCTGAATCAGTGTTTTCCGAGGAAGATATAACAGTAAGGCAGCTTCTCAGCCATTGCTCCGGTTTACCATTAGGTGATTTTACTAAACGATATTTACCTGCGGAGGAAATACCTTCATTAAAGGATGTTTTATCAATAGAGGCGATATTGGAACAAGAGCCCGGTTTATCATTTGCATATTCAAATACAGGGTTTAATTTGCTAGAATTATTGATAGAAGAGGTTACAGGGCGTGATTTTGACGAATATATGAAACAGGAGATTCTAATTCCCTTGGGTATGTACAGTTCCGGTTTTACTTGGAGTGAAAAGTTTAACCCCGCTGTTCCTTTTGGCTATGATTTGAAAGGTAAATTTGTACCGGTATATATATACCCCGAAAAAGGATCAGGCGGTCTTTTTTCCACAATAGGTGATATAGCTGCATTTACAGTAGCAGGGATGTTCAATTTGCCACAAAAACAACAAGAACTTAGCCTGCAAAGTATCAATATGCTTTATACTCCAATGGTTGAAAAATTAGGTGTTTACAGTAATGTTTTTGAATCGTACGGCTTGGGATACTATATTGAAAACTTATCTGATGGGAATTATGCAGTTTCTCACGGAGGTCAAGGTGCCGGATGGATGACTCATTTTCACTCAGTACCTGAAACGGGAGATAGTATTGTTATATTGACAAACAGTCAGCGAAGCTGGCCGTTTATTGCCTACCTGTTAAGTGATTGGGCAGAATGGAGCGGACTTTCTGAAGTTGGAATGAGCCGGATTATATATGGGGTATATTTATTATGGTTATTAATCTGGATAATTTGGACTTATTTGCTGTTGAAGTTATGTAGATTTGTAGAGGAACTTATTACCAAGCAACGAAGGTTTTCACCATTTTCAGAGGATTTCCTGCTTTTAAGAATCATACAAAGCGGATTATCTATCGCATTGATAGCAGGATTATTATGGTGCATCAGGCAGGATTACCTATTTATTTCGTCTGTATTTCCGATAGCATCCGTCTGGTTGGGAGTTTCTATTTTGGCATTCGCAATAACTATGCTGTTATTATCCTTTTTTCCTGAAGCAGCAAAATCATTGGTATCATAAGATTTGTACCATGATTTTGTGCCTTGAGTAGGATTGCCATTTCCTACGATGATTGAATTGAATTCTGATCAATTATGGAAAAACAATTTATTGATAACGTTTGATTTGATTGATCAAAAGATAATTTTCCGTAAATTAGTTAAGTAAAAAAGACAGGAGAAGAGATAATGAAAATTCAAAAAATAAAAAACAGAGGTATTTTATTTACATATGATGAATTGGAGTGGGATTTAAACTTTTATTTGATAAAGGGAAGAAAAAACAATTATGTGATTGACACAGGACTGGGTCCCCAGAACGTTGAAAATGTTATGAAGTATATGAAGAATGGCAGCAGAAAGACTATAGTTGTGAACACACATTATCATTGGGACCATATATGGGGAAACTGTTCCTTTGAAGATTGCATAATTGTGTCTCATACACTATGCAGAGAGATGATTTTGTCGGAATGGTATGGAATGATGCATAGAAACAGCCGATACAGCCGCGGTATAGTCGAGATGTGTCTTCCGAATTTAGTTTTTCAGAATGAGCTATACTTCCCTGAGGATAAAATCGGGATATTTCATACTCCCGGTCACACCATTGATTCAATAAGTATCATGGACGAAGAAGATGGAGTGCTTGTGCTTGGAGACAATATTGGCGACAACATGGATGAGATTGTTCCAAGCATCAGTTGTGAAAAAGACGTATATATAAGTACAATGGAGAAATACGAGAAGATGGATTTCGACATTTGCATTTCAGGACATAATAAGGTGCTGCACAAGGATGTAATACGAAAAATATTAGATAGAATGACGGATTAATATTTTCTTGAATAAAAACATTGCCTAAATTGAGCACAGACAAAAATGCCTTTACCGCTGATGTATCATTAAGCGGTAAAGGCGTCCTGCATTCTTTATTCATATGTTCCCTTAGTCATAAGTTTTCCGTTATCTAACATTAATTTTCCGTTTGCAATTACCGATACTATATTCATTTCTTCATTTACAATCAATACATCTGCATCTGAATTCTCCTGAATAACTCCTTTTTTAGGATATATTTCAAGTGCTTTAGATACATTGACGGTGAAGAAATGCAGTGCATTTTCAACACTGAAATTCAGATTGTTAACCATGTTTTTGAATTCATTGTATAGACTGCTTACGGATGAAACACCTATTTCCAACATGTTCCCTGCTGCGTCATAATTTGACCAACTTCCGTATCCATCTGAGCTCACAGTTATATTTTCAAGCGGCACCCCCATTTTTTCAGCTTCCATAATTACGTTTGAAGGTGACATTTCTTCTGACATACCACATGTTAAATCTATTATGCCGCCTCTTTTGGCATAATCGAAAGATTCAAGCAACAGTTTTCTTTTTCTGTTTACATGAGTTGGCCTTATTGTTTTGACAGGTATTTCTGTTTTTTCCAGCACTTCATTTATTAATCCGATTCCGGTATCGCCATTACCCATGTGAGCAGTAACAATTCCGGCTTTCCCCGACATCATCCCGGCAACCCTTGCATCTGAAGCAAGTCTTGCCAATTCATCACATGAAATACTTGATGAACGATGGTCTGATAAGGCTATTTTTACACCTATTATTTCATCGATAAAAGCAATGTCTTTTCTTACTGAGTTTGTAATTGTAACAGAAGGATATCCATATGAACCAGTTAATGTATAAACTGATATTCCTTCCTCTTTTAATGACTTGGCTTTAGATACCAAATTTTCAATATTTCGTGTTATCGAGTCTGTTCCAAGAAGACCTACTACTGTGGTAGTTCCGCATTCTATTAGCTTCGACAATGTAATTTCCGGAACCCGAGTTTTAAAACTTCCCTCACCGCCGCCGCCGGTTATATGGACATGATTATCTATAAATCCGGGTATAAGCTTTTTCCCCTTACCATCAATAACATTTACTTTTTCATTAAACTTATGTATGCTGTCTTCTATTAGTGCAATTTTATCATTTATAATCAAGACATCTTTTACACCGATGTATTCTGGTGTATAGACCTCAATATTTTTTATTAATATCATAATGCGCTTCACCTTAATTAGTTTTTTTCTTTGACGGATCTATATATGCAATACCAATTCCTGTAAATGCCAGAATTATGGCAAATACAATTCCCATGTAGCATAATACTGCCCAAGGCAGATATGCAAGGGTATCAACACCCAATGTGGCAGTCATATACGCTCCTGCTGCGGACCATGGAACAAGGGGAACCAATACTGTACCCGAATCTTCCAGAGTTCTTGATAAATTTTTTGCCTGAAGGTTATATTTTTCATAAACAGAATTAAACAGCTGTCCCGGAAGTAAAATAGATAAATAGGAATTACCTGTAACAAATGCGACTGTAAAGCATGAAGCTATTGTTGAAATTATAATACCCGCTGTAGATTTCACCCTTCGTGTAATTGCTTCAAGAACTGTATCTAACATACCTGTTATGCTCATGATTCCGGCAAAGCCCATAGCACAAAACACCAGTATTGTGGTTCCCGCCATGGATACTGCACCGCCCCTGTTTAATAATGTCATGATATCTTTTATTACTTCTCCTTCATATCCTGTCATTGTAACATTAAACCCGTTAATAAGCGACAAAAATCCGTTTTTCAAAGTAAATCCCTGCATAAAAATTCCTATCAAAACAGCAATCAATGAGCTGCATAGCATGGTCGGTATTGTAGGCCATTTAACAAATGAACCCACTAATATCAAAATTACAGGTATTAGAAGTACAATGTTCCAGTTGAACATAGAATTAAGAGTATTTTGAAGCGTGCTTACCATCTCTGCTGTATTTCCCGCACCGCTTGATCCTAATCCGGCAATAAAATATACTGTTAAAGATACTATGGTAGCCGGAATCGTTGTATAAAGCATATGCTTTATATGATCGTACAATGCGGCACCTGCTGCCAACGGAGCTAAATTTGTCGTATCTGACAACGGTGATAATTTATCGCCAAAATATGAGCCGGCGACTATGGCTCCTGCTGTTGCCGGAAGAGAAACTCCTAAGCCTCCTGCTATTCCCATTATGGCAACTCCTATGGTTCCTACCGAGCCCCAGGATGTCCCTGTTATAGTGGAAAATACTGCTGTTATTAAAAATGCCGTAACCAGTAAAAATTTAGGATTTATAATCTCTACACCGTAATAAATAATCATCGGAATAACGCCTGAAAACATCCATGATCCAATAAGGGCACCAACACTCCATAAGATCAAAATAGCAGGCATTGCCATTGAAATTTTTTCAATGATCCCCTTTTGCATTTCATCCCAGGTATATCCTAAGTTAATGGCTATACCTCCTGCCAAAAATGCAATCAGGATAAGTATCGGCTCAGCTTTAAGCTTCATATAACCTACTCCGATTACTAATGTGACCATCATGAAAATTATTGGCATAATTGCTTGAGTAAATGTTGGTTTTTTCTTTACTCTTTCTTTTTTGTTCATTATTTATTCATCTCCTTATAAATTTAGATATAATTTATTTAGCAATTATTATGCCAATTATATTTATAAGTAATATTTTTAAAAATATCAATAATATCCATTGATTTATGGATACATTTTTATTTTAATCTGATTGTTTTGTAAGCATCATGTATTTTGATGGATAAAAAAAACCATACCATGGCTAATTATAACCATCTATGGTCTGAATATTTTTCAATTACTCTTTTACCCTTCTTGGTAATTCTTGAACCTTGCTTCTTATAATCAGAGATTAACTGCTTGCTTTTCAACTCTGTTAATATTTTACGTATTTTTCCTTCGCCGATTTTTTCATTTTCTTCCGATGCAATTTCAGCAATTTTTGTTCTTCCTAAAGGGATACTTTCATTTTTGGCTAATAAGTTAAGTACCCATATAGAATAAGAATCCAGAAACACATCATCAGTTTTCAAGGTATTACGCATATAGCTGTGAAGCAATGATATACCTGTTTTCTCTCCTTCATATATCAATACCAAATATTCAATAAGATTCAACATTTCTCTGACATTGCCCGGCCACTGGTAGTTTAATAAAAAATCTATGGTTTCTTCTTCAAAAAACTCATCAAGGGACTGTATTTGTTTATCCGTCAATTTAATATTTATAAAATGCTTCAGAAGATACTCCACGTCATCTCTTCTTTTGCGTAAGGGAATTGTTTCTAAGGGCAGTATATTTAACCTGTAAAACAAATCCTGTCTAAACTTATTTTCTTTTATCATTTCAATTATGTTTTTATTGGTCGCAGCAATAACCCTCACATCTACTGTCAATTCATCTGCAGCGCCTATTTTTCTTATTCGTTTTTCTTCAAGAACCCTTAATAGCTTAGTTTGTATATCAATGGGTATATCTCCTATTTCATCAATAAATATAGTTCCGCCGTTTGCTATCTCGAATATTCCCATTCTTCCACCCTTTATGGCTCCGGTAAATGTACCTTCTTCATACCCGAACAATTCTGCTTCAACAAGACTTGATGTCAAGGTTGCAATGTTAATGGGGACAAACGATTTGCTACTTCTGTACGAATTCATATGTATTGCCTGTGCCAATATTTCCTTACCGGTGCCGTTCTCTCCTGTTATCAGTACGGTTCCGTCACTTTTTGAAAATTTTCGAGCCCTGCCGATCATTTCTGTTACATTTGCATTAATTGTAATATAATCATTGAAATTATGTAGATTCCTTTGAATATATGCATTAATTCTCTGATTGTATTTTATGTCAGTTGCAGGTATATCCCTATTTATTTTAGCTGAAACTATATATCCGTATTTTTTTAAAAAGTTGACTTGCCTTATTTCAATTGATATTTCTCTGTTTTCAATTTTGCATACAAATTTTATATTATCATTAATGCTGAACAGGTCTATATTTATTAAGTCGAGTATATTTTTTCTAAGCAAATCTTTTTTCTTAAACCCAAATATATATTCAAATTTAGAGTTTACACTAATTATTTTTCCCTCACTGCTAATAAATGAAACTCCGTAATCCAGATTGTTTACAATAAGCTGCAGCTTTTGCTCGGATTCATAATAAGCTTTTCTGCTTTCATCAATTTCTTTTGAAATATCAATTATATCTCTTATATATTCTTTTATCGCGCTGTCGTTTACTTGCTTTTCAATTTTTAAAACAGATGCTATTTCATGAACAGATTGAACATCTAATATCCTTGAGCCTATATCAATCAGTTTTTCAGGCTTATAAGGAACTAACTGACTTTCTCCCGCAACAATCGCTATCTGCAAATCGGGACATACGGTACATCCCGGATAATACGGATTATACCTTACATGATCAAGCCCAAGTTCAATGAGCTGTTCAATCGCTTCTTTTGTTGACTCATAACTATCATTAACAAACAGCACATCTTTATTTTCATCGATGCTTATTATTTCTTTTATGTTTTTATGATTTACAATTCTTCTTGCAATTAGTGAAGGTATATTTGAATCTATATATCTTGAAGCCTGATTTTTGAAATGGGAGCTGGTGTACAGCACTAAGTCCGCCTCGGGCTTCTTTGACTTCAACTCGGATACAATTACACTTTCTGTATTTACATATTTATCAAACAGGTTTTTTAGTTGATTTGATATTATTGCTCCTGTATTTATACCTTCACTGATAATAAGTATTTTCTTCATTTCATTCACCGCTTTCAATTTATTATGTGAATTACGATTACCAACTTATATGCTCCGAATTAATATATCAATTATAACAAAATCCAGAATTTTTACAATATAAAATGAGCTTAAGCTTCTGAAAAACAATCCATATGGTCTTAAAAACATAACATTAATACTTGACTAAGACATATAGTCATGAAGTATTATATATGTAGGCTTTTAAGAAAGGAAATATAACATATGAAAAAAGCACTGGTAGTTTATTATTCGCTTTTTCAGAATACAATGAACTTAGCATTTGAAATTGCAGCACAGATAGATGGTGATATAAGGGAATTAGTGCCTGACAATAACTATTCCTTTAATTACAATACAGCGGTAAAGGAAGTAAGAAACCAGATTGAACGGGGATTTTGCCCCAAGTTGATCTCAGGAAATGAATCTGTAGATGATTATCAGACAATATTTATAGGTACACCCAATTGGTTTAAAACATTGGCTCCGCCTGTTACGAGTTTTATCAGGCAGCATGATTTGGCAGGCAAAACTATTATTCCGTTTTGTACTCACGGTGGCGGAGGGTTTGGACAAATTGAAAATGATATTTCTAAAGAGTGTCCAAATTCCATAATTGTACCCGGTATTGCAGTAAACGGTCTTGCTGAACCGGAAGAAGTCAGAAAATGGCTTGACCAAACTCTCATTTTGGTGCAAGAATTGAGAGGATTATATTTATAAAACGCTATATACTTTAAATTGTAGGGAGATGATACGATGGAATGGATATCAAGATTGAATGAAGCAATTGATTATATTGAAGAAAACCTTGATAAAGAGATTAGCTATGATAAACTGGCGCAGATAGCATGCTGTTCAACCTTTCACTTTATAAGGATGTTTTCTTATATTGCAGATGTTTCGCTTTCTGAATACATCAGGAGGAGAAGGTTAACAATGGCAGCTTTTGATTTACAGACCGGAAACGATAAAATTATTGATATTGCTCTCAAGTATGGTTACGATTCACCTACTGCTTTCAACAGAGCTTTTCAAAATGTTCATGGAATTTCTCCGACTGCTGCTAAAAGACAGGGAGTATCCTTAAAAGCATATCCTCGTATCAGCTTCAAAATAACAATTAAAGGAGATAGTGAAATGAATTACAAAATTATAACAAAGGAAGCATTTAAGATTGTTGGTGTTAAAGAAAATTTTAGCATGAGCAGTGAAGAGTGCTTTGCAAAGGTTCCGGTTTTTTGGCAGGAAACGATCCAAAGCGGAGTTATACCTTCTATTCTTGAATTAATTAATTGTGAACCATATGGGCTATTAGGAGTAAGTGCTAATACAAATGATAAGGAATTAGCTTACTACATTGCAGCAGCTACAGATAAGGCAACACCTGAAGGAATGGACGAATATCTGGTGCCGGCATGCACCTGGGCTGTTTTTGAATGTATCGGTGCTATGCCATATGCTATACAAGAGCTGCAAAAACGTATTATAACAGAGTGGCTGCCAACATCCGGTTATGAATACGCAAATGTACCTGATATAGAGGTTTATTTTGAAGGAAATCAACAAGCTCCGGATTATAAATGCGAGGTATGGCTTCCAATAATTAAAAAGTAATAAATTGAAAAAATGGGGAAACCCAAGTTTTTAGCTCAATGGATATTACATTGGGCTTATTTATTTGATGAAATTAATAAAATAACTTTGTATTTTGGTTTTAAAATAATATAATTAAAGTGTACAAATTATAGAAAAAAAGTTATATTTAATATTATGGAGGTATTCAAATGAAAAAATTTATAACAGAAGATGATTTTTGGAACATATTTCCTGATGCAAGGATCGGTGTAGTTGTTTGCCACGGCATAGATAACTCTGTTAAAGATAAAGACAAATATATGGATATGATTTTAAATTCGGAAAAAGATGCTTTAAAATATTTAAAGAATGAAGAGTTCAGCAGCAACGAAGTTATAAAAGTATGGAGAGAAGCATTTCAAAAATTCAAAACAAAGAAGGGCGCAAGATCATCCATTGAATCATTACTAAAGAGAGTTTATAACGGGAATCATTTAGGAAATATTAATCCTTTGGTTGATATTTACAACTCTATTTCTTTAAAATATGCGTTGCCCTGCGGCGGTGAGGATATTGATACCTTTGACGGTAATATAAGATTAACAAAAGCAGTCGGAGATGAAAGCTTTATTACATTGGGAACCGATAAAAGCGAGCCGCCCTATGAAGGTGAAATAGTATATAAAGACAGTCAGGGAGCAATATGCAGATGCTGGAATTGGCGTGAATCCGTAAGGACTATGCTTACGGAAAATACGAAAAATGCATTTCTGTGTATTGAATCGGTTGATGAAAAAAGAATAGAAGAGTTTGAAAGTGCGCTGGAGGATTTAGCAAAAATAGTACAGGATAATTTAGGCGGAACGTGTAAAGCTTCAATTCTTGATATTAACAATAAAGAAGTAGTTATTGAGTAAACGGCAATATGAGTATAATAAATAAATATTTGAAAATAGAAATCGAACAGACTAAAAATATCATATTTATGAGGAAAGCATGGAAAATATAAAAAAGTTATTTAGTAACATGGTTTATTTGGTTACAGGATGCGTAATTACAGCATTTTCCGTTAATTACATACTTAAGCCAAACGGACTAATAACAAGCGGTATAACCGGTTTAGCAATTATTTTGGAGAAATATATGAATATTAACTATTCATATATTTATTACTTTATTACATTTATAATTTTAATTGTTACCTATCTGCTCATGGGCAAAAAAGAAATTGTAAAGATAATATTTCTTTCAATTTTGTATCCCACTGTCTTATTGGTGATGCAAAATATTGAATTTAAGTTTGTAGAAAATGACCTGCTTCTTGCTTCTATATACTTTTCAATTTTTTATGGCATCGGTGTGGGAATGATACTTAGAAAAGGGTTTTCCTTCGGAGGCACTGATACTATAGCAAGAATTTTGAACAAGAAGTTTTTTCCTTCAATAAATGTAAGCTATATTATGTTAATGTTGGACGGTGTTGTAATAATCATTTCTGCATTTACATTCGGAAGAAATATAGCTCTTTATTCTGTAATCAGCCAAATGATAGTAACAAAGGTCTGTGACTATGCAATGTTTGGTTTTGGTACTAAATTGTACAAGCTTGAAATAATCAGCTCACAATATGAAGATATCAGCAAATTTGTAATGCATAAATTAGGAAGAGGGGTAACTGTATTTAAGGTAAAGGGTGGTTATACAAATGATGAAAAGGTTCAAATAGAAACGGTTTGTTCTCCCAATCAGTCAATAATGATACAGAAGTATATTAAAGAGACGGACCAAGCTGCATTTGTAAAGGTAATGCCAATTGTATCGGTTTGGGGTAAAGGTAATAGATTTATAGATATTAATATGGAAGGACCATGATGAACTTTTTCAACAGCCTAATAGATTGATGATTTTGTCATATATCTAAATATTTGCCGAATACTTGTAACATATCTGGAAACAATATCCTTGGAGGTGTTTCAATATGATATCACGTAAATCGGTAATAACTTTCGGCATGGTGGCAATTCCAATTGCAATGTACACAGCAACTCAGGACAATGACATACATTTTAACCAGCTGCACAAGGAAGATAACAGTCGAATAAAATACAAGAAAACCTGTGGACATTGCGGCAAGGAAATTACGTCTAAAGATATAGTAAAAGGATACGAGTATGATAAGGACAAGTACGTCGTTATCACAGATGAAGAAATAGAAAAAATCAAGACTGAAAAAGAAAAATCCATTCAGATATTGCACTTCGCACAATTAGACCAAATTTCTCCGGTTTATTATGAAAAAACTTATCAGGCAGCCCCCGAACCCGGGGGTGAAAAAGCTTTTGAACTTTTACGTTCCGCACTTATGGCTGAACAGAAGATAGCCATAGGAAGGACCGTAATGGGGACGAAGGACACGCTTATGGCCATCATTCCACGTCAGGAAGGTATACTTATTTCCACAATGTTTTATGCTGATGAAATTAAAGAACTACAAAAACCATACACAAAATTCGAAGTATCGGAACAGGAGCTTAATATGGCAAAAGTTTTGATTAATTCAATGGATACTCCGTTTAATCCCTCAAAATACAAAGATGAATACCAGGAAAGGTTACGTGAGCTAATTGAGGCAAAAATTTCCGGAAAGGAAGTGGTTGCTGCGGAGAACGATAATACAGGCAAAGTAATCGATCTTATGGATGCATTAAAAGCAAGCGTGGAGAAAGCGAAGAAAGATAAGGAATCGGCATAATTTTATGAAAGAATTTCTTAACGAGTATAATCAAAAAAGGAATTTTGAAAGAACCTTAGAGCCGGAAGGAAAAACAGAAAATTCCGAAGAGGGGCTCAGATTTGTGGTACAGCACCACTTGGCTCGCAGTAAGCATTATGATTTGCGTTTGGAATGGAACGGAGCTATGTTGAGCTGGGCTGTACCCAAAGGACCTTCATATAATACTCATGAAAAGAGGTTGGCAATACAGGTTGAAGACCACCCGTTAGAATACAGAAATTTTGAAGGCACAATTCCTAAGGGAGAATATGGTGGCGGAGTGGTCATGATATGGGATGAAGGATATTGGGAGCCTTATGTCAATGTAGAAAAAGGACTCAATGAAGGCGTGCTTAAATTTGTTCTGAAAGGAAGGCGTCTCAAGGGAAAGTGGGCTTTAATCAGGTTAAAAGCAAAAGCCGGTGAAAAAAAAGATAATTGGCTTTTTCTGAAGGAAAAAGATGATTATGTCAAAAATACAGACGGGATATCTGAATTTACTTTTAGTGTAAGAACCGGACGAACTATGACAGAAATAGAAGAGGGTAAAGAAGAAAAAGTTATTAAAAATCCTTTCAGCAAAGCAGATGTACAGCTTGCCAAATTAGTCAGGAATATTCCTGAGGGGGAAGATTGGCTCTATGAGTTAAAATATGACGGATATAGGATTATGTCATTTGTTGAAGGCAATAACGTAAGATTGGTAACCAGAAACGGCAATGATTATACAAGCCGATTTTATGACATAAGCTCTGTAATTATTGATTGGGCTGATAGAAGGGCTATGGTCCTGGACGGAGAAACAGTAATTACGGATGCTTCCGGTAAGACGGATTTTCAAGCTCTGCAGAATTATATGAAAAATCAGGAATCTCAAAATCTGACTTATATTATATTTGATTTGCTCGCACTTGATGGGGTGGATTTAAGAGAACAACCTTTAATTAAAAGAAAAGAAATGCTTGAAAGCATAATGAAAGATGCCCCGCAAAATTTGTATTACAGTCGTTATATCAGAGGACATGGAAAAGAAAGCTTTGCCGCTGCATGTGAAGCAGGCATGGAAGGAATAATAGGCAAAAAAGCCGATTCTGTTTACAGCGGAACAAGAAACGGTGACTGGATAAAGCTTAAATGTGATAAGAGACAGGAATTTGTAATCGGCGGATATTCACTTTCCGATAAAAGATCAAGAGGTGTAAGCTCGCTTTTGCTGGGGATTTATGAGGGTGATGATTTAGTATATGCAGGACGCGCCGGTACCGGAATCAGTGAAAAAAATATGATAGTTCTTGAAAATAAATTTGAGAATTTAAAGAGGGCGGATTCACCTTTTAAAATTACACCTGATATTAGGTTAAATGAAAAGATTACGTGGCTTGAGCCTGAATTAGTTGCTGAAATTAAATTTGCCGAATGGACTAAGGATAATTTGTTAAGGCAGGCAAGCTACAAGGGCTTAAGAACAGACAAGGAGCCGGAGGAAATAAAAAGAGAAAGGGAAGAGGAGATGCTTCAGCCAACAGTAAATGAAGAAAAACCAATTGAATTAAATTCAAGTAACCTTATTATTGAAGGAGTAAAAATTTCGAGTCCGGATAAAATAATTTTCAGCGAGCCGGAAATTACAAAAGAAGATATTGTTAGATATTATTCAAAGGTTTCTGCGCGAATGCTTCCTTATGTAAGACATAGGATTCTTAGCATCGTTCGTTGTCCAAAGGGCATATCTCAAAATTGTTTTTATAAGAAGCATTCAAGCCCGGGAAGTACCGGAATAGGCACAATAGAAGATTATTTTTACATTGAAAGCGCTGCCGGGCTTATATACGAAGCACAGATGGGAACACTTGAATTTCATATTTGTGGAAGCATTGTTGAACAGCTTGATAAGCCCGACATGATGGTATTTGACTTAGATCCGGACGAAGGCATGGATTTAGCCAAGGTGCGTCAAGGCGCGGAGGATATCAAAGGTATTCTTGATGAGCTATCGCTTAATTCATATCTGAAGGTTAGCGGCGGCAAAGGGTATCACGTGGTTGTTCCTTTTAAACCTGTGGCAGACTGGGATGCATTTCGTGATTTTGCAAAACGTGTTGCAGAAGTTATGGAGCAAAAATGGTCTGATCGTTACACGAGTAATATAAGAAAAGCTAAGCGTACAGACAAGATATTTATAGACTGGATTCGAAATTCCAGAGGTGCTACAAGCATTGCTCCTTATTCTCTAAGAGCGAGAGAAGGTGCAAGGGTATCCATGCCTATATCCTGGGATGAGCTGTATACGGTTGCTCCTGACGGTATCAATATGGAGGATGCACTCTTGAGAATTGAGAGAGATGACCCTTGGAAAGATTTCTTCCAAAACAGTCAAATGATTAAATAATTTGAACCAAAAGGTATAAACCGGATGTTCACAGCGAACTTTTGAAAACTATTTATATCAAAATAACGATTCAATTCTTTCGTTTAATAAAATATTTGAAATAAGCAGTTTTGGAATTATAAAAAAAGTGTTAAAAAATTCGGATGCTATTTCATTTATGTACGAAGAAGTTGCTAAGCGGGAAGTTGAACTTGGTGAATTATCCTATCTTTCATTGAAAGGTTATTCAATTGAAAGACCGTTATATTTCATATATCCTTGCAACAGCTTGATGAAAAAAAGAAATGAAGAATTTTACCGTAATATTACATTATAGCTAAATAAAATATACCACAAGCATCCGGCACCAAATCTTTGAAGGCGTAGACTGAAGATATATCTATGTCTTTTTTATTGGAAAAAAGTACATAAAAAATTTATAGTAACAATATTGATATATTGCAATATTATGATATAATAATCGATGTAATTCAGGGAGGTAATATATGAAAGTAAGAAAAAAGGCTCAAGTTAACATGAAAGGGTGTGTTGCATGCGGAACATGTACAGATGCTTGTCCGTTAAGTGCAATCAATATTGTGGCAGGAGTTTTTGCAGAAGTTGATAAAAATAAATGCGTAGGATGTTCTAAATGTGTAAAAATTTGTCCGGCATCTACAATAGAAATTGTATCAGGTGAAGAGGTGGCATAGATGGAGAAAAATAAAAAGAAATCATGGAATGAATATTTATATATATTTTCGGTTATTTATCTTATATTAGGATTATTTAACATTATTTTTGCCTGGTTAGGGTTAATATGCTTTACCATACCGCTTATAATTTCTATAAAGGGCGGAGGAAAAACCTATTGCAATAAATATTGTGGCAGAGGTCAGCTGTTGAATTTGTTAGGCAATAAATATCAATTATCAAGGAATAAACCTATGCCGCATTTTTTAAAATCCAATATATTCAGATATGGATTTTTAACATTTTTTATGACTATGTTTATGATTATGCTCTTTAACACCTATTTAGTTTTTGCAGGGACATCAAACTTAAAAGAAGTTATTACACTGCTATGGACTTTTAAGGTGCCATGGCATTGGGTTAATACAAATTTTGTTTCATCATGGGTTGCGCAATTTGCATTCGGATTTTACAGTATGATGCTGACTTCTACAATTTTGGGTATTATTACGATGCTATTATATAAACCCCGTTCGTGGTGTGTTTACTGTCCAATGGGCACTATGACTCATGGGATTTCTACTATTAAGTACAATTTAAATAATAAAAATTAATATAACAAATCATAGTATTAATTACTGGGATTTTTATTGGCTTTACTTACAGCATAAGCGAGCGACACCAAATCAAAAATTTGGTGTCAGTCGCTTATTTATATTCTTCGAAAAGAGCTTCAACTAAAGCTTTTACTTTATCGTTGCTGACTCTATAGATAATCTCCAATCCGTTTCTTTCACCTGTTATAATACCATAGCTTCTAAGCTTAGATAGGTGTTGAGAAATAGTTGATTGAGGCATGTTTAAACAGTTTTGAATATTTGACACGTTACAGCCGTTACAGTTTATTAATCCATGTACTATACATAATCTTACGGGATGAGCTAAAGCTTTTAGCATTTCTGCATATTCAATCATAATTTTATCATTATCTTTAAAATTATCCATATTAACCTCCATTGTCAGGTACATAGTTATTATATATAAAATCCCGTAAATTAGCAATATTAGTTTTCAGGTCGCTGAAAAATCTGACCTACAAAGAAACAGTAGGTTCCATAACTGTTAAAGAATTATTGTAAGTATTGAGATTTGCAACCGCACCTATTGGAATAGCCATTTTGTAAATTCCATGACCTGAAGCTAAGTTAGTCATGAGAGGCTTGCCTAACGGTACTATTACTTCGTTTACTAAATCTTCATACGACTTGTCGTAATTTGCATAACAGCCTGAACATTCTCCCATTATAATTCCTGCGCAATCTCTGAGTTTACCTGCGTGAATCAAGTGAGCAAGCATTCTGTAAACACGGCTTGCTGCTTCGTGAGTTTCCTCAATTAATACAATTTTATTTGTAGTATCAACCTCAAAAGGAGTTCCTAATGAATCTACGAACGATGTAAGGTTACCTCCGACTATGGTGCCTGTTACGTTTCCGGGAACTCTGCTTATTAATGGCATTCCGGGAGGATTTTCAAGCCGTCTGGGTGAAGTCAATGTTGATGTTGCCGTAAAAAACTGATTGAAGTTATATGCAGGAGTGGTAGGTCGAAAATCTATTAACAGTAAACTATGAAAGGTAATTAAATCTGCCAATACATACAGAACGTTTAATAATATTGTTATATCACTGTATCCGGTAATAATCGTGGGATTACGTCTTATTAGATCATAATCAAGATAAGGAATAATATCTGATACACCTGTACCACCTCTTGTAGGTATAATAGCTCTGACATTAGGGTTAATAAACATATTCATTAAATCCGATGCTCGTTCTGCCGGTGATGCAGAAACAATACCGGCATCAGAATACACAGTATCACCCACTAAAACATTAAAACCCATTGTTTGAAGGGTTTGTATTCTTGAATCAATTGTTTCGGCATCGCGAGGGCTGCCGAGGGTAACTATTCCTACGGTATCACCGGCTCGTAGAATAGGTGGTCTGATAGCCATTTATATCCTCCTAATAAAAATAATATATGCGTTATCTATCTAATCATTATATGAAAGCATATTAAATTTGGTTAATTATTAAAAAATCTAAAGAAGTTTTACTGTTCAAAATGCTATTGGAATAATACTCATTTTTATTGCGATAGTTTTGCTAAATATACAGGTAAGGCTGAACTAATTATCTTCTCTGACAGAAATTCCCCATCCGGTACATTTAAAATTAAAAATGACCAAATCGACGGAGTTGATTATACAGTCGGAGATTTATCTGTCGGTGGTATTTATAAATTGTCTGAACAAGAAATCAAGATATCAAAGACGAAAACAGAAAAGCTTTATATAAAGGGATTTGATTTAGAAGAATTTATCAAAGATATACAGGTAGGAGCAAAGGTGAAAAGTATTCCCGTAGCTGACAGAATGCGTGAATATGAGGGTAGTGTTAAATATATTTCCCAAATGGCATTTAACAATAATGGTGAAACCATAGTTCCGATTAAAATATTAATAGATAATAATGATTCGTTTTTATCGCCTAATTATAATGTAGATGTCTATATTGAAGTTCAATAGGCAGCCGAAAAAGCCCTCCTGCTTCGGTTGCCTGACTTCCGGCGCCTTACATGATAAACTTTTTCAACAGCCTATATCTTGCTGATTAACATTATTTAAAGGTTTTCTTCTTGTTCTGCAATTTCTATTGTTTCATGTACCGTGCCGTGCGGATGATTAGGGGGCGCATATAATGAGTATAGCTTTAATGGATTATTGCCCATATTGATTAAATTATGCCATTTTCCTGCAGGTATTATAAATATAAAATCATCGTATACCATTTCTTGAAAATCTAAATTGTCTTCGGTGTCTCCCATTAGAACAAGTCCTTGACCGTCTTCAATGCGGATAAATTGATCAGTATCCGGATGCATTTCCAAGCCGATTTCTTCTCCTACAGGAATACTCATTAATGTAAGTTGTAGGTTATCTCCCGTCCATAATGCAGTACGGAAATTATCATTTTGCAGTGTTGCTTCTTTAATATTGACTACAAATGGTTCTGGTCCATAATCTATTAATTCAAGCATTCCGTTATTTTGTGCATAGTTGATGTAATCATTCATTTCCGTAATCATCGGCATATAAGGAAAAACATATTCATTTATAAAATACGGATTATAAGAGGGTGGATTATAGTTATACCAGGGGTAATTGCTGTAATATGGGTCTTGATAAGCTCTGTTATACAAATTTACTCATTCCTTTCTTTTATATATCATAATATCTTATGTTATATAAATCCAAAAGGTGAGATAAACCTCCATTTTTTTATTATTTTAATTTATTTATTATATCTTCAATGTCATCCGTTTTTTTGTATTTTTTTCCTTCCAATTCCACAAAATCATTTAATTCCATATATTGAACAGAATCTGCTCTTATTTGATCCATAGGTTGTTTTGCTTCTGTAAATATTTTTTTATTATATTCTTTTTTCATTTTATATCCTCTTATTTTTCTTTTTATTTTTTCATCTATTGAAGCAAATTAATCGTGGAATAAATTGGACTCTGAAATAAGTGGTTAATCCAACAATCACGTAACTATTTTTTCGATTTTCCATACTATATTATATATTGAAAATTGGAGGATAGTATGTACAAAAATTACAAATGCAATTTTTTAAAAAATGATTTTATGGGGAATAAAGGCATTAATAAACAACGCAGAGCGGCAGCATTTATATCGGGAGGACCGTTAGAACCGGACATAAAGGGTGTGGTAACATTTATAGATGTTACGGGGGGAACCGAAGTTTCCGCCGAAATATACGGTTTACCTCCATATAGCCCTGCAGCGGACGGAAATAGTCCGATAGGTCCATTTGGTTTTCATATACATGAAAACGGTACATGTGATGTAGGAAATCCTGATGAACCTTTTACAGCTGCAGGAGAACATTGGAATCCGGATAATCAACCTCACGGAAACCATGCTGGAGATTTTCCTAATTTATTTTCTAATGACGGATATTCAAGGATGTCATTTTTTACAGATAGATTTAATGTATCCGATATAATCGGAAAATCAATCATCATTCACCAGAACCCTGATGATTCGAGGACGCAGCCGTCAGGAAATTCGGGAAAGAGATTAGCTTGCGGGATAATAAGAGAAATTGTATTGCAATGAGTAAAGGGGGACATGACAGTCCCCTCGGTTGTATGTTCTATGTTTAATTTAGGTTTTAGCAGGATGGATACCATCCTATTGTTTCGTATGGAATTGTAAATACCACTATGCCTGTGGAATAAGGGGCTATATCGTAATGCTGATAGTATATGGACAATCCATCCGGTGAAAGGAAATAATTATCTTCATCAAAATTTTTAATAATTAATCCTTCGTAATCATCAAAGTAAATACCGGGATTTTCTTTTAATCTTTCGTCTGCCTGCTTAATTATTTCAAATGTAAGCTTACGTTTGTAATTTGAACCCCTTTTAAAATAACAATACAGCGGAATTTTTGTGCCCCTGCTCAGCTCGAATGTATCTGAGCTTCTTAAAGTCATACCGTGAGCTCCTCCGGTATACTCATACTTGTCATAATAATAGCTTAAAAAGCAATTATCGTTGTAAGTAATTATATATTCCATATATGCTTCATAGCCGTGGAATGGGTAGTTATTTTCTTGTGAATCTTTATAGTCGTTTACTGCCTGATTGTATAGAAAGTCGGAAACATATCTGTGGTATTCGTTTACCTCAATAGCTATTTGGTTATTTATCATTGCCTGTGCATCCGGGTTATTATGAAGCTTTATAACCGGATACTTGATAGTAAGCTTCATAACATCTACATTATTGTATCTAAAGGTTTCCTCAAAATTTTGCATTCCTATTTCAGCTTTTTTTGACTTATTCATTTAAATCCCTCCTGCATTATACTATGCGGATAATTAATAAAGGTACGAAATAATACTAATTCGCATAAAAAGTTCCCTTGAAGCGAATTAGTATATACTGTTTTCATATGTCGCGGACAAATATTTGTCCGCATTTTAAAATAAAAACAGTAAAAACTAATTACATATTGTGGTAGAAAATTTTCTGAAACTAAAGTATAATGTTGCTGTAATAGTAAATAAAATTGGGGGATATCATGAGTAGAAGAATTTTAGCGTTACTTTTGTGTATCATTTTAATAATAACAGCATGTACTAAGAAGGATAATACTGAGGTTAATCAGCCTGTTGAGGTTGAAAAGGAATATGATGAGAATAAATTTGAGCTTACCGCATTAAAATCGGATAAGCAGGGAATTGATAATTCTACAGGCTTTCAGTTGGTTAGCAAGGATAACATAAGTAAAAGTTATGTTAAGAAAAACCTTCAGATAGTTCCTGAAGAAGAATTTAAAATCGAAGAAATATCCAAAACTGTTTTTAATATCATTCCGTTAAACAGTTTAGAGAATGATAAAATTTATCAGGTCAAGTTAAATGATGAGCCCTACGAATATTCGTGGGCGTTTCAAACGAAGAAAGAATTTAAGGTTGAAAGTACGATTCCCGGCTGTGAGAGCAATTATGTTCCCGTTCATTCCGGCATAGAAATGTATTTTTCCCTTAGCAACCTTAAAGAGATAGATGAATATTTTGAAATTGTACCTGAAGTGGAGGGCCGATTTATCAAAAATGAAAACTCTGTTATTTTTGCGCCCGAAAAATTAGAGAATAATACGAAATATACCGTAACAATTAAAAAAGGCTTTGGATTGGATGACGGCTCCGAGGAACTGAAAGAGGATTATGTTTTAAGCTTTAAGACTGAGCCTGATGAACTTGCTAAAATTTACTTCGAAAACCCTCTGATTAATATAGCCGAAGGCAACGTAAAGGCAATCGGCGCAAATATAAACAATCAATACAATGATGAGGAGTTTACAATAAACATATATCAGTACAAGAGCGATGATGAATTTGCCAACGATATTAATAAATATGCCGCAACGGGCAAGTTTCCTGATGATGTCAAAAACGGCAGCAGATTAACCAATATAAATACAATAAATCAAAAACCCTTTGTTGATACAGAATTTTCTTATAGCTCCAAAGCATTGTTTGAATTACCCGGCGAACTGAAAAAAGGTTATTATTTATTGGAGTTCAGCGTAGAAGGTACGAGCTCCTGTTTGTTCATGCAGATAAACGATATGATGCTGTACAATGCAATTTTTGGAGAGCAGATTTTAGTGTATGCAATAGACAGCATTACCAGCAAGGGTATTAAAAATGCCGGTGTATTTCTAAATGGTGAAAAGATAGGCGTGACTGACGAAAACGGAGCATTGGCAATAAACAAAAAAGCTGAGGATTATAAAACGATATTTATGAGGCTTGAAGCTGATGGCTACAATGATTTTATTTATGCTGACGGTGAATTGTTTAAATACTATTATTACAGAGACATGAACTATGCGGCAGAATATTTCAGGTATATAGATACGGACAGACCCGTATACATGCCTACAGACATCGTCAACGTGTGGGGATTTGCGAGACGCAGGCACGAGGGTGCCGTAAATAAGGTCAGAATAGATCTTGTGGAGACGTATACGGGAATGGCTGTAGACAGTAAGGAAGCTGACTTAACGGATATCGGCACATATGAAACTAAATTTGAATTAAAAAATGCGGCATCAGGCGGACTGCGTATTGATGTATACGACAATGATTTCCAGATATCTTCGGAATATGTGGAAGTGAGAAAGTACACTAAGCCCTTGTACACAATGAGCGGCGAGTTGAGCAAAAAAGTTATGTACAGCGGTGATGATTTAACGTATAAAATTAATGCTGACTTCTTTGACGGGAATCCCGTTCCTGATTTAAAAGTGAGAGTGAATACATATGGTTATGGCGGATACGGATTTATAGATTACAGCAATACGGAACAGGAAGTAATATTAAGTGAAAACGGAGAAAAAACCTTCAATATAAATACTGCGGTTAAGAGTATGGGCTGGAGACCTGTAACTGTAAATATCAGCAGCTACAACAAGGAAGCGGAAGATATGGCGGTAAACCTGTATGACAGCTTCAGTGTTTTTCCAAATAATAAAATGCTTGAGATGGACAGGAATGCTGATAATCCTACTACAGTGGACATTATGCTCCATGAGCTAATAATCAAGGATTACAATGCAGATTATGTTGATTTCGACTCTTTAAGAGGTAAAACTTTAGATGCACCTGTCAACGTAATGATGACGGAAATATATTATGAAAAGGAAAAGGCAGGGGAACACTACGACTTCATAAACAAGGTTAATCAGATATATTATAATTACAACAGAATTGAAAATACAGTCTATAATGAAAATGTAGATATTGTCGGAGGTGTTGCGAATGTACAGATACCTAATTTTGATAAGGACAAAAGCTACAAAATAACAGCATCATATTATGATGTAAATGGAACGATTCAGGAGGAAACGTATATTGGTGGAATATACACACCATACAGCAGATTGTCCTACAGCTTAGAGAAAGATGACGACAAGGAATACTACAGATTAAACGAGAATGTCAGCATGAAGTTAGTATACGATAATACTGACATAAACGACAGCGACAACGACAATCTCATATTGCTGTTTGCACGTAACGGACTGGTTGACTACATTAATTTTGACAGTACAAAAATACAATTCCCTTTCAAGGAGGATTATATTTCAAGAGTATTAATACAAGGAATATACATCAAGAACGGATATATGTATCCTGTTGATAATTATATAGCATATGATGTGACAGAAAGACAAATGTATTTTGATGTTGCAACCGATAAGGAGGAATACAAGCCGGGGGAGGAAGCGACCTTTAGTATACATGCATTTGATGAGAACAACAGACCATGCGTAGCGGATATAAATATAAGTGTCGTAGATGAAGCGTATTTTGCCGTATTTGAAAAGAATGTAAATACCTTAAATGATTTATATTTTGGTCCATACAGATATGCGTGGTATCCCGGGGTTATTAAATCATATCTTTCTAATGTTGATCCGTACACCGACGGTCCCGGCATGGCAGAAATGGGAGGCGGCGGCGGTAATGACAATGCGTTCAGAGATGATTTTGACGACACGACTGCTTTCACATCTGTGACCACCGATAAGGACGGTAAGGCAGACGTAAAATTTAAGCTGCCTGACAATCTGACATCCTGGAGGATAACGTACCAGGGTATATCAGATAAGCTTTATGTGGGCAGCGGTACAAAAAATATAACTGTCAGCCTTCCATTTTTTGTGGATTTAATAATGGGTGAGGAATATCTTAAGGACGATAATATCAATGTATCCTTAAGAACCTTCGGAACCGCTGCTGTTGCAGGTGAAGAGGTAAATTACAACGTAAGCGTTGTAAACAAAGAAACAGGTAAGAAAACGGTTGTAAATCAAAAAGGTGTAATAGGTGATTATACCAATATTTTGTTAGGCAAGCTGGATGAAGGAATTTATGAAATATATGTGGACGCAGGCAGTAAAAACAATAAGGATGCTATAAAGGAAGAATTCTCAGTCGTGGAATCTTACGTTTATTTTAACAATACGGATTACTATAAGCTTACCGAACAAACGGTATTGGATGAGGTATATTCTAATCCTGTTATAACATTGTTTAATGAAAGCCGTTCCGATTTTTATAACAGCTTGGATCTGATTTCCTCAGGCGGAGGGCGAAGAATTGATCAGACAGTTTGTTCATTGATTGCTAAAAAATATATAAATGATTACTTTAAAACGAATATAGACTTTTCTGAGGAGGAGTTCAGGGCTAAAATAAGCGAATATGAATCATCGATTAATCAGGGATACATGGGATATAAGCTGTTGCCGTATTCTGAAGAGGATATTGAGATAACGGTCAAATTAGCCAATTTAGTTGATGATGAATACTTAAATACTAAATTCAAAGTTTGCTTTGAAAATACATTGAAAAGAACTGAGGATTATAATACCGATGTTTCCGCAGCGCTATGGGGACTCAGCAAATATAAGGAGCCTGTGCTGCTTAAAATTTATGATTTGCTGGAGAATAACAAATCCGGCTTGGAGAACAGAGATAAGATATATCTTTCATTGGCTTTGGCAGAGCTGGGAGATAAGAAAACGGCAAACAAGTATTATAAAGAATTCATAGACGGCTCATCAAAAACAGGTGATTATCTGTACTATGACAACAAACAGAATGATACGGATAATTATGAAATAACCGCACTTTTATCGGTGCTGGGCGGAAAGCTTAAGAATTTTGATACCGGAGATAAGCTGTTCAGATATATATATAACAAGCCATCTAAAAATACATTGAGCAACTTTGAACAATTAATATACATTATGAACAGGGACATCATGAAATTAGATGAAATCAAGGATTTGTCCGGAGAAGTGACAATAACGGCAGACGGTACTAAAAAAACATATAAATTGAAGCTGTTTGACCGAGAAAGCTTTGCAATCACTAAGGATAAAATAAAGGATATTAAATTTAGCGGTATCAAAGGGAGTATTGCGTGCAAAGTCGATGCGTTGGGAAATAAGGATGATTTAGATAAAAATAAATCCGATGAAATGTTTATTGACATAAGCTATGAGCTTAGTGGTACGGCATCGGAGCAAAAAGAATACAATCAGTCAGACCTTGTAACAGTGACCATAACTCCAAGCATTGTTCCCGCTGTTGAATACGGAAGCTACGAAATAACCTATGTAGTTCCGTCGGGTTTCAGATATGTCAAGGCAGGCATTGAGGATTACCGGGCTTATGCTGACGGCCAAAAACTTACATTTTATTATCATTACGACAAGGATCAGCCTGTGAGACCGATTGAATTCTATATGCAGGCAGCTCAAAAGGGAGAATATACCGTTGATTATGCCGTAATAAAGGAAAGTATAGAAGCTAAATTAAATTATGTTGATAAAACAAGTTTAACCATAAATTAGCAGGCTGCTGAAAAGCCCCCCTGCGTCGTTGCCGTTCGTCCGGTCAATCCTCACGTATGTCTAATACGCTGCGGTTGCCCGGCCTTCGGCGCCTTGCAGGATAAACTTTTTCATCAGCCTGCAGAATAGAGGAAAGCATTGAAGAAAATATTTTTAGTAGTCTTTTTAATAATAGCGGTATTTGTAATAACTGACCTGAAACCGTCTCCGCAGACAGAAAATAATATTAATTTTAACAGTAAAAATAATATAGAATGCTTATATTATGATCCTGTTGATTTTGTTAATATTAAACAATTTGAATTATATAACCACGGAGCCGCCATACGCGGCTCCATACTTCCTCATCACCTGCTTGCAAGCGACCTGATACATGAGGTTTTTCAGAATATAAGAAAACAGCAATATGAAACGGTGGTTTTAATAGGTCCGGACCATGAAAGTATTTTAATGGGAAAAGTTTTTACTACATTAAAGGATTGGCAAACACCCATGGGTGTGTTAAGAACGGAACAAAATATTACAAGAGAGCTGTTGCAAAATGACTTTTTGATAGAAGACGACAGTAAGCTGACGAAAGAGCATTCCATTTCAAGTATTGTTCCGTTCGTAAAGTATTACATGGATGATGTAAAAATAGTAACATTAGCCATGACTAAGCAGACAAAGTTAGAGGATGTAGAAAAATTAGTTGATGACTTAAGTTGTTTGGTGGACACAGATAAAACACTGTTTATTTCGTCAGTTGATTTTTCGCACTACCTTGATTTAGAATGCGCGAACCAAATGGATGCAATCAGCATGGAGGCAATTAACAGCAAAGACATTAACAAAATTATGTCCTTCACCAATGACAACCTGGATTCACCTGTAAGTATTGTAATAATGCTTAAATTAATGGATAAATTGTATGAAGCTGATATACATATGTTAAACCACAGCAATTCGGAGCTTATTGTTCAACAGCAGATGGATGAAACAACAAGCTATATTACTTATATTTTTACTTATGATTAAGACGTTATTAATGGTCTGATTTTAGTCCTGCTCCGCACATCGGTATTAAGGAATCAGGCGTCTTTCCGTATAATTCACAATATTTCAGATATGCCGCATAGGTTGCTGCCGTGGTATGCTCGCAGTAAATACCTTTTGCCGTAAGGGCAGCTCTCGCATTTAAAATTTGATTTTCAGGTGCGGTAATCATCTTGATATTATATTTATAAGTATATTCTAAGATTTCTTCACCTCTCATGGGGACACCTATTGCAATTCCTTCGGCCAAGGTCGGTTGAGGCGATATTACAGCAGGGTGTTTTTCTTTGCTTTCAAAAGCTTTTACGAAAGGATCACAATTTTCGCTCTGCACTGCGATAATGTTTGGCATTTTGTGGATAATATTACTTTCGATTAATTCTTCCAGACCCTTAATTATTCCAATGAACAATGTGCCGTTTCCCACCGGAACAAATATATTTTGAGGGATTCTGTCAAGCTGTTCATATACCTCGTATATATATGTCTTTGTTCCTTCGTAGAAAAACGGATTGTATACATGGTTGGCATAATATTTTCCTTCTGCTTCAACTTTTGACCGGCATACATCCGCACAATTATCCCTTGAACCGGGAACCACATTTACACGTGCATTATGAGATTTAATCATATCGATTTTTTTAGGAGACGTTCCTTCCGGAACAAAGATTTCACAGTCAATATTTGCTTTGGCACAATATGCAGCTACGCTGTTTCCGGCATTACCGCTTGAGTCCTGTACTACGGAGCCGACACCTATTGATTTACAATGAGATATTAAAACAGCTGCACCTCTGTCTTTAAAAGACAGTGTGGGCATGAAGTAATCCATTTTTAAAATTACGTCTTCATTGAACCGGATAATTGGAGTCATACCTTCTCCAAGTGAAATATTTCTCCACTGTTCATCCAATAAGGGCATAAAATTACGATAACGGAAGATACTCCATGTATTTTTATCAATTAAAGACAAATCAAATTTAGGAGGCTTAAAATCAAGCATAAACAGACCTCCGCAATCGCATTTTGCTTTATAGGTTGTAACCTCTTCTGCAGCATTGCATTTCGAACAAATATATTTCATTAATTTCCTCCTTGCATTTGCTCCGGATGACTTAAAGTACTTTCTTTCATTATTTTAACAAATGCTATCTTGAACCATATATACAATATAATTCCTTTGAAAATTGACGATACGCTGATGCTCCACCATACACCTGAAAGTCCGATTGCGGAGCCAAGCAATATGGCTGAAGGAATTCTTAGTGCATTTAAAATAATGCCGTTAACAGTTGGAGGAACCGTCCTGCCCAATCCGTTGAATGCGCCTGTGGTTCCTATTTCTATACTCATAAAAAATTGTGACAGTCCCAAAATTTTCAGATATATTATCCCCTCTTTAATGGCTGCAGGGTCCTCCGGAACAAATAAAGTAAACAGCATTTCAGCTCCGAAAATTAAAAGCAGGGTAGAAAAAATCCCCAAGACGCCTAATACCTGAATACCTTTATGATAGCCGTCCTTTATCCGTTGAAGCTTACCGGCTCCGTAGTTTTGACCCGTAAAAGCTGATATGGCGGCAGAAAATCCGTCTGCCGTCATCCAGGTTATTGATTCGATTTGTGAGCCGATGCTTTGAACAGCAACTGCTACCGGACCAAATCCTGCGATAATTTTTGTTATAATCATACTTATAACCGCGTGCAATCCCATTTGCATAGCAGGTGGAATACCTATTTTTACAATCTCTCTGAGTATGCTAATTTCAGGCTTTACAAACAAATTTACATTAGAGTAAATAGTGTTATATATTTTTCCGATTGCAAAAAACAATAATGATACGAAAAATTGCGATAATATGGTTGCTAATGCAGCTCCTTTTATACCTAATGCAGGTATGGGACCAAGTCCGAATATCAATAGGGGATCTATTAATATATTGGCAATCAATCCTATTGTATTAATCTTAAAAGGTGTGATGCTGTTTCCGGAGCTGTTTAAAATAGTTGAAAATATGGGGTTCAAAAAATGAAATATTATTCCTGTAGAAACTATAGTTAAATACTCAACTGCCATTTTTATAACTTCAGCATCCTGTAAATTAAAAAAACCTATTATATGGTGTCTGAAAACAAATAAAAACAAAGAGTACAAAAGTGCTATTGTAATATCTAACTGAAAACCGTTAAAAATATATTTTTTTGCACCCTCTAAATCGTTTCTACCGTAGCTTTGTGCTACATTTACTCCAACTCCTATTTGAGTAATCATAACTAATGATGCTCCAAACCATAAAAAGAATCCGGCTGCTCCTGCCGCGGCAACAGCATTTGTACTGAGTCGTCCCAGCCATATGATATCGGTTAAATTGTACGCCATCTGTATAAAGGAGGTACCCATTATAGGAAGTGCCAATTTTACCAACGTACTCAGTATTTTGCCTTCTGTTAAATTCGTATTATTGCTCATTTATTTTCCTTTTCTTAAAAAATATATTATTTAGTTTAACTGATAATTTTATTTATACAAGCTTGTATTTAATGGTATTAATAAGTTTATTCCGCACTTTTATCAAGCTTAATATTAAGTTTATCCATTTTATAATAAAGTGACTGCCGTGGTATACATAATTTTTTAGCTGCTTTAGAGATGTTGTAATCATATTTTTTCAATGTTTTTATTATTATATTTCTTTCAAATAGGTTTAATTGCTCACTTAATGGTTTCGAAGAAAACTGATTGTCTAAGCCGGCTTCTATATTTTCATTCAGATGATTATTTTTTTCTTTATCCATATATAAATAATCGGGCAAATCTTTTTCTTTGATTAAATTATTTTCTGTTATATTGATTGCATGCTCGATTAAATGTCTTAGCTCTCTCACGTTGCCCGGCCAATTATAATTTTTCATAAAATCAAGCACTTCATCTGAAAAGCCCACTACACTTTTATTTAGTTCATCATTGAAATAATTTAAAAAGTGAATACTCAACTCAACTATATCGCTTTTATTTTCCCTTAAAGGTTTTAAATTGAAGCTGATAGCATTTAATCTATAAAACAAGTCGTTTCTTAAATTACCTTTGGCTATTGCATCATATGGATTTTCATTTAAAGCAGCGACTACTCTTACGTCTACATCGTGTGTTTTATTTTCTCCTAATCTTCTTATATGTCCCTCTTGTAAAAATCTTAATAGCTTTGCTTGAAGCGTAATATCCATTGAATTAATTTCATCTAAAAACAATGTACCGCCATTTGCAGCTTCGATCAGACCCTTTGAGTCCCTTGCTCCTGTGAAGCTTCCTAATGTAGTTCCAAACAATATGCTTTCGAATAACGTTCCCGGTATTGCAGCACAGTTTTGTGCAATAAACGGTTTATTATGCCTGTGACTTTCATTATGCAGACACTGTACAACCAATTCTTTACCTGTTCCGGTTTCACCGTAAATCAGGACGGGAGAATTACTGTTGGCAGTTTTAAGTATTTTGCTTTTTAAATCTTTTATTTCCTTACTGCTCCCGATAATATCGTTAAGGGTATAAACTGCTTTGCCTGTAAATTCTTTTCTTTTTTTATTATGATCTAAACTATTATATCTTTCTACATCGTAAAATATTTCAAGAACCCCTTCAAGCACACCGTTTTCATAAAATGGTATAGTACTTGAAAGAATAGTAACCAATTTATTTTGGTAATTATAATATTTTTGAACATAATTTTTTAAACCTTCGCCTGTTTTTAACGTCTTCATAATTGTACTTGTTTCTTCAGTAAGACGGGGGAAAATATCAAGCACATGCTTTCCTACAGCGTTTTCAACCTTTAAGCCGGCAAGATCATTAATTGATTGATTGTAAAATAAAACTTTACCGTTTTTATCAACGATAAATATACCACAGTAAAGATTTTCTGAAATTAACTTTAATATATTTTTATAATCCATAGCTCTCACCTTGATAAGTTTTAAATATTTTATCATAAAAAAACATATAATGATATATCTTTTTACGGTTGTCATAAAAACATGACAATTATGTATAGAAAATTTGTCACATTTTAATTTTAGTTTTTTTAAACATTTGCAAACTAAAGCTATTGCAGCAATTAAATTTTATGCAAGCTTTGGTATAATTCTTGCATAAAATATTAATGGAAAACATTATCTAAGGGAGGGTAGCGTTATTATTTAGAACTTATAAAAAAAGTCTATTAGGAGGGGATTATATTGAGCAATAATAGAAATCAAAAAGCAAAATTTTTAGGTTGGTATTTTAATACCTCACTTGTTTGGAGAGTTTTAATTGCACTCATTTTAGGTGCTATAGTAGGTACTGTAGCAGGACCTAAGATTATAGTTATTGAACCATTTGGCACATTAATGCTTAAATTGTTGCAATTAGTTATACTGCCGCTTATTTTCTTTGCTATTGTAGTTGGTGTAGGTGGAACTCCCGCTTCCAAGATGGGAAGGATATCATGGAAAATAATGTCTTATTACTTGTTAACTACACTGTGTGCAGCAGCATTTGGACTTATTTTAGGTTATATATTCAAGCCTGGTCTGGGAGCAAATATTATGGGCACGGCAAATGTTGAAATTGTTGCTTCTGAAGCTCCATCCGTGGGGAATATTTTAGTGAATATGGTACCGAACAATGCAGTAGCAGCTTTTGCCGGCGGCAACTATTTACAGGTTCTGATTTTCGGACTTTTAGTAGGACTTGCAATTTCAGTATTAAGTGACAGCACAAACGAAAGGGTCAAAGAAACCGTAAAAGTTTTCATGGATTTTTGCGAAGGCGGCTCAGAAATAATGTATAAAATAACTAAGGGAGTTCTTGAATATACTCCTGTAGGTATATTTGCATTGATTTCTGTTCTTTTTGCAACACAGGGATTTGAAGTAATAGGTTCACTTGGTAAATTAATAGCGGCTTGTTATATAGGATACATATTACAAATATTGGTAGTGTATGGCGGACTATTGACTTTATTTAAGATGAGCTATAAAAAGTTTATAATGAATATAAGAAATGTTATGCTTATGGCTTTTGCGACCAGAAGCAGCAACTCAGTGCTTCCTGTAACTATAAGCACTTGTGAGGAAAGGTTAGGCATATCAAGAACTGTTGCCGGATTCACCCTTCCTTTGGGAGCTCAGGTAAACATGGATGGGGAAGCTTATTATCAAATTATATCAGTAATGTTTGTTGCTAATGCGATTGGCATAGAATTAACATTTACAAATCAGATATTAATGATTTTAGCAGTTACTTTAGGCTCCATCGGTACTGCCGGTATCGCAGGTTCAGGTCCTGTTGTATTGATGGCAGTACTGGGTATGGTTGGTCTTCCTGCGGAACCGGGTTCTGCTGCAGCCGCAGCGTTTGCTTTAATATTAGGTATTGATGTTATCCTTGATATGGGAAGAACAACTACAAATGTAACAGGCGATGCTGTTGGAACAACCATAGTTGCAAAGACAGAAGATATGATGGATTACAGTAAATGGGATAATTATAAGAAAGTAAAAGCTGAAAACGTATAAATAAGATAATATTAAATTATTCAAAGGGGCAATATGCTATTTCAACGTGGCATATTGTCTTTATATTATTCTTCGGAAGTATATTTAAGAAATCATTTTATTTTTGGCAAGAAAATTGCATGTATATAATTGATTAAACTATTTTGGAGTAAAAATGAGTACAGCTACTATATTTAACATTCAGAAGTTTTCTATTCATGATGGTCCGGGTATAAGAACCACAGTATTTTTCAAGGGATGTCCTTTAAAATGCTTATGGTGCCATAATCCGGAAAGTCAGGAAAATAAAAAGCAAATATTATATGATACTGAAAAATGTGTTCTGTGCGGAACATGTGTAAAGGTGTGCCCGCAAGATGCTATTAAAATTGAAAACAATGTACTTACAACCGATATGGATAAGTGTGATTTCTGCGGTCTTTGTGAAATCTACTGCATTCAGGAAGCAAGGCAGGTTGTTGGAAAGGACTATAATGTAGGAGAAATATTGAAGGAAGTATTAAAGGACAGGATTTTTTATGAAAAATCTAATGGAGGAGTTACTGTTTCCGGTGGCGAGCCATTAATGTACGTAGATTTTATAGAGGAGCTGTTTAAAAAATTAAAGGAAGAAAATATCCATACTGCTGTTGATACAAGTGGCGCAGTTAATTTCAAAAACTTAGAAAGAATTGCTGAATATACAGATTTGTTTTTATACGATATTAAGCTTATGGATGATGAAAAACACAATGAGTATATAAAAGCTTCAAATAAAACAATCTTAGAAAATCTGAAAAAATTATCAAAAATTCATAATAACATAAATATCAGATTACCAATTGTTGAAGGAGTAAATGCAGATATTGCTCACATTGAAAAAACAATTGATTTTATAAAGGACTTAAATATCAAAAAAGTTAATTTGCTTCCATATCACGACATAGCTAAGCACAAATATAAAAAATTAGGCATAGATTACGAGGAAGAAAAAATGTCTAAGCCGTCAGAAGAAAAAATGCAATGTTTTGTGTCTATGTTTGAAAGTAAGGGTTATGAAGTAAAAATAGGAGGTTAGTATGAGAGGTTATACTGAAAGAACAAAAAGGTTAAGACAAGTCAGCGCATCTACACAGCCAAGTGTTTCTATTGAAAGAGCTTTATTAGAAACTGAATTTTACAATAAATATTACGGTACTGTAGAAACACCTGTTCTTCGTGCAATGAATTTTAAATATTACGTGGAAAACAGAAAGCTCTACATCGGAGATGGTGAATTAATTGTAGGAGAGAAAAGTGAGGGACCTCAGGTTGTTCCTACTTTCCCTGAGCTATGTGCACATACTGTAGAAGATATGACCGTTATGAATGACAGGAAATATATAAATTTTAAGGTAAAAGAAGAAGACAAAAAAGTTCAGGAAGAAACGATACTCCCTTATTGGCAGGGTAAATCAACGAGAGATAAAATATTATCATCAGTGTCACAGGAGTGGAAGGATTGCTATGCAGCAGGAATGTTTACCGAATTTATGGAACAAAGGGCACCGGGTCATACGGTTGCAGATGATAAATTTTATAATAAAGGCTTCTTGGAATTTAAAAAAGAAATAGAAGAAGAAATAGAAAAATTAGATTTTTTAAATGATCTTGATGCATATGATAAGAAAGCTCAGCTGCAGGCAATGGCAATTTCCTGTGATGCAATTATAGCTTACGGCCAGAGATATGCTGCTTATGCCAGAGAATTAGCAGAAAAGGAAACAAATGCGCAAAGAAAAGAAGAGCTCTTGTGGATTGCATCAAATTGTGACGTGGTTCCTGCCCATAAGCCGAGAACTTATGCACAGGCAATTCAAATGTATTGGTTTGTGCACATCGGAGTAACGACAGAAGTTAATACGTGGGATGCCTTTTCACCGGGCAAATTAGATCAATATTTATATCCCTTCTATAAAAAAGAGGTCGGAGAAGGAACTATTGATTATGATAAAGCAAGAGAACTGATGGAATGCCTGTGGATTAAATTCAACAATCAGCCGGCTCCTCCTAAGGTTGGAATTACGCTGAAAGAAAGTGGCACCTATACTGATTTTGCCAACCTTAACACAGGTGGCATAGACCCTTACACAGGTGAGGATGGAGTAAATGACGTTTCGTACATCATCCTTGATACAATGGATGAAATGAGATTGTTGCAGCCAAGCTCCAACGTTCAGATAAGTAAAAAAACTCCTGAAGAATTTTTAAGAAGAGCAGTTGAAATATCAAGAAAGGGCTGGGGGCAGCCGGCATTCTATAATACTGAGGAGTTGATTCAGGAGCTGTTAAATGCAGGCAAATCCTTAGAGGATGCAAGGTTCGGCGGTTCCAGCGGATGCGTTGAAACGGGCTGTCACGGGAGAGAAGCTTATGTTTTAACAGGATATTTGAATGTTCCCAAAATATTTGAGCTTACATTAAATAATGGTTTTGATAAATATACCAACAAGCAAATCAGTATACAAACAGGAAATCCCGAGGAATTCACCTCTTATGAACAGCTGAGAGATGCATTCTATAAACAGCTGCAGCATATAATCAACATAAAAATTACAGGTAACAATGTAATAGAAAAAATATTTGCCAAATATATGCCATCACCGTTTATGTCTGTTCTTACTTCCGGCTGCAAGGAAAGCGGCAAGGATTACAATGCCGGTGGCTCTAAGTATAATACAAGATACATTCAGATAGTAGGTATCGGAACTATTACAGATTGTTTAGCATCTGTGAAATATAACGTATATGAGCAAAAGCGATTCACAATGAATGAATTGCTGTCTGCATTGGAAGCTGATTTTAAAGGGTATGAAATGATACACAACTTAGTATTAAACCATACTCCTAAATACGGAAATGATGATGATTACGCCGATGAAATAATGATTGATGTATTTATGAACGTCAGAGACAGAATCAGGGGCAGAAAATCAGTATGCGGAGCTACGTATCAAATAGATATGCTTCCTACCACATGTCACATATATTTCGGTTCGGTTATGACTGCTTCAACCAACGGGAGGTTAAAAGAAAAGCCTGTTACTGACGGTATTTCACCTGAAAAAGGTGCGGATAGAAAGGGTCCTACTGCGGTAATTAAATCCTGTGCAAAAATGGATCATACTTCTACGGGAGGAACATTGCTGAATCAGAAATTTACACCTTCATCAATTTCCGGAGAAGAGGGAATAGCCAATGTATCAGCTTTAATCAGAGCTTATTTCCAAATGATGGGACACCATATTCAATTTAATGTTATAGATAGAAGCACATTGATTGATGCACAAAAAAATCCTGACGAATACAAGGATTTAATCGTAAGAGTTGCCGGTTATTCAGATCACTTCAACAATCTTGAAAAAGCTCTGCAGGATGAAATAATTGAAAGAACAGAACAAAGCTTTAATTAAGCAGACGACCCAAATCTCTGATTTGGTGTCGGTCGCTTATCCTGAACAAAACGATAGGATAAGCGAAGGATATTATAGAATGACATTGTATAAGGCGTTGGATAAATTCCAACGCCTTTAATATTGATAAAATTGCAATATTGATATAAAATAAGTAAAAAGGTGGAGATTAGTAAAATTAGAAGTGGAGGTAAAATGTATAATATTTTGATTATAGAAGATGATTTAACAATAGCCAACACATTAAAAGCTCATCTTTTAAAATGGGGTTATAATGTGGAGTATGTCAGGGATTTTAAAAATGTTACAGAGAAGTTTAATGAGTATAAGCCGCATATTGTTTTGTTAGATGTAATGCTGCCTTTTTTTAATGGATTTCATTGGTGCAATGAAATCAGAAAAATATCAAAGATACCCATCATGTTTATTTCTTCTGCTTCTGACAATATGAACATTGTAATGGCTATGAACATGGGTGGCGATGATTTTATTGTAAAGCCGTTCGACTTAAATGTTCTAACTGCAAAAATAGGAGCATTATTAAGAAGAGCTTACTCACTTCAGGAGCAGGTGAATGAAATAGAATATAAGGGCGTTTTGTTAAATTTAAATGATACGACTCTTACATATAACGATACAAAAATCGAATTAACCAAAAATGATTACAGGATAATGCAGCTTCTTATGGACAATATAGGGAAAGTTGTTTTAAGAGAAGAAATAATGCAGCATCTTTGGGAAAGTGATCAATTCATTGATGATAATACTTTGACCGTAAATATAACTCGTTTAAGAAAAAAGCTCTCAGAAATAGGGCTTGATAATTTTATCAAAACCAAAAAAGGTATGGGATACATGGTGGATTAAATGAGAGAGTTTTTTAAAGTGTTGTTTGGATATTTTATAGGAAGAACTATTGCAATTATATCTGCAGTAATATTTATTACAGTTTTTATTGTTGTTTTTTCACTTTATTCATTACCTGTAGAATCGGTATTATATGCAATGCTGCTTGCAGGTGTTTTTATATTAATTGTAATCCTGATAGATTTTGTAAGGTTTTATAAAAAGCATAAAGAGCTTTTAAAATTAAAAAACAATGTTACTGAAGTAAATATTAAATTTAGTGATTCACTTAATTTGATTGAAAAGGATTATCAGGATTTAATTAAAATAATACATAATAACAGCTTAGAAAATATTAACGAAAAAAATAAATCCTACACGGATATGATGGATTATTATACTGTGTGGTCACATCAAATAAAAACACCTATTTCCGCAATGAGGTTAATACTCCAATCAGAAAAATCTGAAATAAACAATGAACTGTCGGAACAGCTTTTCAAGGTGGAACAATATGTTGAAATGGTATTGCAATATATTCGTCTTGACAGCTTAAACTCGGATTTGCTGTTCAAAAAATATTCCCTTGACGATATTGTAAAACAGGCAATCAGGAAATATTCCAAGTTATTTATACGTAAAAAAATAGTATTAATCTACGATGATTTGAACCACACTGTTTTAACAGATGAAAAGTGGTTACTTTTTGTTATAGAACAAATATTATCAAATGCTCTGAAATATACTCATTGTGGTGAAATCAAAATTTACATGGACCCGAAATTATCCGACACTTTAGTTATAGAAGATACCGGTATAGGAATTGAGCAGGAGGATTTACCAAGAGTATTTGAAAAAGGATTTACCGGTTATAACGGCAGAGAAGATAAAAAATCAACAGGTATAGGACTGTTTTTAAGCAAGCAAATACTGAATAAGCTTTCACATACAATTACCATTGAATCAGATGCAAACAAGGGCACAAAGGTTAAAATAGGGCTTGATACAGTTAAAATTAACATAGAATAACCAACCCTAAGGATGAGCTTTTTCAACAGCCTGTAAACTTACATATATGTAAGAATAACAATAAAAAATGTAAGCCAAAGTTATGGCAGGATTCATTAATGTTTTGATAATATGAGCAGGAAGAAAATTATCGGAGGTAAATATGTCACTTTTACAAGTCAACAGTTTAAAAAAAATATATACAACCCGTTTTGGCGGCAATCCTGTTCAAGCATTATCAAATGTTTCCTTTTCTGTAGAAAAAGGTGAATATGTAGCAATAATGGGTGAGTCGGGTTCCGGAAAAACTACCTTATTAAATATCCTTGCTTCACTGGATAAACCAACGAATGGAGAAATATTATTAAATGGAAAAAACATTGTAACAATCAACGAAAAAGATATTTCTGCATTCAGAAGAGATAACCTTGGCTTTGTATTTCAAGATTTCAACCTGCTTGATACATTTTCGGTTAAAGATAATATATTCTTACCCTTGGTTTTAGCGGGGAAATCTTATAATGAGATGGATGAAAAATTAAAACCAATATCAAGGCAATTAGAGATCTCTGATATATTAAACAAATATCCATATGAAATATCAGGAGGTCAAAAACAAAGAACGGCTATAGCAAGAGCACTTATAACCAATCCAAAGATAATACTTGCGGATGAACCGACCGGCTCTCTTGATTCAAGGGCTTCTGACGGTGTTTTAAAATTATTTAATGAAATTAATGATGACGGTCAGACGATAATTATGGTTACACACAGCGTTAAAGCCGCAAGTCACGCAAAAAGAATATTGTTTATAAAGGACGGACAGCTCTATCATCAGCTTTATAAAGCTTCTATGTCAAATGAAGCGCTCTATCAGAAAATTTCTGACACACTTACTATGATTGCGACAGGCGGTGATAGAAATGAATAAATTTTTTTATCCTAAGCTCGCCGTAAATAATATTAAGAAGAACTCTAAAACATATATTCCTTATATGCTAACCTGCATAGGTACCATTATGATGTTTTATAATATTTGTTTTTTGGTTGTGGCTAAAGATATAGAAATTGTACAGGACAGCGGGTCCTTAAGACAGGTAATGTTATTAGGTGCCATTGTAATCGGAATATTTTCATTAATATTTTTGTTTTACACAAACAGCTTTCTTATTAAAAAGCGCAAAAAGGAGTTCGGTCTTTTTAATATACTTGGTATGGAAAAAAAGCATATATCTAAAATAATGTTTTTCGAAGCATTGATTACTTCGGTAATCACACTTACCGTAGGTATATTGTCAGGTATTTTATTAAGCAAGTTAATAATCTTATTTCTTTTTAAAATACTATCCTTCAATGCAACTTTTGGATTTGAAATATCACCAACAGCAATATTTGCTTCACTGTGCCTTTTTGGTTCAATCAATGTAATAAACTTTATATTCAATATTACGCAGGTTCATTTATCTAAACCCGTTGAATTATTAAAAGGCGGAAATGTAGGTGAAAAGGAACCAAAAACAAAATGGTTATTAACGATAATAGGTATATTATGCCTCGGGACAGGTTATTATATAGCCGTATTTACTGAATCCCCATTAGCTGCCTTAAATTTATTTTTTGTGGCTGTTATTTTAGTTATAGTAGGAACGTATTGTTTATTTACAGCAGGTAGTATAGCAATATTAAAACGTTTAAGAAAAAATAAAAAATATTACTACAAAGCTAATCACTTTATTTCTGTTTCGGGTATGATATATCGTATGAAACAAAACGCCGCAGGACTATCTAACATCTGTATTTTGTCTACAATGGTCATTGTCATGATCTCTTCAACCATATCATTATACATGGGTATGGAGGATATTCTGAAAACACAGTATCCTAAAGATATAATTGTCAGTGCTTATGAAATTTCGGATGAAGAAGCAAAAACGTTAAATGAAATTATAAATCAGCAAACATCTGCCGCATATATTGAACAAAAAGATGTAATTTACTATCGTTCTATGGAACTTCTTGCTACTCAGGAAGGAGCATATTTTAAACCGGCAAAAGACAGCTTTAATACAATGGATAGTATTTCAACAATAGAAATTATTACACTTGAAGAATTCAATAGAATGGAAAACAAAACTATTGAGTTAAAAGATGACGAATGTTTATTGTATTCACAAAGAGGCAGCATAACAGAAAATGAACTAAATTTAAACGGATACAATATAACAATAAAAGAAAAATTAACATCTTTAAGATCATTAGACAGAGATGCGGCGGTAAGCATAACAAATTCCTATGTTATTGTAGTTAATAGCTTAGATACGGCAAATCAAGTATCTGCTGCCATGAACAGAACTGAAAGTGTTGATATTCGTTCGTATTATTATGGATTTAATATTGATAAAGACAGCGAAGTACATGTAAACCTCATTAATAATATAAACAGCTCTATAAGAGAAAATGATACTTACGGCAGAGCCGATGGACCTGAGATGTCAAGAGCAATGTTTTATACAATGTACGGAGGCCTGTTTTTTCTTGGCATTTTCATAGGAATATTATTTATTATGGCAACTGTTCTTATTATATACTATAAGCAAATAGCTGAAGGCTACGATGACAAAGAAAGATTCAGTATTATGCAAAAAGTAGGAATGAGCCGCACCGAAATAAAAAAAGCAATCAAAAGCCAAGTACTGACTGTATTTTTTTTACCGCTGATAACCACAGTTATACACATCTTATTTGCATTTAAGGTAATTACTAAATTACTTTTATTATTTAGTATGACAAATGTACCCTTATTCGCTATGTGTACAGTAGCAACTATAGTTGTGTTTGCTTTATTCTATCTGATTGTATATTATTTAACTGCAAGAACCTATTATCAAATAGTGAGTTAATAATATCGGGGACTTATGTTTTCGTTGAAAGCTGAAGTCCTCTTTTTTATTGCCATTAAATTTATATAGGATGTTTATAATGGAATATTAAGGTCATAATATAATTGTAAAATAATATAACAACATGGAGGAACTATGATTAAAGTTGGCGAACAGGCTCCCGTATTCAGTGCTCAGGCATTTCATAACGGACAATTTACTAATGTAAATTTACAGGATTATAACGGCAAGTGGGTTTACTTATTTTTTTACGGCGGAGACTTTACATTTGTTTGAACTTCTGAAGTTGCAGCAGTTGCCGCTATGGATAAAGAATTTCAGGAATTAGATGTGCAGGTATTATCTTGCAGTGTTGATTCGATTTATACGCACAAAATCTGGAATGATCAGGAGCTGTCAAAAGCAGCCGGAAATATACCGTTTCCGATGTTATCAGATCAAAATGGTGAAATAGGAAAAATGTACGGAGTTTATGATGAACAAAGCGGAGTGAGCTTAAGAGGAACATTTGTTATCGATCCTGACGGTTATTTGCAAGCTATGGAGATTTTATCAATGCCCGTAGGCAGAAATGTAAATGAGGGTATAAGGCAGATAAAGGCTAACCAGTTAGTAAGAAAAACCAAGGCAAAGGAAGTAACTCCGGCTGCTTGGGAACCGGGTAAAAAAACCCTTAAGCCGGACATACAGCTTGTTGGGAATGTATGGCAGGAGTGGACTGTTAAAGATATGTAACTGTTCAAGTTATCACTTTTTATGATTTTTTAAAAAGCTTGGCTTATAAATCAAATATTTCAACAGTATAGCGTAGGGTAAAATAAAACCGACAAATGCCTGTATCATTGATACTGCTTTGGAAAACCCTAAAGGGGTCATGTCTCCGTATCCTACGGCAAACAATGTAATATAGCTGAAATACAGAGAGCGGCTGATTAAATCTATAAATTGATTTTGATGTGCAGTTGAAGCATAATGGTCTACTATGTAACCAAGCTTAAGTAAGGTTAAAACCATATAAACTATAGAAAAGCATACCGCTATAAAAAAGTACAAATTGAATAAAATTATAATATTATAAATTACTATATTTTTGCGATTCACAAAATTACCCCCAATTATATATAAATTATATGTTAAATTAAAAATTATAGCATTTTAATTTTTATTGATGTATAATTTCTATAGCTTAAATAGGGGGTTTAATTATGACCAAGCAAATAAAAGCTGATATGATGCTTTTGGTAGTAACATTATGCTGGGGAGTATCATATTTGCTGGTAGATATAAGTTTAGAAGACATGGGCTCATTTACATTAAATGCAAATAGATTTCTGATTGCTTTTTCTGTTGCGTTTGCTTTATCTTATCGGAAATTAAAAAATGTTACGAAGGAAACCTTAAAATACAGTATTATTTTAGGGGTGCTTTTGGTATTTGTATACATAGGTGCTACCTTTGGCATTCAATACACAACATTGTCAAACACAGGATTTCTATGTGGGCTATCAGTTGTTTTTACTCCCATTTTATCAAGTGTGGTATATAAAAAAGCACCTGATAAAAAGCTTACATTGGTTATTATAATGAGTGTTACAGGAATTGCATTATTAACGTTAAAAGATAATTTTTCAATTAATTATGACAATTTGCTTGGTGATTTGCTATCTATTATGTGCGCTTTTGTATATGCAATTGACCTTTTGGTTACTGAGAGAGCAGTTCAAAAGGAAGAAGTTAATCCCTTCCAGCTCGGAGTTTTTCAATTGGGAGTTACGGGAATACTTAATTTATTTCTTGCATTCATATTTGAAAAACCGCATTTTCCGACAACGCCAAATATTTGGGCTTCGGTATTATTTTTATCTATAATATGCACGGGAGTTGCATTTATAGTTCAGGCAATAGCTCAGCAATATACAAGCGCATCTCACGTTGGAGTTATATTTTCTCTTGAAACGGTGTTTGCGGGTATAGTGGCTTATATATTTGCTCATGAGGTCTTGACATTAAAGTCATATATTGGTGCAGGTTTAATGATTTTAAGCCTATTTATAATGGAAGTAGATCATAAGATTATAATTAAAAAATTAAATAGAAAATCAATTAAAATAAGCGACTGACATCAAATCTCTGATTTGGTGTCAATCGCTTATTATCTTAACAAATCCCTTGGATGAGGCGGTATATAATTATATATTTCTTGCGCAGGAAGTCCGGGGGTGGATAAATTTAAATTATAATCAAAGCTTGTTGTTACATTCGGAAACATTCTGATGTTTAATACATTAATCGTAAAATATCCTTCAGCTTCAATCTTCATGTTATATGTTGTAAAGTAATATTCAGGTCCTTCTATTAAAACTCCTTGAGGATGTGCAACAGGTAAATCGAAGGTTATGGGGTTAATCAACGTAACTAACCTTTTTACAGGTATAGCACTAATATTGCCGGTTCTTGCGTAAATTGTTACTACAGCATCAGGTATGGGTTCTTTTCCTCTTTCCGTAAAAACGAAAAGTTCAATAAATCCTGTTCCATTACTTGCTTTTTTTTCGGCAGCATTTGATTTTATATAAAAATTAGGATAAAGATTTTTATTATTTAATCTATACAATACATTCACTCCTGTCTATGCAAATTATCAAAAAATGTCAATTCTTGTTATTATAATATGATAATTTATATAAAATGTACATAATATTACAGCAATGTATTGTTTACTTTCCTAAATTTTCCCAATGCTCATAAGCTTCTGAAAGCTCCATTATAGCACCCGTTTTATCCTTAGCCAATATAGCTCCGCGAAGTCGTGCGATACTTTTATCAAAATCATTGATTTCGTTTCTTTCGGCACTGAATTGAACTCTTTTAACTATTTTCATCCATGCATTATTTAAATCAACAAGCTTGGTATTTGCTTCATCCCAGTTTTCCATATTCACATCATTCATAATCAGCTGTATGTATTTTACAACATTATCATCTTCGCTGAAGGAATGCTTTAAATAATTATCGCTTACCATTATTAAAATGAAAAGCGCAATAGATACGATAGGTATAGCTCTGACTAAAAACTTTCTCATAAAAATCTCCTCAATATGGTCCTTTGTAATCGCCTATATCCAATATTTTCTTTATATGATCCTTATATTTATCTACATATAAAGAACCTCCGGGGTTTAAGGTAGCAAGAAAAACCTCGGACACATCATTAATACCTTGTGACTTTAACTGGTTCATCAACCATTTCTTATCCTTATTAAGCTGTTTTAAATTTTCCTCTATTAAAATACCGTCATAAATCAGTTCAGTACTAATGCCTGATTTTTCCTTTTTTATTTTTAAATCTTTACATGTTACATTTTGATATTCCGTTTTTTTGAGAACAGATAATTTTCCGTTAGATTCAATAATTGCAAAGTCAACCTCTGTTAAGTCAAAGACATCTTTGTTTCTTAATTGTTCCATGATATCACTAATATTGTATTTCATTTTTCTTAGTGCATTTTCCATAATTTTGCCGTTCATTATTATTATTGTCGGCTCACCTTCTATATACTTAGCTGCATATCTCCACTTCATTGCGATAAACTCCATAGTGTAACCTAATACAGCCCAACTTAATAAGCCAACCCAATGTGGCCATGCCCTGCTTGACAAATTTACAGTTAATTCCGCAGCAATTGAACCTATTGTAATACCAAGTGTATAATCAAAAAAATTCAACTGACTTATTTGTTGTTTTCCTAATAATCTTGCAAAGATAAGTAATGAAAAAAAAGCTATTATAGAGCGTACAACAACAACCAGACCTTCATTCAATTTTTCTGCCTCCTGTTTATTGAGTTGATAATATTATTTTGCAAACCATAAATATTATTCTATAATCTGCCTGTGATACTTCACTTAAAGATAGTTCTTAGGTTTGATTTGTTATATTTTTTGCTATGAAAACCATTTTTTAATTAAATTTATTGGATGGTTAAAAATAGCAGAGTAGACTTTACATTTAAATTTCAACACATTTTATTCGATTAAATTAAATAGTGCTTGAACAATAATTAGACAAGTAGTATAATATAGATATGTAAAAGTTTTTCTTAATTACATAAAATTCATAGTTAGGAGATTGAATATGTCAGAAAACAAACAAATTTCAAGAAAGGATTTTCTTAAAGGAATGGGTTATACTGCGGCAAGTGTAGCAGTAGTTGGCTCATTAGGAGGTCTTTTAACAGGATGTTCTCAACCGGCACCAGCAGCTAACGTAGATACATCACAAGCTCCACAGCATCCATTCCCATACAAGAAGATCGATCCTGCTAAGGCAGAAGCAGCCGCTTTCAAAGGATATAAAGAAAAAGGTGGCTGAGGTAGCGGTGTTATCGAAGGGTTCTTCGGTATATTAGCAGAAGAAGTTGGTTATCCATTTAATCAAATTCCTACTGCGGCATTTGTAAATCATGGTGCAGGATATCAATCCAGTTCTTTATGCGGTTCAGTAGGAGCTGCAGCATTTTGCATAGGAACAGTTTGTGATCCTGATACATCAAAAAAAGTATTGGTTGAATTGCAAAACTGGTACAGAAAAGCTGAACTTCCTATTTATCAACCTGATATGAAATTAGATACTACTGTTGCAGATTCAATTCTATGTATTGATTCCGTTGGTAAATTCATGGAAAAAACAGGTTATGCAATGGGAGACGATGAAAGAAAAACACGTTGTGCAGGCGTAGCAGCAGACGTAACTAAAAAGATGGTTGAGCTTTTAAATGCTACATTAGCATAGGAATAAACGGGGAGCAATCCTCGTTTATTTGATGATATTCCATTGTTAAAATTATATTAAACGGAGGGAAAAACATGGGAGGAAGACTCGGACCTATGGAGCTTATTTTGATTTTAGCCATTGCACTGATTATCTTTGGCCCTGCTAAGCTTCCTGAAATAGGTAAATCATTAGGAGATGCCTTCGGGAACTTTAAGAAGCAAGCAAATAAAGTTACGGAAGAAATGAAAATAGATACGAATGATAATGACGAAGAAAAGAAAGCTTAAATATTATGAAAAATACTTAAAACTGATTTAAGTATCAGAGTGTAGACAAAGTCGTAAGATTTAATAAAAAATCTTACGACTTTGTCTACACTCTGAAGTGGCTTAGCCACTTTTCCTATTTTATTTACTGAGCCTGATACATTCCTTTGCTTGTCATATATTTATATATTGTCTCACCATGCTGCTGCTCTTCTTTTTGAATATGATTCAAAATGTTTCGAACCTGCTGATCTTTGAATTCGAAAATTGCAGTGTCGTATGCTCCTGAAACATATTTTTCAGTCATGAGCAAATCCGTGCACAAATCTTTATCAGATGCATTGTATCCTGACGATTGATTTTGCGGTATAAAACTTGATTGGGACTGCATAGACTGCATTTGATTCTGATTACTGCTTTGTTGTGAGCCGCTCTGGCTTGAACCCTGCTGAGAACTGCCTTGCTGACTGCCTTGTTGACCTCCGCTGCTTTGTCCCCCGCTTGATTGCTGCATTTGTGGCATTTGTCCCTTTAACAGTTGGTCAATAGTATTATAGTGTTCCTGCTCGGTTTGACCGAGTTGTTTAAAAATGTTTTTAAGCTGTGGGTCTGTTGCTAAGTCTGCATAATTAGAATATTTTAGGATACAGATTTGTTCGTGATTTTTCTGATCTTCTAACAAAGTTCTTTCCTTATTTGAAAAATTCATATAAAACACCTCCGATATTATTATTTTCAATTCATTAAAAAATATCCTTGCTAAATAATTTAAATAAACACAATTGCTTGATTATGGTATTCTTGATATAATTTACTTATTAAATTTTTAAAAGACGAATATAGGAGTAGAGAAATGAAATATACCATCGATAAATCAATATTTGAATTAAAGACGAGTATTAAATTCGGAATAATAGTAGGACATAATATTATTAATTCTGAAACTTCTGCCGAAGATGAACAAAGGTTAAGAAATGCAGAAAACAAAATGAGAAATGAAATAAGTCAGGAACAGTTAAGAGAATTATACAATGTAAAAAATTACAGAGAGGTTATGACTAAGTCCGGAATTAATCCTAATAAGTATCCTCCGTCAGTGGAAGCGATGTTTAAAAGAATTATTAAAGGAGGACAGCTGCCTGTTATTAATACTCTTGTTGACCTTTGCAATGCAATTTCCATAGAGCAGGGCATATCCTTGGGAGGTCATGATTTAAAGGATATACATGAGGATTTAGAGGTTCGGTTCAGTAGAAAAGGAGATATATTTTTACCCTTTGGCTGTGAAGAATATGAAGATGTACAAGAAAATGAATTAGTTTTTACAAGCGGCAATGTAGTTCAAACATTAAAATGGGTTTGGAGACAAAGTGAATTGGGGAAAATTACGCTTGACAGCTCTGATGTATTTTTTCAACTTGTTGGTTTTGAATATGAGAAAGGCTCGCCGTTATACAACGCTATGGAAGACATTGAATATTTAATTGTTAATAAATTTAAAGGAAATTGCAGTAAACATTTAGTTGATATCTATAATAATTCTATAGAATTTTAATCATACCCCCAAAACCTAACATATCGCTCCGAAATATATTATGTATCGCATGAAATGAAGGATACTACAGCAAATATATTGGAGGGAATTTATGAAAAAAAAGCGTACAATTAAGATTTTGGCTTTAGCACTTGCATTTTGCTTTATATTTACAACAGTAGCATTTGCGGCGCCAAAGCATAACAAAATCGACAAAAAAATCAAAGATTATGAAGGTGCACTTAAATCCTTGATTCAAAAGGAAATTGTTAAGGGGTATGGTAACGGTGATTACGGCTTAAGCGGTAATGTAAAACGCGGTGATGTTATTGTTATGATTGTCAGGATGCTGGATCAATACGGAGTAATTGATGAAGATGATTATGACGCTGAAAAATTAAGCGAGAATTATTTGGAGATATTTGAGGATGTTGATAATAAAGATTATTATTACGGTCATATAAGAGTAGCTAAAATGCTCGGTATAGCAAAAGGCGATGGAAAATATTTTAAACCTAACACGCCGGTGACTATTCAGGAGACGATTTGGCTGATTGAGCGTACAGGTGACTTGCTTGATATAAAATTTAATTCTGATCAAATAGAAGAACTAAAAGAAATATATAAAGGAGACTTGGGCGATTTTGCTAAAAGGAGTGATGTTTTCTGGATGTTATATTTAATTCTTGATGATATAGATGAAGATGAAGAAGATGATGATTATGATATTGCTGATATTAAGCATACCATGAATGATGATGAAACATTTAAATTTACTGATAAAATGTTTCTCAGAGCTTTCGGTGACGATTTAGAATATGTTAAATTTACGCTGCCTGAGAACGGTAATTTGTACTATGATTACGATGCCGATGCATCAAAAAACAGCTTAGTGTCAGAAAGTAAAAAATATTTTATTTATGATGATGACTTAGATGATGAACTAAGAATTTCTGAAATAACATTTAAGCCAAAAGACAATTTCAATGGGCAAGTAAATATTGAATATAAGGCATACGATGAAGATAAAGCATATAATGGTTTAATCGTAATAACTGTCGAAAAAAATGAAGATTTTGATGATATTAAATATACGGTTAAAGAAAATAATAATTTAAAATTTGATTACAGAAGCTTTGACAGCCGTATTGATGAGGTAGTGTTTACGTTATTAGATAAAAAAATCGGTACATTATATTTTGATGATGACAAAGACGGTAAGTTGGAAGATGATGAAAATTTAGCAAAAAATGAAGCGATTTCACGTTCGGATTTAAGATACGTTTATTTTGTACCGTATCAGGATTATAAAGGAGAAGCAATTATCAGTTATGTCGGATATGATGGAAAAGAAGAGTTTGACGGGAGAGTCGTTGTAACAGTTGAATCAGTTCAAGAAATATCTACACTGTCACTTGTAAAAAAAATACGTGATGGGGAAGCTGTAATAGATTTTGAGGATAATCTATATGAGACTGTTGGAAAGGATCTGTACAACAAATTAGATTATGTGAAATTTGTTTTGCCAAGTAAAGGTCAATTAATGATAAAATACGATGAAGGTGAGTATAAATCTGTGGCTAAGGACGCAGAATATGTAATCGGAAAAATCGAAGAAATTAAATATATATTCGATGGAAGAGGTACTGTGGATATTAATTATACAGTATTTGATGAAGATACAAGTATTGAAGATAAAGCATATGACGGTTTGATTACGTTGAAGATTCAATAAAACTATAAAGTCATATAAAAAAAGGTTGGAGCAAAAGTGAACTGACTCTTGTCAAGTAGACAATTAATTTAATTAAATATTATGCACATATGGATGCATGGTTTCGACATTCTAAAGGAGCCATGCATCCAAGTCTTTTTTGAAATCTTTTTTCATTGTAAAATTTAATATATTCAAATATTTTGGATTTTAATTCTTCAAGTGTTTTATGATTTAGTTTGTTAATGAATATGGTCATTCTTCTATACCCTAAAATTCCGTCAAAAGTTGAATGATATTCATTAATCAGTGAACATAGTAATTCATCTTGTATATTAGATACCATCGACGGATAGTTTCTATATTAGCAATTAGCATCAAATTTTTTTGAAATATCCTTAATACTAAGATTACCTTCTTCATAATCTTTACAAGCTTGAATCTTTGCTTCTTTACTATACTTTGACTTTCTTCCCATAAAAAAATACCTCCAAGTAGATAATCTAATTTTTAATTAATTAGAATGTCTACTTTGGAAGTATCATATCAAAGCTCCGACCTTTTTATGTCATTATATTATGGATTGTTGGCTATTTTAAATTTTCTTTAGTAAAGAATTCTTTAGTTAAAGCAAATACTGTACCACTTAATGCTACAACGCCTATTAAGTTAGGAATTGCCATTAAACCGTTTAATGTATCAGCTAAATCCCAAACAAATTCAAGACCGCCTATTGCACCTATTACTACAAATGGTACCCAGATTATTCTGTATATCATATTTACTTTAGGTCCGAATAAGTATTCAGCACATCTCTCACCGTAGTATTCCCATCCAACTATTGTTGAGAAAGCAAACATTACTATACCTATAGAAACGATGTATCCGCCACCCGGCAATGACACGTTGAACGCTTCTGTAGTAAGAGCCGCACCTGATAAACCGCCTTGCCAAACACCTGAAGTGATAATTGCCAATGCAGTGATTGAGCAGATAACAAGAGTATCAGCAAATACTTCGAATACCGCCCAAAGACCTTGACGTACCGGATGGTCTGTAGTTGCTGCAGCATGAGCTATAGGAGAACTACCTAAACCTGCTTCGTTAGTGAATACTCCTCGAGCAATACCGTATCTGATAGCCTGTGCTAAAACAGCTCCGGTAAATCCGCCAACTGCCGCATGACCTGTAAATGCACTTGAGAATATCAATCCAATAGCTGCAGGAACATGAGCTATGTTCATAATTACGATTGCTAATCCGCCAAGAATATAAATAGCTGCCATAAAAGGAACCAATTTTTCAGTGAAAGCACCGATTCTCTTTATTCCGCCAACGATTACCAATGCGGTTACAACCGCTAAAACTACTCCTGTTACCCAAGGATTAATGTTGAAAGATGATTGCAACGCAGCCGCAACTGAGTTAGATTGAACCATGTTACCTATACCGAATGCTGCTAATGCTCCAAATATCGCAAATAATACTGCAAGCCATTTCCAGCCAAGACCTTTTGTGATATAGTACATAGGACCGCCTATGAAACGACCATCTTCAGTCTTTTCTCTGAATTTAACTGCTAAAACAACTTCGGCAAATTTTGTTGTCATACCTAATATTGCTGCCAGCCACATCCAGAAAATTGCTCCGGGTCCTCCAAGTGCTATAGCCGTAGCAACACCAGCGATGTTACCTGTTCCGACTGTCGCAGCAAGTGCTGTCGCAACTGCCTGAAATGCTGTTACTTCTCCCTCACCCTTAGAATCCTTAGCAAACATCTTAAAAAGTGTATTTTTTAAGATGTAACCTAATTTAGTTAGTGAGAAAAATCCTGTTTTTAAAGATAAAAATAGTCCGGTTCCAACGATCAATACTAATATTGGTGGTCCCCACACAATACCATTGATAAAACCGTTTAATGCCATAATTTGTTCCATATTTCCTCCTTGTAGTAAAAAAATTAGAAATTAAAATAAATGCGTTATAACGTATAAAAAATGTTATTACGAAATATAACGTTTTCTAATTATATCATTATGAAAACATATTCACAACATAATTAAAATGAAAAAAAATTCATAAGTATGAACAATAAAGTAACACTTTAAAATTTCTGTAAAAACAGCCGATAATATTTTATAATTTCGAGTATTTCAAATTTCAAATATTACGAAATTTTAAATAGTGGTTAATTTTGTAACAAATTAAAATTTAGCAAATCTTTTAATGTAATAATTTAGAACATATATATTTATTACCGAAGTGTTGATTTTTCTAATTATTAATATAAAACAATGTATCACAATTGCAGCATATTTTTCACTTGAATTTTATCTTCTGCAATATAATAAAAAAATACTAAATAAAATTAAAAACATTTGTTAATTTTAATACTATGACAAAAAAATAAAAAAATATTTAATTAAATTTTGGAGATCCTGAAGAAAAAATTTCCAAAACCGTAAAGATATCTCGTCATGTCTAACTTATATTCATAAAAAAAAAGAGCGGTTATTTCCGCTCAAAAACTATTTCACCGTCAATCATGGTTAAATCTACTTTGATATTTTTTATTTCATTATGATCAACAGTAAAAATATCTCTGTTTAGTACCACTAAATCCGCGGCATAACCTTTATATAATCTCCCCTTAAAACTTTCTTTAAACTCATTATACGCACTTCCGACGGTATAAATATCTATTGCCTCTTCTATACTTAATTTTTCAACAGGTACATATCCTCCCACAGGTGTACCGTCTAATCTTTGTCTCGTTACTGCACAATAAATGTTGGGAAACGGATTGCAATCCTCAACCGGAGAATCAGTTCCAAAGCTTATTGGTGCACATAACTTGTTTAACGTATTAAAAGCATAAGATGTAGAAGCTAATTCTTTTCCTATTCTTTGCTCAACTATTTTAGTATCGTAGTCCAAAAATATCGGTTGATACATAACTCCTATATTTAATTCTGCAATTTTTTCAAGCTGCTTTTTGCTTGTTATCTGGCAATGAACGATTCCGTGACGAAGAGAATTATTTTTATTATTCTTATTATCCATAGTTCTTTCATAAATTTTAATAACACTTTCGATAGCACCGTCACCTATGGCGTGAGTTATCACTCTTATATTGTGGGATGTTGCTAAATCACATAATTCCTTCAATTGCTCATCGCTTAGTGCAGAAACCCCTTTAATTCCCGGCTCATCATGGTAGTCATTTAACATAAGTGCAGTTCTTCCGCCTAATGATCCATCCTTAAAAAGCTTCAATGCACCTTTAGACAAGAATCTTTCGTCATAAGTTCCTGTTTTAAATTCTGTTTCAAGGTACTCATTAAAATAATTGATATTTTGGAAGTTAAACTGTGCATCGTATCTTAGTTTCGTTTTTTTCTTATCATATATGTTATGAAGTATTCTGAATATATCTTTGCAATTATCATTGATTACGTCATTTGATTGAACAGATGTTAAACCAACGCTTACAGCATATTCCGCAGCTTTCAGAAATTCTTTTTCCCTGTCAGCATCGGTTTTTTCGGGAATAATCGCGTTAGTAAGTGAAATGGCATTTTCCGTTAATATACCGTTCGGCTTGCCGTCGCTTCCGATAATAATTTCACCGCCGTCAACGAATGTACTTTCGTCAATGTTTAGTATTTTTAGAGCTTTACTGTTAACTGTCGCTATGTGTGCGCATATTCTTTTCAGAATTATGGGAATATCTGTTGATATCTTATCAAGGTCGAAACGGGTTAATATTCTTTTTTCACCTGTTACGAAGTTATCTTGGTTCCATCCTCTTCCGACTATAATATTTAGATTGGTATTGTTTATTAAAAATCGTTTGGATGTTTCTATAATTTCATCAATTGATCTGCATGGTGTCAAGTCACATAACGACATAGCTTCACCTATTGCTGAAAGATGCATATGGCTGTCGTTTAATCCGGGAAGTACAGTTTTTCCGTCAAGGTCAATTACGTTATCTGCCTCAAAATTTAATATATATTCATCAGTTCCGACTTCCTTTATTATACCGTCACTTATCAACATGCTTTCTTGGAAGTTTTCTTTATCTACATATATTTTAGCATTTTTTAAAATCGTTCTCATGATAAACTCCAATCTGATATCGTATGATTTATTATAGCACAGACCACGTAAATTAGAAATAAAAAAAATTGCTTTAAAGGATAAAACGAGGGTATATTAAATATAAATAATTTATCAATAGGAGGAGTTATGTTATATGATTTTATTGTAAAAGATACAGAATATAAAGATGTATCTTTGTCAGATTATAAAGGAAAAGTATTATTGATAGTTAACGGAGCTACAGGGTGTGGTTTTACCCCACAGTATGATGGATTACAAAATCTTTATGATAAATTTCAGCCTGAAGGATTTGAGATATTAGATTTTCCAAGCAATCAATTTTTAGGTCAGGCACCGGGAACCAACGAGGAAATAGTTGGCTTTTGCAGATTGAACTTTGGTGTTGACTTTAAGCAGTTTTCTAAAATAGACGTAAATGGAGAAAGCCAAGAACCGCTATATAAATATTTAAAAACTCAAGCAGAAGAATACAGGAACAAAGAAACTATAGATTTTTATGAAAAGGTGAAACAGTTTACACCTGATTTAGAACAAAATGATATCAGATGGAATTTCACTAAATTTTTAATAGATAAAGGTGGTCATGTAGTAGCGAGATTTGCTCCGAATATTATACCCGAAGAAATTGAACAGCATATTATTAAATTATTGAGAGATGAAGAAATTGAAATAATATGTCATTCGGATTTTTCGGATGGATGCATATAGCGATATAGTGAAAATTACACGACAATAGTACGGGATGCGAAGCATCCCGTACTATTGTTCTTCTGTTGCTTTTTTATCGTTCTTCTCTATCGTTATTTTTCCTTCAGACAGCGTTATGATTGAAGTTTTGAAAAACTTTTTTTAAAAATTTTTATTATTTATATACATCTTCAAAATCCGGGTGTTTTTCAAACCAATCAACTGCATACGAACAAGTAGCAGTTGCTTTTTTATTATTTTTTCTTAAATCTAAAGCTAAAGCAGTCATAAGTTTATCAGCAACCCCTTGACCTCTCAAGGAACGGTCTACATATGTATGATTTACGTTAACCTTATCATTTGATACTTCAGGGAATGTAACCTCAGCTATACAATTACCGTCTTCATTTTCTAAATAAATTCTGCTTTTCTCGTGTTTAAAATCCATGGTACCTCCAGTTTGCAACATTTAAATTTAACTTAATAGTAATCCGCATTAAAAAAGTTCCCTTAAAGCGAATTAGTAAGTAAACAATACATTAAATATTATATGATGTCAACAAATCAATATCAGATAATGTTTATAATAATTTTATAAGGGTATTAAAAAAATAGACATAAAATAATTAAACATTGTAACATATGTTACGGAAACTGCAAGTCATATGCTTTACTATAGGGACAGATAAATTAAAAATTAAAATATGATTAAAGTTTTGGAGGAAGATTAATGAAAAATGCAATGTTTTGTTATCAATGTCAGGAAGCAGCGGGATGTGCCGGCTGTACTAAGGTAGGAGTATGTGGTAAATCGCCTGAAACATCTAACTTACAAGATTTATTGATTTATACATCTAAAGGATTATCGGAAGTTACATCAATATTAAGAAAAGAAGGCAAAGAAATTTCATCGGACGCAGATCATTTAGTAACTCTTAACTTATTTACAACCATAACAAATGCAAATTTTGATGACAGCGTGTTTAACGATAGAATTAAAATGACTTTGAAAGTTAAAAACGACTTATTAAATAAATTAGATAACAGTGCGAATTTATCAGACGCAGCTCTATGGACTGCGGATACAGAAGCTGAATTTGAAATCAAATCAAACTCAGAAGAAGTAGGGGTACTGGCAACAGAAAATGAAGATGTAAGAAGCTTAAGAGAGCTTATAACTTACGGCTTAAAGGGTATGTCGGCATATATGAAGCATGCAAATGTATTAGGTTATGATGATGCAGAAATAAATGCATTCATGCAGGATACGTTGGCAAAGCTTTTAGACGGCAGCTTAGATGTAAATGATTTAGTTGCTTTAACATTAGAAACAGGAAAAGTCGGAGTATCTGCAATGGCATTGTTAGATAAAGCTAATACAAGTACATTCGGAAATCCGGAAATTACAAAAGTAAATATAGGTGTCGGCCAAAATCCCGGAATATTAATATCAGGACATGATTTAGGTGATTTAGAACAGCTATTGAAGCAAACAGAAGGAACAGGAGTAGACGTTTATACTCACTCGGAAATGCTTCCTGCTCATTATTATCCGCATCTAAAGAAATACAAGCATTTAGTTGGTAACTACGGTAATGCCTGGTGGAAACAAAAAGAAGAATTTGAATCATTTAACGGACCTGTTTTAATGACAACAAACTGTATAGTACCTCCAAGAGACAGCTACAAGGACAGATTGTTTACAACCGGTTCTGCGGGATATCCGGGATGTAAGCATATAGCAGGAGTTACCGGTTCAGAAAAAGATTTTACAGAAATAATTGAGCTTGCAAAGAGATGCTCTTCGCCTACAGAAATTGAAACAGGCGAAATAGTTGGCGGCTTTGCTCATGAACAGGTATTTGCTTTGGCAGACAAAGTTGTGGATGCAGTTAAATCAGGAGCGATTAAAAAATTCTTCGTAATGGCAGGATGTGACGGAAGAGCAAAATCAAGAAACTATTATACAGATTTTGCTAAAGCACTTCCAAAAGATACGGTTATTTTAACGGCAGGATGTGCGAAATATAAATACAATAAGTTAGAATTAGGGGATATCGGAGGAATTCCGAGAGTACTGGACGCAGGACAGTGCAATGACTCATATTCACTTGCTTTAATTGCATTAAAATTAAAAGAAGTATTTGAATTGGAAGATATTAATGAGTTGCCGCTGGCATTTAATATTGCCTGGTATGAGCAAAAAGCTGTTATTGTATTGCTTGCATTGCTGTATTTAGGAGTGAAAAATATTCATTTAGGGCCAACATTACCGGCATTCTTATCACCAAACGTAGCTGACGTATTGGTTAAAAACTTTGGAATAGCAGGTATAGGAACTGTAGAAGATGATTTAAAAATATTTTTAGGATAATTGGTAAGAATAAAAGAAATTTTAAAGTCAATTGCTTAACAATTGCAAATCAATTGATTATCAATCGTAAAGGGAGGTTTTTATGGCAAAGGAAATTACGAAAGACATGTATATAGGTGAAATATTGCAAATCAATCCGGGATTTGCACAAATATTGATGAGCGCCGGAATGCATTGCTTAGGATGCCCTTCATCTCAAATGGAATCAATAGAAGATGCTGCTATGGTACATGGATTTGATGTAGACGAGTTACTTCAGAAGCTGAATAATTATCAAAATTCTGAAGAATAAAGATGACACAATAAAGATGAGCATGATGTATTTCATGCTCATTATTTTACAAAGTAAGAAGTATGAGTAAACATCAAAGGTGCGAAAAATAAGTAATGATACATATAAAATTTCAAGGAGTTAAGAGTATGAACAGTGTGCAGGTAATGGTAATGGAACATGATTATATACTTAGAATGCTGAATGTTGTAAGAAAGGCATGCTATAAAGTGATGCAGAGCGAAGATATAAATTACGATGATTTTTATAAAATGATTGAATTTGTAAAAAATTATGCAGATGAACATCACCACGGTAAAGAAGAAAAATTTTTGTTTAAGGAAATGCAAACCAAGTTAGGAAAATTAGGCGAAAATTTAATAACTCACGGAATGCTTGTAGAGCACGACTTAGGAAGATTGTATATGAGTGATTTGAGGGATGCTTTGGAAAGAGTTAAAAACGGCGATGAGGAAAGTAAGCTTGACATAATAAGCAATGCGATAGGATACACGCATCTGTTGAAAAGACACATTGCCAAAGAAAATGATGCGGTTTACAAATTTGGAGAAACAAAGCTTCCAAAAGAAGTTATACATGCAATAAATCTAAAAACAGAAGAATTTGAGCTTGAAGCAGAGAAAAAAGGAATACAAAAGTATTATACAGATATTTTAGAAAAATTAGAGAAAAAGTACCTATAATGGATAATAATGTTGTTAGGTGTAACATTTTAATATATAATTAAAATCTAATGAAGAGATTAGGAGGTAAGTATGTTTAAAATAACTGATACAGTAAGCTGGGCAGGGAAAATAGATTGGGAACTTATTAAATTTCATGGAGAAGAATATTCAACACATAAAGGATCATCTTACAACTCTTATTTAATAAGGGACGAAAAAACGGTTTTAATAGATACAGTATGGCAGCCATTTTCAAAGGAATTTGTTGCTAATTTAAAAAAAGAAATTGATTTAGATAAAATTGACTACATAATTATGAATCATAACGAAGTAGATCATTCGGGTGCATTGGTTGAATTAATGAAAGAAATACCAAACACTCCTATTTACTGTACTAAAAACGGAGCTAAAATAATAAAAGGACATTATCATCAGGATTGGAATTTTGTTGAGGTAAAAACAGGAGATACTCTTGACATAGGTAAAAACAAATTAGTCTTTGTTGAAGCAAGAATGCTGCACTGGCCGGATTCCATGATGACATATATGGCAGGTGAAAATATACTTTTCAGTAACGATGCTTTTGGTCAGCATTATGCATCCGAACTGATGTATAATGATAAGGTAGACCAAGATGAATTATTTAACGAAGCTCTTAAATATTATGCAAATATACTTACTCCGTTCAGTAAGTTTGTTGTAAGCAAAATAGAGGAAGTTGTTGCACTAAACATTCCAATCAGTATGATTTGCCCAAGTCACGGAATTATTTGGAGAGATAACCCGTTGCAAATAGTTAATAAATATGTTGAATGGGCTAAGAGCTATAAAGAAAATCAAATAACCATAATTTATGATACAATGTGGAACGGCACAAGAAGAATGGCTGAAGCAATAGCAGAAGGTATCAAAAGCAAGGATAAGGAAGTAACAATAAAACTGCTTAACAGCGCAAAAAGAGATAAAAATGATATTATCACTGAAGTGTTTAAATCCAAGATGATACTTGTCGGTTCATCTACAATCAATAATGGAATTTTATCATCTGCAGCAAGCTTGTTGGAAATGATAAAAGGACTGAAATTTACAGACAAAAAAGCTGCAGCATTCGGATCTTACGGATGGAGCGGTGAATCAGTAAAGATAATTACGGAAGAATTAAAGGAAAGTAAGTTTGAAGTAATTTCAGAAGGGATAAAAGAGCTTTGGAATCCTGATGAAGATGCAATCAACAGATGCAAAGAATTCGGAGCTTCCCTAATCCAAAAATTTTAATAAAAAGCAATAAAAACTGCTTAGGATGAATAACTAAGCAGTTTTTTCTTTTCTGTCAGTAACATAATGTGTATTGAATTATTATTATAAAAGAGTTAACATATCATTGGAGTTAAAATAAAGGAGAAAAAGATGACTAAATTTTTGGGACGTATTTATTCCAACAAATACATGATCAAACAAGATCAGATTTTTGGGGATATTCCTTCGGATAAAGAAGTATATAAAACAGCCATAGAAGTTGCATGGCCATCAGCTATAGAAGCTGTCTTAGTCCAGCTTATATCCTCTGCGGATTTAATAATGGTTGGTTCAATAGGAGCGGCTGCCATCTCAGCAGTCGGTATAACTACCCAACCGAGGCTGATACTTTTAGCAGTTATATTTTCTTTAAATATAGGGGTTACTGCTGTTGTCGCAAGAAGAAAAGGTGAAGACAACAGAGAGGATGCTAACAAAGCGTTAAGGCAATCATTAGTTATATGTGGTTTTTTATCATTAATATTATCGGTGCTGGGAATTATTTATGCAAGACCATTGATTGTATTTGCCGGTGCTCAAAAGGAAGTAGTAGAAATTGCAGTAATTTATTTCAGAATAATCTGTGTAGGTAATTTTTTTACTTCCTTAAGCTTAACAATAAATGCTGCGCAAAGGGGTGCGGGCAATACAAAAATATCAATGAAAACAAACATAGCAGCAAATTTGGTGAATTTATTCTTTAATTTTTTGCTGATAAAAGGACATTTAGGATTTCCTGCACTTGGTGTTACAGGTGCAGCCATAGCTACTGCCATAGGCAATATTGTAGGCTTTTTACTGTCATTAAAATCCATTACATTTGCTCATGAATTTTTAGAGCTTCGAAAAAAACAATCATGGAAATTAGAAAAGGAAATAATATCAAGTGTTTTAGGTATTAGCAGCAGTGCATTTGTTGAGCAGGTATTTATGCGTGTAGGCTTCTTCACTACAAATAAATTAGTAGCCGGCTTAGGAACAATAAGCTATGCAACTCATCAAATATGTGTGAATATTATGAGTATCTCATTTGCATTTGGTGATGGCTTGGGGATTGCGGCATCTGCATTGGTAGGTCAGAGCTTAGGCTCTGAAAGATCTGATATGGCAACCATCTATGGCAAGTCTCTCCAGAGGATTGCTCTCACAGTAGGTTTTATATTTGTATTATTATTTTTATTAGGGGGTTCTTTCTTTGTATCATTATATACTGATGATGCAGCCGTAATAAAAGCAGGAGCCGCAATTATGCTTACAGTTGCAGCTATGGCTCCAATACAATCATCAAACGTAGTTGTAGGTGGAATCCTTAGAGGTGCGGGAGATACAAAATTTGTAGCTATAACATCATTTTTAAGTATTGGCTTAGTAAGACCGGGTGCTACGTGGCTGTTTTGTTACCCTTTAGGATTTGGATTGATTGGCGCCTGGTTTGCATTTGGCACTGACCAGATATTAAGATTATTTATAAATTATATGAGATTTTTAAAGGGCGGCTGGACAAAAATAAAAGTATAAAAATACAAGGCTGTTGAAAAGTTCATCCTGCAAGGCGCCGGAAGGCAACGAAGCAGGGGGGATTTTTCAGTAGCCTGAGTATCATCTGATACTCTCTAAGCTTTCAATATCTATAACTTCGATTATTCTCTTAGCTTTAAGGCTAATCCATCCATTATCCTGAAAAAGAGAAAGCTTTCGGCTCAATGTTTCTTGAGTAGTACCAATAAGTGCCGCTAAATCTCCCTTGCTTACGGGCAGGATTATTTCATATTTTCCATTATTGTTAATAATCTGGTTATTTTCTATTTCAATCAATAAATAATTAGCAATTCTTTGCTCTATGTCTCTAAGTCCTATCTGTTCAATCAATTCCTCTGTTTCTTCAATTCTTTCCGTATACTTTTGAAGAAATTTAATTGCCATTTCAGGTTTTTGAATTAAAAGCTGTCGAATTTTATCCCCTTGAATAATACAAATTTCTGTCTGTTCTAATGCCTCCGCAGTGTTGTTTAATACTGATTTGCTGAACAAAGCTAATTCACCCATAAAATCTCCCGGCTTAAGAATTCTCAGGATTTGCTCCTTTCCTAAGCTTGAAACCTTGGATATTTTAACCATACCTTTATTAACGACAAATAAATCATCAAAGGAATCTCCGGGAGTAAATATTATTTCTCCTTTTTTAAAACTTCTTTGATTTGATGAATTCATTATGCTTTCCTTTTCATCAGGAAACAGGTCTCTAAAAATAGGTACGTTATCGATACAATAATGATCTGCGTGTGTACAATGGTTACAGGACTTCATAGTTCCCCCTTATCTATCATTTTTTTAATAATACCAATTTATTGTATTTTAATCAACCTAAATTATACCTTGATATAGAAGTATGTATAGTTTATAATGATAAACAAAAATAGAAAAAGAAAGGTAGTGGTGTTAGGGTTGGAAAAAAAGCTAACATTGTATGGGTTTAATAATCTTACAAAATCGCTTAGTTTTAATATTTATGATGTCTGTTATGCAAAAAGCGAAAGAGAGCAAATGGAATATATAGAGTATATTGACGAACAGTATAATTCTGAACGTCTTACGCAGATTTTATGTGATGTAACCGATATAATCGGAGCACATATTCTTAATATTTCCAAACAGGATTACGATCCGCAGGGTGCATCGGTAAATATTTTAATAGCAGAGGGAGCATTAACTCCCGAAGAAATTGATGAATCATGCAATCTTGGCAAGGATATTTGTAAAAAATCGCTTGAACATGAAACAATACATGCACATTTAGATAAAAGTCATGTTACCGTACATTCATATCCGGAGCATCATCCGGAAAATGCAATTTCCACATTCCGTGTTGATATAGATGTTTCAACATGTGGTCAAATATCTCCTCTTAATGCATTGGATTATTTAATAAAGAGTTTTGATTCGGATATCATAACTATAGATTATCGTGTCAGAGGATTTACAAGAGACATAAATGGTAAAAAGTTCTTTATTGATCATGACATAAAATCAATACAAGATTATATAGATAGAGAAACATTAAAAAAATATGATGCTATTGATATAAATGTTTTTCAGGCTAATACATTTCATACAAAAATGCTTATTAAAGATATAGATTTGCAAAATTATTTATTTAATAAGGATGTGTTTGAACTTCCGCCAAGGAAAAGATTAGAGATTTCTGACAGCCTGAGAAAAGAAATGATAGAAATATTTAGCGGCATGAATATTTTTCAGGAGGATAATTAATGGAATTATGGTTTACTGAAGAACACACAAGGAACGTCAGGTTTTCAATAAGAGTAGACAGACATATTTTAAGCGTGCAAAGTGATTTTCAAAAAATTGATGTATTTGAAACACCTGAGTTCGGTAAGCTGTTGGTAATAGATGATTTTGTTATGCTTACGGAAAAAGACGAGTTCATATACCATGAAATGATAACCCACGTGCCTATGGCTGTGAATCAAAACATCAAAAATATATTGGTTATCGGTGCCGGAGATGGTGGAACGGTAAGAGAGCTTACACGCTATAACTCGGTGGAAAAGATTGAAATGGTGGAAATTGATAAAAAGGTTGTAGATATTTCTATAGAACATTTGCCGTTTACAGCTTCAAGGTTAAACGACAAAAAAGTAAAATTGTATTTTGAGGATGGGCTTAAATTCGTTAAAACCAAAAAAAATGAATATGATTTAATTATTGTTGACTCTACAGACCCTATTGGCCCCGGTGAAGAGCTTTTCACTAAGGAATTTTATGAAAATTGCTTCAAAGCTTTAAAAGAAGACGGGATATTAGTTAATCAGCATGAAAGTCCTTATTACAAAAGAGAGCAGGAAGCAATGCAAAGAGCTCACAAAAAAATAAAGGAAGTATTTCCGATAGCACGTGTATATCAAGCACATATACCGACATACGGTTCAGGACATTGGTTATTTGGATTCGCCTCTAAAAAATATGATCCAATTAAAGATTTAAACGAAGAAGGCTGGAATTTAATTAAGCTTGACACAAAGTATTATAACACAGAGCTGCATAAGGGCTGCTTTGCATTACCCAATTATGTAAAAAATTTACTTGACAATGCTTAATTTTATTTTAGGTACCCGTTCGCATGATAGCGAACGGGGCATCTTGCTTTCACTTCCGGCTTAATATTTCATAACCTAAATCTGTTACGACTTTGGATATTTTAGCAGAGTCAATTTTTTCTTCGTCATATTCAATTTTTGCCTTGCTTGAGTTGAATAATACGCTTGCTTCATTTACACCGTCCTGTTTTTTCAATGCGGTTTCAATTTTCTTTACGCAGCTTGGGCATCCAAGCTCTTCTAACTGCAATGTTAATTTTTTCATAAACATACCTCCGTTTTTTATATTATATCCCATTATACACGGTTTCAAATTGCATTTATTTGATTTAAATCAAAAAGAGAAATTTATTTGCATTGCAGAATAAACTTATTTCCGTTATAATAGAATAAGTTTCAATAAGGGCTTTGTATGTTATTTAACGATTTATAATTTAATACAGAGGTAAGATAATGAAAATAAAATCAGTTGCATTAATTGGTATGGGTGCCGTAGGTACCGTTTACGGAAACTTATTATATAACACATATGGCTCGGATTTTGTAGTCATTGCTGATAAGGATAGAAAAGAAAAACTGAAAAAGAATGGCTTTACTTTAAATGGCAAAACATTTTACCCGAATATTGTTTCTAACGGAGATTTAAATAAGAAAATGGATTTGATAATATTTTGTGTAAAGAATTATCAATTATCACAAGCAATAGAGGATGTAAAAAATTTTGTCGGTAAGGATACTATTTTAATTACATTTTTAAACGGAGTAACGGCAAGATCAAGAATTCATGCCGCATATCCCGGAAACAAGGTTCTTTATGGATTGTCTATGAAAATCGATGCTCAGAGGACGGAAGAAGGAGTAATCAATACTGTCGACGGAGTAATACATTTTGGGGAAGCAGATAATACTACGTTATCCCAAGAGGTACAAGCTGTCTCTGATTGCTTTAACAAAGCCGGTATAGAAAACATTGTATTTCCTGATATGATACGCACAATCTGGAAGAAATTCATGCTTAATGTCGGAGCTAATCAGATAACTGCAATAACAAGAGCTCCTTATGGAAAAATAACAAGCGTAGAGACAAATTTAACGTTATTTAAAGAAGCAATGATGGAGGTTTTGGCAATTGCAAAGGCATCTGACATTGACTTAAGAGAAGAAGACATAGAAGAATTTGTAACTTTGATGAGCGGTTTCTCTCCAAACGGCAGGACATCAATGCTTCAGGATGTTGAAGCTAAAAGAAAAACAGAGGTTGATTATTTTGCCGGAACAGTGATTGAAATGGGTAAGAAGCTTAATATACCTACACCTGTAAATCATGTGTTGTACTGCATAATTAAATCAATAGAAGAATTATATTAGAATAAAGGTGATAATGATGCGTAAGAAGCGTGAAAAGGATGATGTGAAAAGTTTAACATTAGTGGAACATTTGACGGAGCTTAGAAAACGGCTTATATATTCAAGTGTTGTTCTGATTGTTTCTATATTAGTAAGTTATAACTTTTCTGAGATGATAGTCAAATATATAATTGATATAGCTCCAAATATAAACTTTGTATTTATTGCTCCGGCAGAGCTTTTATTGTCATATATCAAAATTGCTGTTATAAGTGGCTTTGTAGTGTCTGCTCCATTTTTGATTTTGCAGCTATGGATTTTTGTAAGTCCCGGTCTGACAAAGAGTGAGAAAAGGACTATAGCGACATCATTGTTTATAGGGGGGATATTTTTCATAGTAGGAGTAGTGTTTGCAATTTTAGTAATACTTCCGATAATGCTGCAATTCTTCATGAGTTTCCGAATTGAAGAAATCGAAGAAATGATAAGCTTCAACAGTTATCTTACCTTTGTAATAAATACTCTTTTATCATTCGGAATTATATTCGAGCTTCCAATAATAATGGTTATATTGACTAAGTTTCGTATTATAAGCGTAAACTTTATAAAGAAAAACAGGAAATACACCATATTAATTATATTTATTATGGCAGCAATACTGACTCCCCCTGAGGTTATAACACAAATATTACTTGCGGGACCTATGATTCTATTGTTTGAAGTCGGAGTATTTTTTGCTTCCTTCGTTGAAAAGAAAGATAAAAAGAAAAAAGCCGAATTGGATAATAACTAACTATTTGACATTAAAAATCATTAGTTATATAATTATTTAAAAGTAAAAACTTAAACAGGACTATTGTCCTGTTTTTTTAAAGGAGAAAGTATGAATAAAAAAGTTATGGTAGCTATGAGCGGCGGGGTGGACAGCTCTGTTGCGGCAGTATTGCTTAGAGACCAGGGCTATGATATATGCGGAGCGACATTGAAATTATTTGATAACGAGGATATTTTAACATCCTGCAGAACAAGAACCTGCTGTTCCTTAGAAGATGTGGAGGATGCAAGAAGCGTGTGTCATAAATTAGGGATAGAACATTTTGTATTTAATTTTAAAGAGACCTTCAAGGATGAAGTGATTCAAAAATTCGCAAGAAGTTATGAGTTGGGAAGCACTCCTAATCCATGTATTGATTGTAACAGATATATTAAATTCAGCAGGCTGATTCAAAGGGCAATGCTGATGGAAAAAGATTATATTGCGACCGGTCATTATGCTCAAATAGAATTTGATAATGCGAGCAGAAGATATCTGTTGAAAAAAGCGGTTGATGAATCCAAGGATCAAAGCTATGTATTGTATGTACTGACGCAGCACGATTTATCAAGAACATTGCTGCCTTTAGGAGGTATGTATAAATCTGAGGTTCGTAAAATTGCCGAGGAGAAAAATTTAGTTAATGCAAGAAAACCGGACAGTCAGGACATATGCTTCGTTCAGGATGGAGATTATGCAGGATTCCTTGAGAATAAAATGGGTGTTGAATCCAGAAAAGGCAACTTCATAGACACTCAGGGCAAGACTATGGGTGAACACAAGGGTATTATTCATTATACCGTAGGTCAGAGAAAAGGATTAGGTATTGCTCTCGGTAAACCTGCCTATGTAATCGATAAAGACAAAGAATCAAATACCGTGACATTGGGGAGCGAAGAAGAATTGTATAAAAACAGGTTGACAGCAGGTGATATTAATATGATTGCTGTTGAAAAACTGACTAAAACAATGAAGGCAACTGTAAAAATCAGATACAGTCAAAAAGAAACGGATGCATTACTGCATCCTGTTGATGATGATAGAATATTGGTTGAATTTATTAATAAACAGCGTGCCATAACTTCCGGTCAACATGTTGTGTTTTATGACGGAGATATTGTTATTGGCGGTGGCACAATTATGTAATTTTTTTGCCTGATTCTTTAAGCATTTCAACATAAAGTAAAAGCTCATCCTTTGATTTTATGTTTAACTTAGCATAAAGATGCTTAGTATGAGTTTTTATAGTATTAATGCTTAAGAACATCTTTTGTGCAATTTCCTTTGCCGTATTATTTTCAGCATATAAATTAAATACCGCACGTTCTGAAGGGGAAAGTGTCCTTAGATTGCTCAAAAATTCGTTTAGAATTAATGAGTCAGGGTCAGTTTCCTCTCTTGTCGATATACATTCGATAAGGTCATCAAATTCGGGTATATTTGTTTTTACATCTTTGCTCGGGTTTTGTTTAATTATATTTATTGCATTATGTATCGGCTTAATATAATGTTTGCTGATTATAAAAGAAATCAGTACACCCAATGACATTAAGATAAAACAAACGGCTAACAGTCTTAAGTTAGTTTTTAATGCATAAGACATAATGTCACTTTCCGGAACCATTATTGATAAAATCCATTTATCCTTTGAAAATTCGGAATCTTCAGGATATAATTTTATAAAGTCGTGATATCCCAAAAAACTTTTATCATCATATTCATATAAATAAAGCTCTCCCATACCATTTAAAATATTTATATCCTCTCCATTTAAAATATTTTTTGCAGTATAGTCGGCTGCTATAAGAGCTTGCTCAGTTTTAACGTTATTTTCGGATATGGGTGAAAGCATGCTGAACGTTCTTTCAAACATATCCTTATTGGGCATAAATGACAGCTTAAACAGCATAGAGCTGATATCCAAACCGCAAACTCCAAAAACATTTCCGTTTGAATCTTTTAAAGGAGCTGTACAGGTCATAATTTCTTCATATGTTCCGGGCAATGTAAAACATGAACTCCAATAATATAGCTTTGAGGTTTTAGCTATATTTGATGAAAAATCTATCGGTATATTGTAATAAGGAGAGTTTTTTATGCTAAATTCCATTTTCCAATTAGGATGAAGAGAGATATTGTTGTTATAAGCAATATTAGGATTACCCATTAGCATATAAATAGTCGGGTTAGTAGAGTTAATAATATTGGGCTCTAAATTTTTCAAATAAATACCTGCCTTGGAATTTTCGGAATCAGGCAGCTTATCATTGATAGTTGCATTCAGTATTATAAAAGCGCCGCTGCTTTTAGATTTATTAAGATATAATAAAACCTGATTAAGCTCATTAGATATTACATCCTCCAACAAAATAGGATTATTTGTTAAATCGTTTATATTAAGCTGTTTTTCAGCCAATTTGCTTTCTATATCCAACGAAACAATTTTAGAGAAGCTTAATACCTCTGCAGCAATGTTTTCATAATATTTTTTTACTTTCTCGGAAATGTAAGTATGATTATTAATTATAAACTCTTCACTGTCTTTCAGGCCGATGTTTATATTGCCTGTGATTAAAAATATAATAAATAAACCTATAAGCATAGTAATAACAAGGATCAACAACAAGACAAACAATCTAATTCTCATAGAATACTTAATACTATTTTTTATCATGATTACCTCATTTAACTATTTATAAATTCATTATAACTATTTTTATCCCCTTTGTGAGAGTGTTTGAAAATATTATATCATATCTGAGCCGAGTGCAGCGCAAGCTCGCTTGCATTGCCGAGGCGATGGTATGATATATGTATTATAACATATTTTAACATATGTTCAACAAAGTTATAAAAAGATTCATCAAAAAATTAGCATAACCCTATTTTCATACTAATTATTTTTATAATTTCACCCTTAGGGTGATTACAGTCAGAAAGGTTTATTGATATAATAAAGTAAATTATTTTAATCGGAGGTTAATATGTCACAGGAATTTTTAGAAAATGATAACAATCAAGAAGAATTTGATTTACAGGACATCGAAAAAAATAAAACTATGGCCGGCTTAGCTTATATAATTTTCTTTCTGCCTTTAATCGCCTGCCCTGATTCAAAATTTGGTAAATTTCACGCCAATCAGGCATTATTGTTATTGTTGGTAGGTATAATCGGTAATATCATATTAGGATTTATTCCTATAATCGGATGGATATTACTGCCTGTTTTTGCAATAGCAATATTAATATTAGGAATAATGGGTATAGTAAACGGGCTCGGGGGAAAAGCAAAAAAATTACCGAAAAATTTGTAGAAAATGTCTTAGGAGGAAATGTAGACATTGACGGTGATGAAGTTACCATTAAAAGTGAAGAAGGGGACGTAACATTTGGTGGAAATGAATGGCCCAATTCAGCAATTGCAAAAAAAATTCCTGAATTCAAGGGTGGGAAAATATCAAGTGCTGTAAAAAGTGATAATTATGTGCTTATTATAATTGAAGAAGCCGGTGAAAAAGATTTTAAAGCTTATTATGAAAAAGTTAAATCTGATTTCAGCAAGGATTCATATGACGCTAAATTTGATGATTCCATATCTTATACAGGAAGCAACGATGATGGCGTAACAATTATTATATCTTACTCAACATCTGATAAGAGTTTGAGTATTCAAGCATCTCAAGTTGAAAAAACCGAATAATCCAATAACTGATAAAACCTGTGAGCTTCAAAAGGGGGGAAGCTCACAGGCTTTTTGCTTGCACTTATTCGGGTGAAAATTGATCTTTGCCAACTCCACACAACGGGCATACCCAATCTTCCGGAAGGTCATCAAATGATGTTCCGGGAGCTATACCGCTATCAGGATCTCCTTCTGCAGGATCATATACATAACCACATGCATCACAAACGTATTTTTGCATATTGTTTCCTCCTATTCTATATTATGCTTACATAATATTGTAAATATAATAGTTTAAAATGTCAACAAATTACTGCAATTAAAATAATAGAATAGTTAAGGAATTCAAATATTTGTGGACACATATATTTTTTATATATATAATAGTGTAAATTAATAATTTGAGGTTTTTATGGCTATAAATAAAGTAGTAAGAGCAGCTTTAAAAGCTATATCTTACAGAGATATCGATATTAAGAAAAATTATTTACAATATAGGAGTTTTGTCAATTTAGCTAATAAATCTTTAAAGCCCTTATACAACACTTGGGACTGTGCCGTTGATTCAGGCAGACATGTGATTCCTGTAAGGATTTTTTCACCTGAGGAAGGCGGAGATTTTCCTGTACTTTTATTTTTTCATGGCGGCGGTTGGGTTACGGGCAATATTGACAGTTATAGCAGAGTTTGTGCCAATATGGCTAAAATGACAAATCACAAAGTAGTATCAGTGAATTATCGGCTTGCTCCGGAGCATCCGTTTCCTGCAGGATTGGAGGATTGTTATCAGGTTGCAAAGACATTTATTACAAACAAAGAAATTAACAACAGAAAAGTTACGTTAATAGGCGACAGTGCCGGAGGAAATTTAGCGGCATGCCTGTCTCTTTTAGCAAAGGAACGAAATGAATTTAAGGTTGACAGTCAAATATTAATTTATCCCGCTACCTGTAATGATCACAGCGAAACATCACCGTTTCAATCAGTTCATGATAATGGTACGGATTATTTGCTTACTTCAAAAAGGATTAATGACTATATGGATTTATATATAAGCAAAAAAGAGGATTTAGAAAATCCTTATTTTGCACCCTTATTGGCAAAGGATTTATCTGGTCAGCCGGATACATTGATTATAACGGCAGAATATTGTCCTCTTAGAGATGAGGCAGAAGAATACGGCAAAATGCTTAGAGAAGCAGGAAATTATGTTTCAATATACAGGGTTAAGGATGCACTTCATGGCTATTTTGCTTTGCCCTTGAGATTTCCTCAGGTTAGGTTAAGCTATGAAATTATAAACAGTTTTCTCAACAGGCAACGGGGTGAAACAATTGAAAAATAAAAAGGTTACAGATTGGAAAAGATTAGATAACGCAGCTAAAATATTTCCGCCCAACAGCAAGAAAAGTGACACAAAGGTTTTTAGATTTGCATGTGAGCTATATGACAATGTTGATAAAAATGCGCTGCAAAATGCGTTGAATATAGCAGTAGATGCATTTCCGCTATATAAATCGATAATTAAAAGCGGTTTGTTTTGGTATTATTTTGAGATGAGTCATTTTAAACCGGTGGTGGTGGAAGAGAATCTTCCGCCATGCTCACCACTTTATGATAAAAACAATAAAACGTTGCTTTTCAGAGTTATGTATTATAAAAAAAGGATAAGCTTTGAGGTTTATCATGCGTTGTCTGACGGTGCAGGTGCACTTCAATTTTTTAAGACCCTTATTTTTCATTACATAACCATAAAGTATGAATATAAATTCAGAGACAAAATTCCTGACTTAAATATAGAAGCATCAGCGGCTCAGAAAATGGATGATAGCTTTCAAAAATATTATTCCTCTTCAACCACGGCTGCCAAAAAGAAGAACGTTACTGCATATAAGCTTCGCGGAATGAAAATTCCGGAATATAGAATAAGCGTAATCGAAGGAATTGTTCCTGTTGATGCTATATTAAAAAAGGCAAAAGAATACAATACATCTCTGACAATCTTTTTAGCAGCAATTTTAATGTGTTCCATAAATGAAGAAATACCAATCAGGCATAAAAAGAGGTCAGTTGTTTTAAGTATACCGGTCAACTTAAGAAATTATTTTTATTCAGAAACCGCAAGAAACTTTTTCGGTGTTATCAATGTAAGCTACAATTTTGCATCCGGGAGCAGTGATTTAAAAGAAGTAATTGAATATTTGAAAAATGAATTTAAGGAAAATCTTACTGAGGAAAGATTAGCTAAAAGGATAAATAAGCTTTCATCTTTAGAGCATAATTTTTTGCTTAGAGCAATACCCCTTGTCATAAAGGATATAGCTTTAAAAGTGGCCAACAGCATTGTAGACAGGAGCTATACATCAACATTATCAAATGTGGGAAAAGTTGTAATTCCGGATGAAATCAAACAGTTCATATCATCATTTGATATATTTGTCAGTACTAACAAGCTGCAGGCATGTGTATGTTCTTATGAAAATAAATTGAGAATCGGCTTTACATCGGCATTTGTAAGTACTGAAATACAAAGACGTTTTTTCAAACAACTTACAAGCTTAAACTTACCGGTTATAATAGAATCAAATATAGTAAATGAAGAATAGGATGTGCTAAAGTGAAGTATTGTAATAATTGTAAGGTTGAGGTTGTAGGCAACAGAAAGAACTGCCCGCTATGTCAGGAAACACTTAAGGGAGATAAACCTCAAGAGGAAGTTTTTCCTCAAATTATGTTTGTATATAAGGAACACAGCTTCTTTTTTAAGATATTGTTATTGGTTTCAATTATAATAGCAAGTACAACAGTTGCCCTAAACATTCTTCTTAATGAGTGGGGAGCATGGTCATTATTCATATTGGGAGGACTTGGCTCTGTTTGGGCAGGCTTAATTACGGCAATTAATAAACGAAACAACATTCCTAAAAACATAGTTTACCAGGTAATGACAATATCTGTAATAGCTATCATTTGGGATTTTTTAACCGGATGGAGAAGCTGGTCCATAAGCTATGTAGTACCTTTTGTATGCTTTTTTGCAATGCTTTCTATGGCAGTTATTTCGAAGGTGTTAAAGCTTTATATAGAGGATTATATCGTATATATAATCATTGACGGATTGTTCGGCATAATCCCCATAATATTCATATTTACCGGAGGGCTGAGCGTTTTATATCCATCCCTCATATGTATTGTAACAAGCATAATCTCCCTATCGACAATTCTGATATTCGAAGATAGAAAGCTTTTAGCTGAAATTAAGCGAAGGTTACATATGTGACAGTGGGAACTGGTCAGAGGGGACGGTAGTTTATTTTTTTATCAGCATAATACCTTTTTCATTTGCAATTTCTTTAAATCTATCATAATCTTGGATATAACCATCTTGTATATTTATTTTTTCTAAATTCTCAAGATTAAATATATCATCAAAATTCCTTATATTAAGCTTATAAAAACTTAAGTTCTTGATTTCAGGAAACATTTCGATGCCCTTAAAGCTTTCTATTTCACCGTCGGCAATATCTAAAGTATCAATATGTTCAGGTCCTTTCAGTTCGCTTAAGTCGTTTAGGTTTATACCCTGCAGCTCCAAGGTCGTAATATTAGGGAAGCTTTCTAAATTATGAATTTTACCCTTTTTAGGATATATCAGCTCAAGATGCTTTAAAGAGGCTATGGGTTTTATTTGTTTTAATTTATTTAAATTCATATACCAGATTGTCAATCTTTCTAAATTTCCCAAATTGCTTATCGGACTATAATCGATTATGATATCTCCATCCCAAAAGTATAATATTTTTAGATTTTTGAAAAGGTGGATATCATCAAGCGATATAATATTGTAGTTATTTTGGATAGAAAGCTTTTCTACTTTAATAAGGTCCTCATCAGTAATACTTCCCTCTATTTCAAATTCCTTTTTTATAAATCTGTTGAGACCTCTATCCTTGATGATACGATTAGAATACATATTATGGCTTGCAGCAAGAAATCCTATTAACAATAATGCAACTGCTGCTATTTTATATGCTTTCCGTTTAGTGGATGATTTGTGTATGTAATATATTATTAATACAGTAAGAATGAAATATAACAGCATTCGATTCGGTATATAAATACCGATTCTAAATAATATGTAATTTAAAAGAAAAGCAATAGGTAAAATTAAAACTTCAAATTGTTTTTCTTTCCTAAAATAATTACCTAAAATACTCCCAATTGCAATACCTAACCACACATAAGGAAAGTTGCCGTCAGGCATAAAAAATATATCCTTTAAATCAAGAATTATCAATACTACTAAAATAAACAATAATATAATGGCATCTCTATTATAATTTCTCACTTTTGTCATTGCAGCAACCCCCTTATATTATATATTATAATAAGCATAGATATAAAACAATAAAAAATTCAGGATTATTTTATGCATGTCAACTGAAAGAAAAACGACCAAAAACATTGAAAAGTTAACAAAGTTACCAATAAAGCTCTACATTATGGATAGTTTATTTGGATTGTTGTATTTCTTATTTCCTGTGTCGTTGGGGTATATATAGAAAAGAAATTTAAGAAGTTATAATGAAGAGAGAACATTACTGTCAAGATAAAAAAAGATAATTGAAAGTATATTCAATTATCTTTTTTAGTTAGATTTTTTCACCGGACTTGAACCGTTAACGATATCTCAGAATATAGATTATTCTATTATAGACTTCAAATTATATTTATTTATTTTGCGATAAACATTTGATAAGTTGAGCTTTAGTAATTGTGCCACCTTTGATGGTGATTTATACTGTGCAAAAAGATTACGCAGCAACTGTTCTTCGCATTCATCCATATAAGATTTTAATGAAAATGTTTCATGTAGTTGTATAGGAATATCATCAACAGATGATAAGTTTGCTTGTGAAAAATAAGGTTCCACCGTCAGCTGTTTCTATCAATCCTTCTTTACCGGAAGAAGATGCTCCGCTGAATGCACCTTTTTCGTAACCAAACAATTCGGATTCTATGAGATTTTCGTGAATTGCAGCACAATTCAATACAACAAACGGTCCCCTATTACGAAGGCTCGTTTGATGAACATATTTTGTCAAAACTTCTTTTCCGACTCCTGATGGTCCTGAGATAAGTATTGAGGCATACGTCTTCGATACTTGAGACAGCATTTCCAGCAATTGCTTCATTTGAGGGCTTTCAGCTATAAGTATTTCGCATCCGAAATTCAGAGAAGAGCTTTCGTTTGAGGCTCGAAAAATGAATTTTTTATATTAAATGATCATTGATCAATGTTCATTTTTCATCTTTCACTGCTATAGAATAGCATTGTCATTCTATAGCAAATGTATTTCATTTTTTCTGCACAATTCTATCATATCTTCCGGCCATACCGCGGATTGAACTTCTCCAATATGTGCTTTTTGTAAGAAATACATGCATATTCTTGATTGTCCGATACCGCCTCCGATAGTAAAAGGCACCTTTTCGTTTGTTACATCCTGATGAAACGGAAAATCGGCTTTATGCATTTGGTTTCTTTCTTCTAACTGACTAAGCAAAGCCTCCTTATCAACTCTGATGCCCATTGATGACAGCTCTAATGCAATATCCAATGTTGAAAAATAAAATAGTATATCTCCGTTTAGATTCCAGTCGTCATAGTCTGCCGCACGACCGTCATGGATTGTGCCGTCAGATAATTTTTTACCTACTTCCATCAAAAATACTGCTGTTTTATCCTTTGTAATCAGATATTCTCTTTCCTTTGGAGTTTTATCGGGATAAAGCTGTAAAAGCTCTTCGGTTGTAATAAAATAGATATCTTCAGGAAGTTCATTTCTTAAAAACGGATATAAATTTTCCAAATATTTTTCTGTCGACTTGAATGCATTATAAATTTGTTTTACTATTTGCATCAAAGTATCTTTATTTCTGTCTTCTTTTTTAATTATTTTTTCCCAGTCCCATTGGTCAACATAAATAGAATGTATGTTATCCAAATCCTCATCTCTTCTGATAGCGTTCATGTCCGTATAAAGTCCTGTATATGTGTCAAATCTGTAGCTTCCAAGGGCCATTCTTTTCCACTTAGCCAATGATTGAACTATTTCAACATCATATTTAGTTTCCAGCATATCGAAACGAACTGCTCTTTCAATGCCGTTCAAATCATCGTTAAGACCTGATTCTGGTCTTACCATAAGTGGAGCAGATACTCTTATGAGTGATAAGTTTTTTGACAGCTCAGATTCAAAAAAGTCCTTTATTTTTTTTATTGCTATTTGAGTTTCTAAAAGTGAAAGCTTGCTTACATAGCCCTCAGGCATTATTAATTTTTCTATTGACATTTAATCCTCCAATTTATGTATTGAATTTTCTTTTTTTTCTTTTAGTATTATTAATATCAGCATAATTACACAGCATATCAGAGCAATCGGAGCGGTATGAAAAGCTCGATATGTTCCTAAAATGTCATTTAATGCTCCCACAATGTTAAACATTATTACATTTAGTATATTACTTATCGTTACGATAAAGCCGATTGCATAGGATGCGTTTTGATTAAATACGGAGCTTATAATAACCATCATTGTAGGAAAGGTTATGGATACAAACAATCCTGATGCTGCTATTAATATTAGTCCGCTGCTTTTTATCTGTAAACCGACAATGATAAAAGCTGAGCTTATAGCTAAAGACATTGCCAGACCCTTTATGTTGCCTGTTTTGTTCAGTACAAAGCCTCCGAACAGCCTTCCCAATGCAAACAATAAAAAATAAATAGATGCATATTTTGCTGCACCTGCAGGATCAAGTCCGTACGTTCCTCTCATATAGCTTATAAACCATGTATGCATTACAGTTTCAGAGATTAGTCCAAATGTCAGAGCTATGATAAGCATATAGACATAAGGATTTTTATAAAAATCCTCCTTCGTATACGTTTTTTCGCTTTTGATATGTATATTAGGTGTTTTTATAGCCAAAGACATTATTATTGCTATGACGAAAAATATAAGAAGATAAATATAAATATTTCTCCAGGTATTTCCTTGAGAAAGCAACACTCCTATGGCACTTTGTCCCGCAAAGTTTCCCATTCCGTACATGAAATGAGTTATGTTCATAAGTATTGACTCAAAGCCTACGGAAAGCACCGGCACCATGGAATCAACACCTATGGCTATAAAGGATCTTCCTAATCCGAAGATAAAGTTGAACAGTCCCAAACTGAATACATTGTTAGTAAATGGAGCAATCAATACTGCAATTGTTGAAATTACAGAGCCAATTATATATATAAACTTGTGACCTTTAGTTTCACACAGATGTCCTGCCAGAAAGCTTCCGATTATTGCTCCCACCGTATTTATGCTGAGGATTAAGCTTATAGTACTGTTGTTTATATTAAACTCTTCCATAAAAAAAGGAATAAAGTTACCTTTTGTGCTTTCAAAGAGCGCGATAGTAATGTATAAATAAAACAAAGTAAATATTAAAAATATTTTATTGTTTTTAACCAAAAAGCTCATCCTTTCATACGTTAACATCTCAATATTTTATTATACTATCACAAAAAAAATATATAGTAAAGTAAAATAGTTGACTTATATTTATGAGGCATATAGAATTAAAAAGACGATAATAAGGAGTAAGATATGTTTAGACAAACGAGATACGATTCGGACAGATTATATCTGCGAATTTTAAAACCAAACAATGCGACTGAAGTGTTAGATTATTATAAAAGAAACTATAGCTTCCTAAATGAATGGGAGCCAAGGCGTACAAGAGATTTTTATACTTTATCCTATCAAAAAAAACAGCTTTATATGGAATACAATATGTTTAAAACTAAAAGCTTGGTGAGGTTTTGGATTATTAAAAAGGATGACAATAAGCTGATAGGCAATGTATGCTACAGCAATATAATTATGGGAAACTTTAAATCATGCTTTTTAGGATATAAATTAGATAAAGATGAAATAAATAACGGCTATATGACAGAGGCAATAGAAAGAACGGTTCAAATAATGTTTGATGATTTCAATCTTCACAGGATAGAAGCGAATGTGGTTCCCCGAAATTTAAGATCTCTTAAGGTAATGGAAAAGCTTAATTTTGAGAGAGAAGGTTTTTCAAAACGCTACTTAGAGATTAACGGAAAGTGGGAGGACCACATTCATTATGCTGTTTACAATGATTGATCATTCCATTGTTTAAAGGTAGATTTCAAATAATAAGTTATAGTTGGAACCGCAATTAAAAATGCGGCAAATTCAGAAATGACAAATGCATACCAAAATAAATCCAAGCCGCCTATTTTTGATAAAAAATAGGCAACAGGAAGCAGTACTATCAACTGTCTCGCAAATGATATGGTTAGGCTTAAAACACCTTTTCCAAATGCCTGAAATGAAGCACTTATGGCTATACCTACAGCAGCAGGAGCAAATGTCCAGCTTATAGTTCTAAGTGCTGTAATCCCTATTTTCATCATTTCCTCATTGCTGTCAAATAAATTGAGCATGGGTTCTGTGAAAAACTGAAAAATGAACGTTCCTAAAACCATAATTAACAAAGACAATATAAGTGATGTTTTTAATGAACTTAATACTCTTTCTTTATTTTTTGCTCCGTAATTGTATCCGATAATTGCCCTATGTGCCTGCATCATACCAAATACCGGCATAAACACGAATGATTGAAGCTTATAAAATATTCCTAAGACGGATACTGCAGCTTTACTGAAAGATATTAATATTATATTTAATCCGCTTATCATAACAGAAGCCAAAGATTGCATCACAATTGCAGGCAACGAAACAGAAAATATATCTTTTAAAATTACTTTGTCAAATTTAAATCCCTTGATTTTTACTTCTATGGATTTATCCTTTTTAAACACATAAAAAATTATTATGAATGATACGAGCTGTCCGATAACTGTTGCATATGCTGCACCCCTTACGCCCATTGCCGGAAATCCTAAATAACCGAAGATCATTATCGGGTCTAATATAATATTGGTTATCGCTCCTATTAATTGTGCAAGCATGGGAGTAAGTGTGTTTCCTGTAGATTGCAATATTGACATACCGGCATGATAGATGAAGTTACTGAATGAAAAAATTAATATTATTCTTAAATACTGTGAAGTTAGAGTCTGTAAATAGAGATCTTCCGTAAAAAGAGAAACAAAAAAGTCCGTGAAAAATATTCCCAGGAATATCATTATAAAAGAATAAACGATGCTTATTACAATGCTGTGACTTGCAGCTTTATTTGCTGTCTCCATATCTCCTGCACCAAGACGCCTTGCAATAATTGATGATGTTCCGGCTCCGGTTCCTACAAACAAAGCAACTAAAATTTGCTGCATTGGAAATGCAAGAGACACTGCCGTCAATGCCTCCATTCCTATTTTTGATACAAATATGCTGTCAACGACATTGTACATTGCTTGTATAAACATTGAAATTATGGGAGGAAGAGACATACCTATCACAAGCTTTGTCATGGATTCGGTTCCCATTTTATTTTGTCTTAAGTCATTCATATTTTGCTCCTTTGGTACCCGCCGCATATCGAGGCGGGGAACATCTTAATATTATTATGTTAATCAATTTGATATAAATTGTCAATTTAATATATTGTAATATGGTGGGTTTTTGATATATACTATAAGAGATAAACTTTTATAATTAAAACAGGAGATGAAAATGGGCGATTTAATAAAAGGCAAGGATGTTGCAAATGTTATCACGCAGGAAGTTAAGGAAGCAGCAGAAGAAATTAAGCAAAAAGGTATAAATCCGAAGCTTATGATTGTAAGGGTCGGCGAAAGAGAAGATGATTTGGCTTATGAAAGAGCGGCATTAAAAAGAATGGAATCATGCAATATATCGTGTGAGGTTTTAAATTTGCCTATAGATATTAGTCAGGAAAATTTCATTTTGGAGTTACAAAAGGTTAATGATGATGAATCGGTTCATGGTATACTGCTATTCAGACCTCTTCCAAAACAAATTAATGAGGATGATGTTAAATTTATTATCAGACCTGAGAAAGATATTGATTGTTTCAATCCTATAAATGCCGCAAAGGTTTATGAAGGGGATGAAACAGGATTTCCTCCATGTACTCCGTTAGCAGCCATGGAAATATTAAAATATAATAAGGTTAATTTAAAGGGAAGCAGCTCTGTTGTGCTTGGAAGATCCATGGTCGTAGGTAAGCCGATGGCGATGCTTTTACTGAAGGAGGATGCAACAGTTACTGTTTGTCATTCCAAGACCAAAAATTTAAGTGAAGTTACAAAAAATGCGGATATTTTAATTGCTGCGGTTGGGAAATCACATATGGTAAACGGTGATTTTGTAAAAGACGGTGCAGTCGTAATAGATGTAGGAATAAATGTGGATGAAGAAGGAAATATGACAGGTGATGTTAAAACAGATGAATGCATAGACAAGGCAAGCTTGATTACACCTGTTCCGGGAGGAGTAGGTTCTGTTACAACTGCCATATTGGCAAAGCATGTTATAAAATCATGTAAACTTTTGAATAAATAGGAAGGTGTATTATGAAATTTATTGATTTAAGAAGCGATACTGTTACAATGCCTACGGAGGAGATGAGACAGGCAATTGCTAATGCAGAGGTTGGTGATGATGTTTACGGAGACGATCCAACCATTAATAAACTTGAAAAATTAGCTGCTGAGAAGGTTGGGAAGGAAGCCGCCTTGTTTGTTCCAAGCGGCACCTTTGGAAATCAATTAGCTCTGTTGACACATACAAGAAGAGGGCAGGAAGTAATTATAGGTAAAAATAATCATATAGTTGTGCATGAAGTTGGCGCGTCAGCAGTTATAGCCGGAGTACAACTGAGGACTTTAGAAACGGTAAACGGAGTAATGAAGACAATCGATGTGGAAAATGCAATTCGTGCGTACGACATCCATGAACCGGAAACAGGGCTTATTTGTGTCGAAGAAGCTCACGGTTGCGGTGCTGTTGTTCCTTTAAGCATTTTGAAGGAGATTAAGGCTATAGCCGAAAAGCATTCCATTCCTGTTCATATGGACGGTGCAAGATTGTTTAATGCGGCAGTGTCTTTAGGGATTGATCCGAAGGAAATTGCTGCTTGTTGTGATTCGGTAATGTTTTGTTTATCTAAAGGTCTTGCCGCACCGGCCGGCTCTATGATTGCAGGAAGCAAAAACTTTATCGACAAAGCAAGAAAGTACAGAAAGCTTATGGGCGGCGGAATGAGACAGGTAGGAATTCTTGCGGCTGCAGGTATCATTGCTTTGGAAAAAATGGCAGACAGGTTACATGAGGACCATGAAAATGCTAAGTATATGGCACAGAGATTGTCGGAGCTTCCCGGCGTTGAGGTTATAAAAGACAGATTAGATATAGACATGGTTTTCTTTAGAATGGGAGAGGATGTTATACCTGAAAAAACATTGATAGAAAAATTATATGAAAAAAATATAAAAATAAACGGCATAGAAGCCGGTGAATACAGATTCGTATGCCACATAGATGTTACAAAGGAAGATATAGATTATGTAATCGATACAATGAAATCTTTAATAGGGTAGCAGGCCGCTGAAAAAGCCCCCCTGCGTCGTTGCCGCTGCGCCGGTCAATCCTCACGTATGTCTATAATACGCTGCGGTTGCCCAGCACAGCGGCGCCTTGCAGGATGAACTTTTTCAGCAACCTTTAATTCATTGTTAATTCTAAGGATGTCACATTATTTTATTTCACTTATTCTTCTTCAAAATAGTCGTATAATTGTTCCATTTGTTCATATGTGAGCATACCTACATAGCCGCCTATTGCCTCACCTTTTTTATTTACGGCGATAGTAGTAGGATATGAACGAACACCGTAATTATTATTAACCCTCATTTCTTTATCAAGAACTACAGTAAGATTTAAATTATTTTCTTCTACAAATTCTTGTACTTTTTCTTTAGTTTCGCCGACATTTATGGTAAGTACCAACAAATCATCGGCATGCGCTTCCTGTAATTTTTCAAGATCCGGCATTTCAACTACACAAAAGCCGCACCAGGTCGCCCAGAAATTCAAAATTACATTCTTATCTTTTATTACTTCACTTAATTTTATTATGCTTCCGTCAAGTGATTCAAGTTCGAAGTCGGGAGCCATTATTGCTTCCCTTTCATTGTTTTCTGATTCATCTGCATTGGCATTTTCGTTACTTTCATTACCAGGAATTGCAGGTGTATTTGAACAGCTTGCTAAAAGTATTGACATTATTAATAATATTAAAATCTTTTTCATAGTGTCCCTCACGCTTATTTTATAAATTTGTTGATACCCAGATATTTCTAATTTTAATCAAATATTTCAACGCCAAATGTACTTGTCTTCGTCTTGTATATTTGCGGATAAATATCTTTGAAAGTATCATATGCAGAATTTAAGCTTTTCATATCAGGAAACAATCCATAAATTACTGAGCCGCTTCCCGTCATTAAAGAGCTTATTGCACCCTTTTGAATCATAATATTTTTTATATCATTTATTTCAGGATGAAATTTTCCTACTACTTTTTCCAAAGTATTTGCAGTTGATTTTGCAGTGTTACGATAATCACCATGGTTTATATAATGAATTATTTTGTTATCTGTATATAAATTATAGTTATCTGCTGTTAAATTATTGTACACAAAAGCAGTTGACATTGAAAATTCAGGTTTAACCAACAGTATACAATTCCATTTAAAGTCTTTTAATTTTGTCAGCTTTTCACCAATACCTTCTGCCAAATATGTTCCTCCGTTTATGCAAAAGGGTACATCAGCACCTATATTAACTCCTATGGATAAAAGCTCTTCAACGGATAGATTTAATTGCCAAAGCCTATTTAAACCTTTTATCACTACAGCAGAGTTGCTGCTTCCTCCCGCAAGACCTGCTTCCGGTGGTATTGTCTTATTTATTTTTATGATGACACCGGAATTTATATGATACTTTTCTTTAATATGATAAGCTGCCTTATAGCATGTATTTTTTTCATCTAAAGGTATGGACGGGTAATTGCATTCGATTAAAATTTTATCATCCTTTACAGAAAGCAGCTGTATTTCATCATGTAAACTTATCGATTGCATAACAGTACTTATTGAGTGATAGCCGTTTTCAAGTTTGGTTTTAACATCTAAGAATAAATTGACTTTTCCGTAGGAATATAGCTTAATCATTTTTACCTCTTTTTACAGAACTTATACTAAGTATATACTAATCAGCATTTTTTAACAACTTAAAATATTAGAGGTTCAGGTATAAAAAATTATACGAAATTATGATTAAAAATTATTTTATTGGGTATATAATAAATACAACATAAGTTTTATTGAATATAACCTGAAATAAAGAATTTTAAAATTTGTTTAAAAGGAAATTTACTATATTCAGTAAAATGAGTGTTTTACATATACGGAAGAGGTGATTCCCCCAAAAGCAGAATGTGAAATACAGAATGAATAGTACCCGGTTTCAGGTGTGTAATTGATGAAAACCGGGTACTATTCACTTTTTGATTAAAACAAATCCTTTTTAGCTAATATAAATCCTACAACTCCTGACGTTAATACTGAAATCCCTAATATTATCCAGAAGCCATAGGGTGAATTTGCAAATGGAAGATTCATTACATTCATACCGAAAAAGCTTGAAAACATAGTTGGTATTGCCATTAAAATAGTAATCGAAGTCAAAAGCTTCATAACTATGTTTAAATTGTTTGATATGACAGAAGCAAATGCATCCATTGTTCCGCTCAGGATTCCGCTGTATATGGTTGCCATCTCAATTGCCTGTTTGTTTTCAATTATGACGTCCTCTAACAAATCCTCATCTTCAGAATACTTTTTAATAATATTAATCCTTAGTATTTTCTCTAAAACAACCTGATTTGCTTTTAATGCCGTTGTTATATAAACCAAGGATTTCTCTAAGTCCATAAGTTGGATAAGCTCTTTGTTTTTCATGGATTCATGAAGCTGTTTTTCAACATAATTGCTCATTCTGTCTATTTGTCTCAGATATAAAAGATATCTTTGTGCATTCTTGTACAATATTTGATATAAAAATCTATATTTTTTATAAGTGTAAAAAGTTCGAATACTGTTTTTTTCAAATTGGTCTAATACGATTGAATTTTTTAAGCAAACCGTAATAATGTTTTTGTCTGTAATTATAATTCCTAATGGTAAAGTTTCATAAATAATATGATTATCAGTTTTTTCTACATAAGGTGTATCAACCAATATTAATACCTGATCATTTTCCGTGTCTAAACGAGCAGATTCCTCTTCATCAAGTGCTGCTCTTAAAAAATCTCTATCAACTGAAAGCTCATCTTCAATAAAATCTAATTCGTCGGGAGTTGGATCAACTAAATTAATCCATGCACCTTCTTCGATTTCTTCCAGTGTGAAAAGAGTGTCATCGATAGTTTTGAATATATTAAGCATTTTTCACCTCAATTTAATAATAGATTTTCTCTATTACCAAATTGAAAGACATAGTAATAGAGAAGTATTCAGTTTTATTAAGTATTTCCGTTTGACCGTAGGGACCTCGTCCATTACTTTCACTCCTTTACATTTTTTATCGGCTTATTTATAATATTCTATTTGAGCATTATTTGCAAGACAAAAATAGAGTAAAATTAAGAAACAGTACATATTTTTAATTATTTTGGCAATGATATTGCTAAATGAATAATATTTCCTCACTTTTCATTTAATATTGATTAGAAGGTGATTTTTTGACAATTAGTTCAGTTACGAGAGTCAAGGGATTAGTCGAAGGCTGTGTCGGAAAAAAGGTAAAATTTAAAGTAAAAAAAGGGAAAAGCAGATCACCTGTAAGAGAAGGTGTAATTGCTGACACTTATCCATCAATTTTTACTGTCCATATTGAAAATAATGGATTTAGGAGAGTAGTATCATTTAACTATATTGACATTTTAACCAACTACGTTGAGTTTTACATATGTGATGAAGAGGAAAGACAAATCGTGTAAATATGAACTAAAAAATAAAGTTAATACTAATTCACATTAAATAAGTTCCCTTGAAGTGAATTAGTATATACTGTTTTCCTATGCTGCGGACAAATATTTGTCCGCACTTTAAATTAAAACAGTATAACTTGGGATTATTAAAAATTAACAACAAGTTTAGCTTTATTTTTTTTTCTTGTTTTGATATACTCAAAATGAATCTTTTCGGGGAGCAGTTTAAGTGAAAAAAGTAATTAATTTTATATTTATAATTATTTTAATAGTGTTTTTAGCTTTTATATATGCTTGGCTTGTAGAACCTAATTTGTTAACAGTACGATATGAAAACATAAATAGTAATTTGTTAAATGAAAATATGGACAAATTAAAAATACTTCAGTTTTCCGATACACATATTTCAAGTCACTTTAATGAAAATGACCTGAAAAAAGCAGTTGAAAGAATAAATGAAGAGGCACCGCATATAGTTGTTTTTACAGGAGATTTAATAGATGAATATAACAATTATGAAAACAAGGATAATATAAATAAAATATGGGAAATATTGAATACAATTAAAGCACCCTTAGGAAAGTACGCCGTATACGGCAATCATGATTATGGTGGAGGTGCAGAAAGAATTTATGAGCAAATAATGGAAAACAGCGGTTTTATATTGCTTAAAAATGAAAAGGTATATTTAAGAAACTACAATATAAATATAATAGGTATGGACGATTCAATATTTGGGGACTATAACAGAGAAACAATAATAGGAATGCTTGATGAAGACAGCTGCAATATAGTTTTGAGTCATGAGCCCGATGTAATAGATTTCTTGCTGGAATATGACATTGATTTATTTTTATCCGGACACAGTCATGGAGGACAGGTAAATTTACCGTTTGCAGATTCGTTGCCGTTATTGGCAAAAAAATATACGAGAGGGCTTTACAGCTTTAATAATTACAGACAGACAAATCTTTATGTAAACATTGGTCTCGGAACATCCCAGATACCGATGAGATTTATGGCACCGCCTGAGCTTACGGTTCTGATACTTATCAAGGGAGAATAGGCAATCTCGTATGAGCGTGCCTATTTTTTATTGTTAATGCTGAGCCTGGAAGCAGGAAATAACAGTTGTCGCTGCGGCTCCGCCTGTAATTACAAAGCGAACGTATTGTAAAAAGTTTGTTACGGTAATCATTTTTGCTGTGTTAAACGGTACAGATATTGTGGAGCCTGTGTCGTCTAACCAGTTTGTACCATCCGGACTTAATTCAACTATTAAAGTAATATCCTGATCTGCAGAATCAGTACCCGTATTTTTGATGAACCAGTTATATGATGATTCAAATGAAACATCTTGTGTCTCTGAAGCTGCAATTTCGCCAATACCAATAGCTTTTGGTGTAAGCGGAGTTAAACCGTCAAATGAATCAACATTTAAAAATACAAGCTGGTTTTCAACCTTACCAATAATATTGGTACCGGGTGAGAGCTCTACATTTAAAGCCGTTGAACCATTAACGACCTTAACATCGTTAGTAATTGTATCTAAAGTAGTAACCGAATCTACATTATCAATATTTGTGCCGGCAGCTAAAGTTACTTCAGCACCGGGAGCCAGAGCTACCTCAGTACCGGGAGCCAGAGCTACCTCAGTACCGGGAGCTAATGATACTTCAGCACCTGATTCTAAATTTACAGTACCGTTCACAGGAAGGTTTCCGGTATTATCAACCTGCAATGGAACAACGCTTTGTGTAGCATTATTAAGAACATAAATCTGCCCCTTTAATTGGGAAGGTGAGTCTTGGAATATGGGCATTCCTGGCATAACTATCACTCCTAAATAAAATTTGGGATACCCATTTTTAGTATATGTTCCAATTACTAAAATGACATAATTTAATTACCGCACTTCCCCTGAAAGTATGCAGTAATTAAGTTGTAAACAGGAGAATTCAAATTTCTGTATGAGAAACGGACGTATCTGCTTTCTCTCAGCGGCTGTAAATAAGCTACTTCTGAACTTCTTACAATTATTTGGTCCGAGTCTTTACAGACCAGACATCTATTAGGACTTATTTCAATATATACTTCAACTTCGCTATCTCCGTAATTTTTAATAAAATAATAATATTTATTTAATGAAGCGCAATCTATCCAATCAGAATAATTTATTACACTGTTGGAACAATAATCTATAACATTATTAACGATACATGGTTGTTCAGCAGGAGGATATAATCTACAGCAGTTCATATTTGTTTTATTACAATAATCGCATGTACATATTCTATGATTTGTCGGTTTATACATATTTACACATCCTTGCCATTTATATATTATTATAGATAATTATCATAAATATGTTACATGCCTTAGGTCGCTGAAAATAATCGCCTGCTTTGTTTCTGTTCAGCCGGTCAATTATAAAATCCCTCTAATTAAATATTAGAGGGATTTGGATATTTGCATTATTTTGACGGTACCTTTAAAGCTTGACCTGAGAATATTAAATGCGGATTAGCCAAATTGTTGTATTTTGCTAATTCTTCCCATGTAGTGTTATATTTTTCAGCGATTTTCCATAAAACATCACCGGGAACTACTATGTAAATTACCTCTGCAGGAACGGGTTCAACAGGAGTCGGTTCAACAGGTTCAGGTTCAACCGGTGCGGGTTCAACGGGCTCAACAGGAGCCGGTTCCTCAACAACTGTTTCTTTTACTGTAATTCTTCCTGAAACTTCGCTTCCTTTTGTTCCGTTAGTATTTAAGTATTCTGCGAATACTTCCTCGTAAGTACCAACCTCACCGAATATCGGATAATCATTAAATACAGTGTATCCGTCGCCGCCAATACCTAAGAAATCATTGATTGCTACAGTATATTCTGCGTCCTTATCTAACAGGCTATCTCCTACGGTAACTTCAATAACTCTTGAGCCCGCTTCCATAGAAGGATCAAATACAAAAGTCATTCCGCTTACATGTAAGAAACCGCCTTGAGAAGCAGGATATCCGCTAACAGAATGCTCTAAAACCTTTATTAAATCTTCACCTGTAATTTTTTTAATCTGGACAGTATTTCCAAACGGGAATAATTCTGCTAATTGTCCCAAAGTTATATCTCCGGCTTCAAGAGAAATTCTTATATTTCCACCGTTTACAAAACCGATGTCCGAGCCTGCAGCAGCTCTTACTGCATCCGCGGATAGATTACCGAGATTTGTTTCTTTGGTTCTTACATTTTCTCTTACACCGTCTAAGAATATGTCAGTGGCAGCTACAACCTTACTGAAGGTTTCCTTGTTCGCTTCATTGATTTCTTCGAGAATTTCAGCTAAGCCGGGATCTGCAACAGTTTCTTCAACTGCTTGGGCTGACACTAATTCAGCAGTTTTATTTATTACTTGACCGTTTTGTAAATCTATATTTACAAAACCTAAGTTTTGACCGTAATTTCCTGTTTGTGCTATAAGAGTATTGTTTACAACTAAACCCTCCTCTAAAACTGTATGGCTGTGTCCGTCTATAATTATGTCAATTCCTTCAACACTTTCGGCAATTTGTTTGGATGTTATTACTGAGCTTTCATCTAAACCGATATGAGCAAGTGCAATAATTATATCAGTTTGATCTTTTAATTCTTCAACCATTTTTTTAGATACTTCAACCGCATCAGCAAATGTTATGCCAACAACGTTGCTTGGACTTGTTTTATAAGCTGTTTCAGGAGTGGCCAATCCAAATATTCCAATCTTTACTCCGCCAATTTCTTTGATAGCATAAGGGGTAAACAAACTTTCTCCTTTTTCATTCAGAACATTGGCACTTAACATTTCGACTTCAGATAAGTCCTTTAATTCTAACAGTCTTTCTTGTCCATAATTAAAATCATGATTTCCCAATGTCATATAATCATACCCTGCAGCTGCTAAAACCTTCAATGCATTTTCGCCTTTGCTTATGTTAACAATAGGCATACCGTGCAGGGTATCTCCGGCATCAAGAATCAGAGTATTAGGATTTATTTCTTTTGTCTCTTTAATAATTGTTGCGATCTTTGCAAATCCTATTTCATTACCTGTGCCCAGCAATCTTGCATGCGTGTCATTAGTGTGGATAATAGTAATTCTTGTAGTTTCAATGTTGTCAGTTGCAAATGCGAAGCTGAAACTGCTTAGAATTAATAATGTTACTAAAACTAAACTTAAAACTTTTTTCTTCATACTTATTACCTCCCGGCTAATTTTTGAACTTATTACTTCTATAATTTTTTATATGAAGCACTTTTTAAAATATACCCCTGTCCAAGTTTTTTAATCTATTAATTTATGCAATTATTGTAACATTCATATATTTATGATTATTAAATAAATCGATTTCCTCGCCTGTAGTATTGTCAGGATTTAATATTCTGACAATTGGTCTTAAATTATTTTCAAGATTATTTTTTACTACGACACCATTCATCTTATTGCTTAGCTTTACATATGTTCCCACCGGAAAAGCAACTACATTTTTTAAAAATATATTTAGTATATCGTAATCAAAGTGCTTTTCTGCATTACCCATTAAATATTCCATAACTTCGGGAGGGAAACAAGGCTTTCTATAGGAACGGTTGGATGTCAATGCATGGTATACATCACAAATTGTCAATATTCTGCCATACAAGCTGACATTTTTTCCTTTTTTACCGTATGGGTAACCTGTTCCGTCAAATTTTTCATGGTGAGACACAATTCCTTCGAGAATTTCTTTAGATACGAGCCCTTTTAACATATTAACTGCAACAAAGGGATGTTTTTTCATTAATCTGAATTCATTTTCTGTAAGCGTGCCTGTTTTGTTAATAATTTCTTTTGGAATGACAACCTTGCCTATATCGTGAAGGAAGCCTGCCATACCTAAATCGTGAAGCATTTCATTTTTCAGTCCCAAGGATATGCCTGTAGAAATACTCAAGTTTGCAACGCTTAGACAATGTTGATACGTATATTCATCATGATTTCTGAAAATCATAATATTGTTTGTAAGTTCTTTTTTATATAATAATTCTGTTACTAATTCATTTACTATTTCTGAAAATATGCAGATGGATTCACTTGTTACCTTATTGTTATCGTTTTCTAATCTATTATAAAAATTTTTAATCTCCGACAGTGCTTTTGTTTCTAATTCTTTATCTAATTCCGGGTCAAGGCATAAATCATTAAAAGCTTCACCAATAATATAAGCTCCGTCAAAATCATACATTGAAATTTTGTTAATATAAAATTGGTTTAATACTTGTCCTTGAACCAGAAGAACATCATTATTTTCACTGTCGTTTACGATAAGGTCCGTTGCCAAAATCATGCCTGGTTTAAGATTATTTTTATCTACAAACATATCGGCTCTCCTTTGTATACTTATATGATAGCATTATTTCAGTAAAATTCAAGACATTATTTTGGATTGATTTTACAAATTTTAAAATACTTATTTGGTTTTTTACAAGGTAAGAGTTGACAAAAATAAAATTAATTATATAATATATAATAAATTTAATATAAACTGTGAAAAGAAATAGTATTTATGCATGGTCCAAAGAGAGAAAGCAACGGGTGAGAGCTTTTGTCCCTCTGTATAAAGAACCCGTCTTTGAGTTTTTATCCAAATGAGATGCTGCATTGCAGTAAATAGAGTGGTACCGCGGAAATCCGCCTCTAATGTATAGAGGCGGTTTATTTTTATTAAGGGAGAGATATTATGGCTAAAAAAGAAAAAGATTTCGTAAAAGAAATAACACCCATGGAAGAGGACTTTAGCAGATGGTATACAGATGTAATATTAAAAAATGAGTTGGTTGATTATTCACCCGTAAAGGGATTTATGGTTATAAGACCTTACGGATACGCATTGTGGGAAAAAATACAGGAATTTGCAGATGAAAAATTTAAAGCAACCGGTCACAAGAACATGTATTTTCCGCTTTTAATTCCGGAAAGCTTATTGACGAAGGAAAAAGAACACGTGGAGGGTTTTGCTCCTGAGGTTGCCTGGGTTACGCACGGAGGAAATCAGGAATTGGGGGAAAGATTGGTTGTAAGACCTACTTCCGAAACAATTATCTGTCATATGTACGCTAAATGGCTGAATTCATACAGAGATTTGCCATATTTGTATAATCAATGGTGCAGTGTGGTAAGATGGGAAAAAGCAACAAGACCGTTTTTGAGAACATCAGAATTTTTATGGCAGGAAGGTCACACACTTCATGAAACTGAAGAAGAAGCACAGTACGAAACACTTCAGATGCTTGATATTTATAGACAGGTAGCAGAGGATTTAATGGCAATACCTGTTGTTACAGGGCAAAAAAGTGAAAAGGAAAAATTTGCAGGAGCTTACTCAACATATACGATGGAAGCGTTGATGCATGATGGTCAGGCACTGCAGGCAGGCACATCCCACAATTTAGGTCAGCATTTTACTAAGGCATTTGAAATTAAATTTCAGGGAAGAAATGGTCAGGAGCAATATCCATACCATACTTCATGGGGAATTTCTACAAGATTAATAGGCGGACTTATTATGGTGCATTCAGATAACAGAGGTCTTGTACTTCCGCCAAGGATGGCTCCTGTTCAGGCAGTTATTATACCTATAGCTCAAAACAAAGCCGGTGTTTTGGAAAAGGCGAATGAGTTGTTTGGTTTACTAAAAGCTAAAGGAGTTAGAGTTGAGCTTGATGACAGTACAGAAAATTCACCGGGATGGAAATTTAACCAATATGAAATGAAGGGATATCCTATTCGTATTGAGATAGGTCCAAGAGACATAGAAAATAGTCAAGCAGTTGCAGTAAGAAGAGATAAATTGGAAAAAGAAGTTATATCACTTGACAATATTGACGATACAATCGCACAAATGCTTGATACTATGCAAAATGATATGTTTGAAAAAGCAAAAGCCCATAGGGAAGCAAACACATACGTTGTAGAGGATTATGAACAGTATAAAAAAGAAATTTCTAACCGTCCGGGCTTTGCAAAGATGATGTGGTGCGGAGAAAGAGAATGTGAAGATAAATTAAAAGAAGAAACAGGTGCTACAATCAGATGCATTCCTTTTGAACAAGAGAACTTAGGTGATAAGTGCCACATTTGCGGTAAGCCGGCAAAACATATGATTTACTCAGCAAGAGCGTACTAAAAGACATTGAGCATTGAACAATGAATAATGAACAGTTAAGGAAAGGATTTGTGCTTTCGCACAAATCCTTATTTTTATGCCTTAAACTTTATGAGTCTCATTGCGTTTAATATGACTAAAAGGATGCTTGCTTCGTGGATAAACATTCCTGATGCCAGGTGAACACCTCCGGTCAGAACACCTGCCAACAGTACGAACACGATCGCAACTGCTATAAAAATGTTTTGTTTCATATTTTTTATGGTTGCCTTTGAGAGTGAATAGGCATGTGAGAATTGCAGAAGCTTATCTGCCATCAAGACTACATCTGCTGTCTCCATAGAAACATCCGTTCCGCCTTCTCCCATTGCTAAACCGATATCTGCAGTAGCTATTGCCGGCGCATCGTTTATTCCGTCTCCTGCCATTGCAACCGTTCTGCCTTCGTCCTTTAACCTTTTGACGTGTTCTACTTTGTTTTGAGGAAGAAGTTCAGCATAAAATTCATCAAGCTCTAATTCTTTGGCTACAAGCTCGGCAGTATGCTTATTATCCCCGGTAAGCATTATAATCTTCTTGATTCCGTTTCTTCTCATTTGAGAAAGAGCTAATTTAGCATCGTTTCTTACTTGGTCAGCTATGGAGAAAATTCCTGCTATTTTACCGTCTACTGCTGCAAATATTGCTGTGTTTCCTTTCTTTTCCCGGTCTGTTGCATATTCTGATATTTCATTTGGTATAGAAATATTTTCTGCATCCATTAATTTTCTGTTTCCGACAACCAATATTTTACCTTCGATTGCAGCAATTATTCCGTTGCCTTTAATAACTTGACTATTTTCAGGTTCATTGCTTATGCTTATTTTTCTTAAATTTGCTTCCTTAACTATTGTTTGACCTAAATGGTGCTCAGAAATTGTTTCCGATTCAGCAACTAATTTTAGCAATTCATTTTCTTCTATATTATTAAATACCTTTATATCTGTTACTTCCGGTTTACCCCTTGTTAATGTACCTGTTTTATCAAATACTAAGGTATCAACCTTAGAAAATCTATCCATTACATCTCCGCCTTTTATTAGGACACCGTTCTTAGCGCCATTTCCTATTCCTGCAACATTAGATACGGGGGCACCTATAACCAAAGCACCAGGGCATGCTATTACAAGGAATGTAATCGATAAATGAAGGTCTTTTGTAATCAGATAAACTGCTATTGACATAATAACTATTGCAGGAGTATAAATGTTAGCAAATTTATCTAAAAATCTTTGGGCTTTAGATTTTGCCTCTTGAGCTTCTTCAACCAATTCGATTATTTTAGCAAAAGTAGTATCATCACCGACCCTTTCAGCTATCATTTCAATATATCCGTTATCTACAATCGTTCCGCTGAACACTCTGTCATTTTCCTTTTTAGAAGCAGGAACGGATTCACCTGTTATAGCTGCCTCGTTAATTGTTGCCTTGCCTGATACTATGACACCGTCAACTGCAATTTTGCCTCCTGAACGAACAATGATTCTGTTACCAACCTCCACTTCATCTATAGGAACATTAATTTCCTTATTATCTTTTATAACTGTAGCTTCTTGCGGAGCCATTTCAATTAAGCTTTTTAATGAGGAACGGGTTTTTTCCAAGGTGCGGGCTTCCAAATAAGCACCAAAGAGGAATAAAAATGTAACTACGGATGATTCGGTATATTCTCTTAGATACAAAGCACCAATTACGGCAATAGTTACTAAGAGTTCAATGCTGAAAGCTCTCATTCGGAGTGCCTGCCATGCCTTTATGGCTATCGGCATTCCTGCTAAAATAGACGCAATTATTAATAAAACATCTCTTACATTTCCCATACCGGCTAATTTCATAATATATCCCAATACGATCAGTATACCTGAAATAGCGGTAATATGATTTTTATGTCTGTTTATTCTTTTTATCATATCAATTTCTCCTTATATATATTATGGCTTAATTTTATTATATAAAAACAATTAAATCATTGATCGAAATCAAAATTAGAAAAATATTATTTGCATTCTTTATTCATTCCTTGATTAAAATCAAATTTTTAAAGAATAAGAAAAATAGTTTTATTTAACGTTAATATCAAATTTAAAATATTACATTTATATTACAAAGAGAAGGAAAAATCATTTTACATTTGCTTTAATTTGTAAAAATACCTTACAAACACCTATTCATTGACTATTGAATTAGTTATGCAAAAAAGCTAAATTTAATACACGGTGAGCGTTGAACCTTTTGGTCTGAATCACTGAACTTAAATAATCATATAGGAGGATAAGATGAAAAAAGTTTTATCATTAATTTTAGCAATGGCAATGATACTTTCAAGTTTTAGCTTTGCCTTTGCTTTACCGTCTGATGTAAAAGATACTGAATATGAAAATGCAGTAGCAAGACTTTCAGCATTAGACATAATTGTGGGCTATGAAGATGGAACCTTCAAACCTGACAATTCTATAACCAGAGCTGAATTTGCAGCCATTGCAATACGTATGTTAGGTATGGAGGATATTGCTAACGGCTCAGTTGCCAACACAAAATTTCCGGATGTGAGGGCAACTCACTGGGCGAGTGGATATGTTAACTTGGCATCTGCACAAGGAATAATTGTCGGTTACTCTGATGGAACATTTAAGCCTGAAGCTCATGTAACATATTCTGAAGCAATTACAATGTTAGTACGTTTATTAGGTTATGAACCTGCTTTAAATAGCAATGAATGGCCATCAAATTATTTAACAAAGGCTTCTGAAATCGGCTTAACATTAGGTGTTAAATTCAATTACAATGATCCGGCTAAAAGAGGTGTTGTATCAATATTTGCTAACAAAGCTTTAGATATTGATTTAATGGATTTAGCTGAAGTAACATCAGGGGATCGAACCTGGAAGATTACTGATTATACACTTCTTACAAAATATTTAAATGTATTTGAATTAGAAGAAGCTTATGTAGTTGAAACAGCATCACATTCATTGACTAAATTAGATGCTGACGAAGTAAAAATCAGAACTGAAGAAGGCAAGACATATACATTCAAAATGATTGAATTAATTGATGCTGATGCAGTTCTTGGACATGAAGTTACTGTATTTATAAGAGATACAGATACTGATGGAAAAATTGAAGATGATGAATTGGTAATATCAATTCAAGATACTACAGATCCAAGAGACGTTATAGCATATGACTACATTGTAGATATTACTAAAAGTGATGAGGATAATTACAAAATTAAAGATGGTGGAATAGAAATTGCTTTAGATGAAACAGATGATGAATTTGAATTAGCAGAAGATGCAATTGTATTCTATAATTATGAAAGGATTACGGATCTTACCAAAATTGCTTCTAATAAAGTAGGAGAGGGCTATGGTGAATTAGGTGAAGTAGCAGGTAAAGTCATATTGAATGATGATGATGAAATCATATTCATGGACATGGTTAACTATGATTTACCAAGAGTAATTACGGATGTTAATTTAAAAGATGAAAAAGTTAAGTATTTCACTTACAATGATAGCGAAAGCACATTAAAACTTGATGGTGAAGATTACATTGTAATGAAAAATGGTGAAGTTGCAGAGCTTGAAGATTTAGCTAAAGATGATGTTCTTTATTTCTGGGAAGCAACAAGCGGAGAATACGTACTTGATGCTTATGATTACAAGATTGAAGGTATATTGGATTCTGTAGATTCAGACAACAACATGTACTGGGATTACACTCTCGTAGTTGATGGTAAGAATATATCTGTTGGACCTGCATTTACAATAAGCACAGATGAAAATGATACTATCAATTCATTGGCAACTAACCCAAGTGCTTATGAATGGACAGCGGATGATGACAGATTAGCTGATATAGAAGATATGGTTGGTGAATATGTAGTAGTTTATATCGGTAAATACTTTGAAGAAACAGAAGGATGGAACTATGGAAGACACATTACTACAGATGTTAATACAAGCAGTGACGATTATTTTATAGTAACTGAAGATCCATGGGCATCAAGAACAGCTGGATACAAATATTATGTAGAATTGTTAAATCAATTTGATGATGAAATAACTTATGAATTCACCGAAGATGATACAGAATTTAACGGTAAATTATTAGATTTATCTATAAGCAAGTCAATTAATGGCGATGTAAAAGGAAGACCTGAAAGCGGCAGTGATGTTGATGTAACTAACTTATTTAAAGTTGGAACATTAGTTGAGGTAGACTTCAACGGTGACGGAACAATATCATCAATCGATGTTATTGAAGCAGGAAATAAAAATGTGATAGCTCAAAACAATACTAACGGCGGCATTGTGGATGATGATTATGACAGAATAAAAATTAACAATAAGGTATATTATGTGAGTGATGAAACAGTTTACTTTGGAGTTAATACTACTACAGGAGAAGCAGAAGCATATACTTGGGGTGCAGTATCTGATCTTGATTCAGGAGATGATTTCAGCAAAGTAGTTGCCAAAGTTGATGACAGCGAAATAGAAGTAATTGTATTTTATCATGACGGTTCAGTTCAAATTGGCGAAGATGATTATGGTTATATACTAAAACGTGAAATCAGAAAAGATGGATTGTGGGTATACATGGCAGTAGAAAATGAAATAGTTGAATACTATGCCGGTGATTTATCAAGAGCTACTCAGAATTCATTACAAGAAAAGGTGTTAGTTGACTTCACTGTATCAGGAACTACTCTTGACACCGTAAGGATAGTAGCAAGAACAAAATTCTATGCTGATGCAGATGAAATGACAAACAACATGTTCAAGGTTGTTGCAGGAGTTGAAGTTACCTCAGGCACAAGCATTAAAGCTGCAACAGTTTCTAAGAATGATATTAAGTTAGATGATGTTGTAATTGCTACGTGGAATACAGCAGATGAGAAACTTGATAATATAGCAGAAGGATATAGTGCTTCAGATTTCAGTTTCGCATTTGATAAGTTCGAAATTGTAAGCGGTGGTATAGATACTAAGAATGGTATAATTGAGGTAATTGTTGCAGGAACTGATGAAGATGAAGATATGACTTGGTTTGTTCATATAGACAAATATGGTAATGACTCATTCTTCTACGATGTAGATATATCTCACAGAAATCTTGAAAACAAGATACTTTCTCTTGGAGATTTAGCAGATGGAGATATGATACACATCTATGATGTTTCAGACAGCGCAGTTGCTGAATACATCGCGATTTACGACAGATAAACAAATAAAAAAACCTGCCGATTAAAAATCGGCAGATTTTTTTTAAATACATGTAAGCAAGTGCTTACAAGCATAATAAGAGGTGATTAAATTGGTAAAAAAAATTATGTTATTATTGACAGCAATGATTATATTAACATTGGACATAACTTATGCTGAGGAACAGCATCAAAACAAGACATACAATCTTTCTATGGAGGAAGCTGTTGAATTTGGCTTGAAAAATAATGAGGCTGTGAAAATTGCTCAATTAGATATTGAAAAAAATCAGGTTATTTCAAAAAAAGCTGTTTCACTATGGTCAAAGGCTCCTGAAAATTCCATGATTGAAACTAAACTTCTGTCAGACGGATATTATAAAAGACAAACTGAGATGGCAGTTAAACTTTCAAGAAAAAACAAGGAATTAATAGAACAAAAAATAGAGTTAGGAATTAAGAACAGCTATTATGAAATCAGCCGAAGTATAAAAGATATTGAAGTAAAAGAAGAAAATGTTTTGCGTGTAATGGAGCAGCAAAGAATAGCAGAATCAAAACTTAAGATTGGCACAGGCATAAAACAGGAAGTTTTAACGACACAAGCAGCTGTTGAAGAGGCTAATCTATCATTAGCAAATGCCAAAGATGATCTGAAATACAGGAAAATGGAATTTAACAAGCTTTTAGGTCTTTCATTTGATTCAATAGTAAATTTGACTGATGATGTAGTAAGCAGCATTAGCTTGCAGATGCCGGAAAACATAGATTTATCAGATAAAGTTTTACATGCAAGAAAAAATAGGATAGAAGTTATCCAAGCTCAAGAAAATGTAGAAGTTTCCAAACTTTATTTTGATATTGTTTCAAGTTACAGCGCAGTAAATACCTATGATTACAGAGAAGCTAATTACGAAAAAGAAAAAGCTAATAACGAATTGAATAATGCAATGCAGAATGTGGAACTAAGTGTAAACAATGCTTATTTAAATATGCAGAAAGCTGCAAGGGCTGTAAATGTTTATGAGAAAAACATTACAAGCTTAGAAGAAGCATATAGACTATCGCAACTATCCTACAAAGCAGGAGTTGGAATTCAAATGGATGTGTTAAATGCACAAAATATGCTTTATAACGCAGAATTGTCATATGTTCAGTCTTTACACAACTATAACCTTGCTAAGCTTAAATTTGAAGCATCCTATGGAATTGGTTACTAAAAGATGAGGATGTTAATGAAAGAGGAAGATACAAGAGAAAGAATTTTAAATGCAGCTAAAGAAGTGTTTTCTAATAAGGGATATTCAGGATCAACTACAAAAGAAATATCCCTTGCTGCTGATGTTGCCGAAGTTACATTATTCAGGCATTTTGAGACGAAGAATAACTTGTTTTATGAGACTATTTCTACGTTCATTGTAAAACCAATGTTAAACTTTAACGTATCAAAAGAAAAGGAAAATTCTGATCAGTTTATTCAGAAAATTATTGAAGAAAGAACATACACATTGAGGAAAAACAGGAAGCTGTTTATTTGCACAATATATGAATCTCAATATAATGATGAAATAAAAAAAGTACTCAAAAGTATATTTTCAAAAGTTTTTGATGAAATTGTGTATTTTATGAAAGACGAGCAAATAAATTTCGAAAAAAAATCATTTGAATACTATTCTCAAATTATATTATCAACCATAGTAGGTTTAATTATATTTGAATCCTTAACAGGGAGTGATACCTTTAGGGATTCAAGAAAATTATATGAAACAATAAAAACATTAGTATTGTAAGATTGGAGAAATCATTTATGAATAAAAAAAAGTTTATTTTGATTGTTATAGTTTCATTAGTTGCTTTGGCAGTAATTATTAAAATCATTAATTCATTTTCTAACAGTAAAGAAAGTTCTGCAAAAGAATCGGATCTTGGTATTCCTATAGAACTTGAAGCTGTTATCAAGGGTGATTTAACAGAAACTATAAACTATATAGGCACAATTGAAGCTAAAAAATCTGCAACTTTATCACCCACTATAGCAGGGCAAATAGTTCATGTTTTTGTTGCAGAAGGAAGCATCGTAAAATATGGTGATGTGTTGGTAAAAATTGATGATAGTCAGCTTGAGGCAAGTATGGATACAGCACAAAAGAAACTTGATACTTTATCTACTAACTACATATATTTAGAAAATGAAGTAAACGATTTTTATACATCAAATCCACTTATTAAACAACTTGAAACTGCCCAATCAAATTATGATTATTTAAAGAGTGAATATTCCAGTTACAAAGATTTATATGAAGAAGGGGCAATACCAAAATCAACTCTTGATAAAATGCAGCAGGAGTTAAACAATGCATATTTAAAAACAGAAGAATTAAAAGCAAATATACGAAAATCCTATGACAATTTAGTACATGAAAAAAGTATATCAGCAAAACAAATTGAAGAATTAAATTCATCTATTAATGAACTTAATGTGAAAATCGAAGATACCATTATTAAAGCGCCTTTAAACGGTGTTGTTAAAATGATTGAAGGCAATGTAGGTGACCTTGCTGTAGTAGGGAAGCCTTTGGTTTCAATTGATGACAACAAAGAGTGGATTATAAAAGTTAATGTATCTGAAAATGACATTAACAAAATATTTGTTGGCAGCGAAGCTGTATTGAAAATAAATGGTTTAGAAGGTGAAATAGACACACAAGTAAGTAAAATTGTTCCTAATGTTAATTCCAAAACAAGAATAGGCTTAATAGAATTAGGTCCTATTAAAAACGAAAAATCATCCATGTTGTTTTCAGGCAACAGTGCAGAAGTTAAAATTATAACAAATGAAGCGCAAAACAAATTAATTATACCTAAAAACTCTATAAAAAGCTTGAATAATAAAGATATAGTTTATTTATATATGGACGGTATAGTTAAAGAAACTGAAATAATAACAGGCATTACTGTAGGTGATAACACTGAAGTAATTAGCGGGCTTAAAGAAGGAGATAAAATAGCAGCTTCAAATTTATCAAAAATATATGACAATGCATCAGTATATGTTTTTAGAGGAGAAGAATAATGAATATAGGTAAATTTTCAATTAAAAACAAATATTTTATATTATCTGTTGCAATTGCAATAGTTATATTTGGCATATATTCCAGAGTGACTTTGAAAACACAGATGTCTCCTGATACGAATGCTCCAATGGTTACGGTTGTTACACAATATCCCGGAGCTTCTTCTCAAGATGTTGTTAAAGATGTAGTAGAACCTATGGAGGACGAATTCGGTAAATTAGAGGGTATTAACAGTGTAAAGTCAACAAGTCAGGACAATATGGCTATAATATCATTGGAGTTTAATTATTCAACAAATACAAATGAAGCAGCAATTGACGTGCAAAATTCTATCAGCAGAATCAGAGGCAGACTGCCTGCTAATATAATTGAGCCGAAAGTATTAAAATTCAGCACATCAGATAAGCCTGTTTTGACATTAAGTTTAAACAGCAATTCAGTTGACTTAAGGACAGTAAGACAAATGTCTGAAGATGAAATAGGTTACAGTTTACAGCTGTTAGATGGTGTTGCTTCTGTTGATATATTCGGCGGATACAAATCGTTGGTTAAAGTTAATGTTGATAAAAATCAGTTAACTTCTTACGGACTTACTTTAGAACAAGTTTCTTCCATACTTGCTCAAAACAATATTAAGGCACCGGGTGGAAAAATAACTGATGCAAATAAGGAAGTGTTAATAAGAATTGAAGAAGACTTAAAAACTGTCAGTGATATAGAAAACATTAGAATACCATTGAAAGATAACAATATCATTTATCTAAAGGATATTGCAAGTGTAGAATTTACTACAGGAGAATTGGAAAGCAACTACAGGTACAACGGTAATGAAGGAATTGCATTATTAGTGTTAAAAAGAAGTGATGCTAATACAGTGGAAGTTGTTGATGACATTAAAGAAGAGATTGAAGTTTTAAAAGAAAAATACCCTTTCATTCAATTTGAAATAGCACAAGATGACTCGATTTTTACTAACCAAATGGTTGATAACATGTCGTCCAGTGTCTTGATGTCAATGGCTTTTACAATAATACTTATAATGCTTTTTATATCAAATGTTAGCCAGTCATTGGTTGTTTCAATGTCAATGCCTTTAGTTTTTTTGACTACATTATCTCTTATGAAGTTTTTTGATATGAAACTTGATATGGTTACATTATCAGCGTTAATATTAAGCATAGGTTTCGTTGTTGATGCATCAATAGTAGTTGTTGAAAATATCGTAACTCATAGAAATCAAAACAAAGACATTATAGCTGCAGCTATTGACGGAACTAATGAAATAGCAATGGCCAATATTGCTGGTGCAACAACAACATTGGTTGTCTTAATACCTCTTTTGTTTATTGAAGGTTTTGTAGGGGAAATGTTTAGACCTCTTTCATTAACAGTAATATTTGCAATAGGTTCATCTCTATTAATTGCTTTATTAATTATACCGTTGTTTACGGTAATGCTCAGTAAATTTAAATTTACAAAAGCTGAAAAATTAATCGATAAAATTTCATCACCTTGGAATGAAATGATGAGTAAATTAAGTGAATTTTATATAAGAGTATTGAAATTAGCTTTGAATAACAAATTAAAAGCCATATTAATTGCCTTAGCTCTTCTTGTTTTAAGCGGAAGTTTTTTAGTTAATAACGGGATGGAAATGCTTCCTCAATTCGATAGCGGAAAAACATTTGTATCTGTAGAAATGGAGCCGGGAACAAAAATTGAAGAAACAAGCAGGACTGTGAAATATATTGAAAACTTTTTAGCTAAAGAAGAAAATGTTATAAACTACGATGCACAAATAGGTTATGAAAAAGATAGCAATATGCTCAGTGATTTTGGAGTAATGGGTACTAATCAGGCGTTACTCACTATTAATTTGTCAACAAGGCTTGAAAGAAAAGAAACAATTTGGGAATTTCAAGAAAGATTAAGGGAAGAAATGAAAAAAATCCCGGACATAAAAAGATATTCTGTTAAAGAACAAGGAGGAACGGCTACATCCAGTTCTAAGGCACCCATAGATATAAAAATAAGTGGTTCTGATCAGGAAATACTATATGGCATTGCTGATAATCTACAAAAAGAAATTGCCAAAGTTAAAGGAACAACTAACCTATATAAGAGCTTCAACATGGATAACTTACAGATGAACATTAAAATGAATGACTCACGCATCCGGGAGCTTGGCCTTTCAAACGCGGATGTTGCTTATCAAATATATAATTCAATGGAAGGAATAGTAGGAACTAATTTGGATATTGGTGAAACTGAAAATGTTGGGATTTCAGTTGAATATATGTATGAGTACAAGGAGTCAGCAGACAGTTTGTTAGACACTTATATAAATACTCCTTTGGGTGTGAAAATTCCTTTAAGAGAATTGGCGGATATAGAGTTAAATGAGAGAGCAAACATAATTACAAGAGAGGACTTAGAATATACTATAGACATATTGGGATACACTCATTTAAGAGCTTTTAGCCACATAACAAAGGATATAAATAAGATAATCAAAGATTATCAATTGCCAAGCGGTTATTCCATAGAGCTGACAGGAGAACAGCAAAGCATGTCCGATTCTGCAAAAGATATGATGTTTCTTTTATCACTCTCCATAATATTGGTTTATTTAGTACTTATGCCACAGTTTAAATCATTTTTGCATCCCGTTACTGTTATGGCATCAATACCTTTGGTAATAATTGGTATAGCTCCTGCCTTGGGGTTGACAGGGAAATATATTTCAATGCCGGTTCTTTTAGGATTTATACTTTTGGTTGGTACAGTTGTAAACAATGCTATACTATTGGTTGAATTTATAAATGAAAAGAAAAAGGAAGGGATTGGGCTCAACGAAGCTATAACTCAGGCAGTAAGATTAAGATTCAGACCTATAATGATGACTGCTCTATCTGACATAACAGGTATGATTCCTCTGGCAGCGCAGCTGGCATTAGGTTCTGAGAGGTTCTCACCGCTTGCTATTGCAGTAATAGGAGGTATGACAGCATCAACGTTCTTAACTATGGTTATCATTCCGACAATTTACGCTTCCTTTGAAAGCATAAAGCAAAAGTTTATTGATAGTAATTTACAATCTGAAACGTAAGCGTCAAATACACCCAACCCAAATAACACTTCACCGGATATATAATCAAA
>NZ_DAMASY010000006.1:0-195967 GCF_032080165.1 Sedimentibacter sp.
AAGTGACCTAAAATTAAATGACCTTTTGACCTAATTTTCAGTTGACAAATACAACAGCTCTATTTATTGACTAAAAGTAATTTTTGTTTCTCCGCTGGTCTCCATTTACCTGTATAAAAAATATATAAAATTCTTACTATTCGTTTTTTGAGTAGACCTGGAGGTGAGTAAATTTTTCTTGACATTAGTCTCATAGGACTATATACTGTAATGAATAGTCTTATAGGACTAAATAAGAAGGGAGAAAAAAATATGAGTAAAGGTATTAAAGTAAACAAGGAATTTGAAAGAGAAGTTATCAAAATGGAATTGCAGATTAATTTTAAAAATAAGCCTTTAGGGGTTAATTCTGATTATCTTATTCCTTTTGTTGATGATTGTCTTAGTGATTATGGAAGAGGTTTATTGATAGATTTGATTTGCGGGTTGTCTGTTGCTGGTGTTATTGATTATGCCGAATACAATCGTTTGTGTTCTGTTGTAGACCGTTTGTAAATAATTATGCGATTATATGGAGATTGTAATGTATATTATTATCCAAATAAGGCACAAAATCCGTATAAGATTGTATTTCATAAGCAACGGTTTATATCACCTGAGGAACAATTAAAATTTATTGAGAATGAAGAAACTGAAAAAAAAGAAAGTTTATTTGAGTTAACGGAAGGAGAAAAGCTTTTGAATAATATAGCGCGTGTTAAGTCTAAGGTCAGAGATTATGCATTTTGTAACGATTGGGATTATTTTGTTACTTTAACTTTTTCAAAATTTAAAATAGATAGATATGATTTGAAAGAAGTAAAAAAGCGAATGGGTAAATTTTTTAATAATTATAAGAATCGCAAAAATCCGGATTTTTGTTATTTGCTTATTCCTGAGTTCCATAAGGATGGTGCTATTCATTTTCATGGGCTTATTAAGGGTCTCAGAAATGAGGATTTAAAGCTTTTTAGTTTAGATGATGTGATACCTGTTTATATTCAGTCTCAATTACGTAAGGGTTTACCTGTTTTTGATTGGGTTGATTTTCATAGTAGTTTTGGATATACAACTATAGAGCCTATTCGTAATGCTGATGCTGCTTCTAATTATATTTGTAAATACATAACAAAAGATTTGATTTCTCTTCCTCTTGGGACATGCTGTTATTTAAATAGTAAGGGTTTAAAAGTTCCTGATTTAATACATCAAGATTTTGGTGGAATAGTTCCTCAATGTGATTATGAGAATGATTTTATAGCTATAAAGTGGATTGATTCACTTGATTCTTATAATAGTGTTATTTTTAATCTTTAAAGTCTCATGAGACTATTTCGACGGAAAAGTAGTTATTTTGCGACATAAAATAAATATATCACAGTGGGGTTTTTATCTACTCCCCACTGTAATTACATGTCGATTAAAGTGAAACTTGCAATAATTACTTTTAGTTATGAAAATATGTAATTAAGCTCGAAAATATTAAAGTAAAACATTTATATATTGAAAAAATATCTTTATCAAAAGTTACTATATATTGAGGAAGCTTAATTTTATATGGCTATTCGCTGCGATTAAATCCATCTCCTTCATGCCATTGTTCTTTAATTTGTTTATGTACAATGCCTGAAATTCTACGTGCTATTACGGTTGAAATATACTGATAATAAAAGCCATCATGAGTATAACTTTCATTTTCTAATGGTTGCAAATAAACATAATGTGGTTTTCTCATATGAAGTTTTTTAGCAGATGGCCATATAGATTTAAGCTTAAAAAACATCTCATCTTCAAATATTGCAAGTAAACAACTACTGGTAATCATAGATATATACTTATCTTTATCATTTAAATTAATATCTTGTTCATATCTAAGATTATAACTTAATCTATGTATTTCACTTTCCCCCAAAACTCCTAATATTTTCTGAACATAATCTCAGTTGAACTACAATTTTCAATTATATCTTCATAATCATCATCTGTTATTCCTATATAGTCAGATATTTCATCAAAATTTGTATATTCAAATAATTCTTTTTCCTTATATTTTTTTAATAACATTGTATTATAAGAATTTCTTACTATAGAGACCATATAAGAATCCATTTTGCAACAATTTATTTTTTTGACTGCATCAATATATTTTATTATCTTTTCAAAAGAAATTTGAATCAATTCATCTGCTTCAAATGTGTCTTTTGTTAAAAACATTGCATATTTCCACATAGTTTTTCCATGCTTAATATAGAGATCTTCAACAAAACTTCTTTCTTCCTCATTTTGTATTGCTGTAATAATTGCTAAAATATGAATCCCCTCTCTGACTATTGCATTTTATTGTTAATAATGTTAGTTGCAAAAAATGTCTGTAATTAATTTTTTATCAATTTATATTATTTAAGACAATAAAAATCATATTAAATAAACATAATACACTTAACACAGAAAACAATGCTTTATTAAAACTCCAAAATCATATCATACCACTCAGCTCCGCCGTGTTCGGATTTTGATATACCTTTATTTTTGAACCCAAACTTTGAATAGTAATTAACGAGATATTCTTTACATGTTAAAATAACTCCTTTTCGCCCATTTAATTTTGACACATCTATCATATGATCCATTAATTGCGCTGCGATTCCTTTATTACGATATCCAGGAATCACATCCAGACCGAATATAGCCTGGTATTCCCCATTCGGAATGTGTAAAGCAGCATCACTGAATAATTCATCATATATAGTAGTTTCATTGGTTATGCACCCGTTAATAAAACCAATTATTTTTCCACCATCTTCTGCTATAAAAAAACTTTCCGGAAATGTTTTGATTCGTTGTTTGAATGATGCTTTAGTAGCTGCTTCTGCCTCCGGAAAACATACTGCTTCAGCTTCTGATACTGCATCTAAATCTTCTGTCATTACTTTTCTTATATTGATTTCCATTAGATTTCTCCTCCTTTATTTATAGATAACTATTCAATATACTTTATTGATACTAACTCGGCTGTATCAACAGCCTCTGTTGCAGCAAAATGTATATTAAAATCTTTAATTGTTATTTCGCATTCCTTAATGAAAGGTGCTTCGCCTAAAATTTCCTTTAAATTTTCATTAATAAATCTAAATCCTCCCTGCCCCCTTGTATCCTCAATATGAAGAGGAATTTTTTCTATACTTTCTTTATCTGCAACAAAATATACTTGGTATCCAAAATCATCATCTACACTTACATATATTTTTCCTGTCAATGTTACTTCTCCAGTAAATTGTATTCTAATTCTTGCTAATTCTTCCGGTAAGTTTTCACTACAGTGATAAAGGACGGAAATATCTTCAGCAGCCATGCCTAAATATGTATCACCTTCAAATATTTCAACAGTATTTTCTCTATCCTTAAAAACCCCATAATTTACATCCTTCGTTAACAAATCACTACTACCGGTATTTTCTTTACTAAAATATCTAAAACCTAAAACATGAGATTTTTCATTATCTGGTGAATAACTATATATACGACTTGACAATTTAAAATGCGTACCATTTTTATCTGACATATCATCATAAGATTTTTCAAATAAATATCCGAATTTATCATCCGAAGATGCAATTAGTATCTTTGAAGGTTTTCTTCTGTTAACAAAATAGTATTTACTTTCAACTGTTTGAAAGCCATCCGTTTTATTTTCAACTACAATTAAATAGTCCTCATCAAATCCCGTTATTCCTATGTTAGAATTTCCCCAGGTCCTGGGCCAATGCCATAGTTGTAAATTATATAGTAATTAGATGTTTTAAATTTTCCCCTTCCTATAGCTGAAAAATTAGCAAGTTCATCATATAATTTGTTTGTTTCAGTAAACCAAACAGAAAAAATATTGCTGGTTCCTTTATATGTAGGGAAATTATTTTTATATTCATTATCCACTATTATTTTCCCAATTTTTCTGTATTGAAATACATCTCCTCCGGGATAAACATTATAAAAACCTTCGCTTTCAATTTCACCTTCAAAACTGATTATCACGCCGCCATCATTGTATCTGCGTACATTTTCTACAATTAATCCGCAAACTTTGTCTTTTGGCTGCACATTTTCATCCAAATCATTAGTAGCATAAACCTTACCTTCATATTCAACAGTTCCAATGGTATCTGTCAATTTAACATTTCTTAGATAGGCTGCCTCTGTATTAGCTGTAAAATCTGCTTCAATCTCTACTTTATATATGCCTAATTCTTCAGGTAAATCTTTAACACTATCTAAATTGTTAAATTCCAATGGTATGCTGTTGTCTCCAATTTCAAAGGGATAATAATTGTAAAGAAATTCTCTGGTTTCTTTATCAGGAATAAAATACAAAAAGTATGCACCTGAATTACCGTAAATTCCATCAGTTATAATTTCACCTGATAAAATACCGTTTCTATCTATCTGCACATCTTTTGGCTCTTCTTCAATGCTTTCATTTTCCTTTACGTAACTATCAGAATTATTATCACTTACGTTATTTGCGCATGCGGTTGACAATGTTAATATTAAGATTATAGTTAATAAGTTAATTATTTTCATATATCCCCCTGAAATTAAATAACATTTGCACAATATTCATTGCCTTATTATACCATATATGAGTATATATTCTCAAGTCAGCTGTTCATGTTTTTGTAATTTTGACATTAAGAATATTATTGCCGGTATATAGATTAATGCAATTACTCCAAAAGTTAATGTAAGCCCTATTTTCTCTGCTATAAATCCGAACAACGGAAACACTCCTATCATAAATATGCTGAACCACAAGCTTTCAAATGACAATATGGTTGCTCTTGATTCTGATGGTATTCTTCCGTTAATGTAATCACTTAATATTGTAAATGCTAATCCCCCTGTTAAATTTGTTAACAGGTAAAAACCTATAGAAAATTCAACTATAAATGCCAATCCTGCTAATGCAATCATGTTCAATACGGATAAACTGATTAATATTTCCCTGATATTCAATCTGTTTTCTATTTTATATGCATACTTTGAGCTAAATGCTTCTATGACGCTTCCTATGGCACAAATAACAGCAATTATGGTCTTTGTATAACCCATGTCTGAAAAAAACTTCTGACTGTAGAAAAATACCGTTGTTTGCAAGCTTCCCAGCAATGCTGAAAACATAATAATATATAAAACAACTTTTCTGTATTTAAGTACATTGATACTTATTTTTAACTGATTAATAAATATATTTTCTTTTTGTCTTTTTAAATTGCCGATGTTAAACTCTCTATTATTAACTCTTGGCTCTGTAAAACTTAAAGACACTAACAAAGCTAAAAGCTGTATAATTGCACCAACCATATAAGCGTACAGGAATTTAACATCAGCTAATATTCCTCCCAGTAAAACTGCTATACCTTGGGAAATCGACATAACAAAAGCCATCTGTCCCCATATTTTTTTATATTTTCCCTCTTCGCCTGATTCTTTTAAGCTGTCGTAAATCAATGCTTCTGCAGCACCTGAGTTCAGGTTCATTGCTGCACTGCTTAAAATAAAGGAGATAGCAAATTCAAGAAAACTATTTGCTGTAATCATCAGGATGCATGAAATTAAATTCACCACCCTCCCTACTATTACACTAAATTTCCTTCCGTATAAATCTGCAATTGCACCGGAAGGAATTTCTAAAATCAACCCTGTGATATGATAGATTGATTCAAGGATACCTATTTCAATTAATGACATCCCTTTAAATGCAAGATAAAGTACCCATATAGCCGATGTCATATTCAATTGCAAGAAAAAGTTATATATATAACCTATAGATATATTTCGTTTTAATTTAATACTCATTGTTCCTCCAAAATATTATGTTTTAAAATTCAAAAAATAAAATAAGCTCTCTTAATGAAAGCCGTATGGAAGAATGAGTATCCTTAATAAATAAAAAAACTCAAGTAAAACCCGAGTCAGAATTCATAATTTAAAAGAACCAGAACATGGATTTATACATTTGCTGTTTTCATACTAAAAATGGATACACTTCTCCCGTAAAATTGAGAAATTCCATTTTTTGAAACAGAACTGCTGAATTTACATTGCTTATTCAAAGTAAGATTTGCAGTATCAAATGTTATTACCATTATATCCTCCTAAAAAATTATGGTTAAATTATATAATAATTATTAATAAATTACAACCTTTATTTATATTATCGCGAATTGTTTATTAAATGAATATAATTTAAATTAACCTACGCAATAATCACTTTGTTTTGTTGTCAGAATATTATATTAAATAATAAAAGAAAGGAGGATTTGATATGATTCAGGTTATTTATACGGTACAACCCGGAGATACACTTTATAAAATAGCTCGTCTGTATGGCAGCACAATAGAAGAAATTGTAAATGCAAATAATATAACAGATCCTGACTTGATTTATCCCGGTTCTGTTATATTAATACCTGTTAAGGAAGAAGATTTAGAAACACCGCCCGGCAGCATTATATATACAGTGCAGCCCGGAGATACTCTATATATTATTTCACTGCTTTTTAAAGTCAGTATACAAGATATTCTGTCATTAAACAATATTACTAACCCATCATTAATTCATCCGGGTATGAAAATTATATTGCCAAGGGATGCCGTAAACCCCTTTGTGCCTGTCGAACCCGGAATTATACATTATACGGTACTACCCGGAGATACTATATATAAAATTGCAAGCAGATTCGGAACTACTGCTCAGTCAATTTTAAATGTTAACCCGGGATTAGAACCACGACAATTAAGACCAGGTATGACCATAACAATTGCACTTCCGGAAAATGCTGTTGCCATATATATTGGGAATCCATCCAGAAAAATGGTCGCTTTAACCTTTGATGCAACCTACGGTGATAATCAAACATATGAATTGTTAGAAATATTAAGAAATAATGACATAAAAGCAACGTTCTTCCTGACGGGTATCTGGTTAATCAATTTTCCTGAGCTTGCAAGAGCTATAGCAAATGAAGGTCATGAAATAGCAAATCATAGCTATACTCATCCTCATATGCCTCTGATATCATTACCGGAAGTCAGAAACCAGATAGTCAGGACCCATGCTCTTATAAATAATGTTACCGGCTTAGGTTCATATTTATTCAGACCGCCACACGGTGAATACACTCAGGCAATTCTTAACGAATTAGCCTCTCTTGGTTATATAACTATCATGTGGACTATAGACTCATTGGACTGGAAGAATCCGGGAGCTGATGCAATAGTCACTCGAGTAGTTGAAAATGTCGAACCGGGCGCTATTATTTTAATGCACCAGTCTGCACCTGATACACTTAAAGCACTTCAAACGATGATAACAAAATTAAGAGAAAAAGGTTACGATTTTGGAACAGTCACTCAAGTTATAGATCCTCTATAATCTAAAAAAGGGATATACCAGCTTGTTGGTATATCCCATATAATATAAACCCCTTAATAATTCATATTTCTTTCGTATCTTATGGTTTCATTGTTAACTACTAATTTAAAATAGTCTAAAACTCCTGTTTCCATTAAACCATATAATCCAATGTTCACAACTAAAATAATCGTCACAATAAAAATTGAAAATAAATCATATTTTATAATTATGTTTTCCGTGCCCTTTTTTTGCAATTTCACATAATAAAGTATTTCTGCACCTATTAATATCAGTATTGCCGGCCATAGCTTGATTGCTATTTCAGTAGCTGATAGCATACTGAATTGTGCAACAAATATGATAATTCCAAAACCAATCAGAATTATAGCCATAGATATGGTGCCTACTCTTTTAGTCTTCAGTATAATCACTCTCCTCCTCTATCACTATCTCATTATCTTCCTGAAAAGTATTCTTTTCTGAATCATTTTCCATAATATTCTTTGACTCTTTCTTGTTACTCTTTAACAATACTAATCCCATAACAATAAATATTAATGATACTATGGATGTTTGTATATATCTTCTTAATTCATAAGGTATAAGCGGGTATAGTATTCTTTCAAGTATTATTACTATACCTATTCCAATTAATCCATAACCAATCCATTCATGTTTTATATTCGGCAGTTCTATCTCTTGTTCCTTAATATTATTTTTAAAACCTTCTGCTATATGCATTGCATCAAAAAAACTATAAAACCATATTAGCGGTAATAAAAATAACAGTAACGATATGCCTAACCAGCCCATGAAAAATATAGAGAAGAAAAATGAGCCCATTAACATCAATCCTTTTTTCTGGTACCCTATATACATATGACCTGCTCCGGGAACAATCGATAAAGCCATTGTTATGCTTTTTTTGCTGCTTATTATTTCCTCTTTATTTATATAAGTTTTTTCCTGACTGCCTGTTGCCGTGTTTTCATAAAATCTTCTTTCTGCTAATCGCCATGATGAAAACAAATCCAATACAGCTATCAGCCATAATACTGAGTACCCAAACATAAATAATAATATAATTTGACTTGTACTATATGTTATAAATTCAAGGAAAATTGTCGCCAAAACACCTGCTCCAAGCATTCCTAAAAATATAATCCCTCTCTCTCTCAATCCTATATACAAATGAGCCAACCCCGGTATAAAGGATAATATAAATCCTATAAATTTACTCTTTTCTATCAACATTATTCCTCCTCAATCATATTTTTTTCATTATTCTCAATACTTAACAACAAGCTTGATGTTGAATCTATTATTCTGTCAGAAAAATTAGCTATTAAATTCTGCCGAACCTGAACTTCCTGTATAGATGATGTTATCTTAGGAACTGAATCTACCAAATTAGTGTAAAATCCGCCTAATGTTAAAAATATCGTTACGGAAGCTACTGCAGCATAGTAACCTAATTGATATTTTATGGATTTATTAACCTTATTGGCATTAAGCTTTACAATCCTGGATTTAGATATATTTTCTAATACCCTTGACGTAAAGTTTGATGGAACCATGTCTCCGACATAATCTTCCTCTTGTTCATTTATTAAAGAGAGAAAGATATCCAAACAAGTTTGACAATTATATAAATGCTCTTCCATTTCATTCATTTTTTCATTTGATATTGCTTTATTTTTATAAAGCAACCACTCAACATAGTCATAATGATTCATCTTCGTACCTCCACTTCTCTCTTAATAACATCTTTGCCCTATACAATCTGGATGCAATTGTTTTTATAGTTACATCTTCCTCTTCAGCTATTGTTTCATATGATTTTTCTCGAAAATAAAATTTTTCTAATGTAACTCTATAAATATCCGGGATACTGTCTAATGCTTTTTTTAACTTATCATGTTTATATTTCTCTAATAATATCATTTCCGGATTAGCGTTTAAATCAACATTATTATCGAGCTCCTCAATTGCTTCATCCTTGAATTTAGCTCTTTTCTTCCGCAACCAGTCTATTGATTTATTAGTTGCTATACGACCTATCCAAGCCTTAAAATTATTTTGATCATATTTGGGAAGAGAGACATAAATTTGGAAAAATACTTCTTGTGCAACATTTTCTGCTTCATCATAATCTTTAATAAAATTCAGAATAATAGCAAATACATAATTCTTGTAATTGTTAATTAATATTGAAAATGAATCTTCATCTCCCAAAGCCGCTTTTTCAATTAAAAGACTTTCATTTTTCATGCCTCCCCTCCTCTCTACATAATAATAACGAATAATATTGATAAAGTACTGCAAAAATAATAAATATTTTTTCAACATTTACTTTGAATATATCATCATTACAACAAAAAAGCACCAATTAATGGTGCTGATATACGAGACGACCCAAATCTATGATTTGGTGTCGGTCGCTTATACTGTAAGTGCAACTATATTTTTATTTCTCTATAATCCTTTACACTCGGCCTTATTTTTGTACATTCGTTTATCAGCCAATGACAGTAAATCATTTATTTTATTTGAATTTATTTCGTGTAAAAAAGCAACTCCAACAGCATAGCTTATTTGAATTTCATTTTTTAATGTATTATATTTATTAACTTTTTCTTGTAAAAAATTCAAATAGTCATTTAAATTTTCTTTTGTACAATTTTCAAAGATTCCGACGAATTCATCTCCGCCGTTCCGGCAAATAAAACCATACGGTTCACTGACATCCTTTAATATTTTGCTGAAATCCTGTATTAATTTATCCCCTGCTTCATGCCCAAACAAATCATTAGTATCTTTAAGATTGTTTAAATCAACATAAACGCATACTAAATCAGGTCTATTATTAATTTTATTGTACTTTTTTACAATTTCATTGCAATATGCTCTGTTAAATAAACCTGTCAATGCATCTATATATACAACATTATTTAATTCGATATTTTCTTTTTGTATTACCAATTTGCTGAAATATTGATATATGCCGAAAATCAATATAAGTATTATGCTTGAAAATAATTTTTTACGTATTGAAGCCAATTTTATTTCCTTTTTATAAATATATTCTTGAGTTTCAATAACTAATTTATCAGTTAACACAAAAAAATCTTCACTCAAATAGTATAGTTTTTTTGAATCGGAACCCAATCTATGATTATATAATTCATTCTTTAATACTAACCAATCTGTTTCAATAATAATAAGTAATTTCTTAAGTTCTATTTCTTCATGAATTACAAGTTGATTATTATTATTTAGCTGAAATATTACTCCGTCTAATTTTTCTATCAATTCATTGTTTTGAATTCCTTCTAATTCCTGCTTTATTAACCTTTGGGTCTCTCCCCTTAATATGCCGGCATAATAAATAGATTTATCGTCCTCATGCATTATTTCTAAAGTAAAATCAACAGAGAAAATACTGATAATCAATGATATAATCATTAAAATCATTGAAATTTGTATTATCAGTTTAATAAAGTTATTTTTTATAAATAATACTATATTCATAACTGTTATCCTATTTATTCTTAATATTTATATTAACTTTCTTAACATATGCATTTGATCAATCAATTTATTTTGTGTGCATCCGTAAACATTCCTGCTTCACTCATAACTTATCTGCAAATTTTTATGTTTGGAATAGTATTTAACGTCTCAACATCCATAATAAATACAACCTTTCCGATAGATTTGGCATATTTATTTATGGCATTTATTTTACTTGTATTATTGGTATACAATATGATATATTTAGATTTATTTATCATATATAAATTGCGCTTTATCATGCAGTCATGTGAGAAATTATGTTGAAGCATAACTTCTTTGTCAATATTTTGCATAATAGAATAATACTTGTCCCTCTGAGTTTCAGTCCAATCTGTTGCATAATTTTCATACGGTATTACTCCCTCTAAAGTAACACCGGAAAATTTAGTTTTTAATTCAAGAATAATTTCGGCAGAAATTTGTTCTAACCCAAATTTCATTCCGCTTATAAAATGATTTACTGAAAAATCTTCAACTAAGCTTCCAAGTATTTCTTTAAGCTTTAATTCTAATTTAATATAATCGGGATTATTATGGTTTAATTCTATAAAACAATCTTGCGAGTAATAATCGATAAAACAGCATGTCTTATTTTTTTTCAATTTACACCTCGTATTCTGATATTAATAAAATTAATACGCTGTATGCTTACCATTACAATTATAGCTTATTTAATACGCTGAAAGCAATAGTTAATATATAATAGAGGTGATAGAATTGAAAGAAAATATGATTCTAATTGGTAAAAGATTACGTAAGCAGCGGGAAAAATTAGATATGACTCGTGAAGAATTTGCTGAAAAAGCCTGTATCTCTCCTCAATTTCTCGCTGAAATTGAGAATGGAAAAAAAGGAATGTCAGTGACAACACTTTATAAAATATGTAATAACTATAATTTATCTGCAGATTATCTCTTATTTGGTCGTTTATCAAATGATGTTTACCCGGATAATAAAAGTTTAACTGAGCCATACCTTTCTTATACTGAGGATATCCTTGAAATTGTAAATAATATAATTTTGGAAACACAAAATAATTATAAATCAACACAAAAAAAAGACAGCTAAAAATTGCCATATGCTGTAATACAAAACTCTCCTCAGAATAATATTCTGAGGAGAGTTTTTATTATTGATTCCAACAATGATTTAAAGGACCTCTGCCTTTTCCTATATTCAAATTGGCTTTTAAAGCTCCTGTTATATAATTTTTTGCGTTTAATATGCTTGTCTTTACATCATGTCCCTCTGCTAAATTACATGCAATTGCCGATGACAGGGTGCAGCCCGTTCCATGTGTATTAGGATTATCTATTCTTTCCTGCTTATACCACATAAAATCTCCGTCATTATAAAGCAAATCATCGCTACAGGAAGTTAAATGCCCTCCCTTAATAAGTATATAACCGGAATAATTTTCGGATATTTTAACTGTTGCTCTTTGCATATCTTCTTTGTTTTCTATTTCAAAGCCACAGAGTACCTGAGCCTCCTGTATATTAGGTGTTATCACTGTTGCCAGTGGCATCAATTTATTTATAAGCATTTCAACGGAATCATCCTTGCAAAGACTACCACCGCTCGTAGCCACCATTACAGGATCAAGAACTATTTTCTTTGCTTTGTATTCAATAAGCTTATCTGCTATAACTGATATTATTTCTTTATTTGAAACCATTCCGATTTTTACAGCATCGGGATAAATATCGGTAAAAACCGAATCCATCTGCTGCGCCACAAATTCCGGTGAAGCTTCTGATATACCATACACACCTATAGTATTTTCAGCTACTAATGCTGTTATGACACTCATACCGTATATTTTATGACAGGTCATTGTTTTCAAATCTGCCTGAATACCTGCACCGCCGATTGGATCGGAGCCAGCTATAGTTAATACTTTTTTCATTTTTGTCTCCTTCATTTGATTATTTGTTTTGTTAGATTTAATAGTTCTAAGGTTGCATTTTTAATATTATCCTGTGCAAAGATCGCTGATACGACTGAAATTCCTGCAATGCCTGTGTCTATTAGTTCAAGAACATTATCTTTAGATATGCCTCCGATTGCAACAACAGGTATACTTACTGCATCGCATATTTCCTTTAATGTTTCAAATGAAACTGTATCAGCATCAAGCTTTGTAGACGTATTAAAAATTGCACCTGCACCTATATAATCTGCACCGCTTTGTTCTGCTTTAACAGCTTCTTCAACTGTTACGGCTGAAAGACCTATTATTTTATTAAACCCAAGTTTTTCTCTGACTGTTTTAATTTCTTCATCGCTTTGCCCTATATGTACTCCGTCAGCATCAATTGAAGCTGCTACATCCACATTATCATTTATTACGAAAGGAATATTGTATTTGTCAGTTACTGCTTTTACCTCTCCAGCAGTTTTTAAAAACTCTTCATAGTCTAAGTTTTTTTCTCTTAGCTGAATAAATGTTGCTCCCCCCAATATTGCCTCTTCAACTGCTTCGGGAAGTGTTTTTTCTTTTAACCAGGTACGGTCGGTAATTGCATAAAGCAGAAGTGCTTTATTATCTAATTTCAATCTTAGCACCTTCTTTCAGCATCTCAGCATCAATTTTACTCATAAAATCAATTAAATGACATTTAAGTGAGGATGTTCCGTCATCATTTTTTTTCATTTTTTCATAAGCAAGTTCACCGCATAATCCCATAGCACATACTGCAGCAGCAGTTGCGCCGGAAAAATTATCCTTATTAACACCGCAAAAAGCACCTATAATTGAACTAAGCATGCAGCCTGTTCCGGATATTTTGCTCATAAATGGGTGGCCATTTCTAATAACGTATGCTCTTGTCCCATCTGCAACAATGTCTATGGCACCTGTAACTGCCACAACAGCAGATAGTCTCTCTGACAATGAGTTTATATATTTAACAGTTTCATCGATATTTTCTTCGGTGATAGTATCATCCACACTGGCATCTACACCTCTTGTTCCACTTGTACTATCTTTGCCCACTGTTTTTATTTCAGACATGTTGCCTCTAATCACAGCAAATTTTACTGCTTTCAGCAATCTGAAAGCAGTATCCGTTCTGAATTTTGAAGCCCCTGCCCCTACAGGGTCAAGTATGACAGGTATATTAAGTTCATTTGCCTTTTTACCTGCTTTTAGCATTGATTCCACAGTTCTTGAATTTAATGTACCTATGTTTATTACCAAAGCATTGCATATTGATGTAATTTCTTCAACCTCATCTATATCATCCGCCATTATGGGTGAGCCACCACAAGCTAACAATATATTTGCACAATCATTCACTGTTACATAATTTGTTATATTATGTACTAATGGTGTATTACTTTTAACATTTTTAATAATTTCTGAAAACATGTTTAATCTCCTTTTGTTTTATTTTTAAATAAAATATTTTAATCCTTTTCTTCCATACTGAAAACTGACAGTAAGTATATCTTTATTGAATTTTTATATTTTTCTAAAAATTATACATTCAAAAAAGTTTTATTTTTAATTTTGTCTGTAATCACACAGATAATTAAGGTAATAAACATTACAGGTATAGTGCTTCCCATAACCATATCCACATATAAAAGCACTCTGTAAATTGCAAATCCTACAAGCCAAATAATAAAGTTTACCTTATCTACAGATTTATTAAGGTTGTCTTTTTTTAGAATAAAATAATCTGCTATCAATATAGAAATCATAGGGGTAAAAACAGAGCCTATTAATAATAAAAAGCTTTCAAATTGTTCAACAGGCATTAAAATTGCTGTAACAGTACCTATAATACATACCAGAATCGACATGGTTTTTTCAGAGAAGTTGCTGTTAATTGTTTTTAAGCTGACTCCCGCAGAATAAACATCCAAATAAGTTGTTGTCACTGTTGAAAATAATATTATTAACACTCCCAAAATACCAAATCCTGCTTTATACATTATTACGGCAATATCGCTTTCTCCGGTGAATATGGCAGCTCCTAAGCCGATTGTATACATGAAGACACTGCCCGCAAAATATGTAACTACACTGACACGGGATGCGGTTAAAGGGTGTTTTGCATCCTTGGTGTAATCGGAAATAAGAGGAAGCCATGATAACGGCATTGCAATTGACAGTTCTATTGCAGCTCCGAAGCTCAATTCTCCGCTTATGTTTGTCTGTGAACCTCCTTTAAAAATCATAGAGCTCAAAAGAATTGTCAGTATAAACAGACTTCCCACAGCAACAATATTGACTTTCTCCAAGTTTTTAGGTCCCATAATAACCCACACAAGAATAGTAGCTCCGATAATAACACACCACAACAAATTGGCCTGCATACCGATGCCTGTACTTAACATAATTCCTATCGCTCTTGAACCTTGTATTATCATTATGGCACTCCATCCTACAAGCTGTAGAACATTAAGAAGCGCAAAAAAATTTCTTCCCTTGTTTCCAAATGATAATCCCACGGATTCCATGGATGATTTGCCGCTTTTAGCACCTATAATTCCCGCATAGTACAAAAGAATACATCCGATTATATGCCCTGCTATTATTGCAAAGAATCCTCTTGCAAAGCCGAGCGGCACAAATAATGTTCCTGTAAAAATTTCTGCAATAGACACGGATGCACCAAACCACAATAATCCATTGCTCAACGTTGATGTTTTGTAACTTTCCATAACTCAAGTCCTTTCTATAAGCAGACGACCCAAATCTTTGATTTGGTGTCAGTCACTTATACTGTAAGTGTAAAAAATGGGATTTACCAACATGTGGTATATCCCATTCATTTTCACAAACAGTTCCCTACGTTGGCATTATCCAAATCAGGTTCGGTCGAAACTAACAGTTTCCTCTCAGCCTATTAATAAGCTCCCGATATTTAGTTAAATTAATTATAAAACATATTTATTTATAAGACAATGGTTTTTTTAATTTTATTTATACATATGGTAGTAATTTACTCCGGCTGTAAATACAACTTCTCTGTATTCGGATAATTCGTCTATTGTCACAAGCTGAAATCCTCTTTGAATTAATTCCGGAATTACTATTTTGGATGCCTTAACAGTACTGTCATATAAATCATGCATCAGTATAATATCTCCGTCCTTTACATCTTTAAGAATATTCTCAACAATTATTCCGGCATTTCTGCTTTCCCAGTCACGTGTATCGATCGACCATTGAATTATCGGCTTTTGTATTTTTTTATTTAACTCTTCACTTGTAGTTCCATATGGCGGTCGCACAACTGTTGGTGTATAACCCGTAGCTATATAAATTAAATCATCTGTTCCTTGAATTTGCTTGTATAATTCTTCGTCACTTATTGTTGTTAGATTTTTATGATTATAGGTATGATTACCTATTTGATTACCTTCACCTATCATTCGGTTCAATATATCCTTGTTGCCATGTACCTGAGATCCTAATACAAAGAATGTTGCAACCGAATTGTTTTCTTTTAATGTATTCAATATTTCAGGCGTATATTTAGATGGTCCATCATCATACGTTATAGCGATCATTGGTTTATTTGGATCTATTGCTCTTTTATTTATACTTTCATCAACAACAATAGGTCCTTGGGCTTCAGTTATTGTGTATTGTACCTTGCCCGGTGTATTTTGCTCATTTATTTTAATACTTTCTTTAGTATCAGAATATACTTCATCATCGTTATAAATATTTGCTTGAGCTACATTCATATCTGTACTCATTAACAATATCATCATTAAAGCAAACATTAAAGTTAAAATTCTTTTTGTCATAATATATCCCCCTATATGCATTCGTATATTAATATCATATATCTCCCGATATAAAACATCAATATTAACAAATAGGATATACAACCATATATATCATAGTAATGACAATTATTTTAATGAGTACCATTTTGTGTATTTGATATCCCGAAGCCCCTTAAAGCAACTGTATTTTATTCACCACCCAAAAATTTTTTAACATGATTTCCTCCGTTTAATTATATATTTTCTATTTATAAGCTTATTGTTTTTGAAGTATAAGAACAACAAAGTGCAAACCCGTCACACATGCACCTATTAAAGTAAATGTATTAAATACTGTCCATGATAACAATGAGGATGTCAAGCAAATTAGAATTCAGTTACCATATCCAAATGAAATCAAATTAAAATATGGAAATTTGATGTATGATGTCAAATCTCCACTATTTCCGCTTAAATATTTTTTATTCTTTATTTAGCAGCGTTTTTTTATACTCTGCTTTATTTTCATACATACGTTTATCTGCTAATGACAAAAGGTCATTCATTTGGTTTGAACTTATCTCATGTGAAAAGGCAACACCGATAGCATAGCTGATTTTTATTTCACTTTCTTTAGAATTATATATACGAGTTTTCTCATTTAAATAGTTCATATAATCATTTATATTCTTTTGTGAACAATTTTCAAAAATAGCTACAAATTCGTCTCCGCCGTTGCGGCATACAAATCCGTAGGGACTGCTTGCTTCTTTTAGAATTGCAGCAAAATCTTTTATGAATTTATCTCCTGCTTCATGTCCAAGTAAATCGTTAGTAACTTTTAAATTATTTAAGTCTATATACACACATGCTAAGTCCGGTAAAATTTCCATTTCATTGCATTTTAGAATAATCTCATTACAATGTGCTCTGTTAGGCAAACCGGTCAAATTATCAATATATGCGACTTGATTTAATGCAACATTTTTATTCTGTACCAAAATTTTACTAATAAATTGCTGTATGCTGAAAATTAATATCAAAATTACACTTATAAACAATCTTGATCTCATGGAAGCCAATTTTTCTACTTTACTTTCAACATATGCTTGAGTTTCAAATACTAAATTATTAGTCAGTTCATAATATTCATCACTTAAATTATAAAGCTTCAGAGGATCAGCCCCGGATCGATAATTATAAATTTCTTCTTTCAATTCTATCCATTTTATTTCTATAATAGAAAGTAATTCTTGAAGTTTTTTATCTTCATGTATCGCAAAATGATTATTTTTATCATGTGTTTTTAACTGATTAATTATACCGTCTAATTCTTCTATCAGTTCATTGCTTGGTCTGTTTGCTAATTCCTGCTTTACTAATAGCTGTGTTCCTCCTCTTATAATCCCCACATAATTAACAGACTTACCGTCATCACGCAGTATTCCAATTGAGAATTCAATAGAAAAAATACTTATTATCAATATTACTATAAATAAACTCTGAATTAATAATTTAACAAGATTATGTTTAATAAATATCAGCATATTCATATATGAGTAATTATCCTTTTAGGGCTTGATTGAGAAAACGTTTTAATCATCTATTCTCTCTGCCTTTTCTTACAATATATTACAATACATTGCATATTAAAACAAGAATTATTTACAGTAAAAAAATTTTATTATATGCAAAAGACAATTACTGTTATTTATACTCCGTAAGTTTCCCTGCTTCATATTTGTACATTGTGGGTTCATGATCTTGTAAACCTGTTATAACAATCCATTCGCCATCTATTATGTCTAAGTATGCATATAAATTTCCGGTAGCTTCGGTTATTTCAACTTTCTCAAAATGATCATTATTCCATTTGTATATATCTGCATAGGGCGGTAAGCTTCCTGCAGAACCGGCAATTAACTCCTCCTGACCGTCTCTGTCTAAATCTGCGACAGTGGGAGTACCCATAGTTAATAAATTTTCCCATTCATTACTATCTTCATTATAAGCAATTATTTTCATTTCTATATAGGTTGCACCCATGTCGCCAACAATATTAATTTCTTTGATACCATCAAAGGTCCTGTCTGCTAAATCTACATCTATATCATGAAATCCATAACCGCTAACAACTCCAAGTTCATATATTTTATTATCATGCTCTAAAAATCCATATATTGTTCCCTCACCAGGTCTTAACTCAGGGTTTTCGTTACTGTCTATATACAAATGTATTGTTGATTCTATCTGATTAGGCAAATCACCAAAATAAATGCTTTTTCCGTTAATCCATCCTTCTTTCGGTAATCCTTCTTTTAATGATGTCTTTGGTACAGGTGTAAAATCTAAATCAATTACATTTTTAACTGTATTGTCACCATTTTCAATGACATCATTATCGTTCTGTATTAAATCATCATTATTATTTGTACATGCTGTAAGCATCAGAATGATTGTCAAAAAAATTAGTTTTACTTTCACATTAATTCCTTCCATATATTTAATTATACTATTTTTTAATATAATTTATATTTTATACTTAGATAATGCATTTTCAACACAATATTCGAAGCTTTCTGATGCTCCCCAGAAAAAAGCCTTCGTCTCTGCCGACTGTATAAGATGTAAACTTATCTCATATCCAACGCCATATTTTAACTCCATATTTATTATTTATTCTCTGATATGCAGTGATTCGGCTATTTTAATAATTTCTTCTCTGCTTTCATATCCGGAAATCATATGCACATAATTATTGTCATTAATTATTATGGTGGTTAAACCGTTTTTGGTATATATTATTCCGCTCTTCTCCTTAATTGTTATTTCTTCTGAGGTTATTCCCTCTGTGTCTACTGCCATGCTCACGCCTAATGTATATTGGTCAACCATAATTAGCTGTCCTTTTTCATTAGAGTAAACCAGAAAATGCATCAGCTTCATATCTTTGCTTTCTTCAACTAATTCATATCCTTCAGGCATGTATGAAGGTACGTAGACAGCTTCAATCATTTTAGGAACCTCAATATCTTCTTCATTATCAAATAAAATCTCCGAAAATTCGGCATATATTTTTTCAGTCAATTTTATTACCGGTAACCTTAAAGCTTCAACACTCATGGAGGCGGCTGCAATAATTATTACTAACGATGCAGCAACAATACTTCTTCTGACTCTGAATTTATCTATATTTACATATTTGATATTTGCTTTCTTTATTAAACGGTTCATTTTTTTATTGAATTCAGCAGAAAAGCTATGGTATTCTTTTAAATCTATACTTGAAGGAATGGTATTTATCTCATTTTCCATTGAAATTACCAATGCATTTTTTAATATTTCATTAACCATATAAATTTACCTTTCTTATTAATCCAATTGACTCATACTAATATGTTCTTTAAGCTCTTTTCTGCCATATATGAGTTCCCTGTGCAATTCTCCGTATGAACCTGAAACAGGTGTATTATCTGATATCTTAAATCCCAGTATATCTTTCCAAATTACTAATGCTCTGTTTATCGGTTTAAGCTTTAATAATGCACTCTGAATTCCCTTTATGTTATCATTACATCTTGATTTCGGCATAATCAAATAAATTTTAAATAATTCTAAAATAGTTAATTTAAACATACTTGCATTTACTTCATAATCTTCATTAAAATCTCTAATCGTATTAATTATTGCCTTTGTCGATATTTCTTCAGCAATTTCTTCATCACCTGTTAACTTAAAAGCAATCGCATATATCCTATTAAAATAAAATTCAGTATTCATAAACTCTACCTACCTAATATGCTATAAAAATTCTCTATACTATATAAACAATTTTAAGCTGCATATGGGGACAAAAAATTATAAAAAAAAGCAGAAATTTTTTTCTGTTTCAATTACAGCATAAGCGACTGACACCAAATCAGAGATTTGGGTCGTCTTGCTTTCACTTCCAGCATAAGCGACCGACACCAAATCGGAGATTTGGGTCGTCTGCTTACATTGCTTCGCCGATACTTTCAACTAATTTTTTTCTTCCTCTTTGTAATCTTTTCTTGACTGCCTCATTGGAAATATTTATTAATTTCGATATCTCCTGAGTACTGAGATCCTCTACGTACGATAAGTACAACACATCCTTATATATCACCGGTAAATTCATAATTTCTTCTATAATGAAATCAAAAGATAATTTCGACAATATCTCATCCTCTAAGCTTATATCGTATGAAACATTTTCATCAAAATCTTCAATTTCAGCAATTGGTTTTTGTTTTTTCAGTATATTCAAAGAAATGTTCCTGACTATAATTACAACATAACCCTTTGTTCTGGGACTTATAACATCTGATATGTTGTCCATGCTTTTAGCTATGTTTATAAATGCATCATGAACGGCATCTTCAGATAAATAATCATCTTTTAAGATGCTTTTGGCCACATAAAACATTGTAAGCTTGTAATAGTTGTAAATTTGTTCGAACTTACTTTTTTCTTCTTCAGTATCCAATAAATTTAAATAAATTAACATTACTTACCCCTTTTATTGTTTAATACTCATTGATAATCACCATACTGCTATATGTCCGTCCGTTCTATGTTCTGTTCCGCCGCACAGTGTTCCTTCTTCAGATCTTAATATCATTTGCCCGCGTCCGAATGAATTCAAATTCGGTTGAATTTTTACTTCATGCCCTCTTTTTATCAAATCATTTACTATATGGTATGGAACTGTTGGCTCAATTTCAATTTGTTTACCTTTTATCCACTGCCATCTCGGAGCATCTAAAGCTTCCTGAGGATTCATATGAAAATCAATTAAATTTGTAATTACTTGAACATGACCCTGAGGTTGCATAAAGCCGCCCATTACACCAAAAGGTCCCACAGCTTTTCCGTCCTTCATCAAAAATCCCGGTATTATCGTATGATACGTTTTTTTATTCGGCATGAGACAATTATCATGATTATTGTCATAACTAAAATTATGTAACCTATTCGCAAAAGCTATTCCGGTTTCTGGTACGACTATACCGGAGCCAAACCCCATGTAATTGCTTTGTATATAGGAAACCATGTTGCCATCACCATCAGCAGTACATAAATAAACTGTTCCTCCGCTGTTTGGATCACCTGATTCAGGCATTAGAGCCATATCTGTTATAGTTTTTCTTCTTTTCTCGCTATAATCATCAGACAATAACTTATTTATATTTATTTTCATATAATTTGAATCCGTAATATATTTTTGTCCGTCTGCAAATGCAAGCTTTATAGCTTCAATTTGTTTATGATACGTATCGCTGTTGTCTTTATATGAAAAATCGAAACCCTTTATAATATTTAATGCCATCAAAGCAACTAAGCCCTGACCGTTAGGAGGTATTTCATAAACATCGTAACCTCTGTAATTTACAGTAATCGGCTCTACCCATTCCGGCTTATAATTTGCTAAATCTTCTTTTGATAAATAACCGTTATATTTTTTGAAGAATTCATCTATTTTGTCGGCTATGTAACCTTTGTAGAATGATGAACCATTAGTATCTGCAATTGATTCAAGGGTATAGGCATGGTGCGGCAGCTTCCAAAGCTCACCAAATTCTGGAGTCTTATTGTTCTTAGTAAATGTAGAAAACCAATATTTAAACTCTTCTCCCTGCTGTTTCTTATATATATTATAGCTTGTATCCCATGCTTTCTTAACATTTACTGAAACTGTAAATCCGTTTTTAGCATAGTTTATTGCCGGATTTAATACTTCTTTCAACGAAAGCTTTCCAAATTTTTCTGATAATTCTACCCATGCTGCAGGAGCACCTGGCACCATGACAGGTATCACCCCGTATTTAGGGATTTCATTAAATCCTCTATCTTTAAGCTTATCCATAGAAATACTGCTTGGCGAATACCCGCTGGCATTTAAACCATGAAGCTTATCCTTAATCCATACTAATGCAAATGCATCACTTCCTAAACCGTTTGATGTTGGTTCCACAACCGTCAGGCAGGCAGCAGTTGCAATAGCTGCATCTACTGCATTACCGCCTTTCTTTAACATTTCTAAGCCGGTCTGTGAGGCTAATGGTTGCGAAGTAGCTACCATGCCTCTATGACCGTAAACAACATTTCTTCTGGATGAGTATTTGTATTCTTCAGGATTAAATTTCATTCTTATCTCCCTATAGTATATATTAATGTAATTTATCGTTACCACGGGCGCAAGCTTCCCAGCCATCCCTGCGCTTTCCAGTATTCTACATCAGTTTTATTGAACCCACCTCTTTTCTGAGCTATACGCATTGCATAAAACAGTGCCTTTACCTTTATGTTCGGTGTCACATTTTTGGATTTCTTTATTATTTTTGCGGATATTTTATCCACATCCTTATAAATAACAGCTTTTTTATCATCACTTACGTCATTCCAGTTGATTGCGGCGACACCTTTGCCGTATTTGAATATTCTTGCAATCCCCCAGAAGGTAAGGCTGTCTGCAATATCCTTGTTTGTTGACTTCATACCTGCTCCTGCGGCTGTAGAAATTACGAGAGCAATTTTTCCGAACATTGTTTTATTTGGCCGGTGAACCATCCATTGATATCCGAAATGGTCAAGCAACGTTTTCATCTGTCCTGTGGTGTGATATACATATACGGGACTGGCAAAAATCAGCAAATCAGCTTTTTCAAGTGCAATTCTAACCTTATTAACCTGTTCATAATCAGGACAATATTCCTCTCCCTTCATGAAGCATAGACTGCAGCCTTTGCAAAAATGAGGCATGTCTCTTGGAAGAAAAATTTCCGTCACTTCAGATTTTTCATCTCTCAGTTTGTTTAAAAACAATTGCGCAATGTTATATGTACTTCCTTTGCGCTCAGTTCCGTAAACCAGTGTTATATTCATATCTTCCCCCACAGAAAGCACTACACTTTAAGCTCAATATCAACCCCGAGCAAATTACGGTTTTCTTCAAGAAGAGGCTTTATCACCTCATTGTAGAATTCCTCTACCTGCTGCGGTGCCCTTCCTGTGTAATTTGCCGGATTTATTGTGGCTTCAATCTCTTCCCTTGACATATTTATTACCTTGCTCTTTGACATCCTCTCAATCAGGTCGTTCTGCATTCCGAATTTTTTAACCTGCTCTGCTGCTTCCATTGAAAGAACTCTTATTTCTTCGTGGAGATCCTGCCTGTTTCCTCCACGCCTAACTGCTTCCATAATTATATTTTCCGTCGTCATAAAAGGAATCTCGTCACTTATATGCTTTTCTATTACTTTTTCATTTACAACCATTCCACTGAATATATTGATTGCAATACTCAAAATTGCATCTGCTGCTAAAAATCCCTGCGGCATAGCTAATCTTTTAATAGCCGAATCATCCAATGTTCTTTCTAACCACTGCGTAGTAACGGTATTAGCCATATTGGCTTCATTAGAAATAATAAAACGTGCCAATGATGCAATTCTTTCGCTTCTCATAGGATTTCTTTTATATGCCATTGCAGAAGAACCGATTTGATTTTTTTCAAAAGGTTCTTCTATTTCTTTTTGACTTTGAAGTATTCTGATATCATTAGTCATCTTATGTAAGCTTTGAGCTATGCCGCTTAGGGTTGACAATACATAAAAATCAACCTTTCGTGTATATGTCTGTCCGGTCAGCCTATATGCATCATGAAAGTCCATTTTCTCAACCACTAATTCTTCAAGCTTTTTAACCTTTTCTCCGTCGTTGTCAAACAGGCTCATAAAGCTTGCCTGTGTACCGGTGGTTCCTTTTACGCCTCTCAGTTTAACCAACGTCAAGACATGATTAATTTCTTCGTAATCTAAATATAAATCCTGAAGCCACAGTGAAGCTCTTTTACCGACTGTCGTAAGCTGTGCCGGCTGATAATGAGTGTATCCTAATGTTGGTATATCCTTATACTCTAAACAAAAATCTGATAAAACCTTTATTAAATTCACTAATTTCTTTTTTATTAACAATAATGCTTCCTTCATTAGGATGGCATCCGTATTGTCAACCACATACATGCTGGTTGCTCCCAGATGTATTATGGGCATTGCCTTAGGGCATGCAGTTCCGAATGTATGTACATGAGCCATTACATCATGTCTGAACTCTCTTTCTTTTTGAGCCGCCATATCGTAATCGATGTTGTAAATATTGGCTCTCATTTCGTCTATTTGTTCATCTGTTATGTTTAAGCCCAGTTCTTTTTCTGCTTCTGCCAATGCGACCCAAAGCTTTCTCCATGTTGAAAATTTCTTTTCATCGGAAAAGATATAGCTCATTTCCTTGCTTGCGTATCTTGTTATTAACGGATTTTCATATGTATCTCTTGACATTTCATAACCTCTTTTAATATATATTTTAATTCTTAACTCTTTCCTTTGATTCCCACACAGCGTATAAAATTAGTCCTAACCCGCAGAATAAAGCCCCTGATACCATTGCATACCGGATATTGATATCTGCCATTTTACCCAGAATAAGATTTATCATAATGGCGGTAATATTCATTATGGCTGAATAAACTGACAGCATGGTTGCACGGCTTGATGTTGTTATACGTCGGTTTTTTATATTAATGGATATGGGAATAAAAACCGATGCGGATATTCTCATCAAAACAATGCAAAGCACGGAAGAAACCGGATTTAAAACCACTGACATTGAAATACAGGATATGGCGGCCGTGCAAAATAACATCTTTATTGTCCTTCCTTCTCCTATCCTGTCTGTAATTATATGAGAATACGCCGAGAGCATTCCCGATACAGTTACAAGTATATAGATATATCCCATATATTTCGGAAGAATCCCGGACTGAAGGTACTGTACCTGACTTAAAAATACCGTGATTATCTGGTTGCTTTCCATCAGCAACGAAGCAGCCAGCAAAAACATGATAAATGCTTTATCCTTCATGAAAGACTCTGCGATTGCTTTTATTCTGACCTCTGCATTTGTGTATCCGTTCGTCTCCGGTCTTACTTCAATAAGAAACAATGAAGACAGCATTGCCGCGCCGTAAGAAACTACCGTCAAAAATGCAGCCGTTTCATAATTGTCATTTACATAGACAGAAAAAATTAATGAAGCAAATATCAATCCGGCAGTACTCATAGCTTCATAGATGCCGAACACGCTTTGAGTGTTTTCTTTATCTGCCGATAAATACAAATAAGCCGAATCGCATCCCGAAATGCCTGCCAAAACCACCGAAAGAATAAGCCTTTCCGCGGCAAACATAAAAAAATTATCAGCCTTCCAGAATACTATCTTGGATATAAAATATAGTATATTGCATACTACGATTGTCTTTTTATAGCCTATTTTGTCCGAAACATAACCCCATGGCAGCTCAAGCAATATCATAACCGTCAGTGATATGCTTTCTATAAGCGTAATGTCATACATCGAAAGCCCCTGTGCACGGCGGTACAGCGTTGCTATGGGACCGTAAAAAATCATGCCCTGAAGCAAGGCTATAGCATATAATAAATAAATATTAAGTTTTTTGTTTTCCAATTTAAAATCCTCCAATTATTTTTTTGCACAATAAAAGATGGTTATTGCATTAAAATAATTGAGTTTTTTAAATCGGATTGTTCATAGTTATTAGTTCCTTTATATATATTTATATTGTTTATTTTATATCTAAATTAAAAAGAAGTAAACAATAAACTTGTTTACTTCCATATATTTCTTTCTAATTATGCTATTTTGCGTATTCTGTTGCTCTTGTTTCTCTGATTACATTAACTTTAATCTGACCCGGATATTCCATTTCTTCTTCTATCTTCTTAACTATGTCTTTTGCAATCAAAATTATGCTTGAATCGCTTGTAACTTCCGGTTTAACGATAATTCGCACTTCTCTTCCTGCCTGAATAGCAAAAGATTTTTCTACCCCTTCAAATGAGTTTGATATTTCTTCAAGTTTTTCTAATCTCTTAATATAAGTTTCAAGTGTTTCTCTTCTTGCACCCGGTCTTGCCGCCGATATAGCATCAGCCGCCTGAACTAAAACTGCTTCAACAGTTTGTGGTTCAATATCTCCATGATGTGCAGCAATTCCATGAATTACTGCCTTGCTTTCTTTATATTTCCTTGCCAAATCCTCGCCTATAGTAACATGAGGACCTTCAACCTCATGATCAACTGCCTTGCCTATATCGTGTAATAAGCCGGCACGCTTCGCGATTTTAACATCTACTCCTAATTCTGCTGCCATTATACCAGCCAAATATGATACTTCCATAGAATGCTTCAATACATTTTGTCCGTAGCTTGTTCTAAACTTTAATCTACCTAAAAGTCTTACAAGCTCAGGATGAAGTCCATGTATACCGGTATCAAGTGTTGCCTGTTCACCTTCGTCTTTAATTTGCTGTTCAACTTCTTTTTTAGATTTTTCAACCATCTCTTCAATTCTTGCAGGATGTATTCTACCATCTGCAATTAATTTTTCAAGTGCTAATCTTGCAACTTCTCTTCTAATAGGATCAAATCCGGAAATTACTACTGCTTCCGGTGTATCATCTATTATAATATCTATACCCGTTAATTGTTCAAGAGCTCTGATATTTCTTCCTTCTCTTCCTATTATTCTACCCTTCATTTCGTCATTAGGCAGATCAACTACAGATACAGTGGTTTCCGCTACATGATCTGCAGAACATTTTTGAATCGCATATGTAATTATTTCACGTGCTTTTCTCTCTGCAGTTTCCTTTGCTTCTTTTTCTATTTCTTTCACTGCAATTGAAGCCTCTTGTTCTGCTTCCTTTTTAATGTTGTCAATTAAAATGCTTTTTGCTTCATCAGTTGAAAGTCCGGAAATTCTTTCCAGCTCTTCTAATTGTTGGTCATGGATTGCTTCTAATTTACTTTGCTTGGTTTCAACTTCTTTTAATTTCTTTTGAAGAGTTTCTTCTTTCTTTTCAACCTGCATGCTTTTAGTATCGAGCATTTCTTCTTTTTTGATTAGTCTTTTTTCTGATCTTTGTAATTCGCTTCGTCTTTCTTTGTTTTCTCTTTCATATTCATTTCTCATTCTATGAGCTTCATCTTTTGCTTCAACAAGAATTTCTTTTTTCTTTGTTTCTGCATCTTTTGTTGCATCATCGACTATCCTTTTAGCTTCTTCTTCAGCACTACCAATTTTGCTTTCAGATATATTTTTACGAATTATAAATCCTACTACTATACCTATTATTGCGCAGATAATACCTACTGTTACTTCTATTAACAATTCAGCACCTCCCGTTATTAAATTTTCAAGCTGCGAAATATTTACATTTAACTAAATGTTTATTAAATGATAATTTCTAAATTATATGAAATATTAAGTTATTTCTTGATACTTGAATATAATATATTCTATAATTTTTTATACATTATGTCAAGATAAATAGCAAAAAAACAGAACAGCAATGAGCCGTTCTGACTATTTTAATCAATTCTAACAAAATTCATTGTATTAATCATTTAAATCGCCTGATTTGTCCGAATCATCTGAACTTAACACTGCATCGCCAAGTTCAAATTTATCTCTTACCTTTTTTTCTATTTCACTCATCAGCTCAGGATTTGAAGTCAAGTAATCCTTGGAATTTTCTCTTCCTTGCCCTATTCTTGAGCTTTCATATGAATACCATGCACCTGATTTATTTACCACTCCTGCTTCAACTGCCATGTCTAATATACAGCCTTCTTTGGATATTCCTTTGCCATATATAATATCGAATTCTGCCTGCTTAAACGGCGGAGCAACTTTATTTTTAACAACCTTTACTCTCGTTCTGTTACCGTAAACATCATCGCCTTTTTTAAGCGATTCTATTCTTCTTACATCTAATCTCATTGACGAATAGAATTTAAGAGCTCTACCCCCTGTGGTAGTTTCAGGATTACCGAACATTACTCCCACCTTTTCACGCAATTGGTTTATAAATATGGCAACAGTATTGGACTTGTTAATTGCACCTGCTAACTTTCTAAGTGCTTGTGACATCAATCTTGCCTGCAAGCCCACATGAGAATCTCCCATTTCACCGTCTATTTCGGCCTTTGGAACTAATGCTGCAACAGAGTCCACAACAATAACATCAACTGCACCGCTTCTAACCAAGGCTTCAGCTATTTCCAATCCTTGTTCTCCTGTGTCAGGCTGAGAAATTATTAAATCTTCAATTGATACTCCAAGCTTTTTAGCATATCCCGGATCAAGTGCGTGCTCAGCATCAATGAACGCTGCAATACCGCCTCTTTTCTGTGATTCTGCAACTATATGTAATGCTACGGTTGTTTTACCGGATGATTCAGGTCCAAAAATTTCTACGATTCTGCCTTTAGGAACTCCTCCTATGCCTGTTGCAATATCAAGCGGCAAAGCTCCTGTTGATATTGATTCTATATTCAATTTTGCATTTTCTCCAAGCTTCATTATAGAACCTTTACCGAATTGCTTTTCAATTTGAGCTAACGCCAGCTCAAGTGCCTTATCTTTTTCCATCTCACAACTCCTTTGCGAACAATTGTTCTCTTTTGTTTATTATACAAAATAACAAACTCATTGTCAATAAATATATTAAAATAATACTATATTTTTAATTGTATTATTTTAATAACTTGAAATTTTTATTATATTCCATGCTTATATTTAATTAAAAAATTATACCATATTTTTCTACCTTTTTATAAAGAAGGCTTCTGTGAATTCCAAGCTCTGATGCAGTTAACTGAATATTATTGTTGTTTCTTTTTAAAGCTTCTTTAATTAATAATAATTCATACTTATTGACTAACGTCTTTAACTTCTTATCCGGACTGTCTTCGTTTTTAAATTTAGTGTAAGATATCATTTTAGAAGGCAAATCGTTTACCTGAATAACTAAATCTTCACATGACGCATAAGCACTCTTTATTACATTTTCTAATTCTCTTATATTTCCGGGCCAGTTATAATTTATTAAACACTTAACAACTTCATCGCTTATTGAAATTAAGGTTTTATATCTGCAATTTAAGCTTCTTAAGAAATAATCAGCAAAGAGTACGATATCATCTTTTCTTTCTCTTAATGGTGTAACTTCTATATTGACCACATTAAGTCTATAGTATAAGTCTTCACGGAATGTTCCGTTTAAAACCATTTCATTTAAATTTTGACGTGTGGCCGCTATTACCCTAACATCAATTGGTATGGTCTTAGTTGCACCAATTTTTTCCACTTCGTTTTCCTGAAGTACTCTTAATAATTTTGACTGCATATCATACGGCATATCACCGATTTCATCAAGAAATATTGTTCCTTCATTTGCAAGCTCAAATTTACCGGGCTTTCCTCCTTTTTTAGCACCGGTAAAGGATCCTTCTTCATATCCAAACAACTCTGATTCAATGAGGTCATGAGGAATAGCTGCACAATTTATGCTTATCATAGGTTTATTTTGCCTTATACTGTTTTTATGAATTGATTGTGCAAATACTTCCTTGCCTGTTCCTGTTTCTCCCGTTATCAAAATAGGAAAATCTGTCTTTGCGAATTTCATTGCACGTTTCTTTATACTGATAAAATTCTTATTTTTGCCAATCATTACATCAAAAGAATGGCTATTTGACCGAATTTTATTGTATTCTTCCTTATAATATTGCAACTCGGAATATTCTCTCATTAATTTTTGTGCTGAATCTAAGGTTTGAAGTCTAAATTTTACCTGAGCTACACCTGCTATAACTTTACCTTTTTCGTCAGTCACACAAGAGCGGTTCACTAATAAAAAATCATTTTCAACTTCTTTTGTTTCTCCCTTGCAAAATTTGTGTATCATTCCAAATTCATGATATTTCTTATTAACAATATCCACCATCTTAGAATTTGATATAATATTCAAAATAGATGAACCGATTGCCTCTTCCTTTGTTCTTCCAAGAAAGTCGCAATATTGATTGTTAATATCTACAATTATGCCATCCTCATCAACAACTATAAATCCATCATCTGTCATTTTTAGTATTTCGTCGAAAATATATTTATATTTTTCATTTCCTAATTTCATAAATTTACTCCAAAAAAAATATATTATTTATTGAATTAAATATTATGTCGTATTATAACACATTGTTATAAACTTATCAAACAAAAACCAAAAAGCTCCCGACAGGAACTTTTTAGTTGTAAATTGAATCAACCACCTATAGAGGCGAGGACGTCTAATTTAGTTATATTTCTAAGAAATTCTTTTCCCTTATGGCTTCTATCATTGCCGGAATGACTTCATATAAATCCCCGACAATTCCAAAGTCGCATATTTCAAATATAGGTGCTCTTGGATCTTTATTAATTGCCACAATATATTCAGATTCATGCATACCGGCCTGATGCTGAATTGCTCCTGAAATTCCACAAGCCACGTATAAATCAGGTCTTACCGTGGTACCTGTTTGACCAACCTGATGTGGACTCTCTATCCATCCGGCATCGACTGCAGCTCTTGATGAACCTACTTCCCCGCCTAATGCATCAGCTAATTCTTGTATCAATTTAAAACCTGCAGATTCTTTTAGACCTCTTCCTCCTGATACAACAACTTTCGCTTCTATAAGATTTACTCTCTTCTTTACGCTTGTAATCTTATCAATTAACTTAACCCTTAAATCCTCTTCATTTAATATGGGCATGATAACTTCCACTACACCTGTAATTTTATCAATTTGTTTTGCCTTTGCCATAACACCCGGTCTTACAGTTGACATCTGCGGTCTGTTCTTTGGACAAATAATAGTGGCCATTAAATTTCCGCCAAATGCGGGTCTTGTCTGAAGCAGCTTCCCGTCTGTTTCATCTATTTCCAATTTAGTGCAATCTGCTGTCAGTCCGGTACCAATCTTTGCAGCAAGTCTTGGTCCAATATCTCTGCCTATAGAAGTTGCACCTAACAAAACAATTTCCGGCTTTCTTTCATTTATCAGATTAGAAATAGTAATTGAATAGCCTTCTGTATTGAAATCTTTCAGTAATTCGTGTTCAACATATAAAACCTTATCCACACCATAATTCAGCAATTTTTCAGCTGCTTCCTTAACTTGGTAACCAACAACCACTACATTTAATTTCTTATTTATTGAATCAGATAATTTTCTGCCTTCACCTATTAATTCAATGGTTACAGGATGTATCTTACCACCAATAAGTTCTCCTATAACCCAGACATCATTATAATTATTTAAATTAATTTCTTGATTAACTTTTGCTCTTTCCATTATGCTCCTCCTCTCACTATATTAAATTTAATTCTGATAGCTTCCTTACTAATGTATCAGCTTTCTCTTTTGAATTCTGTCCCTCAATTATTTCTGAATGCTTGTCTTTCACAGGTACAAATGATTTGTATACATTAGTAGGTGAACCTTTTAATCCAATTTGAGTAGGATCAACAACTAAATCATTAAAGCTGAATATTTTAATTTTTTCCTCACCTTTATCTCCATAAGCTTTAAAAATACCTTTAATTGATGGATATCTCGGAGTATTTAATTCTTTTATAGCAGTTAATAATACCGGAGCAGCAACCTCAAAAACATATTCTCCGTATTCAGTAAATCTTGTAACTACAAGCTTGTCGCCTTTAACCTTTACTTCTTTTACATATGTTACTTGCGGAATATTCAAAAATTCAGCAATCTCAGGTCCTACCTGTGCCGTATCGCCATCTATAGCCTGTCTTCCACAGAATACTATGTCATAGCTTCCGATTTTCTCTATAGCAGCTGCAATAATTGTTGCAGTAGCCCATGTGTCAGACCCTCCAAAAGCCCTGTCACTTATTAATATTCCTTCATCTGCTCCCATAGCCAACGCCTCTTTAAGAACATCCTTGGCTTGTGGCGGCCCCATACTTATTACTATTAATTCAGCACCATGTTCATCTTTTAATTTCAGTGCTTCTTCAAGTGCATTTTTATCATCCGGATTCATAATACTTGGAACCCCGTCTCTTATCAATGTTCCGGTTTCCTGATTAATTCTTACTTCATTTGTGTCGGGAACTTGTTTTAGACATACAATAATTCTCATAATACCCTCCTAACCAAGTACTGCTCTTGAAATTACAACTTTGTGAATTTCAGAAGTACCCTCATAAATTTCAGTTATCTTTGCATCTCTTACCATTCTTTCTAATGAGTAATCCTTCATATAACCATACCCACCATGAATTTGTAACGCTTTATTGGCAACAAAGCTTGCTGTCTCGGATGCAAATAACTTTGCCATAGCAGCTTCTTTAGAGAATGGTTGTCCATTAATTTTCAGTGTTGCAGCTCTATATATCATCCATTTTGCACATTCAATTTTAGTAGCCATTTCTGCTATATACCATTGTAACCCTTGAAATTCAGCTATTGGTTTTCCGAATTGAACCCTTTCCTTCATATAAGAAGCAGCTTCTTCTAAAGCACCTTCGGCTATACCTAAAGCCTGTGCAGCTATACCAATACGTGCTCCATCAAGTAAAATCATAGCTATTTTAAATCCCTGTCCTTCTTTTCCAACAAGATTTTCTTTTGGAACACGGCAGTTATCAAATATTAATTCAGCCGTATTAGAAGCTCTTATTCCCATTTTATTTTCAATTTTTCCTATTGAAAAACCAGGTGTTCCTTTTGGAACTACTATTGCAGACAATCCTTTTACTCCTTTAGAGGTATCGGTAGATGCGAACAATACAACATAATCTGCTAAATTACCACCTGTAATGAAACATTTTGTTCCGTTGATTACGTACTCATTACCATCAAGAACTGCAGTCGTCTGAACTTTGGCAGCATCTGATCCTGCATTTGGTTCTGTTAAAGCAAATGCAGTTTTCATTCCACCGCTTGTTACAAAAGGTAAGTATTTTTGTTTTTGTTCTTCTGTTCCAAACTTCAATATACATTGTACAAACACATGATGAATTGATAATATGGCAGCTGTAGCACCGCATTTTTTAGCTATTTCAGATACTACAATTGCCTTTGTTACATCATCTCCGCCAGATCCGCCATATTCTTCAGGAACGCCTATTCCTGTATAACCCATTTTAGCCATTTTATCGAATGTTTCAAATGGGTATTTTCCTTCCTTATCTATTTCCTCTGCTAAAGGTGCAACTTCTTTTTCAGCAAACTCTCTGGCTACTTTTTGTATAACTTCTTCAGATATAGAGAATTTAAATTCCATCTTATTTCCTCCTATTATTTCATATTTTTACGATAACAAATGAAAAATTCATTTGTTATCGTAATCTATTTCAGGCATTTATAAAAACGCTATAATTAAGGGTGCTTTTATTTAAGTTTCTTTTACATACGGAACACTTAATATTATCTTTTCTTCAGTAAACTGTTTTATTTCTTCTTCCGAATAACCTATTTCCTTCAATATTTCTTCATTGTTTTCACCTATTAATGGAGCATCGTTCTTAACATGAACATCAATAGTGTTGAACTTAATAGGAGGCATTGCCATAAAGCATTTAGAACCATCCCTATTTTCAACTTCATATAAATAGTTGTTGGCAATAGCTTGTGGATCCTTAATAACATCATTAACACCTTGAATCTTCTCATGCGCTATATCAGCAGCAATTAATTTTTTATCCATTTCATCTTGTGTCCATTTTTCAAACTGCTTTGATATAATTTCAATAAATTCGGAAGAATTTACTTTTGCAGCTAATGTAGTTGAATATTTTTCATTACCTATTAAATCTTCTCTTTCGATTACCTTACATAAAGAATCATAATATCTTTCATGTTCTAATATACTTAAAAATATCCAACCGCCGTCTTTACATTTATAAGAATTAATTACCGGTGAGTTAGCTTCAGTTCTTGTTTTTGGATATATATCTCCATATTGGGTGGAGGCAACGAGCGAACTTAAATTCCATATTGCTTGTGCAAATAATGATACCATGACTTTTGCACCAATACCTGTTTTCTGCTGTTGATAGAGAGCTGCAGCTATACCTCCTGATAAGCTGCAAGAAGTAGTTGCATCTCCAAAGCCTATAGGAGGATTAACTGTAGTGCCCTTTTCTGCAGAATCAAGCATAGCACCACTCCTTGCCCAGAAAGCTACAGTATCAAATCCCGGATTATCCTTAGCCGGTCCGTAATCACCGAATCCATTTATTTGTGCCCACACAATTCTTGGATATTTTTCATGAACAGATTCATAATCTAATCCTAATTTCTGAAGTGCTTTTGTTCTGTAGCTTGTTACAAATACATCTGCTGTTGCTAATATTTTATGAAGTATTTCCATTCCTTTTTCTGATTTTAAATCTACAGATATACCCCTTTTTTCTGAATTATAGCAACTATACAACGGATTAACTCCGAAAGTTGTAGGTGCCCCCATTCCTGCACCTGTTGTTCTCCCCGGATCACCCCAAAACGGTTCGACCTTTATTACATCAGCTCCCCAATCAGCAAGTATTCTTGCTGTACCCGGTCCGGCAATAAAATAAGTTAAATCAACTACCTTGACTCCTGTTAATGGTTTAAACATATGATACCTCCTAAGCATTTTTTAATTAAATAATATTATTTTTCTATTTATGGCCAATTAGGAAACAGTGAGAACAATATTACCGCTAATATTGAAGCAATCGCCGGTACTACAACCGTTAACCAAAATACAAGACCGTATGCATCTTTATGCGATTCATTACACAAACCGTTTGTTACCGTAACTATATATCCATTATGCGGCAATGAATCTAATGCTGCTGACGATATAGTCATAACCCTATGTATTGAAGCTGCCGGTACTCCGAGAGCTAAATATGCCGGTCCCAATAAAGGCGCCGCTATACCTAAACCTCCGGAAGCTGAACCGCAAATACCTGCTATAACAGTTGTACCAATAGCAACCCCTGCCAGTGGTGGACCAGGTATACCTAACATAGCGTCAATTATAACCGGAAATGCTACAGACGCTTTTACAACAGCTCCAAATCCTACAACTGCACATGTATTAGAAATAGAAACTACAGATTGCTTACAAGCTTCCCCTAAATTATAGAAAATTTTACTGTTATCCTGATATTTATTTAACAACAATATTACTATTAAGGATCCTAAAAATACTCCAAATTCTAATGGAACTAAAACCTTTCCATCTATTTTCATATTTATAACAAAAATTGTTATAAATAATGGTACAAGAGCTGTTAAACCACCAGGATACTGTGCATCATCATGAAAGACATCAATTGACTTCGCTACAAAGGTTTCTCCTTTAGCTTTCGCTCTGTTTACTACTTTTATAAGTATTGTACAGCCTAATATCAATATAAATAATATGCTTATGAAACCGTTGACTGTTCCAGCCATTAAATCTGTCCCTAACGCTGATGCCGGAACGGCATTATGAATTTGTGGTGCACCCGGTGCAACCATTGCCCAAGTAGAACACCCAAATGTTAATGCCGCAGGAATAAATCTTCTTGGATATCCGGCCTGTTTAAATACCTCTAATGCTATGGGAAAAACTGCAAAACTTGCTACAAAGACGCTAACACCGCCATAGGATATTATGCCGCATGCCAAAGGTATAGAAATAAGTGCCATACTTGGACCAAATTTATTAATTATCATTTTTGCTATAGCTTTTGCACCGTTAGTAATTTCGTAAGCTTTACCCATTATGGTACCCGTTAGAAATATTAAGAAATTTGCTTTAAAGAAGCCCACAAAACCTCCCATATAGCTTTCCTTTAATCCATCATAAAGATTAATACCACCGGTTAAAGCCACTATTGAAGAGCACAACAAGGCAACAACATATATATTTATACCTCTCATAATAAGCACTACCAGCAATCCAAGTGATACAAGAATTCCAAGTATACTTAATAAAACAGATCCATTCATACTTTCACCTCTCGTTTTTTATTTTTAGTTAAATATCTTCAAAGATTATTTATTTTTAAAAACTGCTGGTCTTTTCTCAATAAATGCTGACATTCCTTCATCCTTGTCTTCTGTAGCAAAAGATAAAGCTGCAATATCCTTTTCAAATTCTAAACCATTAGCAATATCCATCTCCATTCCTCTGTTTATAGCAACTTTTGCAAATCCAATTGCTAATGACGCATTTTTTAGAATCATCTTCATCATTTTTTTAGCTTCATCAATTAATATTTCATGTTCTACAATTTTATTTATAAGTCCGATTTCTAAAGCCTCATCTGCTTTAACTTGTCTTCCTGTATAAATAAGCTCTTTAGCAAGTCCTGAACCAATTAATCTTGGTAATCTTTGAGTACCGCCAAAGCATGGTATAACTCCTAACCCTACCTCCGGCTGTCCAAATATTGCTTTAGTTGAAGCAATTCTTATATCACAGCTTAAGGATAGTTCGCATCCTCCGCCTAATGCATATCCATTTACAGCGGCAATGACCGGTTTTTCTATGTTTTCAATTTTATTAAAAACATTTTGTGCATTTTCAGCATAAGCCCTGCCTTCAAAACTTTTATAATTTTTCATTTGCACTATATCAGCACCTGCAACAAATCCTTTGCCTTCTCCGGTTATAATAATACCTCTGATTGAAGATTCCTTTTTTATACAATCAAAGATATTGTTAAGTTCGGTTAATGTTAAATCATTTAGTGCATTTAGAGCTTTTGGCCTATTCATCTTTACAATTGCAATATCATCTTCAATTGTTAATTGAATATTTTCCAAATTAGAAATAAGGTCCGACAATAACATTTTTCCTCCTGATTTACTTGCATTTTATATTTATCTACCAAGGCCTCGTTAGATACTTAACTAACAAGCAATACTTATGCCAAATATTCATAAACAATTATCGCAAAATATTGTCTTAGTTGTTATACGTTGAAAAATTAACGAATTTATCACTGTTTTAAAAATTAAAAACAGTTATTCATCTGCCTTTGTTAATAAATTTACATTTGAAAAAACATTTATATTTTGGTAAATTAATAATTATAATGTCTCAAACTTGATACTTTTGTATATGTTTTGAGACATTATTCGACTTATATTATGCCATAACTCGACATTATAGCTATGATACAATGAAAATTCAACATATATACATATTTTCAAGGAATCTCATTAATCTATAGAAACTTATAGGCAAAACACACCCAATTGTTAATGCATTAACAATTGGGTGTGTTTTTGTTGTATCAAATTTAAGACAATTTATTATCTAAAGAAGGAGTTGTTCGTTCCCTTCTTTAGATAATCACTTCTATATTTTCATAGATATAAGTTGCTCCTGAAGTAACCGTTAAAAGTACAACTACAGCAACCAATGGACCGATCCAAAGGTTTGTAAATTCAAAATAACCTGTATAGTTTAATAAAATAACAACTATCAGTATCATCTGAAAAACTGTTTTTATTTTACCCCAAGGGTTTGCAGCTATTTTTACTCCCTTTGAAGCTGCCAAGGTTCTGAACCCGGATACTAAAAATTCTCTTGAAATAATTATAATAACAACCCAAGAGCTCAAATAACCAATCTCCACAAACGCAATAAAAGCCGCACATGTTAAAAGCTTATCTGCAAGAGGATCCATAAATTTTCCGAAATCGGTAATTAAATTATCTCTCCTTGCTATATATCCATCAATTGCATCGGTTACTGCCGCAGCTGCAAAAACCAAAAGAGGCAGAAAACGAAATACTCCTTTGCTTATGTACAAAAATATCAGAAAAAGGGGTATTGCCAATATCCTTATAACAGTAAGCTTATTTGGTAAATTCATGTTCTTAAACCAGTTCATCAACCTCATCTCCCATCAAATCATATTCTAAAGCATCATTTATTTTAACCTTATAAATATTGCCTAAATCTAATTTCTTGTCTGATGTTACATAAACAACACCGTCTATATCTATAGAATCCATATAAGTTCTTCCGACGTATATATTCTCAACATCCTTTTCTTCAATTAAAACATCATAAGTTTTGCCTATTTTAGCTAAGTTGTTTTCATATGATATGCCGACCTGCAGCTCCATCAACTCATCCTGTCTTCTTTGTTTAATATCATCATCTACTTGGTCAGGAAGCTTGTAAGCAGGAGTATGTTCCTCCCTTGAATATTGGAAAACACCAACTCTGTCAAGTTTATATTCCTCTAAAAATTTTAACAGCTCCTCGTGCTCTTCCTCTGTTTCTCCGGGAAATCCTGTTATTAAAGAAGTTCTGATTACAGCATCTTCAATTTCATTTCTGATTTTATTTATTAAATCTATTATTTGCTTCTTGTTTGTATTCCTGTGCATCCTTTTTAATATTCTGTCATTAATATGTTGTAACGGTATGTCAAAATAATTAAGAAGCTTATCATTATTTTTAAATTCATTTATAAGTTCATTATAAATATCTTCGGGATACAAATAATGAATTCTAATCCATTGAACTCCGTCAATTTCAGAAACCTTTTTAATTACCTCATGAAGCTTTCTTTCACCATACAAATCAAGTCCATACTTACTTGTATCCTGAGCAATAATTATTATTTCCTTTGCTCCCTGCTTTGCAAGAATTTTTGCCTCTTCAACAATTTTTTCAATTTTCCTGCTTTTATATGGTCCTCTGAGCTGTGGTATAACGCAGTAGGTGCAATTATTGCTGCAGCCTTCCGCTATCTTTAAGTACGCGTACCAATTTTCCGTCAAAGAGTTTCTTGGAAGATTTTCTTCGTCCAACTCCTTCATATTGGTATCAACCACTAATTGCTTACTGTTTTCGTATTTTTCTATATATTCATCTATTTTATCAAACCCGCTTGTACCTACGATTATATCTACTTCCGGAATTTCCTTTGACAGTTCTTCGCCGAATCTTTGAGCTAAACAACCGGTTACTATTATTTTTGCATTTTGGTTTGCCTCATTTTTTACATCTGCAGCAGCCAATATTGCATTGACTGATTCCTGCTGTGCATCACTTATAAACGAGCATGTATTTATAATGATGTAGTCTGCTTTGTCAGCATAATCTGTGGTTTTAAATCCTTTGTTGCGTAAAATACCCAGCATGTTTTCAGAATCAACTAAATTCTTTGAACATCCCAGTGAATGCATATAAATCTTTTTCATTAATTTCCTCTCATTTCGTCTAATTCTTCTTTAGTTATAAGCACTTTTCGAGGCTTGCTTCCTTCATGACCCCCTACTATTCCTCTTTCTTCAAGCTGATCGATTATTCTTGCTGCTCTTGCATATCCAACTTTAAATTTTCTTTGAATGTAAGATGCAGAAGCCTGGCCGTCTGTAACGACCATTTCAACTGCTTGTTCTAAAAGCTCATCTACTTCTTCATCACTGTTTTGTGTTTTTTCTATTTCATTTATTATTTCATTTTGTTTATTTATTTTTATTTCTATTTGTTGTTCCTTAATGTTATCTACAACTCTTTTAATTTCATCGTCTGATATAAATGTTCCCTGGATACGTATCGGCTTAGGCAGACCGATTGGATGATAAAGCATATCACCTCTTCCAAGAAGCTTCTCAGCTCCTCCCGAATCTAAAATTGTCCTTGAGTCAATATGTGAAGATACCGCAAAAGCAATACGTGAAGGTATATTTGCCTTAATAACACCTGTTATAACATCTACAGACGGTCTTTGAGTCGCTATAACAAGGTGCATGCCGCATGCTCTTGCAAGCTGAGCTATTCTTGTTATATATTCTTCAACTTCGGAAGATGCAACAGTCATCAAATCAGCTAATTCATCTATTACGATAACTATCTGAGGCATTTTATCATTACCTTCTTTAACCATCTTTTCATTGTAGGTTGCAATATCTCTTACGCTGTTTTGAGCAAATACCTTGTAACGGCTTGTCATTTCCGAAACAGCCCAATTCAGTGCATTTGCCGCCTTGCGAGGGTCTGTAACAACAGGTATCAATAAATGCGGCAACCCATTGTATACACTTAATTCAACCACCTTGGGATCTATCAGTATAAGCTTGACCTCATCAGGTCTCGCTTTAAATAAAATACTCATGATCAAAGAATTAATGCATACACTTTTACCCGAACCGGTAGCCCCTGCTATTAAAAGGTGAGGCATCTTATCAATGCTTGCTATAATGTTTTTTCCTGCTATATCTTTTCCCAAAGCGAACGGAATATTTGTACCAACAGTCTTATATTCTTTTGATTCTATTAAGCTCCTTAAATATACGCTCGTCTTACTTTTGTTCGGAACTTCTATTCCTATTGCAGCCTTGCCGGGTATGGGTGCTTCCATACGTATATCCGACGTAGCTAACGCAAGAGCTATATCGTTGGATAAGCCGGTTATTCTGCTGACCTTAATACCGGGAGCAGGTTGGATTTCATATCTTGTAATTGTAGGTCCCTTGTTAATCTGAAGAATGTTGCAGGGTATATTAAAATTGTTTAATGTTTCAATCAGCTTTTCCCCATCTTTCTTCAAATCCTCCTTATCTCCTCTGCTCTGCTGCGTCAGCGGATTTAAATGTGTTGTTGACGGTATTTTATACTTATCACTTTTAACACCGGTAATGTTGATTATATCATCGGTAATTGCTTGCGGTTCAAATTTTTCCTTATGATTTGTCTTTTTTTCTTTTTCCGCATATTCTATATCTTCCTGTTTTTTCGTGTCAGCTTGTACTGCATTTGGAAACGGTTTTTTTATGTCATCAATTTTAAGCTGCGTAATTTCCGACTTTTTATTGTTATCTGCCGGATTTAAATAATCATATATTTTAATATCATCTGCTGACTCAATTTGATTTTTATTATGCTTTTCAACTGATTTTTTATTATTATCTTCATCAGTCGATTCTGTAAATACAAAATTATATACTGCATTTAAAAATTTCTTTATGTAACTTGCAAATAATTTGAATATTCCTATGATACTTTGGTTTGTAAACAGTACTATGCTTGAAAATACCAACGCGCCAAGAACTATGTACGTGCCGTTTTTATCTAATAGTTTTACAAATATATATGTTAATATATTTCCTATTATGCCTCCGCCCACTTTTTTTAAGCCTATATCTGCAGAAGCTTTAAATAATTCCTGTAAGTTGTTGTTTCCCTTTAATATAGCAAAAATTGCCGTATCAGATATAGAAACATATACTAAGTAACAAATAAAAAAGCCGATTATTGCGATAATTTGATTATTATCATTTAAAATTACTATGTTTAATAACCTCATTACTCCAATTGTCAATATAAAATAAGGTAATACATCAGCACCCTTACCAAAAATAGAATGAGTAAAAACATTAATTGATTTGCCTATAATACCCGTTTGATTTTCTTTGTTTGTGACTACAATTAAAAATACGGCAAATGCAACAATAAAAATACCCATTATTTCTTTTTTAAGAACATCGGTTTTTTTACTTTGATTTGTGCTTGTACTTTTTTTTCTTGTATTTGTTTTTTTTGACTTGCTTTCAGTTTGTACTTTTGCCATTTTGTACAACGTCCCCCTGTACTATTCTAAAATTTATTCTATCATAAGTGCAAGCCGCTTATCGGTTTGCTTCACACCGATACAATAAATACATAATCAGACAAAGACGTTCGTCTTTGCATCCTTAATAGTATTTATTATATCATAAAGTACTGAATAGCCGCAATAATTATTTAATTATGAACAAAAATCTAATTTTTCTTTTCCATTTCATCTATTAAGTTTCTTAAAACATTCATTGCCGAGCTAAAGCCGCCAATTTCGTCAATAAGCCCTATATCTATTACTTCTTGAGCATTAAGTACCGTTCCCACATCATTAGCAATTTCATCTGTATCATACATGTACCCCAGCAATGCTTTTTTATCCACTCTTGAATTATCGACTATGAAATTAATAATTCTTTCCTGCATTTTCTGAAAATATCTAAAGGTCTGAGGAACTCCTATCACAAACCCGTTTGTACGAATAGGATGAATTGTCATGGTTCCCGTTGGAGCAATAAATGAATATTCGGCTGATACAGCAAGAGCTGTTCCTATACTGTGTCCTCCGCCCAATACTATTGATACTGTTGGCTTAGTTATACTTGCAATTAATTCAGAAATCGCAAGACCCGCCTCCACATCTCCTCCCACTGTGTTTATAAGTAAAAGAACACCTTTGATTTGAGGGTCCATTTCGGCACCTATTATCATAGGAATAATATGTTCATACTTGGTAGTCTTGCTTTGAGGCGGCAAGGAAGTATGGCCTTCTATTTCTCCGATAATACTTATAAAGCAAATATCCTTTACAGGACTTATATCTGTTACACTACCCACCTGTTTTACATTTTCTATGGGTTGGTCAGAATTTTCATCGCCCTTATTACCCTCATTTCCATTAAATAAAAACGGATTTGCCGGCTCAGAATTATTATTACTATTGTTATTTTGATTGTTGTTATAATTCCTGTTTCCATCCATATTGTTGAATGACTGTTGCTGCAAGTTCAGGTTTTGATTGTTGTTTCCCATTTTATCCTCCAAAATAAAAATAATCAGGTTATTCCTGATTATTCTTTGATAAATTAGTTATTTTATGCAACAGTTTTATACGCAGCTTAATCATTTTCTATAATAATCATATCACTACCTATTTTTTTTATGTTCTTCCATAAAATTTCTTTTTTCTTCGGCTCCTTAAAAATATTAAAATGCGAGTTGCTGCCGGATATAAAGCTTATTATTTCTCCGGTCTTTTCTTCAATGACCAGGTCACAGTCACCAAATATCCCCAAATTCTCACCGGTGTCAATATTAATTATTTCTTTGCTGTACAATTCACTTAATTTCATTAATTTCCCCCCTTATATACAATTGATAAGCCATAGATAAACTATCGTATTTTATACTCCTGTATGCCCGAACCCTCCTGCTCCTCTTGCAGTATCACCTAATTCCTCAACTAATTCAAACTCCGGTCTTTCATGCTTAATAAAAACCATTTGAGCAATCCTGTCACCATTATTGATGGTGAAATCTTTATCCCCTAAATTGATTAAAATTACTTTTATTTCACCTCTGTAATCAGAATCAATGGTTCCTATTCCGTTTACGAGGGAAATACCATGCTTTATTGCAAGACCGCTTCTTGCTCTTACCTGTGCTTCATAACCTTCAGGAATTTCAATAAAAATACCTGTCGGAACCAATATTCTTTCCATCGGCTTCAATGTTATGGACTCCTGTACATATGCCTGCAAATCAACTCCTGCAGAACCCCTTGTTTCAAATGCCGGTAAATTAAACAGATTATTTTTGACAATTTTAATTTTCATATTTTTCTCCCAGTACTTTATTAATAATTTCTTCAATTCCTTTATGTTTATTTAAATTTCCCGTAAAAGTAATACTTAATTTGTCAATGTCAAATAATTCATTAGCAACCTTTATAACATCCTCTAATTTAACATTGTTAATACTGTTGATTACTTCTTCAGGATATAAAATTTCATTAAATAAAAGTTCTCTTCGTCCTATTGCAGACATACGGCTTGATGTACTTTCCAAACCTAAAATATAATTACCCTTTATCTGCTGCTTGGCCCTGTTAAATTCCTTCATGGTAATTTCGCTGTTTTTCATACTAACCATCTGTTTTAACACTGTCCTTATTGCTTCCTCAACCTGATCATAGGACATACCTGCATATATGCTAAAGATACCGGAGTTGGAGTAATTTGATACGAATGAATAGATGGAATAAACCAAGCCCCTGTTTTCTCTTACCTCCTGGAAAATACGAGAGCTCATAGTACCACCGAAAATATTGTTTAGCACGAGCAAAGAATGATAATCCTCGTGGTGTCTGCCTATTGTTTTATTACCGATACAAACATGCAGCTGCTCCAAATCTTTATTAATACCTACAACTTTTCGTTCATAACGGCTGTCCTTATCGACATGTTCGACGAATTTATTTTGCCACTTGCTGAATTTTTCTTTAATTAAATTTACGAACAATTCTTCATCAAAGCTTCCGGCTACGGCAATCACAGTATTATGCGGTGAATATTTATCATTCATATAGCTTAAAACCTTTTCTGTAGTAAAGGTTTTTAAATTCTTCTCTGTACCTAAGATATTGTATGCCATAGGGCTTTCATTAAAAATTATTTCCGTTAATTTGTCGTGTACCAAATCCTCCGGAGAATCTTCATACATTTTTATTTCTTCAATTACAACTGAAATTTCCTTATCTATTTCTTCTTGCTTAAACAATGAATTAAAAAACATATCTGAAAGTATATCAACTGCTTCTACTATATTTTCGTCCAATACCTTTACATAAAAGCAAGTACATTCTTTGCTTGTAAAGGCATTCATCTGACCGCCTATATTATCAACTTCTTCAGCAATTTCATTAGCTCTTCTGTTTTTTGTTCCCTTAAAAAGCATGTGTTCTATAAAATGCGACAAACCGTTTGTTTCATCATTTTCGTTGTTAGAACCAACATTAACCCATATACCTATGGATGCAGATTTAACATATCCGATTTTTTCCGTTACTATCCTCAGTCCGTTATCTAAAGTGTACTTATTTATCATTTTTCCTCCGAATTTTGTCAATTTGGGGACATTCCTCCTATCCCCAAGGACTCGCTCTCAAAAAGAGGTGTGTCCCCTTTCATATATATCATTACCAAATTCTGATTAAATTCATAGTGCTGCATCTGCCTGTTACAAGCAGAATAATTATTATTATTAATAAAATAATTACTATCAATTTTTTTATAAAAGCTATATCTTTAAAAAATTTCATAAAAATCCCCCTTATATTAATGTATTAATATAAGAGTCAATTTATGTTATCAAATTTTTACATAAATTACAAGAACTTTAATTCTCGCTGTTCTCCTTGATATAATTTTCCTGATGAGATTATAACCACTCAAACAAAAAAGATTTGAGTAAACCGATGACGGTTTAAAAAACTCTAATGATTTTTGTTTTCAAAAAAATATTTATAGGAATAATTAATATGTTATAATATTTTATGAGGGGGTGGTAAGATGGGACTTGATGATAAGCAAAAAAGTTTTATCGAAGAGATGTATATGGATATGTATTATTTTCTATCGACCTATGCTCAGAGTTCGTTGAATGACTGTGCATTGGCCGAAGAAGCCGTTCAAGATACATTTAGGATTGCTTGTGCTAAAATAGATGATTTCATATCCAGCCCTAATCCAAAGGGGTGGTTGTTAAACACCTTGAAATATGTTATTAAGAATATGGTTCGCAGTAGGGCTTATATCAATAATATTATAATAACCTCCCTTGATAAAAATGAAATCACTCTTGCCAAGAATACAGATGAATTGAATATAGACATTATTTATTCCGATATTGTTGACAGTGAAGATTATAAATTATTAAAAAGAATTGCTCTTGACAAGTATACAATGCTTGAGGCTGCACAAGAGCTTGGGATATCCGTAGAAGCATGTAAAAAACGAGTACAACGTGCAAAGAAAAAATTGAAAAAAATTATAAAAAATAAAAATTAATTCGATGTCCCCAAAACTGCAAATGGATACATATACATAATAGAGAGAGGAGGAACAATATGCCCAACCAGAAAAAAAATCGGAATTATTCCATATATGACACAATGAGCACAGAAATGTTGGAGGAAATTTTAAGGGCAGATTCTCAGATACCTAATAGTAAAGATTCCGATACAGATGTGATTTTATATATTATGGAGGTGATTGTAAAACGGGAAAAAGAACACCCAACAGGAAAATTCACTGACATTCATATCGCATGGGAGTCATTTAGCAAAAATTATTTACCGTACCTCGATGAAGATAAATCTCTTTATGATGATAAAAAAGATATTATAGAAAAAATAAATCAAACACAATTCTTTAAACCTTCTTCACAAAAAAGGAGAAAATTAATGCGTGTTGCTTGTATCACTGCTATTGTAATTGTATCACTTTTCGTAGGAAATGTAACCGCAAACGCATTGGGTTTTGATTTATGGAGATCTGTCGCAAAATGGACTGAGGATATTTTTGGGTTTTCAGTGATTAATAATAAACAGTCGTTACCTGATGATTTACAGGAAACTCTGGATAGGTATAATATCAATACTGAAATTACTCCTATATGGCTGCCAGAAGGATATTTATTTGAAAGTGTGGATGTTGTTGAAAGCCCTTTGCGCACAATTATTAACTCTATTTATTCAAATAATAACGATGAAATTTTAGTTACTATAATTTCATTATCAGATCCATCTGCCAGTATATATGAAAAAGACGATAATGATGTTATCAAATATAGTATTGATGGTGTTGATCATTATATTATGACAAATTTAAAACGAACAACGGTGGTGTGGATGAAAAATAATTATGAATGCTCTATAATTGGGAATTTTTCAGTTGAAGAAGCTGAAAAAATAATAGATTCAATTTATGGGAGGTAATAATGAAAAGAAAAACTTTAAAAATAATTGCTATTGTCTTAATATTGATTCTTTGCACCGTTTCATCTATTTTTGCCAAAGATTTTAATATTCAGGCAAGTGAATATTTAGCTAGGTATTATGCTGAAATTTATTCTGAAGGAGATGGAAATATCTCAATATGGTTTGACATTACTGCCACAGGTAAAATGGATGAAATTGGTGCTTTAAGCATACGCTTACAGCAAAAATCTGATGAATCTTCGACGTGGAAAACTATAAAAACATATAACTACACAGATTATTCAAATATGCTCGCCTATGATAAGAGTCTTTACGGTTCCAGCGTCGATTACTCTGGAATAGAAGGATATTCATACAGAGCATATGTAACAGTTTGGGCGGGTAAAGATGGAGATGGAGATTCACGGGAAATTCTTACAGATACGATTGTTGCAGAATAATTTAATAATTGTTAATTTACAGAAAACATCAGTATTTTCACTAATTTAGTTAATGCAATGCTGATGTTTTTTCGTACGTGATAATATAAAGGTAAAATAAATTTTTCAAAATTTTACTAAACAAATTAAAAATTGTCCCTTTTTAAGCTTATCATTACATATATAAAGTAAAAGTACATATTAAACACCTCAGATATTTAGAGAAATAGATATTATAAACTAGGATTAATATTAATATTAACTGAACATTGAAAAGAATTTATTGAAAACAATAAATTAAAAATCTATGAGAGGAAGTGAAGATATGATACACATAAGGTCACCAAATAAGATAAAAGACTCTTTAATACCTCACAATTTGCATACTTAATCCTGAAAAAAGTACATGAGAGGATATTTTAGAGCCTTATAAGTAACATTATATAGCAAAAATAATATTTTTCAATGCTTTTGTTGCTATATAAAAATTTTTCATTCGAGATAAATAGATTGCAAGGCTATTTTCTCAATAGTAAGTAAAAATTATCTTGCAAAATAAAACTATAAGGAGAAAAAATCATGTTGAATTTTAAGAAAATTTATTCATTTGTCTTAGTTGTATTATTAGCTTTGTCTATGAACATGCAAACCTATGCAACTGTCCAGTCAAACCCATTAGATTTTATCGATATAAACGAAGATGACTTTAAAGAAGCAAACGAAGCATTAACTAAAAAAGGAAGCGCTTTAAAAATGCTTAGAGCTTCAAAAACTTTAAGTATGACTCACTACTATCAAGATGATAGTCGTTGGGGAAGCGATGTGATGGAAACTTGTGGATCAACAATTGCTTCTGCAGGTTGTTGCCTTACAAGCTTTACAATGATTCAAAGATATTTAGGTGGAACAGACGATCCGGGTGATGTTAATATTACGTTAGGAGATTATGCTTGCCCATTTTATTATTACGTAGCAGCAGATGAATATGAGTATACTGTGGAATACTTCTCAAGTTCAACTCAAACAGATAGTGATGCAATAAACTTTATAATAGGTTCTATCGATGAAGATAACCCTGTGCTTGTAGGTATGGTACATACTTCTGGTGAAACACATTTTGTTACTGCTTATGGATATAGCGGAGATACTATTTATATTAAAGATCCTTCTTCTTATTACGACCGCTCAACGTTGGATGAATATTTAGATAAAAACTGGACTGTAAACAGACTATGTGTATATGTAGATTAAATTATATTCAATATAAGGTTATATATTTTAAGTGGGCTGTTATATTTATAACAGCTCTTATATAAGAAATATGAGGAGAAGGACTATGATAATAAATAAATTAATTTTATTTTTTACAATTGTTTTAACTGTCTTTACAGGATGTGAAGAAATAGATAAGAATGATGATATAAACGATGAATATGCAACAAAAATAGTGGAAGAGATTCTACCCATATATCATGAAATTAATACAATTTTTAATGGATATATTGAAACAAAAGGCGATGTTATAATGGACGAAAGTGGTAATGCATATATGGAAGTAAATGACGAAAAATATAAATCTATAGATGATATTAGAAATTTATTAGGCTCGGTGTTTACCGCAGAATATATAGATAAAAAATATAATAAAATTATTGAATCTGAGTACCCACCTTTTAAGGAAATGGAAGGTAAGCTGTACGTTGCAGTTGTTTCAGGTGTAATCAAATCACCTTCAGATAATCCCATAGAAAAAATTGATTTGCTTGGAAACAATTCATTTTCAGCTGTTCTAATATTTGGAGAAAACAGTCCGAGCGAAATATTGAAATCAACATTTTACTTTAAAAAAGTAAATGATAATTGGTTAATAGATGAAATCGAAAATTAAAAGATATAGAAATTAATTTGTAGGTCGCATAAAAATTATATAACCTCTAAGCTGATGCAAAAAATATAACTGTTTGGAGGTTCTTTATTTATAAAACCAAATTTAATTCCGCTTTTTACTTGTTTACCTTGATTTTACCATCATCTCATTTGAAATATTGATATAATTCTCCAGATGGATTATAATGATTATTAAGTACATTATAATTAACAAAAGGGGCTTTAAATGAACTACACATGGTTTTTTATATTAATAGGGTTTATCGTAGTGTTTTTACTAATTATATCGCATATAAAAGCAACTAAAAAACTAAAATTATTTCTCATAAATTCCTTCGGCAAAATACCAAATCAAAAAAAATGCGAGTTTGAAAGTATCGAAAGTTATCGTCGCTGTAAGACAGCAGCAACCCATGACGATTTTAATACAATAGATAATATTACATGGGATGATTTAGACATGAACTTGATATTTAAACGAATTAATACTTGTCTGACATCTATAGGAGAAGAATATCTATATGACACACTTCATAATGTTCAAAATGAAGAAACTATTCTTTTAAAAAGAGAGAAACTTATTTCCTATCTGAAAGATAATGATGACGATAGACTGAAGCTGCAAATGAGTTTAGCCAAAGCGGGAAAATATAACTATAACGGCATAGCTTCTTTTATCTTTGATGCAGAAGCAAAATCTTTGAATTATAATTTTATATATAATATTTTAACGCTTATTCCCATCCTATGTATTTTCTTAGCCTTCTTTAACACGCAAGTGGGTATTTTATGTTTCATACTTTCAGCTATATTAAACGGCTTCGTATATTACGGAACAAAAGCAAAAATAGAAAGAGAGCTTTCTGCCATAAAATATTTTTCATCTATTTTGCAATGCTTAAATAAAATATTCAAAACCAAAAATTATGAATCTGTTCCCTTTTTCAGCGAGCTGAAAAAAAGCTATCTTATATTTAAACCTCTAAGAACTAAAATTTCAGATATTTTACAGAAGGATTTTTCTGACATGGCTGTTTTTGCGGAATATATAAAAATCATATTTCTCATCGACATACGAAATTACAACAAGGCCATAAGAATGATTTCAAAATATTCCAATGACTTTCATACATTGTACAAATCCATGGGTGAAATTGACATGGCAATTTGTGTGTTATCATTCAGAAAAAGTCTGCCTTTTTATTGTACTCCAGTTTTTTATAATGAAAACTCCACAGGTTTTGAAGACTTATATCATCCCCTTCTTTCAGATCCTGTACCTAACAGCGGAAAAATAAGCAATGACAGCATCATCACGGGTTCCAATGCTTCAGGAAAATCCACATTTATCAAATCATTAGCTATTAATGGTATTTTAGCTCAGACAATTCACACATGTACTGCAAAGGAATTTAATCTAAGGTTTTCATTAATAATTACTTCTATGGCTGTTCGCGACGACATTTCTGAAGGAGATAGCTACTTTATTAAAGAAATAAAATCATTAAAAAGAATACTCGATAAGGTGCAAGATACAACCTGCATATGTTTTGTAGATGAAATTTTAAAAGGAACAAACACAATTGAACGCATTGCTGCATCGACAGCCGTACTGAAATATCTGCACAATATAGACTGTCTTTGCATAACTGCTTCTCATGATATTGAGCTAACACATATATTAAATAAGGAATATGACAACTATCATTTTCGAGAGCATATTACAGATGATGGTATACATTTTGATTATAAGTTAAAACAAGGTCCGTCACAAACCAGAAACGCCGTTAAGCTGCTTCATTACATGAATTTTGACAGTCAAATAATCGAAGCAGCTGAAACGTTGGTTGAGAAATTTATTAATACAAAGGCATGGTGAATAATAATTTTAAAATAATAAAAAACCCTGTGCCCGCAGGGTAATTATTTTTTGTTCAATTCAAATCCATATTGTAAATTAATCAATTATTATAATATCAAATATAAATGGAAATTCTTCAGCTTTTCTTCTTTCAAAATCAACCTTTTATCCTCCTATTATATGCTATTACTTACTTTACAGCATTTTACCATGATAAATAACTTATCTACAAATTGGAATTTGTCATCGTACCAATGCTCGTTATCAGAATCAAATTGCTCTTATTATAAGATAAATCATAAGCAACCATATTGCCACAATTGGCAAGGCAAAATACCATTTCTCGGGTTTACCGTCTTCCCATAACCCTTCAGCACGAATACGGCATTCCTCAAACATATCAGGTGGAATCAATCGTACTGTCAAAGCAATAAGGCATGGCAATATAATTATGTCATCTAAATACCCTAATACGGGTATAAAATCCGGAATAAGGTCAATTGGAGATAAAGCATATATAACTGTTATTCCTGCAAAAATTTTCGCTATTATAGGTGTTTCTTTTTTTCTTAGTGCTATAAAAACAGCAGGAATATCTATTTTTAATTGTTTAGCTCTATCTTTAAGATTCATAATATGTTACTCTCCTGCATTATAGAAATACCCAAAGGTCAATATACATCAAAGCTCTTTTCCAAGCATGATTAGGTGAAACCCTCTTTCGTAAGCGTTTGGTTGTATTCCAATTACACGGAATCCATTTTCGAGATACCATTTATAGTCAATCCGAACACAGTCCAAATTCGCAATGGCATCTGATATGCTTGCTATTTCTTTGCCATGAATATTATCAAAACCGATTGAACTGATTCCGCTTCTAAATGTCAGATAACCTCTTTCACGGGCATATTTTTCTGCAACATCCAATAACTCTCCAAGTTTATGCTCCAATTTGAATATACCGTTATCATCAAAGCCGCTGCACTCAAGCTCAAGCGCTTTATAGCCTATTAGTTCTCTGCAAAGTATCCAGCCTTTTGGCTCACTTTCACTATCTCCAAGATACCAGCCTATAGTTTTAATCGTTTCATGTACATCACTTAGTTGACCGTAAGCTCCGTCATAGTCCCACCAATCCGGTTTTATAGTGCACATCAGTCTTGCAACATTAGGAATTCGTTCATGTGTTAATTCAAAAACTTTCATGCCTTACCTCCTCTTTCAGCTAATGACACCTCATGAATAATTACATCAAAATCATTTACAAAGTCCATTATTATACCTCCCAGTTTAATAAATGTACAATTAACCGTAACATCATAATGCCACGTCTGTTCCGCTGCAAAGATCAATAGCCATAATTCCCGTTTATAAAAATTACTTTAATTCTGTTCTTAGAAAATTGTCTGGAAATCAAAACAAAGTCATTACAGATGCGCTGTTCGTGTTTGCAATTAATGCATTTACCAAGTTTTACACATGGCGTATTTTTATGAAGCCTTTTTGCGTCTAATGGAGCTGCGATTTGTCTTGCACGGTAAACAGCATCTTCCACGGTATCTACTAACTTATTTACGCCAACGACAACGATAACTTGTTTGGGTCCGTATAGCATAGGGGCAACACGGCTGCCGTTCCCATCAATGTTAAACAACTGTCCATCCGTGGTGATGGCATTTGCGCCTGTAATAAATGTATCAGAATCAAAGTTTTTTATATAAAGTGCTCTTTTTTCCTCTTGTGTCAAATTGGGCTGATGTTTATCGTAAAAAGTAAACTTTCCACTTCGGAGATATTCAAATACTCCAGTTTCCTCTAATGTAACTGAATCTCCGCAGCCAATCTTTTCATCGCTAACAATAAGCGTAGAAAGCAAATAAAGCAATTCTTTTGTATTCTCAACATAATAGCCCGCCATATTGTTCTTCTGTAAATTGTAAATTGTTTTCCTTATTTTCTCATCCATGTGAGCAAAAAACCTCCCTTGTAAAATATAAATACATGTAAACTACCGACCAGCTAAAGCCAGTCGGCTTCCTGTATTTTCGACCTCGCACCGTAAAAAGGCAATTACTGCCTCTGTTGAATATCTATTACTTACTTTACAACATTTTACTATGTGGAAATTGAAATTTATCGTTCTAAATCCTTTGTATTTTCAACGTAAATAGATACTTCGCCACAGGCGGGGCAAATGGCTACTTTCGGCTTTCCAATTCTGTTGGCAAACAAACGCTTATCATCCGTTGCCATTATGATACCATAACCAGCACCTTCAATTTTTATTGAACAATTTTCTACCATCTCAGTTTGACACCTAATGCATTTTCTCATACATATACCTCCAATAAATTCTCAATTATACTGTTTTTAAGTTAAGCAAGATGTCTGAGCATAGTAAGGCAAGGATTTCATTGCCCCACATATCAGTCAACGTAACAAGAGACTCAATTCAAAATGCCTATAGTACAAATGAAACAACTATTACCACAACCGTACTTAGAAGAGTTCCTAACAAATAATATTCTGCGAAGTCTTTTTCCTTTGATATTTTATCATATCTCGCTACAGATTTTGCCGTTAATACCAAGCCAATTGCAGAATATTGCTCAATTGACAAGAATATCAGCATGATTATTCGTTCTACTGTACCTATAAATCTTCCCGCATTATTAAATTCTTCCTTATCACTAATAGGTTTATATATTGCTAATAATTTTTGTATTGCAATATTAGATGGCTTATGTATCAATAATAACATAAACGACCAAGAAACAAACGAAAACGCGGATAAACCTGCAATATTAAAAAACTCTGAAATCATTTTCCATTCATTTATCCTGATATTGTTTTTTGTCTGCCAATATGCAACTCCTATTAAAGAAACAAAATGTAAAATTTGATCTGTAAAAAATAAATTTCTTTCTATTATTTTAGACATTTTACCTTTCTTATTTATTGCAGATATACACATAAATTTTATCATGTCAATCAGTAGATGGAATGCAGATGCTATAACAGCACCCGATACTATTTCATAAGATATAACAGGAACGGCAATCAACAGCATAATACCAAAATAATATGAAGAATGAATAATTACCCATCTTATGCTTTCATCTTTTTTATCGGACATTTTTTCTGTTTGTATATAAAAATCTGCAACAATATGTGCCAAAAGTAATAAAATTAAATATCGTCTAAACATTATTTCCCCTTATTTCAGCCAGTGCTTTTCCTATTGTATCCATAGCATCCCTATATACATAGTATTTTCCTTTTGATAGATTCTTCTGAACTGCAGGCTGTTTTATTTTAAACCTTTTAGCTACATCAACCTGACTATCCTGATGCTGCAGCATATCCCAGATTATTTCTCTTTGTCTGTCACTCCAAGAATCTTTAATTACAGTTAACAATGCCAATATTGTATTAATCATTATTGTTATTGCTTGATTGTCACCTTCAGTCTCAAACCTTACATCCGCTGCATTTGTCTGTTTTTTCCTTTCATTTTCTTTCAAAAATTCAATTGCATCTCTTGCTTTATAATATCCGGGACCATCGGCTCCTATAGACATTTCCTTATTAACGTCTGTGGTTATGGCTCCCGCTCCTACACCGAATCTTATTTTAACCGGATACATTTTTATCTCAATTTCTGTTATTATGCTCATGGTATTTGTGCCGCTGCATAATAACCCTTGAAATTCATCACCTAATGTTATAATAAAATTAGATGCTATTTCTTTATCATATTTTAAATTAATTTCTTCCAAAACTTGTTTTAGCTTTTTTTGCACTTCACTTCTGTTCTCAATTCTTTTTGACTGTCTTATATCACCTATTACTGCAATGTACGAATCATTTTTAAAAGAAAAAAACATATTTTGCCTCCATCGTTAATACATTTATTATATAACCCTACAGATGAATATACAAACATTATTCGTATATAGGGTTATATTTTTATCAAAACTATTATTTACCTTACACTATTTCACTATTGCGAAATTGGAATTTGCCTGCCTCACCGTTTTGCAATTATTATAGTTTCTTGTATAACATATAATAGTCTGTTTCCATATTATCCTGCTGCTCTTGATACCATTTTTTTGCATCATCCAGTGCTTTGTTATAGACAAGTGGTGCAAGATTTTCCAAAAATAAATCCAATAACTGTTCCTTTTCAATAATACCGATTTGCTCATCACGGATGTTCAGATAAAATGTCGATATCTCTTCTCTCAACAGTTCCTTTTCTTTATCATTCAATTTAATTATTTTAAAAGATTCTCTTTTCATTATCCCTCCACAAAATTCCTGATTATAAACTTTTTAAATTACTTTTTCATACAGTTCTGTGAGTACACTTTTTCAGCCGTCTATGGTAGACCGGCATATCTTCATCAGCCGCAGACACAACTGTGAGTTTTCCGGCATGAATCATCTCTTCTATACGAAATGCAACCCATGAATCACTAATTCCAAGCTGGTATTTTCCAAGTACTCGCCCGATAATCATTGCTTCATGAAATTCTTCACTTTCCGCGGCTATTTCACGAGAAATAAAGTCATCATAGATTTCTTCTGACGTACTGACCAACTGTCCGTTCAATACGGCTCGCAAAGGTGCATTTTCTATCTGAAGCTCCTGCCAATGAAACGCGCAACTTTGTATAAATACGGGTGACACCGTCCTTTGTAATTCAAAATATTGATTCCATTCTCCGGGAGACACTTCTCCACAATTACTTTTGCGCACAATATTTCCTTTTTTATCTACTTCCCATTCCGGAAGCTTTACAATACAAACCTGTCCATCCGACACTTTCCACTGATTCAACTGCCACATAAACCAATAAAATCCACACATTTCATCAGGCTGGTTGCTGTACCAGATTCGAAGGGATTCTCCCGCTGCTGTACGTTCTTGAACCGTTTTCAGATTTTCATTTGTACTTTTCAGTATTTCCTGAGCTGCTTCATGCCCCTCATTATTCGGATAAATACTATACAAGCGTTCTAATGTCTGCATACGTTTGATATCCGGTTGATTTTCCGAAATATCTCCAATGCTTAACATTAAGCTGAATCCATAAATATCTGATGAATTTCCGCCTAAAGGAACAGCGCTCTCCCATGCCAAGCGTTCTTTTTCCTCTGCTTCTCGCTTAACAGCTTTAATCTCTCTTTTTGATGGCTTGCTTCCATCCGTATGACTAATTAGAACGTTAATGCATCCACCTTGATATTTTCCTTTTCCATAGCGCTGTGCCACTTTAAGACTACCACAAGCACTATCACCGAATAAAATCTCAATCACAATAATTACACTCCTCCAAGTCCCGGATTTCTCTAATAATAATCTCTATAATCTAAGTTTATCATTTAAAAAATTCCATACTTAACTCATAAAATTCTGTTGTATTTGTAAGCATGGCAGGATGTCCACCTTCATTAAATAAATGAATTTTTCCATGCCCGATTTTTTTAATCATTGCACCATAAACTTTTTCAAAATAATCCGGCGATACCATAGATACAAACTCATCCTTTTTACTGCCAGTCAAAAGTATGTCAGCTTTCAAGAATTGTAAATGCTTATGGAAAAATACACCTATATCTTTGTTGTGCTGAATAATGGCATTTGTGTCATTATCAACAATCTGCTCCCAATCAGAACCGTGCATATAGTAATAGAACATTTTTACATCTTCATTACTCTTGGAAAATTCCCTATCGTTTTTGACGTTTTCCGTAAATGATTTAAGAGGTTTTTCTCCCACGAAACTATCTGCAATGACTTTATTGACAAGGTTCGGAGCTTCTAATGCAACATTGATGGCAACCAATGCCCCGCCACTACTTCCAATAATATTTACTTTTGAATAATTCTTCTCATTTAAAAATGCTATAATCTGTTCAGCTTCGTAAAACCATAAATCAACAGGAAATTTTTGCAATCTGTCCGACTTTCCATGACCTAAAAAATCAATTAGAATAACTTTGAAATTTCTTTTATATTTTTCAGCAATTTCAGAAAACATCTTTGAAGAAGCGGTGTTTCCATGAAGAAATAATAATGGCATTCCTATACCAATTTCATTATAATATACTTGTTTGTTATCAAAAGTAAAATAGCTCATTGAAACCTCCTGTTTTGCATTCTAAAAAATCGCCAAGTAAAAAAGACCTCATTTTATTACATTAACTGCTTCAATCGCATAATCAATATCACCTGAAAACTTTCACCTTAATACCACCTAATATAAATAATCTACAACTACTACCCCGGTAAATTGAAATTTATCAAAATTCAATTATGCTCATTCTACGAATATACTTATAAACTTCTAAATATAACGCCGTACTTTATTCATATAATTTATGTACTCTTCCCCGAATTTCTTTATGCACCATCTTTCTTCTGATAGGATAATCCAGTGAGCTGATATTTGAAAAACTAATAGTATTACAAGCAATATCAATGACTGAGTAAGCAGAACACAACCAGAAAAATAAACAAAATATGCCACATACATCGGATTGCGGGAAATCCGATAGAGTCCTTTAAGATTGATACCATTCTCCGAAGGTGTAGCAAAATTTGATACGGATATAAGACACAATAATACTCCTAATCCATACATCACCAAACCTACATAAAACCAGTATGAATCAGTCGTGATCTTCAGGAAGCACAGATATATAAAAATCAGTATGTTTGAAATCTGATAAAACCAGTATGCCGCTTTTTCTATTCCAATCAGTGGAGCGAAAAAAGCTGCACGTTTTAACGCCTTCTTGTCTAATATGCTTAAAATTCCAAACCTTATAATTATAAGTGGTATTACTGCGAAAAATGCATTCATATACCCACTCCTTCTTAAAATGAATAACAATATAAATAGTTAAGTAGTTCACAAAACTTTCTGTTTGTTTCATAAAAATTGACTGGAATATTCAATACTTCACAGTTAAATACCAGCGCTCCATGAGGAAATTATTTACCTGTTCTCTGTTATCTTCATTTATATCTATAAATTTCATTCTGTTATCTCCACAAATGTAAAATTTACGCACTGACCTTCTCGTCAACTACTGTTGAAACTATGCCCGCCTTATGACTCCCATCATAACATATAAATATTGGCTTGACGCTATTCAAAAAATCGCAGGGCATATCCGTCAGGGGTATTTATTGTGCACATTTTTGCTCCCCATGGTTGCATTTGAATCTCTGAAATATCTTTATATTTTTTTGCTTTGACATACTTATATAACGCTTCAATTCCTTGAACCTGCATGAATGCTACAACGCCACCCTTGGATTCTCCGCAAAACATATGGATACCTGTAAATGGTGCAATATGCAGTATTTCAACTTCTTTAGGTATGTTGTAAACACAGCCGTAAACACCCTTTCCATCCGTGCTCCGTTCATCAATTTCATAATACCAACCAAGAATCTCTTCAAACCATTTTGCAGTCTCGTCCATGTCCTGCGTGTAATATACCGGTCCTGTTTCCTTAACAACATAGCCTCTGTCAGCAAAAACTTTTAAACTATCCATTTTATTCCTCCGCTTCATAAACTTAACATTTAAACTAAAGATGTTCGCCAAATTTCTTAATATCATTCAGTTTTGTATAACAATCAGTTATACAAACAAGCACCAATTAACACCAAATTTATCTATAAAACCAACCATACATGAACTAAAAAAACATGATCCTAAGGGAAACAAAATTTTGCGTCTTTCTCTAACACTCGGAATGCTTTTTCAACAAGTTCTTTATCGGCTTCATTAAATTGCAAGCAAAATTGCATAGTATTTCCGGTTATATTCTTTTCTTCTGTAGACTCGGACAATGCCAATATTTGTCAAATATATCTAATTCAGCATGCAAATAACTTCCGTCTTCATTTTTATGCTCACTTATTAATTTAGCATCAAATGCTCTTTGATATAATTTTACTGCTTCAACACTACCCTTAGCATATACTTGCATCATTGATCTTATCATATACTCTCTCCTAATTTATTTAGCGCAAACTGTTCATCCTGATATCATCTAATTCTTCTGCTGTTACAAATCTTTTGTTTTCATTGTCATCTCATAGCAAAATCCGTTTTAATAACCTCTTGATAAGCCTTATTATCATAATGCTTTAGTATAAACAATCCTCTGTATGTATTAAATCTTCCTTTTGTGCCGGATTCAAGCGGAAAATGAATTTTTCCCGGATAGGCCTTTCCTCTGTTAATATAACCTTTTTTTAAAGCGTCTTTAACCATATTCAGTGCTTCCTGCATTCCGTTGTCATATGGATGTCCAATTTGTACAAAATACTCTAAGGCGCGAAAACAGTCATATTTCCAACGGCACGGATAGTGAAAGCTGATCGTATCAGAATGGATGCTTTTCCCGGTCTTAAACGATTTGAACAGTTGACGATTCAACAGATATTCCTGACCCAAAGCTGCCTGTCGCTTGATTTCATCCAAGCGATAAGTATATCCATATCTTTCATAATCAGCAAAAGCTTCCAACACAGAAATAGTTGTATGCACAGAACCCACGACAGAACGATTATGAACAGAATCCCATGCGCAATTCCACCCGCCATCGTTCATTTGATGCTCAAGAATGTAATCAACAATTTCATTTACCCTGAAATCATTTATTTTTCCATAGCAAACAAGGCTTAACAACATGGCTGACATACACATATCCTGATACCTTGTTTTAGAAATTTTGCCATGGTTATACCAGAGACCGTTCAGCACTTTTTTCGTGGCATCCTGATAACACGGGTTATCATAATAAATCTTCATATACTTTAACTCCAGCAATGTGTAAGTACTTGATATCCATTTAGGGGAATAAATACCTCCTCCCCACTCTTGTTCTAAAGTATCATATAAATCCAGATATCTGGCGATATATCCCCCGTTGTTATGATCAAAAGAACAATCCAGCAAATAGTTATTCGTCAAATACTGAATAACTATATCTCCCTCTAATAACCAATCAATTATTTTCATAAGCATTCCTCACTTACATTTTATATTCGGAACGGAACGATACCATATTGGAACCTCCATAATTATTAAAATCAACAGTATGCCAATCAATAACGAATCCATCCCTTTATTTATTGACTCAACCTTTTTAAAAGTATTGTATAGGGGTATTTCCCTCATACGATTCCCTCCTAACCTGTATACTATTCTGTTCTCTCAAAGTATTTGTTATCTGCCTATTTCTTTTCCCAAATAAGTGAATAGCGCCAAAATAGTTTACGTTTCACTTCTGCATCCGGAATATACTGTGCAGCGAGTGAGCGTATCTCCTTGAGTGTCATATAGCTGTCATGTTCTTCATGCCTTCTCCATACCTCCGTGGCATGAAGGTCATCCTTGTGCAGTTTTCCGTTTTTAAACACATTCATAATTACATTAGGCAGAGCCGCAAATCCCCAAATCAAATAGTCAGCAAGTGAGTCTGCTTTTGCTAAATCAAGCAAAAGCAGCTTACCGCCGAAACGCAGCTTATCCTTCGCAAACTTAAGCAGCCAATCATATGGCAAATGATGTGCTGTAGCTGTTGAGATTATAATATCGAGCGATGATGAAGCATAATCCATATCCAGAATATTGCCGCAAATATACTCAATATTTTCGGCAGCATTATTTGCACGGGCATATTCAATCATTTTATCAGCGATATCCACTGCTACCACCTTTTTTGCTGTTTTAGATAATAAAACAGACAACTCTCCTTTACCACATCCGATATCAAGACATGTCTCTGTCCCCGTAGGTACATACCTCAGTAGGTAAGGAAAATAGCAATTATTATGATTCCATTTCGGTTCATTATCCAGACCGGCAATTTCATTGAAATCCTTTTTGACTATATCATAATTTTCCATTACTAAACATCCTCCGCAAATCTCCAACAAATATCTTTCCAATAAATAATAAGTATATATGCTAATTTGATGAATTTAGTTTCGATAAAAAGTTTTTTTAATTCTAAACTAAGATAAATACTTGATTTTAAGTATCTATTCTTTTTAAATCTGTCAGTGCCTTATTTCTGTAATTCAAATCCTCTCTTGTACTAAACCCTTTGTGCTCCCAAAATGTGTTCCCTATATCATTATTTTTAAAAACTACAAGTGCAACCTTGTGAATACCTTCGCCTTTCAAGGCTTTTAATGCAGTGTCAATCAAGGCGGAGCCAATACCTTTGTTTCTATCTGCAATTGAAACCGCTGTATGGTGAATATAACCACGCCGACCATCGTTACCGGATAATATTACTCCTACGATTTTGCCGGATACAAGCGCAACAAAACAAGTATTTGGATTTCGCTTCAGGTATTTATCAATACCTGATTTTGAATCATCTATGTCGTTCAGACCCATTCCGGGCGTTGACATCCATAGTTCATATATTTCTTCATAATCATTAATAGTTAGTTTCCTTATTTCCATATTTTCACCTGTATAATTAGCTATCTTGATCAAATATCTTTGAAATCAATATCATACCTTGTGCCGTGACTAAAAAGAACTGCGTCTGTCAATCTGATACGTAGAATAATCGTATTAGGATTATTTTCATCTGTATGTCCATTGGAATACCATGCTGAAAATACTTTTCTCAGCTTTGTGGCAATTTCTATGTTTAGTTCATCACAAATATATCCCATGTTTTCACCAACACCATGAGCCGTAAACCATTCACCGCATATTGCAACCGTAGAATTTGCTTCTATCTGCTTAATCTTATTGGAGAGTGCATATGTGATTGTGTAAAATGCTCCATTTTCATAGTAACTGTTTACAATGCGTACAGCAGGAATATTACCGTCAATAGTAGCGAGTGAAATGAGTGTATCATGCCCGAATCGTTCATCCATAATTTCAAGTGATTTGGTAAGTTCGGTTTTCTTCATACTTATTTCTCCTTATCTTAATATAAATAATTCTTAATTCAAATTTTCAATATCTTAAATCTGTCAAGCTGATAAATTTAAATTTTCCGTCTCCTATTATAACACAATATTTCTTATCATCAGACCAGCCTTTTGTAGTTAGCATTAATGATTTGAAATTGAATACTAATATTTATATTCATCTACCCTATTTACCGATATGTTGCAACTAATTTCTTTTAAAATTAATTAGGTTGTTCATTTACTTTTTATTGGGTTTGCGTTTCAGCAACAGCAGTTTTTCTATGTCCGGAAAAAATGAATCATCGGTTAAATCAAGCAATAACCATTTCCCATCATGATAAGTTTTCGTTTCATCGTATAGTTTCTGAACTGCTTTAGAATACTCATTTCTATGGGCTTCAAATCTAACCCGTTCTTCCCGACCCAATATAACTAACAAACTGAAGCGATTTTCCATTGCATAGAAAGTACAGAGCGTCTTCCCGCCTCTGCGATATTTGTATTCATATACCCAATCTCTGTACCCCTTATTCCAAAGATGCTCCATATCATATTTTACATCAATGAAATTACATAATCTTGTCCACACATTAAATAAAGGCTGACCTATTAAGGCTATCATTTCTTTATCATTTGGTATATTATCTAACATATTCACCCCTCCCCTCATTTCAACCTGTTTTTTTGCTTATGAGCCGTAATTATTGTATAACTATAAGAATTTACTGTTATTTTACAATCACCTGCGTCTATGTACCAATTCTTGCCTTTCCTGATCATACTGCTATCAGGCTCTTCAATTTTATTCTTGCACCAACTGACAACATCGTCTACACCTAAACAAAGATTTCTTTTAATTCGTTCTATTCCTAAATCAGTTGTATGCAACTTATCCATGTTTAAAATCAGTTCACTTTTATCATTCATTTTTTGCACCATTTATTAACCTTTTAAATTCTTATTTGTCTATCAACTTTAACATCTGTTATTTTATTACTGCTTCTATTATCGCTCTGCAAACTCCACAAGGAGAATAATAATCAGAAGCATCAATAATAATACCGTTGTTTTCTGCTTCCTTTAACAGTCCCCTTATACCATTTTCCAACAATGCTTTTGTATATGGATTATTATACGGATTATATTCTTTTATAATATCAAGTATATTGTTCTCCATAATGTTTCCAATAGGAAAATTTACTTCCCCTCCTCTGAGTATGATTCACTTCCAACTTGATACACATACTCGGTTAGTTTCGTAACATTTATATCTCTAATTGTTCTAATCAAGATTAAGCTCGAAATATGGTTCATCTACAAAGCCTGTATCTTCATACTGCCTGAAACCACATTGAACAAGACCACATTTTTTTGTCATATTTAATGAAGCCTGATTGTCAGGGTGTACTGAAGCGTATATACATGTAGCCCTTTTGCCGTCCTTGAGCCATTCAACGTATGCCTTCAGAGCTTCTGTACCATATCCCTGATGCTGGTATTCTTTTGCAAGGTGAATAATCAGCTCAACATGAAATGGGTCATCCTCGTCAAGCTTTCCTCCACAAATGCCCAATAGCTTATCGTCTTTTATTACCGCAAAAATTGTGTTGCCGTACGTGTTATACTGACTGCGACCGTATTCTATAATTTGAGGAATTTTCTCTTTTGTAATCACGCCTCCACAGAAGTGCATTGTCTCACTGTTGCCCCAAACGTTGTTGAAAAGCTCGTCCAAATCCCCTTGCTCAATTAACCTAAAGCTTAATCTTTCTGATTCAAATATCATTGCTTTCTCCTATAAATTCCGTTTTATATGTCAGTGTGCCAAATTTGAAATTTATCTTCATGTTATTCTTATTAGTTCTGTGAAAATAATTTACATGGAATGGTTAAAAACACATCATTATTAATCTTAAACCCATTTTTCTCGTAATAATTTGATATTTTTCAACTCGCTATCGAAAGGAAAAACCAAAGTAATATGCGGCAATACCAAATCTGCCAATGGATCATATTTTTTACGAATATCATTAATAACATCAATATTTTCAAATTCAGGAAAAATCATAATAGTTCTTATACTCATAGTTGGTCTCCTTTATATTTAACCTCAAATATTGACCCTTCTCTTCGATAGCCAAGCTTTTCATAATATATGTCTACATCACTCATCACATATACAGATTGATCTGAAAAATCCTTGCACGCCTGTTCCATAAGCATTTTTCCAATTTGCTTTCCTCGATAAGTTTTTCTTACAAGCAAATCGTACACATAAATACCAAAACCGTCATCTTCACGACAGCGGGCATATCCGCATAGTATACTGCGATCATAAGCTAAATAAGTAACACTTGATTCCAATGCCCTTAAATATTTGGCATGTCCCTTTGCACCGTGATAATCGCTCCATTCATCTCCCTCTTCCTTTAACATGTCAAATAAGGGCATTTCATCTGCTGTAGAATATCTTTTTATAATCATTTGAACCTCCTTTGATATTCGCGAATATGAATAACTTGTGTTCATATTCCAATTTATATCATAAAAGCTGACAGGAATATTATAGATTACATCAAAATGTTTAAATATCATGTTCATGATAGATTAAAATTTGGTTGATTAGTATTCTGTCTGTTATATAATCAACCGGACAAATTGTAATTTCCGTAAAGAATGTACTTATTTGCTGAAGATTGAACCTCTATCTCTATATAGCGTTTTTGAAGTCAGGTTAATTAACAATTCCTCAGCTGCCGAAATGCTCGCTATACAACAAATAATAATTGCTGTTATTTCTTTTCCGAAAACAGAAAATAGAAAAGGAAAGAAAAATAATACTATACCTGTGACTTTATTGGCATAAGTATGTAAAAAAGCAAGCTGATGATACCTTGCAAAACCAAAAATTATTGAAAGCAAGCGTACTACAGCAATAACAACTATCCAGCAGATAATCCACAATGGAAAGTTTATAATTGGTATAAAAATTAACAACACAATACTAATAAATATCAAATCAGCAATACTATCTAATACCTGCCCGAATTTGCTGGAAACATCCATTTTTCTTGCAATATATCCATCTAAAACGTCACTAACTCCACACATAAAATAAAAGAAAAAGAAAAATGCTGAAAATGGTTTTACAAGCAACAAACTGACAGATGCGAATATTCTAATAATTGTAATGCAGTTAGGAACGTTTTTAATAGATTTCACCCCCGGTAATTATAAATAAAAGAAAATTCGTATTTAATTTCATATAAATCTTTTCCGCCAATATTTATTATTTGTTCAATATTGGTATTTCGCATACCCATTTTTTCATAGAATTTTCTTGCTCTAAAATTATCTTTTAGCACCCAGAGATAGAATTTGGCATATCCTAATTCCTCAAGTTTTTTTGCAGCAGAAGAAAATAAAATTTGACCAAACCCTTTCATCCAAAAATCCGGCAAAACATAAATAGCTCGCAACTCTCCTACATTTTCACAGCCCTCATCTCTGGCTTTCCCAAAGTTTACTAACCCAACTATAGTTCCATTATCCTCAATAACAAGAATATCTTTTGCCTTTATTTTATTTGGAGTACAGTTCTCTATAGTCAATGAATTCAGATATTCATCCGATATTATATTTTTATATGCTTCTTTCCACGAAAGACAATATATTATACCCAATGCATTACAATCTTGTTCGGTGGCTTGTCGTATCATTGTATCACACTCCTTAAAAAGTATAAATAATCCTATTTGCTCCTTATATTTTCATACTTATTCTTAACTATAATATCAAATTGTAATTTGTTTACTTCGTGTTATACTCATAATAGGCATTCCAATTGACAGTCATACGGCTCCTTTTCTACATGAGATTGATTATATTCAAGTGCTTCGACACAGCCCATTGCCCGATAAAACAACTGGCTTTCAACCGAAGAATGAGCTGAAATATACAGCTTTTTTGCGCCATATTTTTGCGCCCATTCCTTTGATAGCCTAAATAGTTTATTTCCAATACCCTTGCCCCGCATATCCTCCGAGACATGTATGCTTGATAAATCAAGGTATTCTTTATTTTTCCCAAACAAAACAGGCTCTACAGACGAAAATCCCTTCAATGCACCGTTTATGAATGCTCCAAATACAACACCGCCTTTTATTATCGTATTTATTAAGCAATCAATTAATTCACTATATTCGTCTTCATTCCAGTCATCTGTAAATACAACGTCTTTAATACACCACTTTCCATCAACTTTACGCCAGCACTTTGATACTGCTTGATGTCGTTGGAAATGAGAAAACAACTCACAATTTATCATTTCTGCTTTTAACTTTATTATCTTCACACTTTTCCTCTCAAAATATAAATAATCAGTAATTTAAATTTCTGCCTATAAATAGCAGGCTCACCATTGTCATGTGCTTTTATTGAATATGAATTAATATTCATAAGATTATTTTACTCCTCTAAAACTTAGATTTTTCATAGTTGTAAGGTACGCTCGTTCCTACTACTACATCTTCAATCTTATCAATAATCAGCCAATCGTCCATATTATCCTGATGATCAAATGCAAGCGGCGGCTCGATTTGCTGAACATCTCCGAATTCAACCAGACATAAGCATTTCTTGTGCCAGCGCTCTTTTTGTTTTTCAGTCAGGTTTAACTTGTCCTGATTGTCATTCAGTGTCTTTATAATCTCATCCTCAGTCAGTTTCACATAATTTTGAACATTTCTTACCATGGCAAATGAAGAAATATTCGATGTTCCTTTTTCCATAAAGTAGACCGGCTCACCTTCAAACACCCTGCTGTGAGGTATCTTGCGGCCGGCCGCTCCTCTTACTACCATTGTCTTGCTTCCGGATAAAATTTTATCTAAAACACGTTCACCTTTTTTCCCTGTATTATCACAATACACTAAATGTACCATTTTGTTCTCCTCTCATTCTTCTTAATTAATTACTGTTTTCTTTATGTATTTCATTGCATATACAAATAATCTGTAATAGATTTTACTTTTATTCAAAAGGGCATCATAAGTCCCTCTTCATTTGTTCCAGATAAAACGACTTATTGTTAACTGCACGCATAGTAGCTAAGATTCCATCTAAGTGATCGTACTCATGCTGTAATAGCTCTGAGAGATCGCCCTCCAGGTGCATTTTTTGAGGATTAAAATTCTCATCCAAATAAAAAATATCCGCATGTTTATACCGCTCTACCTTAACTATCAGCCCGGGAAAAGACATACAATCATCTTTCAATATATATTTTTCATTATCCGGAAAACTAATCACCGGGTTTACGAAAATATAGGGTTTATCTGTAAACATATATAGCAGCCTTTTCTTAATTCCTATCTGCGGTGCCGCAACTGCACGTCCTGCCCCATATTTTTTACGATAATTCATAAGAGTATCATGTAAATCTTTTACCCACTCCGGCAAAAAAGCAAGCTCCGCCTCCGTAATTTCTTCACTTATTTCATATAGCTGTGGATTGCCAAGTCTCAATATTTCTCTTATCATATACTTCATTATCTCCTTTTTTTTTACGTCTATGAGTTAAAAGCTTCTCTCTATAATTGAGTTTATTCTTCCATTAAGCAACTCAAGATCAAATTTAGAATTATTAAATTTATATTTGGTTAAATTAAGCGAATCATAAATCTCTTTCTCCAAAATATCTCTTGCTTTAAGAACTTTTGCCCTTTCAGATACAGCTTTCATAAAAGATTCCCTGATAGAGTTTTGTTCTACATATATTAATATTGGTTCTAATGGACCATCATGAGGATTAGACCCAGTCAGTGATCTCCAATATCCAATTACCTGTGTCACTGATACACAGTAATCATAATTTCCAACTTTACATGCTCCTAATATAAACAATCTGCAGTTGAAACTGCCAGGCGAATTTCTGCTTATCATCCTATTTATATGCAAATTGAAATTTGTAGTAAGGAGTTCGTGCATATAATTTCCTTGCCGATAATTGCTTCATCAATTAAATCTATTGCTGCAATAATATCTTTTGCATCTTTCAGCATCTGCGAAAGTCAAATCGAACTAATTTTTTTTTGTTAGGCAATACCGTCTCTTCATTGCAAACCATATTATAACCAATATCATTCATAGCTTTTATCGTAGCTTGTTCATCTATTTGATGATGTACACATTCCAAGTTGTCAAACACATGAATATACGGTGAATCTGATACAAACCCTGCATCAATATTGATTTGAATAACGCAGGAAACGTGTTCGGGTGCAACCCCTACAATCACTCTCTGGAAGCACTCATAACCGATATACTCAATTAATAGGTTTGCTATGATTAGCTGGGCATGTGGCAGATAACAGTTCTCACTTAGCAAATCAATACATATAGGTTGCATTATTTTTTTTAGATATGGATAACGTTCTTTACACGCTTTTAAATATTCTGAATTGATGTCCACCGCAAACAGTTTATCTACGCTTTGCGGTTTAATGTGTTCCAGTCCATTTCCGCCTGCTACGCCTAAAACCATAATGGTTTTGACAGGAAATTGAAGGAATTGTTTTTTCATAATTTGATTCAGTGCCTGCAACTGTAAGATTGAATCTAATTTCATATGGTTTTCATAATCTGATAGCTTGATTTCTTTCCATGGATTGCTCATATTTCACCTCGATAAGTTCCTATAAATATTATATAATTCTCACCACTGTCTATTAACTACATCTATGCTTCATAGTACAGGGAATTTTGAATCAAAATACACGTCAAATGAAAACCATTGATAATAAACACAAATATTCCTTGTATTTCCATTTGGATTTTGTTTAATAATTCTAAGTTTCCTCTTCATTCTTACTTCTCCCTCTTTGTCTAATATAAATAACTCTTAGTTCAAATTTTTCAATACCAACTTAAGTCTGTCAATCTGCCAAATTGGAATTTGAATAATTATTTTTCAATTTTTATTCTCATACCGTTCCCATTATAACCGAAGGGTACGGCTTCAAATCCGCAACTTTCATAAAATTTTTCCATACCTTTTATCGATATCAAGTTAATAGTACTATACTCTCCAGCAATTGTATTTTCTTTTATCTCATCTATTATAGAATTTACAAGCTTTTTTCCTATTCCTTTTTTCTGATATTTTGAATTTACCACTACATCAACTAAAAGATATGACATGCCATCTCCAATTGCTCTAGCCATTCCAACTGCAAAATTATCATATATAGCTTTTTTCACAATAGTGCTATTTTTTATAGCTTTTTCTACAACGATTGGATTTTTAGGTTCCCATCCAACTTGTTTTCTTAAATTATTATATTCATCAATATTTAAACTATCTCTTATCTCAATTCCTATTTCATTCATAAAATCACCTCGCTAAATTCCAATTTATCTATTCTCTCAACATCTTTGTATCTAACTATTTTTTTTCTGTCTGCGGCAGTTATTAAGTATTACTTAATAACTGCGTTTTCTTAAAACTCATTGTCAGTAAATATTCTTCAAATATTCTGCCGTTGAGCTGTAGATAGTAATTTCGTTTTCTTTTTTCCTCTTCATTACAACATCACTCCCGGAAAATCCACCATCAAGAACATTTGTTCTTTTATATTGTATGTTATGTTTTATAATTAGTCAAGTTTTTGAAGTTGCATAAAAGTATTCAGTTAGTCCACAAACATTACGAAATTAGAATTTACTATTAAAAATACCTATAATACTTTATCTCAACAATATTAGTACTCTCAACAAATCTTTTTTCTCCGGAATACTTATATCCATGCTTTTCGTAGAATAAAATAGCATTTCTGTTTTCTTCAACAACCCATAGATATATTATATTAATTCCTTTTTTTAGCTCTTGGTCATGAAAAAAATCTATCAGTTTTTGTCCAATTCCTTGATTTTGAAAAAAGAGCTCAACATATAACTCTTTTAGTTCTGTTATTTTATGTGTTCTATCAGTACTTGAATTCAAAATTCCTTTTACTATTCCATCATCATCAAATACTAAAATGTTTTCTAATAAAGTTAAATTATTTAAAAATTCCTTTGCTGTATCAATAACATTCAGCCGATTAAACGAAAATAAATCATCCTGAAATATTTGACGGTAATGACATCGTTTCGTGAAAACCAGTATTTCTGCAATCCTTGTAATGTCCTTTTCAAATGCTTTTCTAATCACTATTTCACCTCATTAATTCACAATTATACTGTTTTTCATTAAGCAAGAGATTTGAGCATAATAAGGCAAGGATTTTCATCATCCCACATCTCTCATAGGCAGTATTTTTACACGTAAAAGTTCCTTTTGTTTCGTAAGCTATTCAATTGAATTAACATTATCACCAATAGCCTCAACATTGAACACAACAGGTCGTATACCATCTGTACAGCACACTATAGTTTGTCCATCCTTGTTGTTCCATGGCTTAAAAGTAGAACCGGAGGACATTGCACTAATACTGCCATATATGTCAATCCATGCCCAAGGGCAAAACCCTTCCGGCATTTTCGCACTGCCTTCAAAGATAAATTCATTTCCTACATCCAGTAATGGACATGGTCCCACTTCTTTTCCATCTGTCAAGTACTCATCCGCAAGATCCGGATAGAATTTCTTGCATAGCACAGTAATTCTCACTTTTTTCATATACTTTTCCTCAAATCGAACAAAAAATTTGCAAATTCTCCTTAACATATCCGTATGTTAAAATGGAATTTATCTTATATTTTTCTTACCCGGACAATAATCACATCCGGTTTTTCTTTTATCCCATAGCTTTCCTCATAAAATCCGTCTATCACAAAGCCACTTTGAAAGCAAAGATCAAATATTTCTTGTAACGAGCGGTGATAATAGCACTGCTCTTTGGGTTGACCATTAATTGCTATGCCGTAATAACTATGTGCAGTTGAATATTTCTCTGTTAATGTCATAAAGCAAGGGTGTTGTGTTGCAAATACAAAGATGCCGTCCTCAGAAAGCAGCTCATTAACACATCGAAATAATTTTGTGATATCGGCAATATCCATAATTGCCATATTAGAAACTGCTTTCGTATATGGTCTGGTTCTTCTCAGCGATAATAATGCCTGCTCATCTGTTGCGTCAATAACGCAAAACTCTATTTTCTTACTGTATTTTGACTGCCTTTTTTGAGCAAGAGCAATCATCTTTTCGCTGTAATCAAAGGCAACTATGTCTGCCCCTTGTTCCGCAATATAGGCAGAGTAATTTCCATTTCCACAAGCAACATCCAATATAAAATCGTCTTCTTTTATATTCAAAAGCTCACTTACCTTGGGTCTGACAACCTCCCTATGGAATTGATTCGACTGTTCTCCCATACAGTCGTCCCAAAATTCGGCATTGGCTTCCCATGCTTCTAAGCTCTCGTCAACAGAATACCTTTTCATATTTTCATCCCCCTAAGTTAAATTCTAATTTATCAATTTCGTAGAATGCTCATAACATTATTCGGAAGAATGTTACAAACTTCAAATGCGCTTCACACATAGCGCCAACTTCTATATACAGTTGGACGCTATTGTCAGCAGTATCCAGTGGAACATTTGTAAAATAATTATCACTTAAAATTGGGAATTTATAGCTAATGTTATTCTTTATAATCAAATTTATTTTTAATAAAATAAATATATTTCATCATATTTTCATCTTCTTGTTTATTGTAGGTGTAATTAAAAAAGCTTGACACTTCTAATGCTAATAATCTAAAAAGCTCACAAGCGGTAAGAACAGATTCCCATATATTGTGGTAATCACTGTTAGAATAAGTTAATGTATACATTTCATAGAGGTTTATAGGTAAATATCTTTTATAATACTTACCCATTTTGCCTGCTGAAACGTTAAAATCGTTTTTTATTCCGATATACCACTCTACCATTTGATTTAACATATCACGCACATAACGGGAAAACATGTCCATGACATATGGCAGTTCGTCACGTGCAGTTCCTTTGGCAACATTGTTAAGACACCACCAAAATTCATTGCAAGTATTATGATATATTTCAGGAGTCGGTCTTTTTATAAAGAAAAATGATGGATTTGCTTCAATATCAGGTAAAAAACCTTTTTTATCAAGTAGAATTATAGCAGGTTCGCCACTGTAAATGTATGGGTATTTTTCGATTGTTAAATCAATTCGGTTTCCGTCGTGAAATAGCATAAGATAAGTAAAATGTCCGTCATTTGCCGGTGGTAAAAGCGGGTGTGTACTAAGCTCAGGTAATTGCATTACAGATGGTTTGCCAAAGTTTTCTTCTATCCACTCTAAATTATTGAAAAACGGCTCAACACTATCCACATAATATGTAATATCGTAATCCTGATATATATCCGTATGACAATCAGGATTTGCGCGGGAGCCAACCAAAACTACAGCTTTTATACGCTCATCAGAATTTGCAACACTAATGATTAAATCAAACATTTCTCTTTCTGTTCTCATTTTATATCTCCGTAAATATTTATTGAACCCTTTTATAATGTTTCCAAAAATCAATAGTTTCTTCTAAATCTGTGTCATCCTCAAATAATTCTAATTCTTTTGCAACTTCAATTGCAAAATCAACATAACCATTGGCTCTTGAAGTAATAACTTTGCTATCATTTATTACATCCTCATCTGTAGAATGCGTAGATTTTATATCTTGCAATATCCCGGCTTCATCCAACAAATCAACCCCTGCGCATATCCCGGCAATTAGAACATTCTTCTTTTTCAGTTCTTGTAATACGCTTTTAACTTCTTTGTTGTTGATAATTGATACATCTCCGCCAGGTATGATAAAACTTCTCACTTCACTTAAGTTTACTTTATTTAATGATGTATCAACATTAACAGAATATCCTTCTGTAGTACGTATTGCTTTTCCATCCAATGAGCATAATATAACTTCACATTTTGTAAAACTCATAAAATAATTCAGAATAACAATTTCATAAAAACAACTTGTATCGTATACCAAAAAAATATCTTTCATCTATTATCTCTCCTCAGATTATTTGAATCTGCCCTTTAGTTTTAACTATAATATCAAATTGGAGTTTACTTTTTAACTGATTTTTTGCGGAGTTTAAGTATAAGACCCTGCTGAACCGCAATATCTTGAAAAAGTGAAACTATTTTTTCTGCCTTCTTTTTTGTTGTAAGGTTATTGAATAAAGTATTTTCAGCAACATGTTTCATCACATTTTCTATATCCTTCAATGGTAAAAGATTTATAGCAACACAATAGAATGTTTTTCTGCGCCCATCATTATAATCTGACAGCAACATTTTCAGAATTTTGACCTTTTTGCGTTGTTCCTCACAGTAGGATTCTATTCCCATTTCCTGTGCCTTTATAGTATCTTTTAGCTGTCGTTGATGTGTAATAAACGAATCATATTCCTCTATATCTTTATATCTCCAGCAGGGATATTCAGGACAAAGAAAGCAGAATTCAACTTTACCATGTTGCAAGCTGCATTTTGCTATTGCACAAGATTGGTTGCCGACACCACCGCCACAGCCAGGGCAATATCCATCTAAGTACATAGAACATAACCCGCAGTTAAGACCGCAAAGAGAAAAAGACAAGTTTGTTCTGTTAAAATCTTTCATTTTTAAGTACCTCTCAAATTTCCTGTTTATCTCATAAAAACCGACTATAATATTAAATTTTCTCATTCCATAAGGAGTATCAAAAATCAGTTTAACAACTTCACAAGTATTATTATTACTATTATACTATGGAAGAAGTTGGATTGATAGAAATTTTTCATTAAAATGAATTTAACGATTAAAAAATGTTCACTATTATTGCTTTTGTGCTGTCTATAAGATACAATCATATAGAAATTCAAATTGTGAAAATAAAAATTCGAGGTGAATGATATGGATAAATTCAAAAAAGAAGAATTAACTGATGCGCTGCAAATCGTATCATCTACTATCAGTAAATGTGAAAAAATGCAGCTAAAATTTGAGGAGGGTACCTCTCAACACACACTCCTTAAGAACAGAATCAAAGCAATGTATATTTCAAAATCATTGCTGACAGATGAAAATGTTACGGATACTTATACAAAAGATGAATTAATAGAATCACTTAAACCAGTATCTTCTGTTATAAATAAATGTGAAAAGGCAAAATTAAAATTAGCTGGAGACACCTCTCATTATAAACGCCTTACAAGCATAATAAATGCAATGTTTATCTCAAAATCATTAATAACTGAAGAAATAAATAACAGAGACTAATATTAATTTATAGTTATATCTCTTGGATGAGGAGGAATATCTATTCTTTCCTCAATAATAGGTTCCCTCCTTATTTCTGAAATTGGAATCATTTCTATATAAAAATCGGTCGTTGTGTTAGAAAATAAACGTATGTTATATATAATATTAGCAAAATACCCAAAGGCCTCTACTCGTATATTGTAAGTAGAAAAGTTATATTCAGGTCCTTGAATTTGAGTTCCTAATTCATATAAAACAGGTAATTCTATTCTTAACGGATTTAATGTGGATATTAAATACATAATCGGAATATCTCTCTGCATACCATCAGTTACATATATTGTTACACCGAAATTAGATATTTCAGTTTCACCATTTTGAGTAAAAATATTTAATCTCAAAAACGCATATTCCTTGGAATTTTCCAATATACATACATATTGTTTTGGAAGTATGTTGTATGGAGAATATAAGTTATTACATTGCTTCATATAATAATCTAACAATTTTTGTTGATACATATCTTTCAATATATCCTTTCTTTGATTTTTTAAATTAAAAAGGTGTTACAGTAGTATTATATGCAATAAGGATATTTTGTTTATGATATAATTTTTTCTTTATGCTCATCAATAAAACGAGAGTACAAAATGTAATTTTATACTCTCATAGCTATTTTAAACCTCTATAACTTTTACTAAAACTCTTTTTTCTTATAGATTGACATTGATACTAAAATTGATAATACATATGTTATTATAGCTGCTATAGGCAGATATCTTAAAAACATTTCTATTGTTTCTTGCTCAGGTGCCGGAATTCCTAATTTAGGCAGCATTACTATAATGGCTACCGGTGTAAAAAATACTATCATCATGAGTATACGTCCTTTTTCAACACCGAATTTTAAAATTATCGGCAGGACAAAAGATATCATTATGATACCAACCGAGAAAGTTGTTAAATTAATCATAAGATTTTCATATAAAATAATTTCGGTAAATATAATGTTAGTTATCAATGCTAAAGTAAAAGCTGCAATTAGAAATATCAATCCTAAAACGTATTTACTCAGAACTATTGTGCCTCTCATCAGGGGCATCGTCAAAGCATATCTATCCCATTTATTTTTTTCGTCGTATGACAATGCAGTTATAGGAATCATAACAGCAAGCATAACTATCATTCCACCAAACATATCCTGATTTCCGCCTGCCATACCTACTATAAAGTAAAATAACAATATTAATAAATAAACCTTCGAAAGCTTCTTTAAATTTATTAAATCTTTAATAATAAGACCTATCATAAAACCTGCTCCTTTACATGAAATAACATTATATCTTCAATATTAGCTTTATCTATAACATAATTTCCCTTAACTTTGTTCTTAAATACTAATGTCTCAACACCGAATTTGTTTTTTCTTACCCCTTTGACCGCAGAGGTATCTATTTTTTCTAATTCCTCTTCTGAACATTTTAATATGCCGTATTTCTCTAATAATTCATCTTTAGGCTCTGAAAATACGATTTTACCCTTATGAATAAATGTTATATAATCACAGATTTTTTCTAAATCACTGATAATATGAGATGAAATAAATATAGAATTTGATTCATCCTGTATAAATTCTAAAAAAATATCTAAGATTTCTTCTCTTACTATTGGATCTAATCCACTTGTAGCTTCATCCATTATCAATATTTTAGAATCATGAGACAATGAAACAGCTATAGAAAACTTCATTTTCATTCCTCTTGAATAATCCTTTATGCTTTTATCTTCGGCAATTGAAAATTGCTTAAGTAATTTAAAAAATTTATCTTCATCCCATGTTTTATAAATTCTTTTCATGAATTTATTAATTTCTTTTGCATTTAAATTATCAGGAAAGCTTGATTCATCCATTACGACACCAATATTTTCTTTAATTGAATTAAAGTCAATTTTATTGTCCTGCCCTAACACAGTTATTTGACCTCTATCACGGTTTATTAAATCCATTATAAGCTTAATAGTTGTACTTTTTCCGGCTCCGTTTTCTCCTACAAAACCCATTATACAGCCCTGCGGCAGTTTAATATTAATATTGTCTAACTTGAAATCTTTATATTCTTTTGTTACATTAATTAACTGCAGTGCATATTCCATAATCATTCTCCTTCATAAATCAAAGTCATCATTTCAATCAATTCATCCAGCCTTAGACCGCAATTATTTGCCAAGCTAATAATTTCCTGCATATAATTTTCTATTTCTTTAAGCTGCTGTTCTCTGATTAAATCAATATTTTTACTCGCAACAAAACTTCCCTTTCCTGTAAAAGATACTATAAAGCCCTCTCTTTCAAGTTCTTCATATGCACGTTTTGTTGTGATTACACTGATTCTGAGTTCCTTCGCCAATATTCTCATGGATGGCAAAGCATCACCCTCATTCAATTCGCCTGATATGATAAGTGATTTTAGCTGAGAAACTATTTGTTCATAAATTGGTTGACCGCTTGAATTACTTATTATAATATTCATAAGCTAACTCCATTATTATTGTATATATCCATTATACACATTATACAGCCTTTGTCAACAATAAGCAGGGGAATGCATCAAATTTATTTGCTCGCTTTTGCTCGCATAAATTTGACATTCTGTGCATTTGACCTACCACCATTTGAACTGCGCTGTCGCTTGTACAAATGGGGTTAGGGCATAAAAAAATAGCAATTTTATTTGCTATCTTTCATGCTGTAATTTTATTGATTTTCTGTTTCTTTTAATGCTTCTTTTCTTGAAAGCTTGATTTTGCCTTGTTGGTCAATTTCAATTACTTTTACAAGGATTTCGTCTCCAACATTTAATACATCTTCTACTTTTGCAACTCTCTTGTCAGAAATCTGAGAAATGTGAAGAAGTCCGTCCTTGTTGTCTGTAAGTTCTACGAAAGCTCCGAATGCAGCTATTCTTACAACTTTTCCAAGTAATATTTCACCAACTTCTATTTCTTTAACAATATTTTCAATTATTTTCTTAGCTTTGTATGCATTTTCAACATTTTCAGCAGCAATTAATACTGATCCGTTATCATCAATATCAATTTTAACTCCTGTTTCTTCAATGATTTTGTTGATAACTTTTCCGCCGGCACCGATTACGTCTCTGATTTTATCAGGTTTAATAGTCATTGAAATAATTTTAGGTGCATACTTGCTTACTTCTTCTCTCGGTTTATCTATGCATTGAAGCATCTTGTCAAGTATGAACAATCTACCAACATGTGCTTTTTCTAAAGCGTTTGTTAAAATATTCTTGTCTATTCCATGAACCTTAATGTCCATTTGAATAGCCGTTATACCTTCTTTAGTTCCTGCAACCTTAAAGTCCATGTCACCAAGGAAGTCTTCCATACCTTGTATATCGGTTAAAACAACTACGTTGTCGCCTTCCTTCATTAAGCCCATTGCAACTCCTGCAACCGGCGCTTTAATAGGAACTCCTGCATCCATCAATGACAAGGTGCTTCCGCATACTGATGCCTGGGATGTTGAACCGTTAGAGCTTAATACTTCAGAAACCAATCTTATTGTATATGGGAATACTTCTACAGATGGTATAACCGGCTCTAATGCTCTTTCAGCCAATGCTCCGTGACCGATTTCTCTTCTTCCCGGACCTCTTGAAGGTCGAGTTTCTCCCACTGAATATGAAGGGAAATTGTAGTGGTGCATATATCTTTTTGAAGTTTCTTCGGATATTCCGTCTAAGGTCTGCTCATCACTTGATACACCAAGTGTGGCAACTGTAAGCACCTGTGTCTGGCCTCTTGTGAATATTGCTGAACCGTGAGTTCTTGGAAGCATTCCGACTTCACATGTTATTTTTCTTATTTCGTCAATTGTTCTGTTGTCAGGTCTGATACCTCTTAAAAGAATATTTTCTCTTACCTTTTCTTTTATTATGGAGTATAGAGCATCTTCTATATCCGATTCGTTCTCAGGGTATTTTTCTAAGAATATTTCTTTAGCTGCTGCCTTGAAGTTATCAATTTTTTCTTGTCTTGTAAGCTTATCTTCTTCGATGATTGCTTCATTGATTATAGGTGTTGCATATTGTCTGATTTCCTGTTCAATTGTTTCATCACATACAAATTTAACATAATCTGATTTTTCTTTACCGACTTGTGCTCTTATTTCTTCAATAAAATAACAAATCTTTTTTATTTCTTCATGAGCAAACAGAATTGCCTCGAGCATTTTTTCTTCGGTAATTTCATTTGCCCCTGCTTCAACCATCATTATTGCATCTTTTGTACCTGATACTGTTAAATTTAAATCTGTTAATTCTCTTTCCCTGCTGTTTGGATTAACTACAAACTCGTTATTTATAAGCCCTAAGTTTACGGCTCCCGTAGGTCCTTCAAAGGGTATATCGGATATGGATAATGCAATAGATGATCCAATCATTCCTGCTATTTCAGGAGAACAATCCTGATCTACAGATAATACCGTTACTGTTACTGACACGTCATTTCTGTATCCTTTCGGGAATAATGGTCTAAGTGGTCTGTCGATTAACCTTGATGTAAGTATTGCCTTTTCTCCCGGTTTTCCTTCTCTTTTTATAAATCCACCGGGTATTTTTCCTACAGAGTAAAGCTTCTCCTCAAAATCTACACTCAATGGGAAAAAATCTATTCCTTGCCTCGGCTCTTTAGATGCTGTTACATTTGCCATTATTACGGTATCGCCATACCTTACTATACAGTTACCGTTGGTAAGTTCTGCAATTTTGCCTGTTGTTACCGTAAGTTCTCTGCCGGCAAGCATGTATTTAAAAATACGTTCTTCCATTTTACCTCCTTTTAATTTAAGCAGATGGCCCAAATCTTTGATTTGGTGTCAGCCGCTTATGCTGTAAGTGAAAAAATAGAGCGGGACTCCCCGCTCCTTAATTATTATCTTCTTAATCCTAATCTTGCAACAATACTTCTGTATCTTTCGATGTCGTTATTTTTTAAGTAGTTAAGAAATCCTCTTCTTTGACCAACCATTTGTAACAGTCCTCTTCTTGAGTGATGGTCTTTTTTGTTGTCTTTTAAGTGTTCAGTTAGATTGTTGATTCTAAAAGTCAACATAGCTATTTGAACTTCGGGAGATCCTGTGTCCTTTTCGTTAATTCTGTATTGTTCGATAATTTGCGTTTTTTGTTCCTTTGTCATATTATTCCTCCATATTAATTATTATTTCACCATAATCCATGCAATACGTTGAGGATTCGTAAAACTTAGATTATGGAAATACAATAAATTCTACCATAATACTATATTTTTGTAAACATAAATTTAAAATATTTTTAATGGGCTCTGTCTAAGAAAACTATATCTTCATCTTGTTCTAAGTTATCAAAAATCAAAATTGAGTTATCTTTATTAGTATTGATGGTTAACAAAGCTTCCTTTCCGCCTGTCATAACCTTATATCTTCCGTCAGGAGGAATTATAATACTTGAATTATTATCTGCAAAAGCAATTTTTTTATTATAATCTATATTTAGTTCATTATTATAAATAGTATAATTGTTTATTAAAAGCTTGTTAACCTCTAAAATTTTTCCTTCATTTAATAAGTTTCTTACCAATGTAGAGCTTACAGCAATGCCATTATACTTAACGGGAAATATTTCTTCAACCTTATAATCATATGTGCCCATAAATTCCCTTAACGTGTTTACATTACCGCTTGCCTTGTGCCCGAAAGTAAAGTTATAGCCAACAACAATATTTTTTGCATTGTATTTGTCTATAAGAATTTCCTTTATAAACTGTTCAGGAGAATATTTTGATATGACTTCATCAAGTTCAATCTCTGCAACTTCAGTAACATTATATGATTTTAACAGCTCCAATTTAATGTTACTGCTGTTTATATATTTAATATTGTAAGTAGATTTTCTTAAATCCTTTCTTACAAATCTGAATGTTATAATTATGCTGTCTTGATTTTCTTCATTGCTTAGCCCAATCATTCGTCTAATCAGTGCATCATGTCCAATATGTATACCATCAAAATTACCGATGGCAATACAAGAGGGTCTTCTGTTATTCATTAGTTCCACCTATGTCTCTATATCAACATTTTTTCTACTTTTACCAAGCTGTTGTTTATCTTTTTACCGATTCCGATAAGCTCATCATTGCAATATATATAAAATTCCTCATCTTCTATTGTATAAGCTTCCGCATATACCTCATTGCCTGCTTTAAGCCGGTCATAATAATCTATATGAACATTTACTTTTTTTAACGGATAAACTTTATCAATAGGTATCAGGCATTCTTGTAACCTATTGTTGTCAAATAAGAATTTAAACTCACTTAAGGTTACGGAATTTTCAATATGTAAACCTTTTGTCTCGGTCCTTATTAAAACGCCCATATATCCTAATGTTCCTAATTTTTCGCCTATATCGTTACACAAGGTTCTCATGTATGTTCCCTTTGAGCAATTGACCTTCATAAGTACCTTGTTATTCTCGTATTTTATGAGGTTGATATCTTTTATATTGATTTCTTTCGGTTCCTTTTCCACCGATATATTTTGTCTCGCATATTCATACAGCTTTTTACCGTTTAATTTGACTGCTGAATACGCCGGTGGAATCTGCAGCTGTCTGCCCTTAAAATCCTCTAAAACATTTAATAATGTAAGTTCATTTATATTATTGAACTCTTTTTTTTCTATAATTTTTCCATAGCTGTCCTGAGTATCGGTTTTTTGTCCTAAAATCAATTCACAAATATACTCCTTGTCTTGATTCATGAGATATTCACTGATTTTAGTTCCTTTGCCGATACATACAACCATGACTCCGGAAACATTGGGATCTAATGTACCGGCATGCCCAACTTTTTTTGTATTCAATATTTTTCTTACCGAACTAACAACATCATGAGAGGTCATTCCGGTTGGTTTTAATATGTTCAATACACCATTCATCATTCTTGAAAATATTCCTTAAATGTTTCTATAAGTATTTTTTTAGTGTTCTCAATTGTTTCCTTTATTTCAAATCCTGCTGCCTTTGCGTGGCCGCCTCCGCCGTATTTTACCGAAATATTTGATACATCAATATTATTTTTCGACCTTAAGCTGATCTTTGTATCGTTTGAATCATATTCCTTTAAAACACAGGAAACTTCAACCTCTCCAATTTCTCTTAAAAATTCAACAACGCCGTCTATATCACCCATTTCCGCATTGTTTCTTTCAAGTATATCCTTTGTAATGCATGTGATCGCAAATTTATTGTTATAATAAAGCTCTAAGCTGCTTATACATTCTATATATGCTTTTACTATATTAGAAGGCTTAGAATTATAAATGATATTGTCAATTTGTGCTATATCAACCCCAAACTCTATCAGTTCTGCCGTTATTTTATGAGTTTCTCCGCTGGTGTTCGAATAGCTGAATTTACCTGTATCCGTCAATATTGCTATATATATATTGGTTGCTATTTGTTTTGTTAATCCTCTTCCGGAAGTTTTTAGTACATCATATAAAAGCTCCCCTGTAGAGCTGACTTCGGTATCAATTATATTTATGTCGGCAAATCCTTCATTTGTTTTATGATGGTCTATACAGACAGAAGTTTTTGCCTTATGAAAAACATCTTTAAACTTTCCCAATCTTTCTTTATCACTGCAATCCAATACAAACAACAAATCAAATTCTTCATTGTTGTATTCCTGTAACAGGACATCTTCGTTTATAAATTGTTTGTAATTATAAGGAATAATTCCATCAATACAAACAGTCAATTTTTTATCAAGAGGTTTTAAAAAATGGTACAGGGCCATTACAGACCCTATACAATCTCCGTCAGGTGCCTTGTGTCCTGCGATGCAGATATTTTTAGAATTATTTATTAAATTAAATATTTCCGTTACATCATTCATCATCAGATTCATCTTTCGGTTTCCTGCTTTCTTCATCTTCAATTACCTTGTTAATTAAACTTGACATATATATTCCCTTTTCTATGGAATCATCCTTTTCAAACAACAATTCAGGAGTTAAGCGCATTTTTATTCTTTTTCCAACTTCTCTTCTTATAAATCCCTTAGCACTTCTCAATGCCTCAAGAGTCGGTTCAATGTCGCCGTATACGGAAATATAAACTTTTGCATATTTTAAATCCTCCATAACATCAACATCCGTTACACTTAACAGTTCAGATAAACGAGGGTCTTTTACCTCGTTTCTAATAACTTCAGATATAACTCTTTTCATTTCTCCCGACAATCTGTTATTTCGTCTGTTTGACATGTTATACCCTCTTTCTAAATTTATCTTTTATTTATCTTTTTATTTCTTCCATTATATACGCTTCCATGGAGTCGCCTTCTTTTATGTCATTGTATTTTTCAATGCCGATGCCGCCTTCATATCCTGTATTTAATTCAGATACGTCATCCTTAAATCTCTTTAATGACGATATATCTCCTTCATGTATTACTATATCATTTCTTAATAATCTGATTTTTGATTTTCTTGTTATTTTGCCGCTTGTTACATAGACACCGGCTACTATACCTACATTAGGTACCTTAAATGTCTGTCTTACATCTGCTCTACCCTGAACTACTTCTTTATAAACAGGTGCAAGCATACCTTTAACTGCCTGCTGGATATCTTCGATAGCATTATAAATTATATTGTAGGTACGGATATCTACATTTTCTTTTTTAGCAAGATCCATTGCTGCAATAGAAGGTCTTACGTTAAAGCCTATAACTATTGCGTTGGAAGCAGATGCAAGCATAACGTCATTTTCATTGATTCCGCCTACGCCTCCGTGTATTGGATTAACCTTAACTTCATCCATACTTTGTTTTAACAATGATTGCTTAACAGCTTCTATAGAACCGCTTACGTCAGCTTTAATAATGATATTTAAATCCTTAACTTCACCTTTTTGAATTCTATCAAACAAATCATCCAATGATACCTTAGATGAAGCATTCATAGTTTCAAGGTGTCTTTTATTTTTGCGTTTTTCAGCAATATTTTTAGCATCCTTTTCATTATCCATGGCAACCAAAATATCACCGGCCTGCGGAGTTTCTGATAAGCCCAATATTTCTACAGGTACTGACGGTCCGGCTTGATTAATTCTTTTTCCCTTTGAATTAAACATCGCTCTGACCTTGCCGTGGGCACTTCCCACTAAAACAACGTCACCCTTGTTTAATGTTCCTTTTTCTATTAATACGGTTGCAACGGGACCTCTTCCTTTATCGAGCTTCGCTTCAATAATAGTACCCTTAGCGCTTCTGTTCGGATTTGCTTTAAATTCCTGTACTTCTGCTACTAAAAGTATCATTTCCAGCAAGTCTTCTATACCCATGTGCTTCTTTGCCGAAACAGGTACAAATATTGTATCTCCACCCCAGTCCTCAGAAATTATTCCTTGTTCTGATAATTCCTGTTTTACCCTGTCCATATTAGATGTTGGTTTATCTATTTTATTTACAGCAACGATTATAGGAACTCCTGCTGCCTTTGAATGGTTTATTGCTTCTATTGTCTGAGGCATAACCCCATCATCGGCTGCAACTACTATTATTGCTATATCCGTAACCTTGGCTCCTCTGGCTCTCATAGCAGTAAATGCCTCATGGCCCGGTGTATCAAGCAGGGTTATTTTCTTTCCGTTAATTTCAACTTGAGAAGCTCCAATATGCTGAGTTATACCGCCTGCTTCCTGAGCTGTAACAGCGGTATTTCTGATTGCATCCAATAAAGATGTTTTACCATGGTCAACATGACCCATAACCGTTACAATCGGTGGTCTTGGTATCATGTCAGCTTCATTGTCTACATCTTCCTTAGATAAAGAATCCTCTAAATTTTGAAGCTCATCTATTACTTCAATTTTTGATATCTTTGCATTGAATTCTTCACCGATTAACTCTGCAGTTTCAAAATCAATTTCCTGATTCATGTTTGCCATAATACCTAAAAGTATAAGCTTTGATATTACCGCACTTACAGGAACACCTAATTTGTCGGCAAAATCTCTTACCACAATCGGCTCTTCAATTTCTATGTTTTTAATTTTAATTTCTTTTTTTACCGGTTCTTGCTTTTGTTGTACCGGTGATTGGAATGGTTTTTTAGATTTATTTTGTTGGTTATTCTTTTTAGGGAATTTCTGATTAAAATCCTTAGCACTTTTAACTTCATCATTGTTTGTTTTTGGAGCAGGTTTTTGATGTACCGGTTTCTTAACAGGCGCAATCAAATTTTTATCTACCTTTTTAAATTTCGCATGATTTAAATCAATTTTTTCATCAACCAACGGTTCATCATCTATTATTTCAGTTTTTGCAGCCTTTGCGGGTTTTACTTTTTTATTATTGTTAATTATGTTTAAAGCTTTTTTTAATCTTATAACTTCTAAATCGGTTATAGAACTCATATGGTTCTTAATAGTAATTCCTAATTCTTGCTCGGCTAATACAACCAAATCTTTACTATTCATTTTTAATTCTTTTGCAAGTTCATATATTCTCATTAAGCCACCTCCGTTTATATATTATTAATTATATATGATGCTATGTTCTTATCAGTAATTGACAAAACACTCACCACCTTTCTCCCGAGACATTTTCCCAGGAATTCTTTCTCCCCGTATTCAATATACTTTGCATTATATTGGTCGCAAACAAATTGAACATTTTTTTTGGTTTTATCTGAAGCATCAGATGCTAATAATACTAATTCACTTTTATTGCTTTTAATATTTATTAACGTTGCATCGTAACCAATTGATATATTGCCGCCCTTTTTCGCTATGCCCAGCATAGAATAGATTTTATTCATTTTTTGCTATCTCAAGCTTTATAGATTCGTAAATTTCCTCAGGAATTTCCGCTTCAAGAGATTTTGATAATCTCTTTGATTTTATTGCTTTTTCAAAGCATTCAGTTTTTTTACAAATATATGTACCTCTGCCGTTAAGCTTACCTGTAGTATCAAAGAATATTTCATTTTCCTTTGTCTTTACTATTCGGCATAGTTCCTTTTTAGGAAAGCTTTCCATGCATCCGATACATTTTCTCATGGGAATTTTTTTTACTTTCATATTTCCTCCTCTGAGCTTCTTTCCTTTTCCTGAGATTCACTGATTATATCTATTTTCCAACCGGTCAGCTTTGCTGCCAATCTTACGTTTTGTCCTTCTTTTCCTATTGCAAGCGACAATTGATTATCAGGTACCACGGCAACGGCACTTTTTTCCTTTTCATTAGCTGTAACCCTAACTATTTTAGCAGGTCCTAAGCTGTTGGCTATGAATTTTTCAGGGTCTTTATCATAAATAATTATATCGATTTTTTCCTGGTTGATTTCATCTATGATGTTTTTAACTCTTACTCCCTTATTACCGACACATGAACCGATCGGTTCTACATTTGGATCGTGTGAAAATACGGCAATTTTAGTTCTTGAACCTGCTTCTCTTGAAATTGAATAAATTTCAATGATACCGTCATGAATTTCCGGAACTTCAAGTTCAAACAATCTTTTTACAAGATTAGGATGGCTTCTTGACAGCATTATGCTTGCACCCTTTCCGGAATTCTTAACTTCTACTATTACCGTCTTGATTCTGTCACCAGGATTGTATACCTCTCCCGGTATTTGCTCTCCGCTCGTTATTATACCTTCGATTTTACCAAGATCAACATAAATATTACCCTTGCTTTCTCTTTGAACTATACCTGTAAGAATGTCTGATTCTCTGCCGTAAAATTCGCTGAATATGGACTCTCTTTCTGCCTCGCGAATTTTTTGAAGTATTACCTGTCTTGCGGTTTGTGCCGCAATTCTGCCGAAATCTTTTTTCGGCTTAATTTCAATTTTTACAATGTCATCAACTTCATATCTGCCATCAATAGCTTTTGCCTCACCAAGAGAAATTTCCTGATTGGGGTTCTCAACGATTTCTGAAACCACTTTATCTTGAAATAATTTATATTCTCCGTTTTCTTCATCAATATCGATACTGAAATTAGTTGCTTTGCTGAAATTTTTCTTATAACCTGTTTCTAAAGCAGCCTTGATTGCTTCCAATACAACGTCCTTACGAATTCCTTTCTCTTTCTCTAATTCGCTTAACGCACTTAATATTTCCTTGTTCATAACGTCCTCCACTAAAAATCCTCTATAACTTTATTTATTTTAGAAATATCTTTAAGTTCAATTGTAATTATTTCTTCGGCTTGTATTACTACACTGTCTTCATTTTTTTCAATTAATTTACCCTTAAATGCCTTTTTACCGTCCATTGGTTTAAAAAGCTTAGCTTCTACTGTTTCACCTATATTTTTCTGATAGTCTGCATCGGTTTTAAAGGGTCTTTCAACTCCCGGAGAGGATACCTCCAAAAAATACTGTTCTTTTATCAAGTCAACCTCATCAAGCTTTTTATTAAGTACCCTGCTAATATCGGCCGTATCATCCACAGTAATTCCTCCGGGTTTGTCAATAAATATTCTTAGATATTTAAATGGTCCTTCTTTCACATATTCAATATCTACCAATTCAATCTCAGTATTATGTACTATCTCTTTAACTATCTTCTGAATCGAGCTTTCTATAGATTTTTTATTCATTTATTCTTCCTTTCCCAATACTTAGTACAATTAGAAAGAGTGGGCAACCCCACTCTTTCTGTCAAAAATAATCTTTTTTATATTATACCACAGTTATTTTAAATAATCAAATATAAATTTTAATTTTCACAAATTTTCAATACATATTATTTATATGTTAACTTAACTGTTGTCAAACGTTAAGCCGTTTAATTCATCACAGATAATCTTCCAATTCGGAAGAAATTTGTTCATATACGATTTAAAAATATCATTATGGTATCTTTCTAATAGATGTACCATTTCATGTACAACTATGTATTCGAGACATCTTGGATTTTTCTTGGCAAGTTCAAGATTTATCCAGATCCTTTTATCTCGTACATTACATGTTCCCCATCTGGTCTTCATAAGCTTTATGTTCCATTCATTTACTGTTACGCCGATAATCTTTTCCCATTTTTCAATATATTCGGGAATAATTTGCTTTAAATTATTCCTGTACCATTCAGTCATTATCTTTTCACGTTTTTCAGACGTACTGCAAGGTCTTACATATAAGTCAATATATTTGTTATTTCTAAGCTCAGCATGCTGTCTGCCTGTCGTTTCATATACATTTAACAAATAACTTTCACCAAAGTAATAATGACTTTCACCTGATACGTATGCTCTCTCGACTTGTTGTTCCTGTAAAGAATATTTTTTTCTTTGTTTTTTAATCCATGATAGTTTTGATTCTACAAAGAGCTTTATTGCTTTTTCATCCATCCTGTATGGTACAGAAAGGCTAACCCTTCCATCCGGAGGACGAACAGACAGATGAATGTTCTTTATTTTCTTTTTGACCAATTCTATATCTATGTTTTCTACAGTTATTTTGTCCATTATTATCTACTCTGCTTCATTAATGATTCCCATCTCTTCAATTTCAGCCAATCTTGCATAATACTCTTTATTCGGTAAACCGGTTATATCATTATTATAAGTATATCTCAAAGATAATCCATATGGATCCCAGTGTGAAACAGTACTGTTGTAGAAGCATTCATAGGCATCGCCATCGCCCTGACTGTATCCTATAAATGAACCGACCCATTTTACATTAACCATTGTCCTTACCCAGACACCGCTTCCGCTGTTACTTATATGCCCTGAATTAAAGCCGGTAAACCCGCCTATACCAAATGGCATATTTTCCAAGGAGCTTCTCTTGTAATCCTCGATTTCATCACTTGTAACAATACCCTTGACGCTGCAATTTACTATATCAGCACCATTGCTTCCTACAAATCCGCCAATCCAGCTTTCGCCGAAAACCTCAACGTCAGCATTACATTTAATGATTTCGCACCTTAGTTCTTCTCCGTTTAATTTATCTCCGCCATATGATTCACCTGCTAATCCTCCAACAAGCACAGTTCCCTTAACTGTACCGCTCACATAACAATTTTCTATTTTTGAACCATATATTCTGCCGGCAAGTATCCCGGATCCTACAGAGTAATTTTCACCCATATTTTCTATATCTGCATTTATAATGCTCAAATCCCTTACCTCTGCCTCCTGGCCTAATATGGAAAAAAACCCACAATAATTATTCATATATTCAGACTCGTCTGCTTCCGCAGCAATATTCAAGTTATTTATTGAATGATTATTGCCGTAAAGAATTCCGCAAAATCCTATTTTATTGGGTCTTCTGAGGTCATATTGTTCCATGTAATCCGGATATTTACCCATGGACATAAAATCAATACCGTTCATATCAATATCACACATAAGATTGTAGGTTGAACATATTTCACTGTACAAACCGCTGTTCACACGCTTTGACATTTCCACTACATCTTCAGGGCTTGATATATCATATGATTTTCCCACTAATAATTCACCATAGCCGTTATTTGTATATATTTCTTTTGCACTGTCCATATCATAGATATTTTCAACATGGATAATTCGGTACATCTGTTCTCCCGCCTCATATATGTCCGATAAAATATCCGGAATATCCTCTTCTGCCAATATATAAGGTACTGCCGTATACCTTACGGGATAAAGCCAATGCTTACTTCCGTCATCATTGTTGACAAACCTTCCGTACAATACATTTATTTGTCCATTTACATCACTAATTTCAAATGGTTCAAGACTGATGTCCGGATACTTTGGAAGGGGATAAAAATAGTTGCCGTTATAGCTTCCCTTTTTTATTAACTCCTTATCAATAAAGAGAGATGCAATTTCCTTTGCAGCTTCGTGTGGTATTGTAATAGTTGAATCATCAACAAATTTATCCTGCTTATTCAAATCAACCAACAAGCCCATGGCATATGTAATAGGTGTAGATTCATTAAGATCATATCCCCATGCATATTTTTCATTCATTACAGTAAATTCATGCACCTTTGAATAATCAGCTTCCGGCTCTTTCTTAATGCTGTTTTCTGTTGGTGATTCATTTGAAATAATATTACCCGCCTGTCTGTTGCATGAACACAAAAATATAAATGAAATTATTACTAAAATAAAATACTTTTTCATATGAAATGCCCCCGTTTTACACATTAAATATTGATATTTGGTTTGTTTTGTCCATATTTTTTAAGCTGCCGTGCTTTTCTAACACTTCGATGACGGTCTTGCTTACCTTTGCTCTTTTTATTATATCTTCAATTGATATAAATTCCCCGTTTTCTCTTTCCGCTTTGATGCTTGCTGCCGCATTGGCACCAACACCCTGTAATGCCGAAAGCGGAGGAAGGATGCCATCTTCTGTAAGTAAAAATTTGCGGTCATCGGATTTGTATAGGTCAACCTTTGTAAACTTATAACCTCTTTTATACATCTCAAATGCAACCTCAAGTACGGTTATCAGGTTCTTTTCTTTTGCTGTTTTATCATTACCCTTTTCTTCAAGAGTTTTTATATTGTTTAATATATTATTTTCGCCCTTTGTTATTATTTCCGCATCAAAATCTTCAACCTTTATAGTGAAGTATGTTGCATAAAACGCTTCAGGATAATGGACTTTAAAATATGCAATTTTTACGGACATGGTTACATAAGCTACAGCATGTGCCTTAGGGAACATATATTTAATCTTATTGCAGGAATCAATGTACCACTGAGGAACATCTTGTTTTTTCATAACCTCTTCGTCTTCTTCCCTGAGTCCTTTGCCCTTTCTTACACGCTCCATAATATCGAACGCCTTTTTCTTCTCGACGCCCTTTTGGATCAGGTAAACCATAATGTCGTCACGTGTGGAAATAACCTCACCAATGAGAGCATGTCCCTGTCGTATAACTTCCTGTGCATTGTTAATCCAAACATCGGTTCCGTGAGAAAGACCGCTTATACGGACTAAATCAGAAAATGATTTAGGTTTTGTATCCATAATCATCTGGCGAACAAATGGCGTACCGAATTCGGGTATAGCCAATGTTCCCGTTTCACAGTTTATTTCATTTAACTTAATTCCAAGTATTTCAGGGCTGGTAAAGATTTTCATAGTGTCAGAGTCATCTGTAGGCACATCCTTGCTGTTAACCTCAGTAAAATCCTCCAACATACGGATAATACTTGGGGTATCATGACCAAGAAGGTCAAGCTTTAATATACGTCCCGAAATAGAATGATAATCAAAGTGTGTAGTTATCGTTCCTGATTTATCATTGTTTGCAGGATACTGTACAGGTGTGAAATCATGTATGTCCTTGTCCCCCGGAACAATCATAACTCCGCCGGGATGCTGTCCGGAAGTACGCTTAACACCTAAGCAGCCTTGAATCAGACGATCGATTTCAGCTCTTCTTTTATTGACTCCCTTGTCTTCAAAATAATTCTTAACAAAGCCGTAAGCCGTTTTATCTGCTATGGTGCCTATAGTACCCGCTCTGTATACCTTACCCTTACCAAAAAGCTCTTCGGTATATTTCATGCAAATACCTTGTTCCTCTCCTGCGAAATTTAAGTCTATATCAGGCTCCTTGTCTCCTTCAAATCCCAGGAAAACTTCAAAAGGTATATCATGTCCGTCTTTAGTTAAATTTGTTCTACAGTTTGGACAGCTTTTATCCGGTAAGTCATAACCTGAACCATAGCTTCCGTCTTCAATAAATTCTGAATATTTGCAATTCGGACAAATATAATGAGGAACTAAGGGATTAACCTCCGTAATTCCTGCCATGGTTGCTGCAAAAGAAGAACCGACCGAACCTCTTGAGCCGACCAGATAACCGTCTTCATTAGACTTCCAAACAAGCTTTTGGGCAATAATATACATTACAGAGTACCCGTTACCGATTATAGAATTTAATTCTCTTTCTAATCTTTTTTCAACTATCTCAGGAAGCTTATCCCCATAGATGGATTTTGCTTTATCATTGCAAATATTTCTTAATTCTTCATCAGAGCCCTCGATTATAGGAGGAAATGTTCCTTTTGGTATTGGCAGTATGTGTTCAACAGAATCGGTAATTATATTTGTATTTTTAACTACTACTTCATAGGCACGTTCTTCCCCTAAGTATGAGAAATCTTCAAGCATTTCATCGGTGGTTTTTAAATAAAGCGGAGCTTGATTTTCAGCATCTTCAAAGCCTTGTCCCGCCATCAGGATTCTTCTGTACACTTCATCCTCTTCCTCTAAGAAATGAACGTCTCCCGTTGCTAAGGTAAGCTTGTTTAGCTTATCTCCTAAACTTAAGATTTTTCTGTTTATATCTTTTAAGTCTTCTACGCTGCTGACTCTTTCGTTGTTTACAAGAAACATGTTATTTTGAAGCGGCTGTATTTCTAAAAAATCATAAAATGCTGCAATCTCTTCTAATTTTTCGTCACTTGCACCGTTTAATACCGCACTGTAAAGCTCTCCTGATTCGCATGCTGTTCCTATAATTAGTCCTTCTCTAAGCAGTTTTAAGTTGGATTTTAATATTCTTGGTTTTTTATAAAAATATTGTATATGTGATTGGGAAACTAAATTATATAAATTTTTAAGCCCTGTATAATTTTTAACCAAAATATTTACATGATATGAAAATTGCTTTACTAAATCTATTTCTTCCTTTAAATTTTCATTAAGATTTCCTATTTCGTATAAATTTCTGTCATTTAATATGTTCATTAAATATATGAACAATTGAGCTGTTGCATTTGCATCATCAATTGCTCTGTGATGGTTTTCTAACTTTATACCGAGTTTTTTAGTCAGTGTATTTAATCTGTGATTCTTAACATCCTTTATAAGTGCCTTGGACAGTTCCAAGGTATCAAGCACTGATGGATCATATAATTCATTTAAGTTCACCAACACTTTATTCTTGATAAAGCTTACGTCAAAGCTTGCATTGTGAGCCACAAGGGCACTGTCACCGACAAAATTTAAAAATTCAGGTAACGCACTTGTTATTTCCGGTTGACCCTGAAGCATATCATCAGTTATAGATGTCAGCTCAATTATTTTTGCCGGTAAATTTCTATTGATATGAACAAAGGTTGAAAAGCTGTCAACAACTTTTCTGTTTACTACTTTTACAGCACCTATTTCTATAATGTCATCTGTTCTTGGATTTAACCCTGTGGTTTCTATGTCAAACACTACAAATTCACTGTCAATATTCAAATTGTCACACTTATGTACGATATTAACAGTGTCGTTTATCAAATAGCCTTCCATTCCATATATGACCTTGAAATTCTCATCAGCACATTCCATTGCCTCGGGAAAGCCCTGCACTACCCCGTGATCTGTAATAGCCATCGCTTTGTGACCCCATAGCTTTGCTTTCCTTGCATATTCTTTAAATCCGTTTATGCCGTCCATAGAGCTCATGCCTGTATGAAGATGCAGTTCAACTCTTTTTTCCTTTGAATTATCTATTTTGGATGGTTCCTCTTCTATTAACTGCATCCCGTTAATCTTAACAATAAGCTGTTTTTCATAATCATCGTTTTCTGCATTTCCTACAATTTGAATATATTTACCCTTTTCAAATCCATCATCTTCAAAATCTTTCGGACAAAAATATTTGCAGCTTATTGAATCCGTCAGATCTGTAACCGTAATAACCATAAGGACAGTCCCGGTTTTTAGCTCCCTCTTATCAAGGTTTATAATCTTTCCTTTTATGTTAACAATGCCTGAATCCGTTGTTATTTCTGAAATTTTAGAAAGAGGTATACTGAAATCTGTTTCGCTTTTCTTTCTTCTCCTTGAGAAATTACCTGTTTTTTTGTATGCTTCAGTGTTTGTTCTCTTTTCTGCTACAGTACTTCCATTGCTTTTTATTATTTCCATGCTTTTTTTAAGTTCTTCATCTAATATTTGCTGAGCTGTTATAGCTGCCTCACTGTCAGTTTCATCTAAAACAAGCTTTATATTATGAGAGCATTTGTAGTTTTTAAGAATGTTGGTTAATTTTTTTTCTATATTATTATTTTCTAATTCATTCATTAACAATGTATTGTTTGCTTTTATAACAAATTCATCGTTTCTAAATTCAATTTTTAGGCTTTCTGCTGCTTTTGAAAGTACTGCAGAATATTTTTTCATACAATAAAAAAAGTTATTTATAACTTTTTCTATAAATAATTTATTGTTGTTTGTATATGTATCATATAAATCATAATCTATATTTAATTCAATATTTACATTATATTGCTTTTGAATTTTATCTGTCACGTAATCCAATTCATAAAAATCAATTATTGAGCTGCTGACTGCATAGAATCTTACAATATTTTGACTTTTTATAACCTCGATTTTTTCAATTGATAAATCGTTTAAACTTTTATGTTCATCCGTCTTCAAAATATTATTAAAAAACATAATACTCTCCCATATCATCCTAATACTAATTCGCATTAAGTGAGTTCCCTGAAGCGAATTAAATACTGTTTTCTTATGTTGCAGACAAATATCTGTCCGCATTTTAAATAAAAACAGTATAATAAAGATTATACCACCAAAAAAAGCTAAATTCAATATGATAAAGACATATATAATATGGATTCAAAAAATCAATTTGACGTTTCGTTTGATTACGATTCGTAAAAATTTCGTAAATTTTCATGTAATCGCTTTACTAATTCCGAAAATTATGCTAAAATACTAAAAATATATTTTTCGCATTTTAATCTTTAGTATTTTTCAAAAATAATTGTCGAAATTATCATATCTCAATTCACTTTTTAAAATTCACATAAATATTTTTTATGAAATTTTTAATGTACAAGCAAAATATGGTTTTTTTGCGTTATATTTTTATTTATTAAATTGTTGAAATTGTAAATGATAATAAATAATATGATTGGAGTTGAACGTATGGATTGGAAAACATCATTAAAAAACAACATTACAACAGCAGAAGAAATCAATGAGGCACTAAATTGGAATTTGTCTGAAAAAGAAAAAATTAAATTGAATGAAATAGTTGACAGATATCCTATGTCGATACCTCATTATTACTTATCTTTAATTAATAAGAATGACCCTGAAGACCCTATCAGAAAACTGTGTGTACCTTCTATATTAGAAACAGACATGAGCGGAAGCTTTGACACAAGCGGCGAAGCAAGCAATACTGTTGTTAACGGTCTTCAACATAAATATAAGCAAACAGGAATGTATTTGTCAACCAACAGATGTGCTATGTATTGCAGACACTGTTTCAGAAAGCGTTTAGTAGGAGTTAATGATGATGAAATAAACAAAGATTTTGATGATGTGATTAACTATATAAAGGAACATAAGGAAATGACCAACGTTTTAATATCCGGTGGAGATTCCTTTATGAACAGCAATAAAAAAATCCAAAAAATATTAGATGAACTGACTAAGGTTGAACATTTAAGCTTTCTGCGGTTCGGTACAAGAACTCCGGTAGTTCTTCCTTCAAGAATTTACGGTGATGAAGAACTGTTAAGTATTTTAGAGCACTATAATAAAATAAAACAAATATATATTATTACACATTTTAATCACCCAAATGAAATTACAAAAGAATCCACTATGGCAATCGAATCGCTTAGAAGAATAGGTATTGTAGTAAGAAATCAAACAGTTTTATTAAAAGGTATAAATGATAATTCTGAAACATTAGCAAGCTTAATGAGAGGATTAGTTGAAATAGGAGTAAATCCTTATTATATATTCCAGTGCAGACCGGTATCTGGTGTTAAAAATCAATTTCAGGTGCCTTTCATAGAAGCGGTAGATATAATAGATGAAGCAAGAACAAAAATAAGCGGATTAAGTAAAAGCTTTAAATATGCAATGAGTCACCCTACCGGCAAAATTGAGATAATCGGTAAGTTAAATGAAAATGAAATACTCTTTAAATATCATCAGGCAAAATACGAAAAGGATCAAGGACGATTAATCAGTATTAAGGTTACACCGGATCAGGCATGGCTCGATAATATAATATAAGCAGATGACCAAATCTTTGATTTGGTTTCGGTAGTGATAAGTAAGTTATAAAGCGGAATGAAAATTTCGCTTTTTTATATAATATTAGAAAATAATAAATAATATTTGATAAAGTTTAAAAATATAATTATATGGTATAAATGTGGGAAGGCGGTAAAATTATGGGAAATATTTGTGAAATAAATATGACCTCAATTATTATAAGAATAGTTTTGGCAATGTTGTGCGGCGGACTAATCGGTCTTGAAAGAAGCATAAAAAGCAGACCTGCAGGTTTCAGAACCTATATGATTGTATGCCTGAGCTCTGCCCTGGTTATGATGACAAATGAATTTATTTTCAATAAATTCGGTGGCGGGGACCCTGCGCGTTTAGGAGCTCAGGTTATCAGCGGTATTGGTTTTTTAGGAGCAGGAACAATTTTGGTCACAAACCGCAGCCAAGTAAAGGGACTAACTTCAGCTGCCGGCTTATGGTCTTCTGCATGCCTTGGTCTTGCTATAGGAATCGGCTTTTATTACGGGGCAATTTTCGTTGCTGTTGCGGTCTTATTAATAGTAACATTATTTAAAAAAATAGAGGAATATATTACTTCAAACAATAAAACTATAACCTTATATACTTCGTTTTCATCCTTGGAGCATTTTGATAATTTTATAAGCTACATTCATAAATCTAATTATAAAATTGTTGACATTGAAATTTCAAAGGATGCTTCATTAAAGGAGTTGTCGGTAATAGCAATACTTATATTAGAAGCAAACAAAAAATTCAACCATACTGAAACAATACATAAATTCAGTTCTTTTGAAGGATTAATACATTTAGAGGAATTATAGATAAGCAGATGACCCAAATCTCTGATTTGGGTCATCTGCTTATCTATTCTAATTCTTCTTCTGAAGCTTCTTCTGTTTCTTCAGAAGATTTTCCTCTCTTTGTTTCAACTATTGATAAAACGATTTGTTCAGGGTTACCGTCCGGTACAATGCCCTGTGGGAATTCTATATTAGAAACATTAATATTTTCTGCTCCCTTTACATTTGAAACATCTACTATTACTTCGTCAGGTATATCCTGAGGTAATCCTTTAACTGATATTGTGTCAAGCTGTCTTAATGCCATTAGCTTACTATGTTCAAGTACATCTGCCCCTTTGATCCTGATTGGCAATTCAGCTCTGATTTCTTCATTTAATGATACCTGCTGTATATCTACATTCAGCATATTACGGCTAAGCGGCGAATAATAAATATCCTTTACCATTCCTATCATAGGTTTTTCACCTTGCATGACAAGTTTGAAAAGTGCATATCTTCCATAGGTTGCTAAGCCCTTTCGAAGTTCCTCAGCTTTAACTGCAACTGAAATTGATTCCTTACCCCTGCCTGAAATACTTCCCGGAATATATCCGTTATTTCTAAGCTTTTTGCTCGTTCTTGAATTTGTAACAGCTCTTCTTTCAATGTTTAAAATTCCTTGTTGCATTGTATCCTCCTTTTAATGCGTTAATTAATCTATAACACCCCGCTATATTTATGTATAAAAATAAGTTGAATTTTTAAAGAAATTCAACTTATTTTATTGTATATTAAATTATACTACAATTTTACAATATTGTCAATCCATTTCCAGATTTTCGATTTCCTCCAACAGCGTTTTAACAATATCTTCTTCTTTAACTTTCCTTATAATTTCACCTTTTTTAAACAGCAGTGCTTCTCCTGCTCCGCCTGCAATGCCTATATCGGATTGTCTTGCCTCTCCGGGACCGTTAACCGCACAACCCATTATTGCAACTGTTATTGGCTTATTGACGTTCTTTAACCCCTCTTGAATTTTTTTGGAAAGCTCAATCAGCTCTATTTTTGTTCTGCCGCATGTTGGACAGGTAATATAGTTTATACCAAAATTTCTGAGCTCCAAGCTTTTTAGAATTTCTCGGGCAACCTTAACCTCCTCTTTCGGGTCGTCAGTTAAAGAGATTCTCAAAGTATCTCCTATACCATCTGCTAACAGGGCTCCCACACCAATGGCTGATCTTATACTTCCCTCAAATAAGGTTCCTGCATGAGTGATACCTAAATGAAGAGGGTAATCTCTTTTTTGAGCCATATTCCTATATGCCTCAATTGTCATTTTAATGTCTGTTCCCTTCATTGATATAACTATATTATTATAATTCAAATCTTCTAAAATTTTCACATGCTCCAGCGCTGATTCAACCATACCTTCAGATGTTACTCTACCGTCATATTTTTTCAATATTTCTTTGTGAACACTACCTGCATTAACTCCTATTCTTATTGGAATGTTTCTTGGCTTTGCCATTTCAACAATTTTTTGAACCCTTTCCACGCTGCCTATATTGCCGGGATTTATTCTTAATTTATCAATTCCGTTTTCTATGCTTTTTAGTGCAAGACGATAATCAAAATGAATATCCGCTACTATAGGTATATGTATCTGCTTTTTTATTTCTTTTATTGCATCTGCATCTTCCATATCAGCAACTGCAACTCTTATAATTTCACAACCAACCTCTTGTAACCGGTGTATTTGATTAACGGTTGCTTTTATGTCTTTTGTAAAGGTATTGGTCATGGATTGTACAGAAATAATTGCATCGCCGCCTATTTGAACATCTCCAACCATAACCTTTGTTGATTTTCTTCTGATTATTTGATCCATATTGCCTCCCGAAACGATAGATTTGCAATAGAAAAGCAATTGATTAGCAATTGAGCAGCAATGACTAATCTTTCGTTTATCCATTGCTTATCCATCGCATATCCATTGCTTATCCAATGATTATTCTATTGTTATATTCTAAATATTCTCAATATATCTTTATACGTTATAAACAGCATAAAACCAATTAATACAACAAAACCTATAAAATGAATGTATCCTTCTTTTTCTGCAGGAATTTTTTTACCTCTTACTCCTTCCACTAATAGAAAAACCAGCTTGCTGCCGTCAAGTGCAGGTACGGGTAATAAATTCATAAATCCAAGGTTTATGCTGATAAATGCAGCTAAATTTAACAGTGATAACAATCCGCTCTCCGCTGCTTCTCCAACCATTGATATTACCATAATAGGTCCGCCTAAGGCATCACTGCCCAATTTTCCTGTTACTAACTGACTTATTGTTTTAAACATTAATTCTATATAGTAAACAGTTTTATAAGCTGATGATGAAATTGCGGTTGTAAAGGATTTTTCCAGCTGGGTATTAAATTTGACGCTGATTTGTCTCTGTGGAATAATATTAAAATCAATTATTTCACCCTTTCTGTCAACTGTAACCTTTACCGGATTTCCCTCACTTGCTTTTTCCACTTCTGAAGTTAATTCTTCCCACGAGTTTATATTAACATCATTTATTTTTATAACCTTATCGCCATCCTTTATTCCTGCCTTGTAAGCAGGAGAGGTAACGTCTGATGGCGAAACGGTTGTTGTTGTCTTACCATCCACAATTACAGTTGATATACCAACCATTTTTCTGTAGTTATTCTCTATTGTCGCTTGCTTTAGCTGTCCGTTTCTTTCATACTCTACAGTATAATGAGTATTGTTCGGATTAACTATCTCATAAAAAATATCTTCCCAGATATATGCTCTATCACCGTTTATTGATACTATTTTGTCGCCGCTCCTGAGTCCCGCTCTGTATTCGTTTGAATTTTCATCGATATAATCAATATGATTACCATAAACTCCGAAAGAAAATGCGATGATTATAAATAAAGCAAGTGCTAAAGCGTAATTCATCAAAGGTCCTGCGGCGATTACTTTAGCTCTTTGCCATATTGTCTTGGTGCTAAAGCTTGTTGAGGTTCTTACTTCCTCTTCTTCGCCTTCCATTTGAACGAATCCGCCTATTGGTATTGCTCTTATGGAATAAATTGTACCTTTTTTTTCTGTTTTTATTAAAGTAGGACCCATGCCTATTGCAAATTCATATACCTTTATACCTACACTTTTTGCTGCCTTATAATGACCATATTCATGTACAAGTACAATTGCAGAAAATACAAGTATAGATGCAACTATTGTCAACAAATTATACCTCCTATAGGAAATGCTGAACAAAGTAATAAACAATCGGAGCTACAAAAAGAACACTGTCAAATCTGTCTAAAATTCCACCGTGCCCCGGAAGCATGTTGCCAAAATCCTTTATTCCGGTTTCCCTTTTAATTTTTGAAGCTGTAAGATCGCCTGCCATTGAAAAAACAGATGCGCTCACACTAAATATTATAATGTAAATATATTTATTTATTCTTAAATAATAGAAAAACAAAAGTGAAAATATAGTGCATCCAATGATGCCGCCAATAGCTCCTTCTATGGTTTTATTAGGACTTACTTCAGGATAAAGCTTATGTCGACCTAATAATTTTCCTGTAAAATATGCAAAAGTATCGGTTCCGAAAGCAATAATATATACAAGCCATACATAGGGTGAGCCGTTTAACATCATCATATGATACATGAAAAACACCGCATATGTTCCTATAAAAATGATTTTGGCTAATTTGCCAACATCAACTTTTTTAGTAAATACAAATATCAAAAAATTCAATGATATGTACAAAAATAGAAAGAAATCAAAAAAATGACGATATTCTGTTATTTTTTCAATAAATAAAGCAATAGCAAACAAATAATTGACAATTGCTCCGTAATCAAAGCCATTGTTAAAGTAGACCTTTGAAAGCTCATAAATTACAATACAAGTAATGCCAAAATACACAAAATCATATATATCTCCGCCTAAATAGGTCACCAATGCAATAAAAGCTCCGCCTGCTACTCCTGTAATCACCCTTTTTTTCATCACGACACCGCCTTAATTTCCGAATCTCCTTTTTCTGTTCTGAAAATTATGAATAGCTTTTATTAGTTCTTCCTTATTAAAATCCGGCCACAAAACATCTGTAAAATAGAATTCTGTATAAGCAAGCTGATACAAAAGAAAATTGCTTAAACGAATTTCACCGCTGGTTCTTATTAAAAGATCAGGATCCGGCATTCCGCTTGTAAATAAATAATCCTTAAATTTTTCTTCGTTTAACTCATCTATATTAATATTGTTGTTTTCAAAATCGTTTATTATGCTTTTAACGGCATTTATTATTTCGTCTCTTGAGCCGTAGCTTAAAGCAATATTTAAGTGAAGTGTTTTATTATTCTTTGTCAAATCTATGGAACGTTTAACTTCAACTTTAGTTTTTTCAGGCAAATCTTCTATATTTCCCATTAATGTTATTTTAACATCATTTTTATGTAAATAATCAAGTTCCTTTATTATGAATTCTACCAGTAAATTCATTAAGTAATCAACTTCTTTTTTATCTCTTCTCCAATTTTCGGTCGAAAAAGCATATATAGATAAATACTTTATACCCAAAGAAACACAATTTCTAACCAAGTCTGTTACTCGTTGTGCCCCTTCTTTATGTCCAAATTTTGCAGGCAGGTTTTTTAATTTGGCCCACCTTCTGTTTCCATCCATTATAACTGCAAGATGCTCGGGAATTAATCCTGATATCACTTGTTCTTCTTGATTCATTTAAACATCTCCTTAAATACGCGGAATGCATACAAAAAATACAGCTCAGGCCTATTTAAAATCATTAGGCCTGAATTTTGCTTGCGCTTACAGCATAAGCGACCGACACCAAATTAAAATTTGGGGTATCTTGCTTAATAGTATGAAACATATAATGTAACGAAACCATCTGAAACATGTTGTCTGATTACATATGGTTTATTTAAATCGTTAAACTTCTTATTAGTTCCGATTACCTTTTTTATATTAATAACTCTGTAATTATTATCTTCAAAAAATTTCAGTGCATCCTTTAATGGATAACCTGTTAAATTATCCATACTAAACCTCTAATATTTCTTTTTCCTTTTCCTTATAGATGTCATCTACAAGCTTTATGTATTTATCTGTAACTTTTTGTGCTTCTTCTTCAGCTTTTTTAAGATCATCTTTAGTTAATTCACTTGCTTTTTCAAGTTTTTTAAACTCTTCAATAGCATCTCTTCTGATGTTTCTGATAGCAACCTTAGAGTTTTCCGTTTCTTTTTTTACTACCTTCAATAAATCTTTTCTTCTTTCCTCTGTTAAAGGCGGAACAGATAATCTAATGAGCTTACCGTCATTAGACGGGTTAATACCTAAATCAGATGTTAAAATAGCTTTTTCAATGTCCTTAACCAAACTGCCATCCCACGGCTGTATAACGATAGTTCTTGGGTCCGGCACAGATATATTTGCTACTTGATTTATAGGAGTCATAGTGCCATAATAGTTTACCTGAATTTTGTCAACTAATTTTGGATTAGCTTTGCCAGCTCTGATTGCAGCTAACTCATCCTTTAAAAAAGAAATTGATTTTTTCATTGTTTCTTCTGAGTTTCTAATTAAATCTTTATACATCTCATACCTCCTTTATTATTGTTCCTATATCGTCACCCATAATTATTTTTTCAATATTTTCCGTATCTTCAATTCCAAAGACTAATATAGGAATTTTATTATCCATACATAAAGATGTTGCGGTTGAGTCCATTATTTTCAGACCCTTGTTAAGAACATCAATATATTTAAGTTCATCATATTTTATTGAATTTGGATTTTTATTTGGGTCGTCGGAATATACACCGTCAACTCCATTTTTTGCAAGAAGTATAATATCTGCATTTATTTCCGCCGCTCTTAATGCCGCGGTTGTATCAGTTGAAAAGTAAGGATTTCCCGATCCTCCTGAAAATATAACAACTCTGCCTTTTTCTAAATGTCTTACGGCTCTTCTTCTGATATATGGCTCTGCTATTTGTCTCATTTCTATTGCAGTTTGCACTCTCGTTTCAACTCCTATTTTTTCAAGAGCATCCTGTAATGCCAAACTGTTTATAATAGTTCCCAGCATTCCCATATAATCCGATGTTGTTCTGTCCATTTCCTTAGCGCTTGCTCCTCGCCAGAAATTTCCGCCGCCTACTACTATGGCAACTTCTACACCCATTTCACTGATATTCTTTATAACATTTGAAATTCTGTTAACTATTTTCGCATCAATACCGTGTCCGGCATTTCCTGATAAAGCTTCCCCGCTTACTTTTAAAACAATTCTTTTATACTTAAGGTCCATAAATTCCTCCAAGGTTTATTTGTATTAAAGGAGAACCTTAAAGTTCTCCATTATAAGATATATTTACCTCAGGACTATTGACCCATTTGTTTTGCTACTTCTTCAGCAAAATTTTCAGATTTCTTTTCTATTCCTTCACCTACTTCATATCTTTGAACACCGGCAACTTTTATATCCTTACCTATATTTTTAGCAGTGTTTTCGATATATTTTTTAACAGTGATATCTCCGTCTTTTACATAAGCTTGTTCTAACAAACAAACTTCCTTAAGTTCTTTTTGTAATCTTCCTTCAACCATTTTTTCTACAATGTTTCTTGGTTTGCCTTCATTTAAAGCCTGAGCAATCAATATTTCTCTTTCATGAGCTATGAATTCCGGATCAACGTCATCTGTAGAAATATATTTAGGATTCATTGCTGCTACCTGCATAGCTAAATCTTTTCCAAGAACTTCAAGAGCTTCCTTATCACCTTCTGATTCTAAAGCAACTATTACAGATATTTTACCGCCTGCATGTATATAAGCTACAACAGCACCGTTTTCAACTTTTTCAACAGCGAATCTTCTGATTGTCATATTTTCGCCTATTTTAGCTATTTTATCTGTCAAAGTTTCCTGTAAAGTTTTTCCACCCTCTACTTTAATATCTTTTAAAGCTTCTACATCTTTAACTTCTTGATTTAATACTACTTTAGCAGCAGTTTCTACAAAATTTTTAAATTCTTCATTTTTGGCAACAAAGTCTGTTTCTGAGTTTACTTCTACAACAGCACCTTTTTTACCGTCTTCTGATACCAAGGCGTATGTAAGTCCTTCAGCAGCTATTCTGTCAGCTTTTTTAGATGCCTTTGACAATCCTTTTTCTCTTAAGTAATCAATTGCTTTTTCAATATCTCCGTTTGTTTCTGCCAATGCTTTTTTGCAGTCCATCATGCCTGCATTCGTTTTGTCTCTTAGTTCTTTTACCATTGAAGCTGTAATTTCCATTTAATAACCTCCAGATTTAAAAAAGCAAGGTGTAAGGAAAAAATTCCTGACCCCTTACTTTGTTTTCTATTTTATTATTCTTCAAAACTTTCTTCTACTTTTTCTAATTCTTCTTCCGCTACATCATCTTCTTCAGGTTCTTCTTCAGTGAACTGAACACCTTGTTTTCCTTCAAGAACTGCGTCTGCCAATGTAGCTGTCAGTAATTTAACCGCTCTTATAGCATCGTCATTTCCCGGAATAACAAAATCAACTTCATCAGGATCACAGTTAGTATCTACTATTGCTACTACCGGTATTCCTAATATTTTAGCTTCCTGAACAGCTATTTTTTCTTTTCTTGGGTCTACAACGAATAATGCACCCGGAAGTTTTTCCATATTTTTAATTCCGCCTAAGAATTTTTCCAATCTTTCAGCTTCATTTTTTAATTTAATTACTTCTTTTTTAGTAAGAAGAGCAAAAGTTCCGTCTTCTTCCATTGCCTTTAAAGAATTTAATTTGTCAATTCTTTTTCTGATTGTAGAATAGTTTGTAAGCATACCGCCCAACCATCTTTGACTTACAAAGTGCATTCCGCATCTTGAAGCTTCTGTCTTAGTTGATTCTTGTGCTTGCTTTTTTGTTCCGACGAATAATACCTCATCGCCGTTTGCTACAACTTCCTTAATAAAATTGTAAGCTTCATCTACCTTATCGCTTGTTTTTTGCAAATCGATAATATAGATTCCATTTCTTTCTGTAAAAATGTACTCTGCCATCTTTGGATTCCATCTTCTTGTTTGATGACCAAAATGAACACCTGCTTCAAGCAGTTTTTTCATGCTAATAATAGCCATAATTTTCCTCCTTTTGTTTTTACCTCCAGAATTTTCAACTCATTCAAAAGACCTTTCGGCACAACTCTTGCATGATCTAATTCTGTGCGTAATTATGATTAAGTATATCATAGCTGTTTTTATTTGGCAATATATAATTAATTATTTTTTGCATAAATCTAAACGATATTTATCATCCAAAGCAAAGCAACGAATCTCACTATGAATTCGTATGGAGATTCTTCGCTATCGCTCAGTATGACACAATATCAAATTTTACAATTTTTATTTATACATGTCGGCTTATTATCTTTTATAACCATCATTTCACCGCAATCCGGGCATTTTTGATTAGTCGGTTCAAGCCAGGACATATATTTACAATCAGGATAATTGGTGCATCCGAAAAATCTTCTTCCTGCCTTAGAAAACTTAACGGCTATTTTCCCGCCGCAAAGAGGACAGTTAACATCTATAGTTTTTAATATAGGTTTTGTATTTTTACAATCGGGATAATTCGAGCAAGCTAAGAATTCTCCGTATCTACCTTTTCTCTTAAGCATTTTGGAACCGCAGTTTTCGCATATTTCATCGGTTTCCTCAGCTTGTTCGCCGGAATTTAACGGCTTTGTATTTTTACATTCGGGATAATTGGGACATGCTAAAAACTTACCGTATCTTCCCTTTTTTATCACCATAAAGGCACCGCAGTTTTCACATTTTACATCGCTTACTTCATCCTTTATCTCAATTTCTTCCATTTCCTTTTCGGCAACGTCTAACTCTGTTTTAAAACCACAATAAAAATCTTTTATTACTTCGTGCCATTCCTTTTTGCCTGATGCAATTTCATCTAAGCTGTTTTCCAATTCAGCAGTAAATTTTTCATTAACTATATTAGAAAAATATTTTTCCATCATTTCAGTTACTAAAAATCCCATATCCGTAGGAATCAGATAGTTTTTATCCTTAACAATATAATCCCTGCTTGTAATTGTGGTAATGGTTGGTGCATAGGTACTTGGTCTTCCTATACCCCTTTCCTCTAAATCCTTAATTAAGCTTGCTTCCGTATATCGTGCCGGCGGCTGTGTAAAATGCTGTTCCGGTAAAACCTTGGCTATTTCCAGCTGTTCTCCTGCTACAACGTTGGGCAGAAGCTTGCTTTCAGATTCATCACTGTATTTGTAAACTGCTTTATAACCGTCAAAAACCAGAACCTTGCCATTTGCTTCAAATATGTTATTATTGTTATTTAACAATACTTTTGTTACGTCATATTCTGCATCAACCATCTGAGAAGCAACAAATCTTTTCCATATCAGATTATACAATTTATATTGATCATTAGTTAAGCTGTCTTTTATTAATTCAGGATTTCTGAATACAGATGTCGGTCTGATAGCTTCATGAGCATCCTGCACCTTATTTTCACTTTTTTTAGATTTTGAATATGTCCGGTTTAAAAAACATTTTTCTCCGAAATTTCCGCTAATATATTCTTTGGCACTTGCAATTGCTTCATCTGATAATCGGAAGGAATCTGTTCTTATATATGTAACAAGACCGATACTTCCTTCTCCCTTTATGTTTACACCCTCATAAAGCTGCTGAGCAACCATCATTGTTTTTTTAGCTGTAAAATTGATTCTTCTGTTAGCCTCCTGCTGCAAGCTGCTTGTAGTAAAAGGTGCACTTGGCTTGGAATAGCTTTTTGTTTTATCTATTTTAAATACATTTATTTTTTCTTTATCAAGATTATTTAATATTTCATTAATATCATTTTCATTTTTTATTTTGACCTTGTTAACCTTGTCGTTATTATAATTTCCTACATATTTGGCAGTAAATTTCTTTTTTTGCTTTTTAACCTCCAATTCAAGCGACCAATATTCTTCCGGCTTGAATTCCATTATTTCTCTTTCTCTGTCGATAACTAACTTTAATGCAACAGATTGAACTCTTCCTGCACTTAAACCCTTCTCTATCTTTTTCCACAACAAAGGGCTGATGTTATAACCAACCAGTCTGTCAAGAATTCGTCTTGCCTGCTGTGCATCAACTAAATCTATATTTATCTTTCTTGGATTTTTGCTTGCCTTTTTAATTGCATCCTTCGTTATTTCATTAAATTCGATTCTTATTTCTTTATTTTCATCTAAATTTAAAATTTTAGCCAAATGCCATGAAATTGCTTCGCCTTCCCTGTCAGGGTCAGTTGCGAGATATATATTTTCGGCTTTTTTGGCTTCTTTTTTTAATTCCTTTATTACATCACCTTTTCCCCTGATAGTGATATAATTTGGCTCAAAATTATTTTCAACATCAATACCTAATTTACTTTTAGGTAAATCTCTAATGTGTCCAACCGAAGCTTTAACAGTAAAATTTTTGCCTAAAAATTTACCTATCGTCTTTGCTTTTGCCGGAGATTCAACTATTAACAAATTATTCATTATTTCCTCCAATACCGCTTGCATGTATAAAAAATCATATATAACATATAATACATTTTTTTATTTGTCAATAGAAATGACTTTATAAGATTTAAAAGAATGGCTATAATAAATATATATCAGAAATAATAATTTAAAATGAGGTGGTAAAAATGAAGGATTATTTTGATAATTTTGATGTAATTGAAAAAAATCTTAAATACATGGTTGAAAATCATGGTGAAATTTACGAAGCATATGAAAATTTCGGAAAATTGGTTCATGAAAATGGTGGTCCGCTAAATGAGAAAACTCGATGGCTTATTAAAATTGCGCTGTCCGCTGATTGCCAAAATCCATATTCCTTAAGAACTCATATGTTGAAAGCTCTAAAAAGCGGCTGTACTAAAGAAGAAATTGAACATACTATATTATTGGTTGCACCAACATGCGGTTTCCCGAAAACAATGCACGCAATGCTCTGTTTAAGAGATGTGTTGGAGCACGAAAGAGAAACCCTGTCATTTTAAAACGCTGTTTTTGTCATCCCGAACGGGTTAATGAATATAATAGTACAAATAACCTTAAAGCAGGTGGTATTTTGAATAGTAAAAACTATTATACTTTCAGTGAATATATGAAAAATAACGATAATGAATTAACTGCTTCGATGGAAGATTATCTTGAAATGATTTACAGATTATCATCCGACAAAGGATTTACAAGAATAAACGAGTTAGCCGATGCTCTGAATGTCCACCCTCCGTCAGTCACAAGGATGGTACAAAGGTTGGGAAAGCAAAATCTCCTGAAATATGAACGATACGGCGTTATAATGCTAAAGGAAGAAGGCAGTGTTTTAGGCAAGCTGTTAATAAGCCGCCATAATACGATAGAAACATTTTTAAAATTGATGGGAATTCATGATAATATATTATTAAAAGAAACAGAGAAAATAGAACATACCTTAAGCCCGGAAACTGTTCAATGTTTCGAGAAATATATTTCTTTTATAAACAATAATCCTGATATATTAGAGAGGTTTAATAATTACAACTCATAAGGAGAATTGTTCGCTTGTTTACGCTCAGAATGACAAAACCACTGTCATCCTGAACGCAGTTAAGGGACCCATTTTTTATTCAATTTTTTTCCAACAGGTTACTTATAGCGGCAGCTGCCTCAGCATACTTGAAAGTACTTAAAGGAGATATGATTGTTTCGCTGATTCCATTAAAAATTTTCGAGCTTAATACTTTCTTGACGTAAGGATATGCCCAATCAGCAACCTCATCCTTATCACTGTAATTATCAATTCTGTTGTCATCGGCAAAAGATATTTCTGCATAATCCATCGCTCTTGAATACATAACCATAGCTTCCTGCCTTGTTATGTAATTATTTGGTCTGAATGTGCCGTCAGTGTAGCCTTCAACAATGCCGCTTTGAACTGCTAAGCCGATTGCTTCGGATATATTGCTGTCCGGGCTTACATCAGAAAATTTATTCGATTCTAAAGTATCCTGCTTTTCAATTTTTAATGATTTGGTTATGTATTCTGCAAATTCACCTCTTGTTACGGAACCTTCGGGATTAAACGTATCAAGATTATTTATTATATTCAAAGAAGCCAAATATTGAACTGTTTCCTCAGCCCAATGATTTGTTAGTAAATTTACTCTTTCCGGATTTAAAATAACAGTCAAAGCGTTTAATAATACCTCATCAGGGTCATGACTTAATTCCCATATCATTGCGCCTCCAAGGTTGTTTGTTTTTATATAATCCGCCTTTGAACTTATTGATTGTTCATCATCATAGGATATGAATGATGAACCGTTAAATAGCCACGGAACCATTGATTCATCATCATAGTACCTTTTATAATCGGAATCATTTAAATATTTAGCAATTGTGTTGAAACTAACCGACTTGGCATTCTGAAAGCTTTGGTAAAGCCCATTATTATCGTTTTTAACTCCATTAAACAGATAACCGTAAAAAGGAATTCCTATAACTATTTTTTCCTTAGGAAATCCACTTTTTTCCCATGCCTTTGCGCTAGCATCTATGCTCCATTTATATTGAGGACTTGCTTGCGTATTGTTATATAGAGGAGAATTAAAATCAGTATATGCATCCCACGAGCCACGTATGTCGTATGTCATTATGTTGGCGTAATCTATGTATTGATGTATTTTATCAGGCTCTACATTGTTTAAATAATAGTTGCTTGCTCCTCCTGCTATGGATAACAAATAATGTTTATTATCTATTTTCCCTTGCTCATCTAATTTTTCTCGTATCTTTTCAAGTAAAAGTGTAAAATTTTGTTTATCCGATGCCCTGTTAGTATTTGCAGGTAATCCTCCGCCAACCGGATACTCCCAATCTAAGTCAACTCCGTCTATATTATACTTAGTTATAATGTCAACACAGCTTTCGGCAAATGCTGTTCTTGAGCTTTCTGTTTCTGCAGCATCGGAGAATTTATCCGACCAATTCCATCCCCCTACAGATATAAGTATTTTTAAATCGGGATTTATTGATTTTAATTCGTTGAGAATTTTTAAATTAGCAGGATCCTTGTCCGGATATCCTAAAACTATTTTATTGTTTTCGATATTTGCAAAAGCATAATTTATGTGGGTAAATTTTCTTGCATCTAATTTATCGGGTGTAAATCCCGAATAAGATGACCAAGCGGTATAATATCCAATTACCTTATATTCCTTGCTTTTATTTTCATCACCGTAAACTAAATTGTAATTAATAAAAAACGTTGTCAGAAATATAATCAACAAAAAAATAATTAAGCTTTTTGTATGTATTTTTTTCATATGTATGTAACGCCCTCCCTATAATGTTAAACATATTATATAAAAAAATAATTAATTATCATACGAGTAAAAAATGGTACTCCTTTTTAATCTTAGTTACATAGCCATAATAATCCATACAAGAATAATTTAAGTTTATACCATTCACTGATTATCAACATATAATATAAGCAAATGACCCAAATCTTTAAACAGATTACCCAAATTTTTAATTGGTGTAAGTCGTTTATGCTGTATGCGAGATTTGGTGTCAGTCGCTTATACTGTAAGTGATATAAAAATACAAATTACGGGTGATATTATGATTCATAATAATAATTTAGTTAATAATAAAAACAAACATATTTTTAATTTACAAAACCAAAGAGGAATTGAATGTATTACTATCGGTAGGTTGGCTCCGGATTTTATTGCTTTGTCTACCCATGGTTATGTAAGATTATCAGACTATAGGGGTAAGTGGATGTTATTGGCGAGTTATCCCTTTTCATTCGGTTCAGTTTCAACAACCGAAGTCATAAGCTTGGCACAAGAGTATAATGAATTGGAAAAGAGAAATGTTCAAGTATTGGCATTAACAACAGACAGTAATTCTGCTAATTTAGCATGGGCATATGATATTTATCAAAAAACCGGCATAACGATCCCATTTCCTATAATTGACGATACCAACATGCAAATCTCCGAAATGTATGGAATGCTAAATCCTGACAGAATGTATGGTGAAACTGTCCGAAATTCTTTTCTAATTAATCCTGAAGGCAGAATAAAATCTATATTAATACTGCCTATCTCCTGCGGAAGAAGCGGAAAAGAATTGTTAAGAATAATTGACTCACTTCAAATAACCGAAGAATACAACCTTCAAACTCCTGCAAATTGGAATTTAGGAGACCCTTTGGTTCTTCCGGTTCCAAACACTTACGAAGAAATTTTAGAAAGGGAGGTTAATCAAGAAGAGCTAAACATTAACTGTCCGTTCTGGTACGTTTGTTATCAAGATATGCCGGAAACCTCAGCAGAAGGTCCTCGATAAAAAATTGGGGTCAGATTATCTGCCCCCAATCTAAAAAAAGCAAAAAAAACATATATATATTTAGAAAAATATGGTATAATGTAAAAAATAATCATGGAGGTTTTATGCTTTCTAAAATCAAAACATGTGTTCTTTATGGTCTTGAAGGATATGAAGTTGATGTGGAAACCGACATATCCGGGGGTATGCCTGTTTTTAATATAGTAGGTCTGCCGGATATCTCTATACGCGAATCAAAGGAAAGAGTACGCTCTGCAATAAAAAACAGCGGCTACAGCTTCCCTGTCAGTCGAATAACAGTTAACCTTGCACCTGCTAATCTAAAAAAAGAAGGCAGTCAAATAGACCTGCCTATTGCTTTAGGGATACTTTGTGCAAGTAAAATCATAGAAAAAGATATGGAAGATAAAATATGCGTTATCGGTGAGCTTTCGTTAGACGGAAGAATTACAGCAATAGACGGTGCTTTAGCTATGGCTATTGCTATAAGAAACAACAATTTCACTAAAATTATTATTCCTTCAGAAAACAAAAAGGAATGCGGTGCTATAGAAGGTATAGATGTAATCCCCGTTGAAAGCTTAAAAGAATTGATTTGTTACTTAAAAGGTTTTAAACACATTGAACCATACAAGGTTATTTATGATGATACAGAATATAAAGAAGAATTTTTAGAAGATTTTTCTGAGATAAAAGGACAACCTGAATTAAAAAGAGCAGTAGAAATTACAGCTGCCGGAATGCACAACATACTGTTTTTGGGTTCACCCGGCTCGGGAAAAACTATGATTGCCCGAAGAATTCCTACAATACTACCTGATTTAACTTTTGATGAATCTTTAGAAGTTACAAAAATATACAGTATATCCGGTCTCTTAAATAATAAAGGGCTAATCAAAAAACGTCCCTTCCGTTCTCCACACCATACATCGTCAAGGATAGCCATGGCCGGAGGTGGTTCAAAGCCAAGCCCCGGTGAAGTTTCATTATCACATTACGGTGTTTTGTTTCTTGATGAAATTCCTGAGTTTCCTAAAAACGTAATTGAGGTATTAAGACAGCCAATGGAGGATGGAAATATTTCTATATCCCGGGTAAACGGTTCCTTTACATTCCCGGCAAAATTCATGTTGGTTGCATCTATGAACCCCTGCCCTTGCGGTTATCTGGGTGACCCTAACCATGAATGTTCCTGCAACCAAAGTCAGATAAACAAATACTTAGGTAAAATTTCCGGACCATTGTTAAATAGAATTGATATACAAATAGAAGTTTCACCTGTTAAATATGAAGATTTGAAAAATGATAAACCGGAGGAATCATCGGCAGAAATAAAAGGACGTATTATTAAAGCAAGAAATATTCAAAAAAAGAGATATGAAAATATCGGAATACTTACAAATTCGGAACTGAGCGGTAAACACATATCAAAATACTGCAAAATTAACAAAAGCTCAGAACAGCTTTTACGTGATGCCTTTGAAAGATTAGGACTCAGTGCAAGGGCATATAACAAAATATTGAAAGTTGCAAGAACAATAGCTGATTTAGAATGTAGTGAAAATATTGAAACAGTACATATAGCGGAAGCAATACAATACAGAAGCTTAGACCGTAAATATTGGAGGTAATATGGAAAGTTTAAATATAAATCAATTGACACTTGCGTGGCTTAATTCAATAAACGGCATTTCCAACAGAAAAATTGATAGTATATTCGAATACTTTAACGGCAGCACAAAAGATTTGTGGGATAATTTTGAAGTTGAAAAATACAATTTAAAAACCTTATCAAATAAATTAATTGCAGGCTTGTCAAATTCTAAAGACACCTTCAAAGAAAAATTATTAAAAAAATTACATGATGAAAACGCACAAATAGTTACCGTATTTGATGAAAACTATCCTGAAAAGTTAAAACAAATATCCGGTGCTCCGTACATTTTGTATTATAAAGGCAGCTTAGAAGATATTGATAAGCTGTCAATTGCTGTAGTCGGTTCGCGCAAAGCCACCGGCTATGGTAAATGGGTTGCTGAAAAGCTTACTCGTGAGTTATCCCAATTAGATGTCAATATAATCAGTGGTTTGGCTTCCGGAATTGATACCATTGCTCATAAAACTGCACTCGTCAACAATGTTAAAACTGTTGGAATTATTGGGTGCGGTATAAATATAGTTTATCCAAAAAGCAACGAAAAGCTTTATCATGAAATAGTGGAAAATGGAGGCACTATAATTACGGAATATACTTTTGGCATGGAGCCGATGCCTAACAATTTTCACGACAGAAACAGAATAATAAGCGGGCTCTCTGACGGTGTATTAGTGGTTGAGGCACAAGAAAAAAGCGGTACCTTAATAACGGCAGGACATGCTGCCAACCAGGGAAAGGAAATATTCTCTGTTCCCGGCAATATTGACAGCTTTTTCAGCAAAGGAACAAACAGCTTAATTAGAGACGGAGCTAAAATAACTACTTCAATAAATGATATAGTAGAAGAAATCTTAGAATTAAAAGAAAGAGTAAATAAAAAGCAAAATTTTATTGATTATAATGATCTTTCAGAACAAGAAATAATAATATTAAACTCTCTTCAATCAGGCAGTAAATCAATATTTGAAATTAATGAAGAAACTTCTCTTGACATTAAAATATTGCTAAGCCGCCTTACATTCTTAGAGATGAAGGGAGTTATTAAACAGATTCCCGGCAACAGGTTTACATTAGGCTGACGAAAACGTTCACTCTGCAAGGCGCCGGAAGGCGGGCAACGGTCGCGTATTCAACATACGTGAGATTGACCGGCTGAACGGCAACGCAGCAGGCGGGCGTTTTCGACAGCCTATATTAGTTCTTTAAAGGATTTAATATATATATCACTGATTAACTCAATATTTTTTCTTTTATCATGAAAAAACTTGTCGTATACTCCAATTGTATAAAAATTTGCTTCTTTGGCAGTGATTAATGCAAAATCAGCATCTTCATAAACTGCTATTTCCGATGGCTCTGCTTTTAACTTTTTAGCAGCATAATAAAATATATCAGGTTGATTTTTACCGACGCCGACTTCATCACAGCTTGAAATAAATTCGAAAAAATCAATAATGTCCAGACGTTTCAAGGCAGCTTCTATCATATTTAACGGAGTGGCTGAAGCAATACACATTTTAACATTATTATTTTTTAATTTTATCAAATACTCTTTTACATATGGTTTTAGTTCCAATTCATTTTTATATTTTGCTTCCATTATAATACTCATTTCATTAAGTATTTCATCCACACTTAAATTAATTTTAAAAGCTGTTTGAAAATATTCGGCAGATTCCCTTAAGGTCATTGGCTTTATTATATCGTTTAAATTATCCGGTACTTTAACTCCCTTTGGGTACAGTAAATCCCTTCCTAAATTATTCCATGCTTCCATTGATTCTAACAGTGTACCGTCTAAATCAAAAATTGCAAATTTTAAATTTTTCATTTTTCCTCCAATTTCATAAACAATCAAAATAAATCGTTCTTTATTTTCCATTTTATCAAACTATTTATGATTATAATATCATTTTTATATGAAATAATAAAGATGAAACAAAAATTCTAATTTTATGTTTCAAAACTATTTTAAAGAGGTGTATTTGTACGAAAAATAAAATTGCATTTTTATTAATAGCACTTTTGGCTCTGACAAATGTGTCAGCTATTGCTATGGTTCAAACCGCTCCTCCTGTTAATACCAATTATGAACAAAAGGTTGTTCAGTTAGTTAACGCAGAACGACAAGCGTATGGATTGCCTGCTCTTTATTATGATCAAGCAATTTCAAATGTAGCAAGAACCAAGTCACAGGATATGGCAGTTAACCGTTATTTCGACCACTATTCACCAACGTACGGTATGGCAAGTGACATGCTGTTAAGCTTCGGTATAACCTGGGCTGCATGGGGTGAAAATATCGCCTCGGGACAGGAAACGCCTGAAAAGGTTGTAAGTGAATGGATGGCTTCACCTACACACCGCCAAAATATTTTGGCAAAGCATTTTACTTTTTTAGGTGTAGGATATTACGTTGACTCATCAGGAACACCTTATTGGACACAAATGTTCACTACAGATGACAAATAGTAAGCAGACGACCCAAATCTCTGATATTGTCGGTCACTTATACTGAAAGTGAACACAAAAAAACTGCGTCTCAAGCGAGATGCAGTTTTTTCATCTATTTATTATTTCTTAAAAAATCAGGTTTTGGCATCATAAACAACCGAGGCTCCTGTAAATAGTCCTGAACTTTTCTTAAAGCTTCTCCAAATCTTTGATAATGTACTATTTCTCTTTCTCTCAAAAATTTTAACGGCTCAAGTACATCCGGGTCGTCTGTTTGGTTAATTAACCATTCATAAGTTCCCCTTGCCTTTTGCTCTGCTGCTAAGTCCTCCGTAAGGTCAACTATAGGATCGCCCTTAACTTGCAAAAATGCCGCCGTAAAAGGTGTTCCAGATGCAGCTTGAGGATAAACTCCTCTGCCATGATCCGTATAGTATGCGCCTGCTCCGGATCTTTCTATTTCTTCAACTGTTGCATTTTTCATTAATTGATGAACCATTGTGCCTATCATTTCAAGGTGCGCAAGTTCTTCTGTGCCTATATCGTTTAAAGTTGCTATAGCTTCCGGTGTTACCATTGAAAATCTTTGGCTTAAATATCTTAATGAAGCGGCTAATTCTCCGTCCGGTCCGCCGTACTGTGAAATTATTTTTGTTGCTAAGCCCGGATTAGGTTTTTTTATTTTAATCGGGTACTGTAATATCTTATCGTATGACCACATATATATACTCCTTCCTATATCTCAAAATTTGCTTCATATTCCCAAGGCCACGGTCCTTCAATCCATTGCCATGGATATGTGCTAAGCGAATTATCCTGATTAATCATACCAAAGTTTTTATTATATTCATCGTTTAGGATTTTCATCTGCTTTACAAATGCATTACGTTTAGCTAAAGCATTTCTGTCGTTAGGATGAGTATTTAGATATAACTGCAATTCTTCCAGCATCATATGAGTTCCGGCCATCTCTCTTTTTAAGTTCATAGCATTATTATTCATTTTATTCCCTCCTCTTAACTTTCTGATAATCCACAGGGTCTGATTTCATTATCTTTTCTGTTATAAGGACTAAACAATTCCGGAAATGCAGTTCCAGCCGCTAAGCTTTCTATAGGGCTAAATACTTCACACATAAATTGATATGGGACGTATGCGGCTGATAATCTTACGTTTTCTATTACCAATTCTTGAGGTATACAAGTTTCAGAATCGGAATAGTACATCTCGTCCCTTAATCTTCTATTATTAATCATTTTTAAGATTCCTCCTTATGGTATCTACTTATTTTATAATATGGCTTTGATATATTTTTGTTACATATCCAAAAAGATATATCAAAAAAGGTCGAAAAAAAACAGCTTGTGATTAAGCTGTTTAAAATTGCATTTATCTTAGAATCCGGCTTTAATCAGTGCATCCTTAACTGCATTTATTATTGCCTTGCTTGTTACTGTTGCACCTGACACCGTATCTATATCTGTTGTTTGATTTTTTACTATTCTGTCCGTTACAGTTTTAATTGCATTAGTGCTTACACCTTTTGTTTCATTATGGTAAACAACATCAATATTCATAATTTTCTTGTTTTGAACATTTACTTTAACCTCAATAGGTCCCCCTATACCTCTGTCCTTACCGATATATTCACCTGATTTCAATATTATTTCTTCTCGTTCCTTCCATGCAGCTTTAATAGGAGTCTTTCCGCTCATTACTGTTTCCTGCAATACATCATATTTGATTTTGGCTGCATTTTTTCCGGATATCCTTCCAAAAGCAACTGCTTCGCCTAAATTGCCGGTTCCCTGATAAATACTTGAAAACATTGAGCCAAGCTCTCCTGCGCTATATAAGTGAGGTATGGGTTTTCCGTTAACATCAAGAATTTCTCCATTTTTATTTCTTTCGGGTCCTCCCTGTGTATTGGTAAAGGAAGGAACTAATTCCATTGCATAATATGGTGCTTTTGTAATAGGCTTTAATGTTTTCGGATTTCTGTTAAAATCTGTATCCTTCTTATCGTTACAGAATTTATTGTAATCTTTAATTGTCTTTTTTAAATTTGCAGAATCTACTCCTATTTTTTTAGCGAGCTCATCAATAGAATCTGCCTTTATAATATAACCTTTCTCAATTTCTTCTATGTTTCCTTCGCTCCATGAATCGTAAACCGGCTGCGACAATCTTGCTGTTTCATCAAAAACAGCAAATGCAGGCAGAGATAAAGGCATCTGTATCCAAGAGCTGTGAAAATCAATATATCCATGGTGAGGAAGAAGCGATTCATCCGTGAACCTTGTGCCGTCCGTACCTATGAAAATGGTATTTTGAGTAGCAAAGCCCGTACTCAATACACTCTTTTCTCCCTGTATCGCATAAGCGAATGTTGTTCCCGTTTCAGGGTTCAATACATTTAAATCGGGACCAGCCATATTGCCCATATGCCATAGATTTGCACCAACCTCCATAGCCATTTTTATCCCGTCACCTGTATTGTATCTTGCTGCTTTTGAATAACCGTAGGGTAGGTGCAAGTAATCCTGAATCATCTGTTGATCATTCTCAAAACCTCCCGTACATAGAACAACACCGTTTTTAGCTCTTATATTTAATATTTTTCCATTATTTTCGACCTTAACTCCATGAACCGTCTTTGTTCTCGGATCCTGAATCAAATTAACCGCAGGAGATTCATACCAAACTTCGATTTTATCGCTTCGTTTTTCTACTGCCTCTTGCAGTGTTCTGTACAGCTTGCCTGTAAACATTTCTCCTTCAATAATCAGAGCATCCATAACCTCTCCGCCGGGATAATCGTATTCATTAAAAGGAAAAGACATTATGTTTTTAGCACCGATGGAAGTGAGCCATTCTCGATTTTCACTTGCTTTTTCAAGATATGAAATGATTATGTCATCGACCGGTGTATTGAATTTACCTCTAAGGCTCTTAAAATATTCCGTTCCCTTATCTACGTCATTTTTATCTAAAGCAAGGACGGCCTGACCTGCATATCTCGTGTTGCCGCCTTCCTGTCCCTTAGGTGCCTTTTCAAGCAATAAAACCTCAGCACCTTCATCTGCGGCTTCAATACTTGCAGTGGCTCCGGCTCCTCCATATCCGACAACGATCACATCATATTCACCATGCCAATCTACTGTATATTCAAAGTGATAATCCTGACTGTTATAATTCATTTGTGGTGTTTCAAAAGAAAAGCCCGTTAATGTCTGCATAATTAGCATTAAGCTTAATAAAATAACGAATAATTTTTTCATTTTGCCTCCTTTTTTCTTCTTTCTTTTATTGATTTAAGCTCTTTTTCCATTTCAGATAATATCAGTTCTGCACCTACATTAAATTCATTTGCTAAAATATTAACAAATCTCCCGTTGAAAAATTTTTTCCAGTCCGTCATTTGAGGATCGTAAGTCAATGCATAAGCTGCCAATCTTCCTGCATCCTCTTCTATTCTCCCCTGTCTTGATTGTTCAAAATCAATACCGTAAATTTCACTCTTATATATAATAAAATTTCTGAAATTTACGTCCCATATTATATATTGATGATTATAAACAGCAGAAGTAATTTCATAATACTTTTTTAACCATCTGCACAATTCATATAGAATTCCATCATAATCAGTTGAATTAATCTTTTCTTCATTTTCATACCAATCAAGAAGAGTATTGTCTCCTAAATCCTGTAAAATTAAGCTGTTATCATTTATATCTGTTACATCGGGGACTGTTAATCCGTTTTGTTTTAACAGTATTAATATTTCTAATTCTTTTTTAAGATCTTTATCATTATAAAAGGTTTTATAAATAAAAGAATTGCCATTTTCAATAGTTCTTACTACTTTATTTCTTTTACTTGTCAAGCTTATTTTTTGATACATATTTCTATATCCCCATTTTCATTGTATCCTTCAAGTTCCTTTACTATGGCCTCTACCGAGTTAAGTAATATTTTTTGTACAAAAGGAACCATTTTTATTTCTTTACCGTTAATCTTAAGTACTACTTTTTGTTCGTCCAAAATGCAATCCCCCCTTTCCGCATTTCCTTTTAAAATCAAGGAGCATAATTCTTTACAAGTATGCCCGCATTTTTTACAGCATTCATCCTTCATATCCGGCAATCTGTCAAAAACCTTCTCTTCTATTAAATCAACTAATTTTTCGATATCCTTAACTGCGCTGATTGCAGGCAATCCCTTATATTCATTTATTGTGTCTGCGATACGACCTGATATGGCAAATGTAGTTTCGTCCAGACGTTCTTCTATTGCCTCTTCATCATGTGCAGTAACTATTTTAGGAGCACAAGTATCTCTTGCACCTTCTAAAATTACAAAATCGTGATTATAAAAGTTCAAAATCTCGTTTATGCTCAGTTTTTCCTGAAATAAAATATCTGTTTCATATTCTCCTCTTGCAGTAACCAATAATGAACCCGCTTTTTTATGTCTGTCGGTATTAGTTCCCTCAGCATCCATTTTGAAACCGTGAAAGTGAATATGCTTTACAGTTCCAACAGAATAATTTCTTTTCTTTAATTCCTTTATTATATGTTCAATTGTGGTTGTCTTGCCTGAATCTGTTATGCCGATTACCGAAAATACTTTCATTATACACCTCTCTAAATAATAACAAATACAACTACCGCCAAGCATAATCCAATAATGATATAATCAATATTTTTCATTTTTAAAATCATGTAGCTTGTCCTGAATGAATATGCCCTAAAACCTCTCATCTCCATTGCTGCCGATAATTCCTTAGCTTTTAAAACAGAATTAATGACCATAGGAGTCAGTAAATACTTATAAATCTTTAGCTTTTCATTTAATTTAACCTTCTGTAAATCTATGCCTCTTAATTGTACAGCAGTTACCATATCTGTCATTTCCTCTTTAAAAACAGGAAGAAACCTAATGGCTATGGAAGTCATAAAAGCAATTTCATATGGACATTTCCACTGCACTAATCCTTGAATTATTTCTCTGCTGCTTGAGGTTGTTATAATTGAGCCGGAAACAATTATAACAGTCATTCTCAACAAAAATTCTAAAGCTTTTATTATACCTGCATCAGTCAAAATTACCACTTTTCCAAGTGAAAACAAGGGATTTCCGGACTTGTTAAAAATACTTTGAATAAGTGCAATTGCTGTCATAACAACTAACAGCTTTCTAATGCTTAAGAATATCGAGATAACATTACTTTTCATTAAAAATGATAAAATTAAAGAAACTGCTAATACGACTAAAAGAGTAAGCAAATCATTGTGGATTAATGATAAAGTTGACAACAAAAGGGCTATAGTAAGCTTAGTTCTGGGGTCTATTTGCAGAGATTGTATCACTTATAATTTTACCTCCTTCTATTCTGATAATTCTTTGCCCATATCTTTCTATAAATTCTTTGTCGTGACTTATTGCCAAAATTCCTGTTTTTTTAGCCCTCAATGTATCCAGCATTTTGTTTAAGGATTCTATTCTGTCCTTATCCAAAGAAGCGGTTGGTTCATCAAGTATTAAAAATTTTGGTTTGTTCATAAGTACAGATGCAATAGCAAGTCGTCTTTTTTCACCGTAACTTAAAAAAAACGGATAAGAATCTTTTACCTTATTAAGTTCAAATATTTTAATCATTTCCTCAGCTTCTTTTAAAGCAATTTCCGGTATAATTCCTTTAGTGATTAAGGGAAAAGTAAGCTCTTCCGTGACAGACATTGCAAAAAGCTGCCGTTCAGGATATTGATATACATATCCGATTAACTCTCCTGCTTGTCCTAACGACAACGAGGATAAATTTCGTCCCAATATTTTTATTTCTCCCCTTTGAGGCTTTAAAATGCCCATTATCAGCTTAGATAAGGTTGTCTTACCTGAACCGTTATTTCCTGTTAATACTGTGTTTTCTTCTGTATTAAGTGCTAAAGAGAAATTATCAAATATTGTCCTGCCTTTTTTATACTTGAATGAAACATTGTTTATTTCTATAAAATTACTCATTATTCACCTATATATACTGTTCTGTCTATTATTTCTATATTTTCAGCATGATCTGCTATTATCAAAGTTTTTCCTTTATTCTTTATTTCTTTTAGTAAATTTATTATTGTTGCTTTTTTTTCATCATCAATCCATGACATGATTTCATCACATATAACAATTTTTGGATCAAGCATTAGTACGGAGGCAATTGCAATAAGCTGCTGTTGTCCGCCGGATAAATTATTCGGATTCTCATATCTATATTGTTCCATTCCGATAATTTTTAATATATTGTCAATTCTTCTTCCTATTTCTTCTCTGTTTATACACATATTTTCAGGTCCGAAGGCAAGCTCATCTTCTATGGTCGGTGAAAAAAGCTGAGTGGACGGATTTTGAAATATAATGCCTACATTTGAAACCATTTCAGACAAAGCCATTTCTTTTATACTTTTTCCGAATATGAAAATTTCACCTGCCAGATGACCTGAGTATAAGGAAGGAATTAATCCGCATATAACATTTACCAAAGTACTTTTACCTGAGCCGCTTTTTCCTTTGATTTCAACAGCTTCGCCTTCTTTTATGAAAAAGCTTATATCTTTTAATATTTCATACTTTGAATTTTCATATCTGAAGCTTAAGTTATTAATTTCAACTGCATTCATTATTTTACCTCTATTTTTGTAATCCACTTACATCTTCTGTTGCTGAAAATATCATTGACTACTATGGATTCGTAAGGACCTCTTCCGCCATTATCTCTGCTGCCCAAATATTTGCCGTCCTCCATATATGTAATAAAAATATTTTTATCGGTTAATATTTCTTCCTTTGAATACGCAACCGCATATCCGTCTGCACCGGTTATTACAGCTCCGGTTATTTCGTTTATCTCTATATTATTTTCTTTTAATATATTCTTTAATTGAACTCCCACATAACTATGAAGCTTTGCATCTGTCGTTGAAGTGTCAAGAATTGCTTCAAAAATTTCTTCCCCTGAGCCTTTAATGATTCCCATATTCAATACTATTTCATTATTACTGTTTTCTAATATTATTTCAGCTCTGTTTAATATTTCCTTCTGTGCTTCCATTGTTTGCTTGTTAAAATTATACGATATTATTACCGTTATGAGTAATAATATAATTGTTACTATCGCAATGATTTTTTTGTTCATATGCTGCTCCGCTTATTAAAATCTAAATAGTTGGTTTAACTTTATAATAATTGTTTAAAATAAATATATATTTGGTATAAATATGTTATATAACGAACTTAGGAGGAAAAAATGTATAAAGAAGAACTATCTGTTATCTCTCAAGCAATTCTGAATGAAATAGAAGGATTCGAATTCTACAATTTAGCCGCTAATCAATCTGCAACCGCCGGAACTAAAGAGGCGTTTTTAGAACTGGCCAATGAAGAGCTAAAACATGCCGATTATTTAAAAAAGCTATGGAAAAAATTAAGTGACGGCAATGAAGTGAAAATAGAAGATATCATTGGTTCAGGCATTGATATTCCGTCTCCTGAAATATATCGCTGGGACAAAATAGATAAAAACAGCTCATCAGTTGCCATGTCTATTTTCGGAATAGGAATGCAAATGGAAAAAAGCTCTATTGATTTTTATGAAGAAGCTAAAAGCAAATTATCTTCGCAAGCAAGCAAGGATCTCATTGATTTGCTTATAAGCTGGGAAAAAGTTCATTTAAATCAATTCAGTAATCAATACTCCTTATTAAAAGAGGATTGGTGGGCTGAACAAGGATTTGCACCGTTTTAATTCAGAAATACATAAGTATTGACCGGCTGGACGGCAACTAAGAAGTCGGTCTTTTCAATTTATTACAAAATAAGGAACAATCATATCCGATTGCTGACATTCTCCGTGACTTCCACCTTCTGAAGTTTTATGCATCCCATGGTCTGCTGTAAGAATAATTTTACCTTCCCAAATTTCTGATAATTGTTTAATACAGTTATCTATTTTGCTAATATAGTTCATTACCTCACCCGAATACGGTCCAAAGCTGTGTCCCCTGTCATCAATTCCGTGAAAATGAACAAATATCAAATCATAATCTTCTTTTGCTTCTATTAACGTACTTTCAAACATCTCATCATCCGTGTCGCCGTCTTTATTTAAATCTATATGTAGCATCGGCTCTATTTCCGTATTGAGAATTTTTATATCACCTTCCAATATAATAGATTTCTTATTGTTTTCCAATGTGTATTGAAAAATACTGTCGACCTTCATTTCTCTGTTGCTTCTGTCATGTATTCCGTTAATATCAGGAGTTTTTCCAGTTATAATAGCTGCATATCCTGCATTTGTAACAGGTGTATAAACACTTAAGGCCTCATTTTTATAATAGTTCTGAAGAAATTTTATATATCCCTCACTTAATGCATGCATGTATTGGTTTAATGAAAAACCGTCAAGTAAGACTAAAATAACTTTTTCATTATTTCCCAAGGATAATTTAGCATCATAATAAGCATCCGTTATGCTGAAAAAATCATTATATAAATATATACCTTTCAATTCCTTTAATTTACTGATGCTGATTGAGTCTTTAACAGGAAGTTTGACTATTGAACCCGTGTCATATATTAATGCAAGCTCATTATACTTTTCATCAGTTATATCTTCACTTAAAATAATATTATCTTGCAGATAGTAATCCGCTGCCAAATCTCCATGTTTATCAAAAATGTTAATTACTGATTCATTTACTGAAGAAGTTGAAACGCTGCAAGATATTAATAAAACAGAAAACATAATTAAGATTATTATTTTTTTCATATCATACCTATAAAATTATATTTATTTTTTTTAATCCTTTAATTATACTGTAAGCAATTATACCGCCTATTGCCCCGGACAGTGCCGCACTCGACAATATTAAAGCAACCGTAACAGGAGGTAATCTGAAAAACATTATGTTTGATATCAAGGTACCGGTTACATTAGCAGCCATGCAACCAAATAAGCAATGTAAAATGTTGTAGCTTTTATCCTTGGAAAACAGAAAAACTATATCAACCATCATACCCGGCAATGTATATGAGACTAAACTCATGATGCCGTGAGTTCCCATAGCTCCAGTGGCAATAACCAAAATACTTTGTACTATGCCAATCAATGTTCCCGTACCGGTTTTTTTTACAATGGCGGCGCCCAGCACAATCCAAAACATATAGAAACCTCCTGCTACCGCTCCGCCGGGAATAAACAAGGGACCCGATATAATGTGAACAAGCGGAACTATAATCGGTTTTGTGGCTACTCCTAAGCCGGACAGCATAGCAATGACTATTAAATTAAACACTGAAAAGTTACTTAAAAATGATTTAGCTTGCATATTGATACCTATTCCAATATAATTTCATTTACATGTTTTATCCATCGCTGGCTAAAGGGGTCTCTTCTTATAATCAGCTGAAACGGACCGTTTCCCCCTTGATTCTTTGACTTAAGATTTTCTCCGTCTCTTTCAAAACACAAATAAACATTGCTTTGTTCATTAATTTCTGCCATATCTAATATTATCCTGTATCCGTCTGACGCATTAAAGGTTGCTTTTTTAAATTTATCAATTTCAATCCTATTTTCATTTAACAGCTTAATCAGCTCAATTCCCTTATATTCCGTTTCTACCGGTTTTTGTCCGCTGCTTCTTACAACGGCAGGAAAAGCAATTGCATCTGTACTGTTATATATACTGTCTGTTTCAATTTCTGTAATTTCATTTCCAACCTTTACGGTCAAGGAAGCTTTTTCTTCAGAACAGGCAGTGAGCAGTATTAAAGTACAAACAATTATTATATTTTTAATAGCATTCTTTTTAATCATAATTACCTTCCCGTCAATAATGATTTACTTACTGCATCTCTTACAGCATTTAAATACCCTCTGCTTGTTGCTGTTGCACCGCTTATAGCATCAATATTTAAATTATTGGAATATTTTAATTCTTTAGATATTTCCTTGAATACTTCCTCATAATAACCTGTTGTCTCCCTGTGATTAATAGTTCTTACGTCTGTAATGATATTATCCTTGATTACTATTTCAACATCCATAAAACCGCCAAAACCCATACCTCTTCCTGTATAAGCCCCGTCATTCAAATTTGAAGCTCTGCCTGAAGTAAATACATGTTTAGCAGAAGAAGTTAAAGGCAGTAATATATATATTGACATAAACACAATTAAACTTATAAGAAGATATCTCTTAATTAATTTCCCTGAAAACTTATATGAAAATCCCTGTCTTCCTTTAATACACATATGACTTGTACATTCTGAACAATTGATACATTCGGGAGAAACCGTTAATTCATCTGTATAGGGTATATCTACCGGACAATTTTTTAAACAAACAGAGCAGCCGTCACAATTACTTGATTTGTATACCTTGAAAGGTCCCACTGCATATAAAAGTGCCTGAAATGCCCCTAACGGGCAGAGACATCTGCAAAAGATTCTCTTAATGAATAATGAGAATATAATAATAGCAAATAACACCACAGTGCCTATATGAATATTAAAACCAATAAAAATATTCATATAAGAAAGCCAAGGGGAATAGATCGATATCAAATTTCCAATACCCAAAATACTGAGCACCATGGTGATTATTAAAATCAAATATTTCAATATTTCAGGATTAAAATATTTTGTCTTTTTCAATTTAATTTCTTTAATATTCAGCTTTTTCCCTATAAATTTAAAGAAATCCTGCAGGCTTCCTATAGGACATATGTAACCGCAAAAAAATCTGCCAAACAACAGGGTCGTAACTGATATTGCAATTGTTAAGCCGATGCTTTTACTTATACCCCGCCATCTGTATGATAAATCGGTCAATGATGACTTTAATGAGCTCCAGCCACCGTATGGATTCAAATCACCTGCCGACAGAATCCTAAAATCTATAAAATCATTTATATACAAATAGTAAATAATACAAGCAGTTATAACTGATAAGGAAAAAATAATTTGAATTATTGCTCTTTTTTTTATTTTCATTTCTTTTCTATCCTTGCTAAATCAGTTAAAAGAATTTTACTGTCTTTATAGAAGCTGACTGTTTCCTCTTCAGATATTATATAGCTGTTTAACATATCATCTAAAGACAAGTTAATTTCTTCACCAGTTTCACTTACTGCAATAAAAGTATTGCCATCATTCCATCTCATACCTGCCGTCAATAGCACATCCTCTAACAGCATGGCTTCAGCTCCGTCTATATCCTCGGTTCTTACAACTTCTATTATTTTTTCGGGGAAAATAACGGCATCTTTGGTAGTTGAAAAATGTGTCATATTTTTTACATTCATACCAAGCTTAAAGTTTGGTGAAATATTCATTGGAGCATTTTCACCTTCAACCTTGATGAAGTATCTTTGTCTGACTAATGATATGGTTTCATTTTTGCTTAACCCGTCAACGGCTCCCATTGTAAAAAATCCCTTTTCATCTACAATATCAAATTTTCGGAGAATTTTACCTACCTCTATGGATTTGTCCTTACTTCCGTAATATTCATAATAATATGGTTCAATATCCTTAGTCAATATATTAAATATGTGTACCTTATCAATGTCCTTTGGGGATATTTCTTTATACAAATCAATATTGGACACCATCTTAACCCAATAAGGTCCTAATTCCATAGGCAGAGCAATTCGTACAGGTTTTTCTTCGTCTATTATAATTTTTCTGTCAACTTCCCATACTAATATCACATCATTTAAAGATAGCTTTTCTTTGTCTATCAAGGTGTAATAGCCATCACGTCCCGTAATTCCGATACCTTCATACTCACTTAAATTGATACCTTCTTTTTCAAGTACATGCCTTAAGGCAGGGCCTTTAACATGCATATCTGTTTCAGTACCTGTGGTATTTATTAAGGTAACATCCATTTCAAGCTGCTCATACTGCTTTATTTCATCAGTATCAACTCTTACACTGCCTTCTTCCCAGTTGATTAAAAAGCTGTTAATATCCTTCTGCCACATTTCCTGAGGTACAACATCCGCCACTTTAGCCATTTCAACATTGTTATTTTGGTATTGAAACACTCCAATAGCCGCATTTACTGCAGTTACTACCGCCTGAGAACTAACCGTCGCTCCCGTTACCTGGACTATATCTTCGTCATTTTCCTTGTCAAGAACAACTAAATTTAAATATTTGTCTGTAATTATATTTATAAATCTTTCCAAAAACCAATCCTTTTCTATATGTTCGGCATAATCCAAGGATTCTTCATGTTTCAATATTTTAATACCTATAAGTTTATTATCTTCAGTATCAAAGGCTGACAAAACTTCAACCGGACCATTGTAACCGATACAGTCAGTAACATATGCTTTAATTTCACCGTCTATTTTATAGCCTCTTTTAACCGAAGGAAAATTTAAAGATATAAAAACATCATCTGCTATGTCTTTAATTAATTCGGCTTTTTTTGCCTCCGGATAAAAAGACAGAGCTATTTTCTCTTCTTCAGAAGCCTTATTTTGTGTTAAAAACAATGTACCTATGATTATAACTGTTACGGCAATAATAATATAATAAAACTTTTTATTATTCATAATATCCTCGGATTATTCTATTAAAATTCTATCTATATTTGAAACCCAATTAGGTTTATTAACATCCCCTGCTTCCTTTTGACCTACTACAAGCTTAAAAGGAGCACCTTCTTCAGGATCATATTCTATTCCTTTTTCTTCCCATGCAATAATCATAGGATATCTTGCATCTGAATTTGTTTCATCAATATAATCTTGTTTCTTAGCCTGTTCCACCGTAAACATCATTTTATAACCATCTTGAGCTATAACTGTAATTGTTGAAGCTTCAGGTGAAATTTCAGATACTTCCAGCAGCTTCCATAAATTTACTCCCTTAAAATGAGTGTATCCGGTTGTTCCAAAGCTGTTTAGCGAATAAAAATCGGCCTCAAAAATCAAATCATTCATTTCTTTTAATTCATTGAGAGTAAATGATATTTCACTTTCTATAAGTCCTTGAATTTTCAAAGCAATTTCTTGTTCGGAATTTGATTCTTCTTTGTCTTCCGCTTGGGCTGATTCTTCATTTTCATTTGATTCTTCGGTATTATCTTTTACGTTGATTTCATTTTGCGCTGCGTTCTTTTCTTCATTATTTTTTTCTGTTTCTTCTTTTGGTTCTACTTCTAAATCTACTTTAGATTCCTCGTTGTGTTGTTCTTTATTTTCTGGCTCATCTACAGTTTCTTCTCTACCTTCATCATCTTGTATTTCTTCATCTTCTTCTTTTATTACTTCTGTTTCATCTCCAGAATTTGCAGCAATTTGATTGTTGTTTGAGGTACATGAAGTTAAGCTTAACAGTATAATAAACAATAATATCAATAATTTATTTTTCATAGTTCCTCCCAAACTGCTGAAAAAGCTCGCCTGTGACCTTTACCTGTCTTTCCGGCGCCTTGCAGGTCGAACTTTTTCAACAGCCTATTAATTTATTTATTCATATATCTTAACAGCATAACTGTTGCCTGTGCTCTGGTTGCGTTTTGATCCCCGCCAAAAACATTGTTTGGGAGACCTTGAATTATTTTTGAATTGACTGCTTTTGCAACAGGTTCTTTTGCCCAATCAGCTACATCATCGTTGTAAGACGACAATATTTGTGAAGCTTCTGTTGCTGTTAAATTTCCTTCTAAAAGCGAGCCGATTATTGTGCCGATTTCTTGTCTTGTTATTGGTGCATTCGGACTGAAAGTATTATTTTCATATCCCTTCACTAAATTGTTTTCAACTGCTTTATTAACATCATTTACAAACCAATCTTCAGCTTTTATATCGGTAAATACTGTCTTAGCATTTGTTGTATCAAGATCAAGAATTCTGACAATCAATGAAACAAATTCTGCTCTTGTGATGTTATCATCGGGTCTGAACATATTGCTGCTGCCCTTTGCATAACCCTTTTGCTGCATAGTCATAATTTCATTTTTAGCCCAATGATTTTCTATATCGTTAAATACAGACGTATTTTTAACATCCTTTAATTCGGGAGCTTCATAATCTCCTGTCCCCACAACTATACAATCCGTCCATTTGACCCACATGGATTTACTTTCTTCGATAATCAGCCTTATCGGTCCGTATGCGTTGTTGTTTGCATATCCCACATCACCTTCGTTTGCTACCAAAGGATATCCTTCAACCGCATAAGCAAGAATTATGTCTTTTATTTTACCTTGAGAATTTAACACGCCGTTCATTAACTGATCATTACTTCTCAAAATCTGGTTATAATTAGGTCCGCTGAATACTCTGACACTTGGTGCATCTACATCGTCCTTAAGTCCCGCAACATTTGAAATTATATCCCAAAGAACAACTCCTTCAAATTCTCTTATACCGTCACCCGTATAAATATCTCTGACAGCATAATCAGTCAACTCCTCAATTTGTCTTAAAGTAAATGTCATTGGCTCTTTTACTTGTGATCCGGTTACTCTGAGTACAGGTCTGTCCAAATAATCCTTATATACGCTTTGATCATGACTCCATGATGAATCCTTTGTAACTTCTATCTGTGTGCTTTCACCGTTTCCGCTTCCTTTTTCATCCGTCATCAATGAAGTACCTTCTCCAATAATGATTTCTTTGGCAAATTGAACCTGATTTGAACCATTAGTATCATTGTAATTTGTTTTACCGAATATTATGCGGAGAGGTCCTCCGTCATTACCTAACCCGGGATTAAAGCCGTTATCCGCAGGTCTTGTAACATAAGGATAACCGTTGAAGCCATAAGCAACTAAGACAGGCATTCCTGTACGTAATGGATCAACGTACTCTCCCGGGAATGTACCATCACCCTTATCCAGTGCACTTTTTTCATAATATCCGTACAAGGAACTGTCTTTTATTTCTTTTATAGTCATAGGAGCAAAATTATAATTGTCGGCTGCTATGAAACGAACACTAATATTCTCATCAATATTAGGATTTAAACCTGCTTCAAGCAACAACTCCCACAACGGTACACCTTTAAATGTATTGTAATACCAGAAATATTCGCTGTTTGACAAACTGTATTCATCGGTTACATGAAGAGTCTTCATGGCTTCAATATCAGACACTTTATATCTTACTTCCTTACCGAGACCGTCTCCATGAATTATTAATTCATATTCCGTATATTTCACATCGTTATAAGGCGCATATGTATGTTCATATATGTTTTTTGCGTCCTTTTCTTCAATATAAATATACGCAACATTGGAAAATTCCTTAGCACTTTTTTTGTCCTGGTCAAAAACTAACTTAAAGCACCCGTTATCATTGTGTTTCTCTTTTATATAGCCTTCTTCTGTATTTAGGTATACGAGAGGAACCTCATTGATACCATATGCTACGACATATTTTTCTGCCTCTGAAATAGGAACAGTCACTATTTTTTGTCTTGATTTATCTTTAAAAGTTATATTGCCTGCATTGCCCTTTGCCTTAACGTAATTATCTATTAAATACTTAGCGTTAATTCCTTCATAGGAATTCTCAATTATTTTTCCGGCGACTTTTTCATTGTAGATTTTCGTAACCTGACCATTTAAATCCTCTTCAATTTGCCTTAAGGAAACTGCTCTGTAACCTTCAACAGCAGGACCTTCTATGGTAAAGGTTGCGCCTGTTATGGCATCTACGTTATAGGGCTCTCCTTCATATGAAAGATGTTTGTACGGTGATTTTTGATCTGATTCATTTTTTATATCATCACCAACCGTAATCTTTATAACTTCTTTTCCCCATTTAGACATATTCATATCATCAATATCGTTTTGTCCAAAAACTAACTTTGGAAAATCTCTGTCTAAATCCTTTTCTGTAAGAGCTCTGTCAGACCATATTATCGGCGGAGCAAAAACATCCTTTGGAAAATCCGCCAATACTGCATTATATTTTGCGATCATAGGAGACACGTTTAATTTACTTTTTTCTGTAAAGTCACTGTAGCTGTATGTATTTTTTAATTCGCTTATTGTCTTTGTAAATTCAAACCCGTCTGCACATGTAAATTTAACTTTATAATCTATGTCATTTTTTAAATTATCAGTACCTATTAATTCAAATAAATCGTATCCTTTTGCTTTAACTATTTTATGAAAACTTAGTGAATTATTAGTGGAATATATTTTTTCCACCATCGAATATTTTGACCAATCCGATTCAGTAATTATAACTTCTTTATTAACTCCGGTGCCTGTTATTAATAAATCAACCTCTGATGCATTTACGGGCAATATCAAAGCTTGGGAAATAATCATGCATACAACCAATATCAAAGATAATATCGATTTGTTTTTAATCATACTGACCTCCTTTTGTTAATATTGAAACCCGCCGCCTTTGGAGGCGGCGGGTATCTTTATTTAAATAATGCATTAAATACCACTAAAGCTGCTTCTGCGCGGTTTACATCTTTTGCAGGTTCAAAATTCTCACCGGCAACTCCTGTAAATACTTCTTCCGCTTCAAGCCATGCTACTGAGTTTCCTGCCCAATCGGCAACTGCATCTTTATCTGAATAATCAGATTTTTCCATTACGAATTTATTTAATTTTTCCTGAGCCACCTTACCGGAAGCTACGGCTGCTCTTGCAACTACAGCTGCCATTTCCTGTCTTGAAATTATTTTTTCCGGAAGGAATGTCCCATCTGTATTTCCTACAAACAAACCATTATCAACTGCAGCTTGTACATATACCGAAGACCATCTGTCAGCTGTTACATCACTGAAGGTTCCTTGATATTCTTTTGTTTCATAACCTAAAGCTTCAATAATTATTTTACAGAATTGCTCTCTTGTAAACGGATTTTGCGGTGCATATAACCCATCACCCATACCATCGATTATACCTTTATTGGCAAGGGCATAAATAGCTTCTTCAGCAAATTTATATTCTTCTGTTATATCAGTAAATACTTTTTCTGCGTCAGTATCTGCAGGCTCTTCTGTTTCTATAGGTTCTTCTGTAGCAGGAGCTTCTTCTTCAGTAACAGCTATCTTATTTACCAATTTATAAACTGTTCCAAATTCACCCTCTTGTTTAACTTTTCTGTAAACTGTTATATCGTCTGTGTCAGCATTTTCATCATTGTCTATTATTTCACCGTTTACTTCATATGCTATAACATATTTCAGTTCATCATTAAATATATCTTCAAGAGATTGAGGATCAATCGGATAGCCGTCAGATGCTTCAAATAATACTTGTCCATTTTCAAAAGCAATATCGGCTTTTTCCTTTAAAAGATATTTTAAGCTTACACCCTTTACATCAGCTGTTTTTTCACCGGTCTTGCTGTTATATATGTACTCTTCATCAATTAGTGCTTCAGCCGGCATTGCTTTTAAATCATCAAGTGAGAACTTCAATGTTTCTTCCACACCATTAACTGCTACTTCTAACGTATAATCAGCAGCAAATGCAGAAACCTGCGACAATATAAGTGCAATTGTCAATACAAATAAAACAAATTTTGATTTTCTTAACATATTCATCTTCCTCCAAAAGTATAAATAATTACAAAAAAACAGCATACCTGATGGAAATGCTGTAAAAATTAAAACTCCTTTCCAACAGGAGGCCTCATCGTTTCCAAACAAGACCCTAACGGCATAACGACCATGATTTCTTTTAGGCAGCTATACTCGGAGCTATTTTCTATATTGTGTAAATTATATCATATTATAAAAATTATGTAAAGATAAACAATAATACTAATAAAAATAATGGCAGCCTTCATAGTACAGCCATTATTTTTATCAGTAATTAATTTAGTTTAATTACTTTTAGCTTTAATTCTATCCATATTATCATTTTGACCAATTCCAAGTAATATTGTTGCAAACATTACTGCAAGCATAGCATATGCATAGAATACGTATGGTGTTATATCTAAAGCTGCTAATGGTGCACTCGAATCGGCAGCAAATCCTAATGTGTAAATCATTGCCGGAGTCCAAGGCAAGCTGTATACAAATGTATTAGATTGAGCATCCATTAAATTTGCTACTCTGTATGGGCTTATATTGTGTTTCTCTCCTAACGGTTTTGCAAAAGAAGCACCAACCGCCAATATTGCCGGAGCATTTAAACCCATTAATGCAGAAAGCGATATAACCATTGCTGAAATCGTAATTTCTGCTCCGATTCTTGTATCTGTAACTTTATTTAATGAATTTAACAATTTAATATCTCCGTGTCCTCTTCTCATAATAGCAATCGATCCGAATAGCAACAAAGCTAATAATATAACCTGTATCATACTGCTTAATCCCGTTTGAATCGTACCTCCGATAGTACGGTCAAGACCTTGTCCTGATACAGAGAATATTGCCGGTTTTACTGCGTCTACAACATCTATTTGTACAAAATCAAATAATCCTGCCGCAATACCTGTAACTGCTCCCACTACCGAACCTATTATAGTTGCTATAATTATATTACCTGTCTTTACAGCTACAATAATTGTAAATATAACAGGTATAAACATAAACAATGTATTGGGATTATAAGAAATATTACCTGCTGCAGTACCTGCCGTTGCCTTCATAGGTCCTAAAATTAATATTGCTATAATTGTTATGGCTCCTGCTGTAAAAGCATATTTTAATCTTGATTTAACTACTCCCGGTACGTCAACTCCCTGAGAAGTTGCAGAACATATAGTTGTATCTGAAACAGGAGCTAAATTATCACCAAATGCACCACCTGATATAATTGCACCGGCAACTAACGGTGGGTATGCTCCTAATGCTACCGCCGCCGGATACAAGACACCCATGCCTGTTGCAATGGTTCCAAACCCGGTACCTGTGGCTGATGCGAAAACAGCAGAAGCAATGAATGTAATAATTGTAAAAGCTGTACTGCCAACACCCATGTTAGCTGCAACACCTGCAATACCTAAAGCAAGTCCCGAATCTCTTAAAATTCTTGAAAACACTCCTGCAAATAACCAGCAAACAACAGGAATTAATGCCTCCTTGCTTGCCATACCTTCTATTACAACGTCAGAGAACTCTTTCTTGTCTTTTGCAAAGAAAAATCCTATTACAAGAGCCATAAAAGCCGGAATCCACAATGCACCATCAGATATTGAACCAAAGTGGAATGTTGTAACTATAATTAATACTAAGAACACTAAAAAAGGTATAAATGACATCCATTCGCCACCATAAAACTCAAGTTTTTTTTCTTTTAATTCCATATTTCCCTCCTAAAATTATTAGTACAACCATATATAAGCAAATTCTATGCCAAAAATAATTAAAATAGAACCGGCTGAAAATAAACAAAAATAAAAAAGCTGCTAAGTATTTATTTTCACATGGAAATTTTATTCATAGCAACTTCTTTCCTATTGAATATTAAATCGAATCTTTTAAATTATATTCTATTATTTTATTAAATAATTGTCTTCTGCTGATATCCATTAATTTGGCTGCATGAGTTATATTGTTGTTACACTCTTTTAAAACACCGATTATATAATTAATTTCAAAATTTCTTTTTGCTTCCTTGTATGATGTTATATCTAAATCATTATATTTATTTGATCTCCCGGTGTCCCTTTCACTGTTATATATTTCTCCTCTGATTATTTCACCGTCTGATAATACTACCAATCTTTCGATTATATTTTTTAATTCTCTGATATTACCTGGATAGTCATAATTCAATAATTGATTTCTTGTATTTTCATCTATTCCTATAATTTTTTTACCCATTTCCTTATTAAATCTGTTTATAAAAAAATTTATCATATCCTCTAAATCCTCTTTCCTATTACGTAACGGAGGAATTTTTATTTCTATAGTATTAATCCGAAAATACAAATCTTCTCTGAACTTTTCTTCTGATACTGCCCTCTTTAAATCTTTATTTGTAGCTGATATCAACCTGAAATTAACATTTATCAGCTTGTTTGAACCCATGCGTTCGATTTGCTTTGTTTCTAAAACTCTTAATAATTTAATTTGAATAGGTTCTTCCATATCTCCTATCTCATCTAAAAAAATGGTACCTCCGTTAGCTTCCTCTAAGTGTCCTATCCTTCTATGTTCCGCACCTGTGAATGCTCCTTTCTCATGCCCAAACAGTTCTGATTCAATTAAATTAGAAGAATAATATTGACAGTTAATTGGTATAAACGGCATATTGGCTCTATCGCTTTTATCATGTATCATATTTGCTATTATTTCTTTACCGGCTCCTGATTCACCGGTTATAAGAACATTTGAATTGCTTTCTGCGACCCTGATTACTAAATCATACACATTTCGCATTTCTTTATTTTTGCTTGTGTAAAGAAATTTGCTTTTCATATTATTTTTATTTAATTCGTTAACATTATTTAAAGAAAAAATTTTTTTTACCTTTTCAATTTCTATTATTAGTTCTTCGGGGTTATGACTTTTTATAAAATAACCAAAAGCACCTATTTTCATAGATTGAACAGCAGTTTCAACACTTCCGTAACCTGTTACCATAATTAATTCTATATTTTTACTATACTTTTCTTTTACATCCTTTAAAAATTCAACTCCGGATTTGCCGGGCATCATAATATCACTGATTATTAAAGAATAATAGTCCTTATTCAGCATTTCATAAGCTTCTTCGGCTGAAGCAGCTGCATCTATACTATATCCCTTTTTCTTCAATAGCATTTTATATGTTTCTCTGTAATCATCGTCGTCATCTACAATTAAGATTTTAAACAAACCTGCCATTACTCTGTCTTCCTTTCTAAAGGTATGGTTATGGTAAAAATAGTTCCTTCTCCCAATTTACTTTTCACATCTATTTTCCCGTTTAATTTTTCTATTTCCGAATAAACAATAAACAAACCTAAGCCTGTACCTTTGCCTAACTCCTTTGTAGTAAAAAACGGATTAAATATATTACCTATATCGTCTTCAGAAATACCGATTCCGTTATCTTTAAAAGTAAAAACCAAACTATCCTTCTCTAAGTTTATATAGATTCTTATAATACCATTATCATCTATTGCATCAATAGAATTAGACATTAAATTCATAAATATATGTTCCATACTCTCAAAGCTTAAATTAACTTCCTTATCGATACTGCTGTTAACTTCTACCACTATACTTTTATTTTTAATAATATCACTGTGCATTTCAATTATTTTGTCAATCATTTGCGGAACATTAATCAGCTGTTTAGCATTGCTTGAAAACCTTGAAAAGCTTAATATATTATCTATAATGCTGCTTGCTCTGTTAACAGCCGAATCTATAAAATCTAATGATTTATTAATTGCTTCATCAAACTTTTCATTAATTCTTATTAAATAACTTTGCGTTCTTATTATCCCCAACGGATTTCTTATTTCATGAGCCATACCCGCGGCTAATTGTCCCACAGCAATCATTTTATTGTTCTGAAGCATTTTATTTCGATTTATTTTGTCCAATGTAATGTCTTTTATAGAAATGAGAAACGCATTATTAATTCCTTTTAGCAGTTGTATGCTTAATTCATATACTTCATTGCCAATCATACTTTCTTTTTTAATATCTTTGTGAGAATCCAATATTTCATTCATTAATATATTTGGCTCGTTATAAAAGTTATTTAAATATACATCACAAAGTTCTCCAACCATGTTAATACTTTGAACCCCTAAAAAGTCTGCAAAGCTTTTATTTGCCTTCAATACTCTTTTATCACTGTCAACTACCATCATAAATTCTGAGATTCCATCAAAAATTTTCTGAAGTTCGTTTCTACTCTGTTCTAATTCACGCGTCCTGATATTTACCTGCTTTTTTAGTGATAAATTATTAAATACCACAATTGAAAATATGGCTATTATTATTACGACTAAGATAATAATATCATCAATTATCTCGGCATATGTCTTAATCTTAATTAGTGGTGTTGAAATACCAAACCACTTCTGCTGAATTTCTTCTAAGCTTCCCTTTTTATTTACTTGAGAGATTGCTTTGTTAAGTATTGAAACTAACTCCGGTTTATCCTTCGAAACAGCTAAAACTACCTCAAGTTCATATAAAATGAGGTTAGAAAACTTTGATTCATCAATATCTTTATCGTTGTCCATCAAATATGTAATTATAGGTTCATCTCCTATAACAGCATCAACTTCGCCTTGTAATAATAACTTATAACCTTCTGCTACATTATGTGTGTACACCAATTCCGCATCAGGATAGTTTTCAATTAAATAATTATTGGCATAATCACCCTTTTCTGTTGCGATTTTTAAATTATTGATTTCATTTAGTTCAATGTTATGATCTTTTCGTAATAATAAAACAGTTCTTAAATTGTAGATTGGATTAGTAAACAAGTAAACATTATTTCTTTCTTCGTTAATAAACATATCACATATATGAGTTTCACCTTTTTTTAACGATTCTAATGCCTCATTCCATTGCATGGGCACAGTTTGTATGTCAACTCCGATTTCTAAAGAAATCTGATTTATATAATCAACAACAACGCCTTTATATTGATTATCTTTTTCATCTACAAATCGCAGGGGAGGTGCATTTTCATTTGCTGCATAAATAATTGAATCCTGCTTTTTCAGCCAATCAATTTCTTCTTGAGTTATTTTGTTGCTGTTTGCAATTAACATATACAATATAATAATTGTCAAAATAATTACAACTAATGTAATGGTACCTTTTATCCTGTTCATTTGTTCTCCATCTTTTCAACTGTGGTTAACTGCTATTACACTCATTTATACAAAAAGTTGTGTATAAAAGTAATATTATTTCTTAATTATACAATATTATCATAAAGTAAAGTAAACAACAATCAAAAAAGCGAGATATATAATATTCCCGCTCAGATTGATGACAAAGTCATCAAGATGTAGGTTGTTATTCATAAATATTTACTATTCTATCTCCAACCATATCCATATTTAAATATTCCCTGTGTCTTATGGGGATGGTTACAACTTCAGGATTACCATCGCTTATAAATCTTTCTCTCGTGCCATTTTCAAAGGATCTGAAATAATCATATATGCCGCAATTATCTACATTTATTTCACTGGCTGTAACCCTGTATAAGCTGTTAAAATCAATCAATGTATCAAACGGCGAGTATGCAGGTCTCCAGCCTACATCCAGAGTTGCAATCGTATTGTATTTATTACCTTCATATTCTCCGCTCAGCATAATTTCCAAATTTTCTTTTTTGGGATTGCTTCCATGCGGAAGTGCCAATGTTTCAACTTCATAATCAGGTATGATTGCTTTTATTATATTGTTTACAGAGCCGATTTCCGCTTGAATTTCATCTGAGCTTAACAATTCCATCTCATAATGGCTGTAAGTATGATTTCCTATGTCATACCCATTTTCAACCAGCCATTTTATTTTTTGCTCTGTGTACTCTTTTTGTCCAAATGGATTAGCATTTAAGAAAAAACTTGTCGTAACATCAAAATCATCATATTTTTTCTTAAATTCTTCTAATATTCCCACGGCACAATCCGGGTCAATTATCAATTCACCGTCTTTTTCTATATAATTAAAATTGTTTTGCCTTCCGTCATCAAATGTTAATATTATAGGAGTATAACCTGCTTTAGTTTTTATTTCTCCTTTTGCATAATCATTTAAGCTTATCATTTGATATTTATTCTGATACATATATTCTAAATCTTTACGAAAGTTTTCAGGAGTTCTTTGCCATACTAATTCTTCAGGTCCGATGCCATGATACATAAGAATCATGACTTCCCCAAGCTCATTTGGCTTTAACGACAAATCAATTGCAGCAACAGGATCAATTTCTTCTGTATCTTCCAATTCCTCTGTTTCATCATCCTCCCCTTTAATCGGATTTTCAGGAACCTGTTCATTTTGCTCATTGCTTGGATTCTCATTTGATGCTTCTTTATCTTTTGCAGAGCATGCGGTTAAAACAAACATAATAATCATAAAGATGATAATAAATTTTTTCTTCATTGACTTTCTTTCCCCTTTTATAATGATACCTAATTGTATAATATCTTTAGCAATATGTCTATATGAAGAATTTTCATATTCATATTGATGACAAAATCATCAATATGGTAGACCGTTGAAATTTTTTCATATTATTGTTGTTATTGGCTAATAATTTGGTATAATTAATTAAGCAGATGTCCCAAATCTTTGATTTGGTGTCAGTCGATTATGCTGTAAGTGAAATAGCGAAAGTAGTTTAGCACTTAGGAGGAAGAATGAGTAACGGAAATAAAATAGCTCAGGATAAGCTTAAGCTTCTATACATATTAAATTTTATTAATGTACCATTAACAAATATTGAAATAACAAATTTCATATTAGATAATAACATTCTTGATTATTTTACCTTACAGGGACTGTTGTCTGATTTATGCGATTCTAAATTTGTAGTTTTAAATTCAAAAAAAGGAAATGAATATTACGCAATATCCGAAGCCGGAATAGCTGCTTTAGACATGTTCGGAGAGATACTGCCTGAATATTTTAAAAATGAAGTAAAACAAAATTTATCATATTTAAAAAAGGAAATAAAAAAACACAGAGAATTGCTTGGACACTATTATAAGAGAAAAGATGACGAATTTATTGTATCTCTTCAGGTCATGGAAAATGAATCCGTCATTTTCAGCTTAAGCATTAATGTCATAGATGAAGCAACAGCAAAGAACATATGCAAAAAATGGGATTCAAATCCTGAACAAATATTTTCTAACATTGTTAAAACTCTTACATCCGATCTTAGTTAATAATTTTTATACAGCCGGGGATAAAGGAAATATCTATCGTTTTTGAAATTGTATGATAGTTCTTATCTATGGCTGTTATTTGATTTTTCTTGGAATTATTAATATATACATAATAATTACCCACAGTTAAGCTTTCAGGATAACCGCCTAAATAACTAATTTTTATTAATTCTTTTTTCACAACATCTATTGTATAAATGTTTTTGTCAACAATGTTTATTAAATATATTTTATTATTGCTTTCGTCAAAATCAAAATCAGAGCATAATCCTTCAATTTTTATGACCTTTTCTATTTCACCCGTTATGATGTTTATAAAATTAATGTTTGTATGTACATTGCCGTTTACAAAATAAGTCATAACAATTAAACAGTCCCCAAATATAAACATATGCATGGGTTTTCCGCTTGTTTTGAAATGTCTTTTTTCTTCTCTGTTTTCCGAATATTCTATAATTTCATTTTCTTCATAACAGCATGTGTACAGCTTTTTATTATTGGGGTTGTATAAAACATCGTGAGGTTTTATACCGGCCGGGATGGATTCTGTCAATGAAAAATTAGTTATATCTATTACGGAAATATTATCCGATTCAAAATTTGCAACATAAATGTTATTTTCATCTAATGTAATATGACGCGGGTCCCTGCCTACATTTGTTTCTGAAATTTCATTAAAACTCAAATCGTATTTATATATTTTATTATTGTATGAATCCACCAAGTATACGGAATTCTGCCAATTAACTATGCTATGAATAGCAATTTTTTCTGACTTGCCAATATAAACTGCTTTTTTACAAATATATTCCTCTTCCAATAATTCAAGTAAAAATAAAAATAAATTTCCCTGACTGTTTCCCGTAACAGCCAATATTTCATTACATATCAAAGCAATCACCTCCATATAGTTTATGATAAAAATTTAAAGAAGTGATACTAATTCGCATTAAAAATGTTCCCTTGAAGCGAATTAGTAGATGCTGTTTTCCTATGTCGCGGACAAATATTTGTCCGCATTTTGAAATAAAAACAGTATGAATGTTTTAAAATTGCTTTTTTAGGGTATTAATGATATATAGCTTAAAAAGGAGATTTAAATTATGATAAAAGAAAATGTAATTAAATTATTAAACGAACAAGTAAACAAAGAGATGTTTTCAGCTTATTTATACTTAGATATGTCAAATTACTATATTGATAATGGTTTAGATGGTTTCGGAAATTGGTTTAAGGTTCAGGCACAAGAAGAAATGGATCATGCGATGCTGTTTATTCAATATATGCAGAACAACGGTTTGTCGGTTAAATTATTAGTAATTGGTGCTCCTGATATAGAATTCAAGAGCTATGATGCTCCACTTCACGAATCTTTAAAGCATGAAAAATTTGTTACCGATTCAATAAATAATATTTATGATGAAGCATTCAATGCTAAAGATTACAGAACCATGCAATTCTTAGACTGGTTTATAATGGAGCAAGGTGAAGAAGAGAAAAATGCTGATGAATTAATACAAAAATACAATAATTTCGGAACAGATGCAAAGGGTTTGTACCTTCTTAATACAGAATTAAAAGCAAGAGTTTACGCTCCCCCATCATTGGTTTTAGATTAAACCTAAATCAATGTTCAATAAATAATACAACAAAAATACAGCAGATAATCTGCTGTATTTTTTGTTGTATTCGCCTGAGATTTACTTACATTCTTGGTATACAAACTCTTGTTCCTACAATCAAAAAGTTAGCAGGTCTTAAGCTCGGATTAGCAATCAATAGCTGTGAAGGTGTTAAATTGTTGCCTATAGCAACAGTTGAAAGTGTGTCTCCTGACCTAATAATGTATTCTATTGCATTTTCGGAGCAAACTTCGAAATTTTCCGGTGGAATACACAGCTCTGTGCCGGGAACAATAACATTCGGATTAAAATCTCTGTTAGAGCCTATTAATTCATTCAAGCTTAAATTATAGCTGATTAAAATATCACTTAAACGTGTTCCCTCTTGAATTGTAACTACTGTTCCAAATGGGCATCCCGGTGGAACATTAGGTATACATATTTCCTGCCCAACCTTTAAATCATAAGGATTTGCTTCAGGATTTGCTTCAAGTAATAAATTAAGCGGTATTTCATATGTCCGAGCTATATTATAAAAACTATCCCCTTCCCTAATAATATAATAAGCCCCATTTACGCACGGCGGTCTTTGAGGTACTCTCGGTACACACAAAGACATACCTTCGGTCAAGGTTCTTAGCCGCAAAGTTGGGTTTAATTCCAACAGTCCCACTAAATTAGTGCCGAACCTTGCTGCTATGGAATTCAATGTATCTCCGGGCTGAACAACATAGGGCATTGTATTTACATTAGGACATTGAACCTGATTTTGGTTTTGTCTATAAATCATTATATAATCACCTCATAATATAATTTGTTATTTTATAATATTCATGAGGTAATTAATGTTTCTTAAATATTATGTTGAAACTTGTATTATTAATTAACTATTTGCAAACTTATCACGCTCTGAAACGGCAAGCTTGTCACAACGCTCGTTATATTCATGTCCGTTATGACCTAATACATGGACAAATTTAATATTATGATTATCCATTGTTTTTAATAATCTTTCCCACAAATCAACGTTTAAAACCGGCTTTCCGTCAGATTTTTTCCAGTTTTTCTTTTGCCAGGAACTAAGCCAGCCCTTATTGATTGCATCCGCAACATATTTTGAATCAGTTGTAACAGTAACATCACACTTTTCCTTAAGTGCTTCAAAGCCAACAATAACCGCCATAAGCTCCATTCTGTTATTAGTAGTGTTTTTTTCTCCGCCGCTAAGCTCTAATTCATTTCCGTTATATTCTAATATTACTCCATACCCTCCGGGACCGGGATTTCCACTGCATGCACCGTCCGAATAAATATTAACTTTTTTCATTTCATTCCGCCTGTGTTTATAATTTCTATCTGATTCAATAAGATTATTACCCATTATTAAACGTTTATAATTTTTAGTATACAGTTCATTCATACTAAAATCAAGTGAAAATATCCGCTTCATTACATAAGTAAGAGCTGTACGTTACTGTACAGCTCAGATTTATAACAAAATAATAAAGATGATAAGTGTTGAAAAAGTTCGTCCTGCAAGGCGACGTAAGAACAACCGCAGCGTATTCAGACATACGTTGAGGATTGACCCGGCTGGACGGCAACAAAGCAGACGGGCTTTTTCAGCAACCTAAAGCTAAGTACAAATTATCTGCAGCATTTACCTCTGCCGCCAATACCACCAAACAAGTTCTTTCCGCAAAGCAAACAGAAAATTACAAATATAATTATAATCCATTCTATCCAATCATTGCCGAAACCTCTGTCACAGCAATCGAAATTTGTAGCTCTTACTTCATCTGACATATATATTCACCTCTCTTTTATTTTATTTTAATATATGTCAGTAAATAAGATTTGTGATTGTTAAAATTGATTATTCAATAAGACTTTAGCATTGCTTAAGGGTTTTATATAACTTCTAACGTCGAATATGCTTTATTAATTAATTCTTCAACATTCAATCTTTCTTCCGAAATTAAAATAGAATCTAATTTTGGATTTATGAGAGGATGTGAGGGAGCAAACACAGAGCAACAATCATCATAAGGTAAAATTGAAGTTTCATAAGTTCCGATTTCCTTTGCTCTGTCCATTATTTCCGTCTTATCCATACCTATAACCGGTTTAAGTATAGGCATTCCTATAGAGTTTTCTATAACTATCATAGATTTCATTGTCTGGCTTGCAACCTGGCCTAATGATTCACCTGTTATTAACATCTCCAGTCCATTTTCTTCAGCTATTCTTTCCGCAATTCTCATCATGAACCGCCTTGCTAAAATAGTGGTTTCCTCTTCTCTGCAGTGCTCTTTTATGGCTTTATGGACGTCTAATAAATTAATGCTGTAAAGCTTAATTGTTCCGCAATATTCCTCTAAAATTTCTTTAAGCCGCTTAACCTTTTCATTTGCTCTTTCTGATGTAAACGGATATGTGTGGAAATAAAGAGCACTGATTTCAACTCCTCTTTTGGCAATCATATAGCCTGCTACAGGACTGTCAATTCCTCCTGATAAAAGTAACAGTGCCTTTCCACAGGAACCTATCGGCATTCCTCCTACAGTGCTGATCCTTTCTGATGATATATAACAGTTTTTCTTAATATCTATCATTATTTCTATATCAGGATTATGAACATCAACCGTTACGTCTGTGAAAGCATTCAATATCTTTTCACCTGTTAATGCGCTGAAATCCATTGATTTAATAGGAAAGGTCTTATCCCCTCTCTTTGTATTAATCTTAAATGTTTTTATATTTTGTTTTTCTTTAAGATATCTAAATAAATTAATTGCTTTTTCTATAATAATTTCCGGTTCTTTTTCAACCTTTATGGAGGGACTTATAACAACTATTCCAAAAACCTTTTTAACCTTATTTATAATTCCGTCCATATCATAAATATGCTTAGTTTGTATAAAAACCTTGCCTAATTCCTTGTAAATGGATACATCCTTGTACTCTTTTAATGCATATCTTATTTGTTCTGTAAGTTTATGTTCAAAAGAACCTCTGTTTTTTCCTTTTAAAAATATTTCTCCAAAGCTTACTGCCACAACATTATACATATTTTGTCCTTTTAATTCCCTTTCTATATCATCATTATTTCTCTTATATCATTAACTGATTGTTTAATATGCAGTACAACATATTCTACTTCGTCAAGTTTATTAAAATAACCTAAGCTTATTCTTATGGAGCCGTCGATATATTCCTTGCCGACATTTATTGCGTCTAATATCCTGTTATTCTTACTTTTAGATGAACATGCCGAACCGGTTGAAACATATATTCCTTTTTGTTCTAAAAAGTGTACCAGAACTTCTCCTCTTACATTTTTAAATGACACATTAAGTATGTGAGGGGCTCCTTCTTCATTTAATAAACTGTTAATTTGAATATCATTTATTTCTTCGGATAATCTTTTAGCGTAAAGAGCTTTAAGCTCATTAAGCTTATATTTTTCTTCTTCAAAATTTTCATATAGAAGCTTGCACGCTTCACCAAAACCAATAATACCCGGAGTATTTTCAGTACCCGGACGAACTGATTTCTCCTGACCTCCTCCAAAGACCGACGGTTTAATTTTTAATGAAGAACGAACAAATAATCCCCCAATTCCTTTGGGACCGTGAATTTTGTGACTGCTGAATGCCATTGTATCAACGGGGATATTATTTATATCAATTTTTATCTTACCATATGATTGTACAGCATCCACATGTATTTTGGTATTTTTATTTTTGCTTTTAACGATTTCAGCTATCTTTTTTATATCCTGCACAATTCCAATTTCGTTATTAACATGCATAATTGATACTAATACGGTATCAGAATCCACTTTTTTCTTTAAATTATCAAGATTGACTCTTCCCATACTATCGGTTTCAACATATCTGATATTTGCTTTATCCCTGAATTGATCAATCACATTGTAAACAGAAGGGTGTTCAATTTTTGTGGTAACAATATTTGAATTTTCGTATATATTACTTAAGTGGCTAATCAGCGCAATATTGTTACTTTCAGTACCACCGCCCGTAAAATATATTTCCTCATATTTTGCATTAATTATTTTAGCGGCATACCTTCTTGCTTCATCAATTTTCTTTTCTGCCACCAGTCCCATACGATGCAGAGATGAGGGATTTCCATAATAATTTTCATTGACATCAACGATTTGCTTCAATACTTCCTGCCTTGCCTTTGTTGTTGCACTGTTATCTAAATAAACTTCCATACATACCTCTTAGACATAAAAAATTTGTAAAAAATACTTGCAAAATAATGTTTCGTTTGTTATAATAATCTATGGTTATCCCCCCCGATAACCAAAATATATTCCCAATACCCCTTTTATGCATATTAATGCTTCACAACGATGGCCCCAAGGCCATTTTTGTGTTTTCATGACTTTACCTGTTTTTTCAACCTCAATTATTTTCCTTCCTCATCTCAGCCAAATACAACTCCAACGCCTTCTTAACCGTATCGTTGTCGGCAGAATTATAAATTATGTCATCTATAGTTTTTACCGGCAGCACATCATTTGATGTACCTGTGATAAATGCAGCATCAAAGCTGTCAAGTTCATTATACTTTACAATGCGTCTTACTACTTCAATACCGTTTATTTCACAAACTTCTATAACCTTGCTCCTTGTAACTCCAAGAAGTACCGCTTCATCCGGTGCTGTAACAAGCTTATTGCTTTTAACAAAAAATATATTGGATTTACTTCCTTCGCTTACAGTATCATCATTATTTATTAAAATCACTTCATATGCTTTTGTATTTCTTATAATTTCCTCGACCTTTTCCTTGAAGCTTTTTTGAAAAGCTTTTACATTCGGATTATTTCTATTTATTTTTGCCGTAGACGTATGAACTCCGGTCATAAATTGTTCCTTTGCAGGATAATGGCTTTCTATAAAATAAAATAAAACTACCGGCTCGTTATCATAATAATATGAAACTCTTATATTACAGTTTTCAAAATTATTTTCTTTAATCAATAACTCAATTGAATTTTGAAACTCATCAAAATTTAAACTTCCTTCCACATTGCTTAATCGTATGCTGTCTCTCATACGTTCAAAGTGCTCTTTTAAAAATATCGGACTCTTTTTGATTACTCTTATAACCTCATATATTTTTGCCGTGTCCTTTGTCAATAAATCATTTAATTCATCCTTGCTTATCAATTGATCATTCATAACATTTATGTTTGAAATAATATTCATCATTTATTCTCCTTTTCATCCCAAAATGACTTTATTTCATTTATTAAGCTATTTGCATTATTAACTCTTTTATAATGCTTCCAATGCTCAGGGAACAACCTTATGTATGTCATCTGGCATAATCTTGAATCTATCATAAGCACTATGCCTCTGTCTTTTTCAGTCCTTATTACCCTGCCTGCCGATTGCAAAATTCTATTGAAGCCGGGATATTTATATGCAAAGTCATATCCTGAATTATATTTTTCATCAAAGAAGCTTTTAATAATATTTCTTTCAAAAGAAATCTGAGGTATTCCTGTACCTATTATAACCGCACCTATTAATTTTTCAAGAGGCAAATCAATGCCCTCAGAAAATACTCCTCCAACAACAGTGAATAACACCACACCTGTTTCGTTTTTAAATTTATCTACAATTTCTGTTTGTTCTTCTTCGTTTATAGTCTGGTGCTGCAAAATAACATTTGAAGTATCATATAAATTTTCATACACTTCATAAATTTTTCCCATGAAGCTGTAGGAAGGGAAAAACACCATATAATTACCCTTCTTTTCGGATATTACTTTATTTATATAGCTGCATGCTGATTCTATGTTTGCTTCTCTTTCCGTGTATTTCATGGAAATATCCGAAGATATCATTAAATTTAAATTTTCATCATTGAAGGGCGATTTGATCTTTAATATATAGTCATCATCATCGCCGCCTAAGATATATCTGAAATATTTTAAAGGAGTTAAGGTTGCGGAAAAAAATATTGAAGACCACGCATTTTTTAATATTTCTTTTAATACTGAGGAAGGATCTATTAAAAACAATTTAACTTTAGTTTTATTTCCTATGAAATCAATATAGTAGCAAAAATTTGAATCTGCAATTTCAGAAATTTTTATAAAAAATGTGCTTTTAAAATACATATCAATTAGCTCATCCGGCATATTTTCATTTTTTTTATCATTTATAAATTCTTCTGCTATACTTGAAAATTTCCTGAGGGAGCTTATTAAATCAACAGGCTCACTTTCTAAGATCCGGGGCTCATTATCAGTTTCCTTTTTAATTTCAATAAATCTCTTATTAATAGTAAATAATGCACTGCTTATTTTCTTATTAATTTTCTTCATTTCTTTATAAAGCTCATAGAAATCTTCCTTTATAAGCTCGGGAGAATACATGTCTCTTGTTCTGTCCTCAAGATTATGAGCTTCATCAATCAAAAGTATATCATTGGTATTTTTAAATACATCGTCCCTTTGAAGTGCAACTCTCGGATCAAAATAATAATTATAATCACAAATGACAACATCAGACATATAACCTAAATCAAGAGAAAATTCAAACGGACAGAGATTATGTTTTCTTGCTGTTTCTTCTATATATTCTCTATCAAATAAGCAACTGTTTTTAACAGCGTTTTTGAGAGGTGTATTTAACCTGTCGTAATATCCTTTAGCATATGGGCAATATTCCGGGTCGCAGTTCGTTTCATCCATAAAGCATATTTTATCCTTGGCTGTTATAACTGTGGTTCTCAGGCTTAATCCCTTATCAACCATCATTCTGACAGTATTAAAAGCAATTGTTTTAGTGGATGATTTAGCAGTCAGATAATAAACTTTTGTATTATTTTTATAATTCATGGATTTAATTGCAGGAAATAAAACCGATATAGTTTTCCCGACACCTGTCGGTGCCTGAGAGAATAATTTTTTACCTTCTTTTATTGTACTGAAAACCGCAACAGAAAAATCTCTCTGCCCTTTTCTGTAATAATCAAACGGAAATTTAAGCTCATCTATAGATATTTCTCTTTTCTTTTTTAAATCGATAATCGTTTGAGCCCAATCAATATAAGAATTTAATAATTGATAAAAAAATAATTCAAGTTCATTTAAATTATATTTATAAAGAATTGTCTTTGTTTTTTCTGTATCTAAGTTATAGTACCTTAATTGAATTGAAATAGTATCTATTTCATTATCAAGGCAGTAAATGTATGCATAACATTTTGCTTGTGCAATATGAGCTTCATTATAATTTTTTTCAATAAAATCCAAATTTGTATAAGTAGATTTAATTTCATCTATTATAATTTCATTGTTTTCAGATATTATTCCGTCAGCTCTTCCTTCTATTATAAACTGTATATTGTTAACGGTAAATTCTCTTTTGAGAAAATACTCTTTTTGATAATTTTCTCCCATTAACGATTGAAGAATTTTATGTGCCTTTATTCCTTCCATTGCTCTTTCGGCACTCAAGCTTTTTACGTTAATGTCGCCGCTTTTATATACAAATTCAACTAATTCTCTAACTGAAAGTTTAATGAGATCCATGATTTGCTCCAAAATATCAATTTCTTTCTCCCTCGGTCAGTTATTTCGCAGGAGAATGCAACAAAAATAAATAAACACCATATTCGGTGTCTATTATAACATAATTAAATAAATATAAAAATGACTATTTTATATATTGTACGCATTTAACCCTGTTTCCGCATACTTCAAACTTATCGGAAAGACCTTCAACCAACATTAACCCTCTTCCTGATTCGCAAAAGTCATAATCACCATAAGCTTTTTTCTTATAACAAATTCCCGAACCCTCATCAGCTACTTCTATAATAATACAGGATTTATTAATCAATAAATTAATAAAAACCTGTTTGCTTTTATCTTTTCGGTTTCCATGTAATATGCTGTTTATAATTAATTCATTTAGTATTAGCTTCGTGTTAAAGAAAGTATTTTCGCTTACAATGTCTTTTATACTGTCTAAAATTTCCCCAACCGTTATTTTCGCATTGTTTATGTCGCTCTGAAAATTACGCTCAACTTTATAATCCATTATTATTCCTCCAATTGGAAGTAATATACCCATCTACAATGCTTTTAATCAGTTTGAATAAAAATTAACATGAATTCTAACATAAAATTGTACTATTTTTCATTTTCAAAACCCAAAATATTTTCAAACAAATTCCATATTTTTTCAACGCCTAATTTAGATGCTGCTGAAAACGGAATTATTATATTACTATCTGCAATATTCAGTGTTTTCTTAATTATATTAACACTTCTTATTTGCTGAGATTTAGAAAGCTTATCTGCCTTTGAAGCAATAACGTAGCCGGTATATCCGCAGCTTTTTATCCAATCGTACATCTGAATATCGTTATTGCTCGGTTCATGCCTGATATCAACAAGCAAAATTACTTCCTTCAGCTGCTTTCTGTTATGCAAAAATGTATCAATCATTTTAGCCCATTTTTCCTTTTCGGATTTTGATACCTTTGCATATCCGTATCCCGGCAAATCCACAAAATTGAATGCATCATTAATGTTATAAAAATTTAACGTCTGCGTTTTTCCCGGTTGCGAGCTTGTTCTTGCCAGGCTTCTTCTGTTTAACAATGCATTAATCATTGAGGATTTACCTACATTTGATTTGCCTGCAAAAGCAATTTCAGGAACAACCGTATCAGGATATTGTTCTTTTTTGACAGCTGTTATTAGTAATTCTGCTTTTCTTATTATCATATATACCTTCCTTAAGCAATTGATTAGCAATAGATTAGCAATTGTAGTTCATATTACTCATCCACTGATTACCCATTGTTATTCTATTGTTCTTAATGCGTATTTAACGACATCTTCTATTTTATCTGCATATAGTATTTCCATTGAGCGAATTATTTTACTGTCGATTTTTGATGCATCCGGCTTATTCTTAGTACTGAGCACCACTCTTTTTATCCCGGCTCTCTTTGCAGCTAACAGTTTTTCTTTTAATCCGCCTATAGGCAAAACCCTGCCTGTTATTGTAATTTCTCCTGTCATAGCCACATCTTTTCTCACCGGTACATTAGTCAGTGCAGATATAACTGCAGTTGCCATTGTTATTCCTGCAGAAGGACCATCTTTTGGAATTGCTCCCTCAGGTACGTGAATGTGTATATCTGTTTCCTTAAATTTACCGTAATCTATTTTAAATTTGTCGGCATTTGCTTTTATATAGCTTATTGCTGCCATAGCAGATTCCTTCATTACATCGCCTAACTTACCTGTAAGCTGCAACTTGCCGTCACCCTTCATAGTATTTACTTCTATAAACAAGGTTTCTCCGCCAACCTTAGTCCATGCAAGACCTGTTACAACCCCTACCTGATCTTCTTCATATACTAAATCATAATCATATTTTGGAATACCCAGATATTTTTTCAGATTTCCGTTGTTAATTGAAATAGTTTTCTTTTTATTTTCCACTATTTGTACAGCGGCTTTCCTTATTAAGCTTCCTATATTTCGTTCAAGATTACGTACTCCCGATTCACGTGTGTATCTTTCAATTATTTCAGTTATGGCATTTTGCGAAATATTAACTTGAGTTTCCTTTAACCCATGCTCCTTAATTTGTTTTTTAATTAAATATTTTTCGGCTATATTTATTTTTTCAATATCTGTATAACCGGATATTTCTATTATTTCCATTCTGTCTAATAACGGCTCCGGAATGGTGGATGTTGTATTGGCAGTAGTAATGAACATTACATTTTCTAAGTTGAACGGAGCTTCAATATAATGATCGGTAAATGTTTTATTTTGTTCGGGATCCAATACCTCTAACAGTGCTGATGCAGGATCTCCCTTATAATCACTTGCAAGCTTATCTATTTCATCAAGTAAAAATACTGGATTATTTACCTTTGCCTTAGCAATTAATGATATTATTCTTCCCGGTATAGCTCCAATATACGTTCTTCTGTGACCTCTGATTTCCGCTTCATCTCTGACTCCGCCCAATGACATTCGCACGTATTTTCTGTTCATAGCTCTTGCTATGGATTTGGCAACAGATGTTTTACCTACTCCCGGTGGTCCGACAAAGCAAAGTATCGGTCCCTTCATATCTTTATTTATTGATTTCACGGCAAGATATTCGAGTATTCTTTCCTTTACATCATCTAAGCCGTAGTGATCCTCCGACAATATATTTCTTACCTTCTTTAAATCAGTATTATCTTTTGTATTTTTGTTCCAGGGCAGGTCAATAAGCCAATCTACGTATGTTCTTATTACTCCCGCATCAGGTGATGACGAAGAAATTTTTAAAAGTTTGTTTATTTCCTTTTCTGCCTTTTCCTTTACTTCCTTTGGCATATTGATTTTTTTTATTTTTTCCAGATATTCATCAACTTCAAGCTCGATTCCTTCATCTTCACCAAGCTCTTTTTGGATAGCTCTTAATTGTTCTTTTAAATAATAATCCTTTTGAAACTCACTGACTTGTTTTCTCACAAGCTCGCTGATTTCATTTTCAATTTCTAAAACCTTTATTTCCTTAGATAAGTATGCATTAATTGATTCCAATCTTTCATATGGGTCGAATATTTCTAACAGTGATTGCTTTTGCTCATGTTTTAAATAAATATACGATGCAACCACATCAGCAAATTTATCGGGATTTTTTATTTCTTTAAGGGAAATAAGCGCATCCGGTGATATCTTTGTATATATTAACGAATATTCTTCGAAATTTTCCAGGGTCAAGCGAATCATTGCTTCTAATTCATCATTTACCAAGACATCATTATTATAGACATATTCATCTAATATAGCCGCAAAATATGGATCTGCCTGAATAATGGATACAATCTTAGCTCTGTTCACACCTTCAACCAGCACTCTGATATTGTCTCCGGGAAGCTTAATCATTTGTTTAATTTTACAAATAACTCCGACTTCATAAAAGTCATCTTCCTTAGGTGAATCTATGTCTGCTTCTTTTTGTATCGTAAGAAAAATATCTGAATCTTCCAACATTGCTTCTTCTAAAGCATTGATTGATTTTTCTCTTCCAATATCAAAATGCATTATTGCATCGGGAAATATTCCGATTCCTCTGATTGGAATCAGAGGAAGTTTTCTGTTTTCTATACTGTAATTTTCAATCATATAATCTCCTTAGTAAAAACTGCCTGCTATAAGCAGGCAGTTTTAAAGCTTTTCATCAAGATGATAGACGTTGAAAATGTTCGTCCTGCAAGGCGCTGCAAGCCGGGCGACCGCAGCGTATTCAACCATACGTGAGGATTGCCCGGTGAAGCGGCAACGAAGCAGGCGGGCATTTTCAGCTGTCTAAGAGGCATTTTCTTTTTTGTCAGTCAAAGGCTTCTTAGTCAATACCAATTTCGGTTCACTTTTATTAACTATCGTATCCTTTGTTATAACGCATTTTTTAATATCATTTCGAGATGGAATTTCATACATAACATCAGTCATTGTATTTTCAAGTATACCTCTCAAACCTCTTGCGCCTGTTTTTATTTCTAAAGCTCTTTCAGCTATTTCTTCTAAAGCATCTTTTTCTATTTCCAATTCAACATTATCCATTTTGAACAATTCCTTATATTGTTTTACAAGGGAGTTCTTCGGTTCTATTAAAATAGACATTAAAGCTTTTTTATCTAATTTTTCTAAAGCAACCACAACCGGCATCCTGCCCACAAATTCCGGAATTAAACCAAATTTCAATAAATCCTGTGTTTGAACCTGTTGTAAAAGCTTATCAGTATCCATGGCGGAGTTTCCTGAAAGATCCGCACCAAACCCGATACTTTTTTTGCCTATTCTTTTTTGTATTATTTTTTCTATTCCGTCAAAAGCACCGCCCAATATAAATAATATATTTGTAGTGTCTATTTGTATAAACTCTTGATGCGGGTGCTTCCTTCCGCCTTGTGGCGGTACATTTGCAACAGTTCCCTCCAATATTTTAAGAAGTGCCTGCTGCACACCTTCGCCGCTTACATCTCTTGTTATAGAAGGGTTCTCTGAACGTCTCGAAATTTTATCAATTTCATCAATATAAATGATGCCCTTTTCTGCCCTTTCTACATCAAAATCCGCTGCCTGCAATAATTTTAACAGTATGTTCTCAACATCCTCACCAACATAACCTGCTTCTGTCAACGATGTAGCATCTGCAATCGCAAAGGGTACATTTAACAGCTTTGCCAATGTCTGTGCAAGATATGTTTTACCGCTTCCTGTAGGTCCAAGCAATAAAATATTGCTTTTTTGAATATCTACACCATCATCTTTTGCTTTATAATTAATTCTTTTATAATGATTGTATACTGCCACTGCCAAGCTTTTTTTAGCGTAATCTTGTTGAATTACATACTCATCAAGTTTTTCTTTAATTTCTTTTGGTTTTGGAAGTTCAGTAAAATCATATTCCTCGAATAAGTCTATATCGTCATCTACAATGTTATGACATAATTCAATACATTCATCGCAGATATATACGTCAGGACCGGCAATTAATCTTCTTACCTGTTCCTGAGCTTTACCGCAAAACGAGCATTTGATTTGTTTATCATTATTTTTGCTCATTGAAACACTCCTTATTTTCTTTTGGCAATTATATCATCTATTATGCCATACGCTTTCGCTTCCTCCGCTGTCATGAAATTATCTCTGTCAGTGTCGCGTGAAACTTTTTCTATTGACTGACCTGTTTTTTCACTAATGATATTATTTAAAGTATCTCTTATTTTAATTATTCTGTCAGCGTGAATTTTTATGTCAGATGCCTGACCTTTCATCCCGCCAAGCGGCTGATGAATCATTATTTCTGAATTCGGCAGCGCAAATCTTTTTCCTTTTGCTCCTGACAACAGTAAAAATGCACCCATACTTGCAGCCATACCTATACAAATTGTAGATACGTCCGGTTTAATATACTGCATGGTGTCATAGATTGCCATACCTGCTGTTATAGAGCCACCTGGGGAGTTAATATATAGCTGTATATCCTTATCAGGATCCTCTGACTCCAAAAATAACAGCTGTGCAACTATTACGCTTGCTGTTGCATCATTAACTTCATCGCTCAATATGACTATTCTGTCTTTTAACAATCTTGAATATATATCGTAAGATCTTTCGCCTCTGCCTGTTTGTTCAATTACATATGGTACTAAAGCCATAATATTTCCTCCTGATTTATTATATTTCATTATACTATTATTGTACTTATTTATCTTAATATTATCTTAAATTATTTTACTTCACTATCTTCAGCTTCTTTTTTTACAGGTTCTGTAAAAACCGCACTTGCAACAAGCATTTCTATAACTTTTCTCTTTTTAAGAGTTTCTTCGATATAACCTTTACTTGATTCAAGCATGCTGTTTTTGAAAGCTTCCATTCTTTCTTCTTCTACCTGATATGATTTAGCCATTTCTTCTATTTCCTTCATCATATCTTCTTCAGAAGCCTGAATGTTTTCTTTCTTGACTATTGCTTCTAAAACCAATTCGGCTTTTACATTAAATTCTGCTTGATCTCTTGCGCCTTCTTTATATTGGTTAACAAAATTACTTATTATATCATCGTATTCTTTACCGACAAAACCTTGCTGACGGAATTGTTGTTCATAATTTCTTGCTAAATAATCAATTTCTCTTTTAATCAATACTTCAGGTATTTCCACCTTAGCATCTTTTATAATTTTAGTTAATACATTGTTGTCATTTGTAACTTTTGAGGAATCGGCTGCTTTTTTTTCAAGATTTTTTCTTGTATCAGCTTTTAATTCTTCCAAAGTGTCGAATTCACTTATATCTTTTGCAAATTCATCATCTATTTCAGACATTTCCTTTGATTTTATTTCATGAATTTTTACATTAAATACTGCATCCTTGCCTTTTAAGTTTTCAGCATGATATTCTTCAGGGAATGTTACGTTAACTTGAACTTCATCACCTTTATTTTTGCCTATTAACTGTTCTTCAAATCCAGGAATAAATGTGTTGGAGCCAATTTCAAGTGACTGATTTTCAGCAGTGCCTCCTTCAAATTGTTCTTCGCCCACAAAGCCGGCATAATCTATAGTTAAAAAGTCTCCGTTTTGAACAGGTCTGTCAGTAACTTCAACTATTCTTGCATTCTTGTCTTGAATAGCTTTAAGTTCCTTTTCAACGTCTTCGTCGATAACCTTTACTTCCACTTTTTCAACTTCAACACCTTTGTATTCTCCAAGCTCAACTTCAGGCATTACTTCAACCTCAGCAGTTACAACAATGTCTTCACCTATTTCAAATTTCTGAACATCTACCTTAGGGCTGTCAATTACGTCAAGATTTAATTCTGTAACTGCCTTTGGGTATTCTTCCTGAACGGCAAAATCTAAAGCGTCATCATAAAAAATGCTCTTGCCATATTTTTTCTCAATTATATGTCTTGGAGCTTTTCCCTTTCTGAATCCCTGCACATTAATACTATTTTTCGCTTTTAAATATGCTTTATTCACCGCTTCTTCGAATTGATCCGGTGTAACTGTAAATTCAATAGTAACTATGTTTTTTTCTTTTTTAAGTAATTTAGAACTCATTGTTCCTCCTATATATTAAATTATTGTATGATTAAAAGCTAATATTGTTTCAATAAATGAATTCATAAATATATTAATTCGCATTAATAAGTTCCCTTAAAGCGAATTAATATATACTGTTTTCTTCTGTTGCGGACAAATATTTGTCCGCATTTTGATATCAGAACAGTATAACCATTATATTATACCACAATACTTTTCAAAAGCAATAATAATTTGAAATTATTGGAGAATATCGCTAATTCTTTGCTCATTTTGTCATAAAGATTTATAGCTTTAAACACAATCAGGAATTTCCCTTCTTATATTCATATACTCTGCAATTCATAAAAAGATTCATTCCGCTTAAAAAAAAGCAAAGTTTATTTTTAACATATATCATTCCCACTTTCTCCATAACCTTCCCCGAAGCAATGTTGCGTATATCGTGCAAAGCCCGAACAGTTTCGAATCCTACTTCGCTGATTAGAAAGCTAAGAACTTCTTTTAAAATTTCAGTGGCTATCCCCTCATTCCATCTTTTTTTAGCCACAGTATACCCTACTTCACAATATTTTTTACTGTTTTTAACATTAGAAACAGATATAGAGCCGATAACCTCTTCAATTTCCTTATCAACAACAGCCCAATGATAATTTTTTTTACTTTTATAGCCTTCAACCCATTCGGTAACATAGCTTTCTGTTACTTTTTCGTTTTCATGTACACTCCATGCATTATATTTAGCGGCTTCATAATCGCTCGACCAATTTTCATAAACCTCATGGACATCACTCAATCTGAATTTCCTTAATATAAATCTGTCCGTATACAAGGTAACAGTGCCGATATGTTTCATTTTATCTTTTTTATTTAATAAAAACATTTTAGTTCTCTCCGTTGAATGCTGATTTATTCTGTATTTATTTACTACTTAATTATACAATTACTAATTTATTTTGAAAAGTAATTTTACAATTAAAACTTATTTAATTGATTGAATTTTTTTGAAAACAATTATATAATAGTTCTAAGCAGATGACCCAAATTTTAATTTGGTGTCAGTCGCTTATACTGTATGTGAAATAAAATTCTTGCAATTCTTTGAGTATGAGAAGAATCAAATAAACATTGGAGGTTCATATGGAAATAGATAGAGGTATCATTCAAGATAATTACAGTCATAACGTTAAAAACTGTACTGAAAGAAAAGATAAAAAATTTATACCAACCATAGAATCCGTATTGAAGAAGAAACCGATACAAATGCCTAAAGAAATTTATGAAGCAAGCGGTATTAATATATTTGGTAAAAGAATAAAATCACTTATATTTACAACAGATCTTGCAATCATAAAAAATCATAATGCCGATGGAGTTATAGCAGTTTATCCTTTTACTCCTCAAATAGCCATTAACCAGGCAATTATAGAGGTATCCTCAGCCCCTGTTTTCGTAGGTGTCGGCGGAGGTATTACAACCGGACAAAGATCTATAGACATAGCAATAAATGCAGAATTAAACGGCGCATTCGGTGTAGTTATGAATGCACCGGCTCCAAATGATCTCATAATGGAAATGAAAAAAAGATTGGATATTCCTATAATAATTACGATTGTTTCTGAAAGAGAAGACTTTGAATCACGAATAAAATCAGGAGTTTCGATTTTTAATGTTTCAGGCGGTGCCAAAACAGCTAAAATAGTCAAAAAAATAAGAGAAAGTCATCCGAATTTCCCTATTATAGCTACCGGAGGGCCAAATCCCGAAAACATTTCTGCAACGATACAGGCAGGAGCAAACACAATCACATTTACTCCGCCAACCACCGGAGAACTATTCTCCGAAATTATGGACAACTATAGAGAAAGACTATAATTAATATGACCACCTGACGGTGGTCATTATTTTTAATGAATGTTTTTTAAATCCTCTCTATTAGCTTCTATGATGTTGTTTATTTCTCTTATCCTGTCTTGGAGCTTGGACAATATTTCGTCACTGTAATTGTAGGCGCTGACTTTCATTTCCGTTGCTTTTTTTTCTGCTTCCTGAATCAATTGATTGGCGAACTTTTGTGCTTGTTTTGTCACTTCATGTTCTTCGATTAAGTATTTTTGCTGATTATTAACCTTTACAATTAATTCATCTGCTTCTGTTTGTGCTTCATTTAAAATTCTCTGACGTTCTTTTGCAACCCAGGACGCTCTGTTTATTTCGTCAGGCAGCTTCAATCTTATTTCATTGATTACTTCTAAAACCTCTTCTTTATCTATCATTACCTTGTTTGATAAAGGAAATTTTGAACTTTCTTCAATAATATCTTCAATTCTTTCTAACAAATTTAGTATGTCCATATTAAATCCTCCCAAGTTTTTTATGTATTTCTTGTCCAACATTTATTGGAACTAAATCTTCAAAGACACCGCCATGTTCGGCAACATCCTTTATCATGCTTGAGCTCAAAAAAGAATATTCCGATGAGGCAACTAAAAAAATTGTTTCTAATTTATGATTCAGATGTTTATTAATACTTGAAATAGCCAATTCATATTCATAATCAGATACCGCTCGTAATCCTCTTACAATCAAATTGATATTGTTTTTTTCACAGTATTCAACAACTAACCCTTCTGTATAATCAACAGTAACATTATGTAAATGAGTTGTAGCTCCTTTTACCATATTACATCTTTCCTGTATATCAAACCAGTATTTCTTTTCTTTATTGTTAAATACTGTTACCACTACTTCATCAAATTTGCTTGAAATTCTGTTAATAATGTCAAGATGACCTAATGTGATAGGATCAAAACTTCCGGTATATAAAACTTTCATTTTTTATTAATGTTCCTCCGTATATTTAAAAATGCTTATTCTTGTTCTTCCATAAATTTTCTCTTTATATTTTATCACGTTTGTATCAATATTATCAATTACTTTTTCTGATTCATCGCTTTCAATTATCAATAGACCGTCAGGCTTTAATAAACCGTGTTCAAATACCTTTAATGCAATATTTGAACTGCAGTTTAATGCATATGGAGGATCAGCAAATATATAATCAAATTTAACATTTTCATTGGATAAATTAACAATTGCCTTTTCATAATCATTCATTATTACCTTTGCTCTGTCAACAAATTTGCATAACTCAAGATTTTTTTTAACATAGCTTAAGCTTTTACGGGATAAATCAACGAAATAGGCTAACTTAGCACCTCTTGCCAAAAATTCTATACCTACGCTTCCGGAACCGGCAAATAAATCTAATACTATTGAATCCTCTTCAATAATACCTATCATATTAAATATTGCTTCTTTAATTTTATCGCCGGTTGGTCTCACCGACATTCCATCCGGTGCATACAGTTTCATACCCTTGTTGGTTCCGGAAATTATCCTCATACAATACCTCCTACGTCAATTAAATATTATAGTTTCGTCCTTGAATAGGTTTATTATTGCATTTTTTAGAATTTTGTATTCTTCGCCTTTCAAATACGGGTTTTCTGTCATAATCTTCTTTGAAATTTGTTGGGCACTTTCGACCACTTCGATATCGTTTACTATATTTTGAATTTCATACTTTGAAAGTCCGCTCTGCCTTATACCGAAAAAATCTCCCGGTCCTCTAAGCTTCAAATCTTCTTCAGCAATTACGAAACCATTGTTTGTGCTTCTCAATATATTCATTCTTTGAGCTGATTTTTTAGATCTGCTCTCATTTAATAGTATGCAGTACGATTGATGCTTGCCTCTTCCGACTCTTCCTCTCAGCTGATGGAGCTGTGCAAGCCCGAATCTTTCAGCATTTAACACCATCATAATAGTTGAATTAGGAACATTAACTCCCACCTCAATAACCGTAGTTGAAACCAATATTTTTATTTTTCCTTCATAAAATCTTTTGATTATTTCTTCTTTTTCAGAATTGTTCATTTTTCCATGCAAAAGTCCTAATTCATAGTCTGAAAAATATGTATCCTTTAATTCATTAAAAACCTTTGTGGCTGAATTCAACCCCATTTCCTCTGATTCTTCAATAAGAGGGGCTACTATGTATGCCTGTCTTCCTTCATCCACCTGTTGTTTTATAAAATTATATCCGTCTTGTTTGTCCTGCTCTCTTAAAACATTTGTTATAACCTTTTGTCTCCCCGGCGGCATTTCATCAATTACAGATAAATCTAAATCACCGTAAATCATTAACGCCAAAGTTCTTGGTATGGGAGTAGCCGTCATAACAAGTATATCAGGATTTTTTCCCTTTGTTGAAAGTATAGCACGCTGTCTGACGCCAAAACGATGCTGCTCATCAGTAATAACGAGACCTATGTTTTTAAACTCAACATTGCTTTCTATCAGCGCATGGGTGCCGATTATTATATCTATTTCCCCGCTTTTCAGTCTTTCCAGAATTATTTTTTTATCTTTTGTCTTAGCTGAACCGGAAAGGAGTGAAATATTTAAATTTATATTTGCCATAGCCAAATATTCTTTAATAGTTTCAAAGTGCTGCAATGCCAATATTTCTGTAGGTGCCATCATAGCGGTCTGATAGCCTGAAGCAACGGCTGATAGCAATGCATATATTGCAACTATAGTCTTTCCGGAACCTACATCACCCTGGACTAATCTATTCATTGGCTTTTCCATACTCATATCATTTTTAATTTCTTCTATAACTTTAAGCTGAGCGTTAGTAAGCTTATAAGGTATAGACCCTATAAGCTTATCAGAAAGTTGCGTATTCAATATTTGATTGCCGGCAGAATTGTTTCTTAAATTGCCTTTTATAGACATAAGCCCAAGCTGCATTATCAAAAGCTTTTCAAATGCAATTGTTTTTTTAGATATCTTATATTTTCTGCCGTTCTCAGGAAAATGCAAACTTTTTATTGCGCATTTTCTTGAGGTTAATTTATATTCAGTGCATATATGATAAGGTAATACATCTTCGATTTTATCGTAATATACTTTTAGCGCTTCCATTGTTAATTTTGTAAGCTCATTGTTTGTCAGTCCGTAAGTCAAACCATAGACAGGTGTAATTTTATTTGCTTTCCAATCATTACGGCAAAGCTCAATTTCAGGATTTACCATTTCAAATTTACCGTAAGCAGCTTTGACTGTTCCAAAAATATAATAATATTCACCGACAAACAATTTATCCATTAAAAAATCCTGATTAAAAAACGTAATAGTTATAAAACCTGTTTCATCCTTCCCGACAAGCTTTATTATGGACATGTTTTTCTTAATTTTAGATTTTAGAGGGTTATCAAAAAGCTTGATTTTCAGAAGACATTTTAAATTATCTGATAATTCGTTTATTTTCTTTACAGTTCTTCTATCTTCATATTTAACGGGGAAATAATTAAGTAAATCTTCAACAGTAAAAATATCCAATTTATTTAATTTTTCTGCTCTTTTAGGTCCTACTCCCTTTAAATATTGTATATTAATATCAAGCATATTCACCCTCATGTGGAAATCCTTCGCTACGCTTAGGATGACAGTTTATTCAACCGAAATAATATAGTAGTACAAAGGCTGCCCGCCATATATTATCTCAACATCGCATTCTTCTGCTATTTCTTCTATTTGTTCTTTAAGTGCTTCGGCTGTCTTTTTATCGACCTTGTCACCATAAAACAGTGTTATAAGGAAGCTGTCTTCATCAACCATGTTTTCTATTAGTTTAAGTGTCTGCTCTTCGGGATTATCACCGTGTGAAACAATTTTACCCTCACTTATGGCGATTATTTCATCCTTTTTAATTTCCATATCATCAAAAACAGTATCTCTTACAGCATATGTCACCTGTCCTGTCTTTACCTCAGATACTGCATCCGTCATAGCTTTTATATTCTCTTCAACGCTCATTTCATACTTAAAAGCAAGAAGTGCGGTTATACCCTGCGGTATACTTTTTGAAGGAATAACATGCAGGTTTTTATCAGATATTTCTTTTGCCTGAGTTGCAGCTAATATTATATTGCTGTTGTTTGGTAAAATTATTATATTATCTGCATTTATACTGTTGGCAACTGCCAAGATATCCTCAGTGCTTGGATTCATAGTCTGTCCGCCCGACAAAAATTCATCTACATTTAAGTCAGTAAATACCTTTTTAATGCCATCGCCCATTCCTATTGAAACAAAGCCGTATTTCTTCTTTTCTTGATTTTGCTTTGAGTTTTTCAATCTTTCTCTGAATTGTTCCTTCATATTGTCTATTTTAATTTTAGCTAATTCACCATATTTAACAGCGATTGCAAGAATTTGTCCCGGATTGTTTGTATGGATGTGAACTTTAATGAGCTTTTCATCACCGACACATACGATTGAATCACCCTTATCATAAATCTTGCTTAGAAATTCTTCCGGACTTCTGGAAGGATTTTTAATAAAAAATTCTGTACAGTAAGTAAATATAATTTCATCCTCACTACTAAATCCTAATACTTCATTTTCTGTTTCAATAACCTTAATTTCATTTTTTTCCTGTTTAATTTCAACGCCTTTTAACGCGGCTAAAGCACCTTCCAACAAAAAGATAAGTCCTTTTCCTCCGGCATCAACTACATCTGCCTGCTTAAGAACTTTTAACATTTCAGGTGTTCTTCTCAATGTATCCTTAGCCTGCTCTATCAAGCTTTCCAGAAATAAAGAAATATCTTCAAAATCAATATATGTAACCATGGCTTTTTCAGCTGTTTCTCTCGCAACAGTCAATATAGTACCCTCAACAGGTCTCATAACTGCTTTATATGCTGTATCAGAAGCAGATTTAAATGACTCAGCAATTGCTTTGCTGTCTATTTTATTTACTCCCTTGAGTCCTTTTGCCATACCTCTGAACAACTGCGATAATATTACACCTGAATTTCCTCTTGCCCCCATTAAAGAACCATTTGCAGCTGCATCGGCAATCTGTGTAATTGTGCTTTCACTTAGGTTGTTAATTTCCTTAACAGCTGATTGTACCGTTAAATTCATATTGGTACCGGTATCTCCGTCAGGAACCGGGAATACATTTAGCGAATCCACTATTGCTTTATTATTTTCCAAGTTAACAGCGGCACCTAAAAGCATTCTTTTGAATGTAACATTATCTATATACTTAATTATCATTTTAGCCTCCTACAGTTATTTTTGTACTCTGACACCTTGTACAAAAATATTTACATTCTCCACTGAAACTCCAGAAAAAGTTTCTACGCTGTATTTTATTCTGGATATGATATTATCCGCAACAACAGATATTTTAACGCCATATTGTAATACTATATATAAATCAATATTTAACTTGTCATCTATTGAAGTTACTTTTATGCCCTTTGTAAGCTGATCTCTTCTCAACAGTTCAAAAATACCTTCAGTTGCATTTCTTGAAGCCATACCAACCACTCCGTAGCATTCCATAGCAGCTAAACCGGCCAAGGTTGCAAACACCTGATCATCCATGGTTATATTTCCATATTCATTAATGATTTTTACTGACATACATACCTCCTATATATTTTTTTAAATAATATTACATACAAACTTATTATAACCTTTTTATGACTATTTTACAATAAAATATACCTTATGTATAAACACAAGTTATTTTTATTATACTAATTTAAATTTGATATTGCAATATTTAAATTTTAATGGTAGAATTATAAAGTTAAAATTGTTAAACAATATGTTTAAGCAAATCGAAATTATAAAATCATAAGGTTTTAGATAAATGGGAGGTGTATAGCATGGCAAATTATTGTGAAGTATGTGGAAAAGGTGCTATATCAGGCAACAGTATAACACATAGTGATAAAAAAATAAAAAGAACTTGGAAACCAAACGTAAGAAAAATAAATGTTATGGAAAATGGAATTTCCGTAAGAAAAACAGTTTGTACAAGATGTATGAGATCAAATAAAGTACAACGTGCTGTATAAGCATTGAAATAGTGGCTGCTAAGCCATTATTTTTTTATAGCCCTAACCCCATTTGTACGAGCGATAGCGAAGTACAGATGGCGGTAGGTCTTATGCAAGGAATTCCAAATCTGTGCGAACGACAGTGAGCAAACAGATTTGATGAATTCTACTGCTATGCCTTCTACTAGAATAACCTAAAAAGGGTGCATCCCAACACTATCAGAAGCAATCCAAAAACCAAAAGCCATATTTTTATAGGCAGAATCTGCACAATAATTAATGCCCCTATAACAGCAATCATTAAACCGACAACTTCTGTAAACTTAATTTTAGGTCCGCAAGGAATGCCATTTTTCTTTTTTCTTTTAAAATAATTCATAAAAACCCCCCAAGAACGATAGATTAGCAATGGATATGCTATGGAATATCAATGGATAATCAATTGATAATTTGATCAAATAAACAGTATTACTTAATATATACTATTCAACCACAATAAAAAAAATACAAAGAAGTTTTTATTCTTTGTATTTTATCAATTGCAGATCTATTGCCAATCAATTGATTAGAACTCTGCGTTTTTTGGTGTTCTTGGGAATGGTATAACGTCTCTTATATTACCCATACCTGTCAGATACATTATTAATCTTTCAAAGCCGAGACCGTATCCTGAATGCTTTACTCCGCCGTACTTTCTTAATTCCAAGTACCACCACATTCCCTCTTTTTCTACTCCCATTTCTTCCATGCGTTTTTCTAACATGTCTAATCTTTCTTCTCTCTGGCTGCCTCCTATTAATTCACCGATGCCGGGCACAAGTAAATCCATTGCCGCAACAGTCTTGTTATCTTCATTCATACGCATATAGAAGGCTTTTATGTCTTTAGGATAGTTAGTTACAAATACAGGCTTACCGAATATTTTTTCTGACAAATATCTTTCATGTTCAGTTTGAATATCAGTTCCCCACTGAACAGGATAATCGAAATTATCATTGTTTTTCTCTAATATCTCTATAGCATCAGTATAATCAATTCTACCGAATTCTGAATTTACAACATTGTTAAGCTTGTCATACAAGCCTTTTTCTACGAAGGAATTGAAAAATTCCATTTCTTCCTTTGCATTTTCCATTACATAGCTTATAACATACTTTACCATGTCCTCTGCTAACTGCATGTTATCATTCAAATCAGCAAAGGCAATTTCAGGCTCTATCATCCAAAATTCTGCCGCGTGCCTTGTAGTATTGGAGTTTTCAGCTCTGAATGTCGGTCCGAACGTATAAACATTTTTAAAAGCAAGAGCAAATATCTCGGCTTCCAATTGCCCGCTTACGGTAAGATTTGCCGATTTGCCGAAAAAGTCATTAGTATAGTCAGTTTTTCCGTCAATCTTTTCTATATTGTCCAAATCAAGTGCTGTCACTCTGAACATTTCGCCGGCTCCTTCAGCATCACTTGCCGTTATAATCGGCGGATGAGCGTATATGAATCCTCTTTCATTGAAAAATCTATGTATCGCATATGCAGCAAGAGATCTTACGCGAAACACTGCAGCAAATGTATTCGTTCTCGGTCTTAAGTGAGCTATGGTTCTTAAGTATTCAAGCGAATGTCTTTTTTTCTGCAATGGATAGCCGGGATCAGATTCTGCTTCCATGATTATTTCCGTTGCCTTTATTTCAAAAGGTTGTTTTGCTTCCGGTGTTAACAGTAAATTACCTTTAACCGTAATCGCACTTCCTGTAGAGTATTTTTTAACCTCATCAAAATTACTTAAATTATTTTCAAAAACAACCTGAACATTTTTCATAAATGTTCCGTCATTTAATTCAATAAATCCAAAATTTTTAGAGTCTCTTATAGTTCTAATCCAGCCTTCGGCGATTACTTCCTTGTCGGCGAATTTTTCCGGAGATTTAAACAAATCTCTCATATCTGTTGCTTTCATGAATCCTCCTAATGTTTCTTAATTATTTATATAATATTAATCTTTTGAAATAAAAACAAAGGCACTTCCTTTGTTTAATTTAATTAGGCCAACATCTTCTGATACTTCATTGCTTATGCACAATGTCGATCCTCTTTCTACATTTATATTGTTCAGAGGATATTTGAAGCCCTCTAACGTTAAGCCTTCAATATTTTCTGACAATGGTATCAGAGAAACGTAATAATTTTTTCTGAAGGGTATTATCATACTTTCAGTAACAATTTGGATAAAATTATTATTGTCTATTATTCTTATATTAATATCTTTTTTATAATATTTTTCTATTAACAGCATATTAGCAACAGTATGGTCCAATCTCGTTCCTGATGCACCAACCAAAACTATATCATTAAATCCCATTTTAACGGCATGGCTGATTGCCAATTCCATGTCGGTATAGTCTTTTTCGGATGGAAATTTAACTGTTTCAATATTTAAATTTTTATAATCTTCCAACACAGATTTATTGACCGAGTCAAAATCACCCAAAATTAAATTTGGAATCAATCCAAGCTTTTTTACCTTTTCAAGTCCGCCGTCGGCACATATAACATAATCAACATTTAAATCTTCGATATGGCTTTTATCAATATCACTGCCATTTCCTACAATAAGAGTCGTCATTTTATTTTACCATCTTTTGCTTGAACATTTTAGTTTGTAATACAACATCTTCTGCCTTGTATATTGCCGAGCCGGCAACAATCACATTGGGACCCCAGCTCAAAACTTCTTCAACATTGTCTAATGTTATACCGCCGTCTATCTCAACATCAATATTTAAATTGTAATCCTTTATCATTTGGGTTAATTCTTCACATTTATACTTAACATTTTTAATCAGCTTCTGTCCGCCGAAGCCTGGATTTACGCTCATGAGCAGCACCATATCAACATCTCTTATTATTTCTTTAAGAGTTGAAACGGGAGTAGCGGGATTTAAGGATACACCTGCCTTTAATCCTAAGGATTTAATTTTTTGAATTGTTCTGTGCAAATGAACGCTTGCCTCCTGATGTACTGTTATTATGTCTGCACCTGCATTATAAAAATCTTCTATATAATCATCCGGATTTTCTATCATAAGATGGACATCAAAAGTAAGCTCGGTTATACCTCTCAAGCTTTTAACTACATCGGGACCAATTGTGATATTTGGTACAAAGTGCCCATCCATTACATCTATGTGTATATAATCTGCTCCGCCTTCTTCGATTAGCTTTATTGCTTCTCCAAGCTTAGAAAAATCGGCGGATAATATAGAAGGCGATAATTTATTCATGTTTCCTCCCATTGACAGGGACATTCCTTTTATCAAGCGAAGACTTTCCCTGATTAAAAAGGTGTGTCCCTCTTCCTATTTTTTTTATTCTTTTTTATTTCGTCCAATAATTTAACGTAATTGTTATATCTGATTTCACTTATATTGCCCTCTTCTACGGCTCCCTTTATAACACAATCAGGTTCTTTTTTATGAAGGCAATCCAAAAATCTGCAGCCTGAATCATATTTCTTTATTTCGGGATAATATTCTTTAAGCTCAAATTCTCCCACTCCGTTTAATTCAAAGGAGCTAAATCCGGGAGTGTCAACAACATAGCCCCCAAGGTTTAATTTGTATATTTCCGCATGTCTGGTTGTATGTCTTCCTCGTTTTAGCTTTTCACTGATTTCACCTGTTTCAAGATTAAAATCCGGTTGAATTGCATTCATCAATGACGATTTTCCCACACCGGACGGACCGGAAAACACACTTAATTTACCCTTTAATATATTTGTAAGTTCATTGATTGAATTTTCATCATATATGCTTGTAAAAATAATCTTATAACCGGTATTTATAAAAATATTCTCATATTCTCTTTTTAATTTTTCATCTGCAAAGTCAGATTTATTAAAGCATATAACCGGCTTTAAATTATTTATTTCAGCAGCAATTAATAATTTATCAAGAAGTAAAAAGCTTGGCTCCGGATTAGTTACAGCAAAAAATATCAGCAGCTGTTCAACATTGGCAACAGGAGGTCTTAGCATTTCATTTTTTCTGTCCTTGATTTCTTCTATATAACCGCATGTTTCATCCTCTTCGGTTAATCTGATTAAAACATTATCACCTACTAACGGCTTAATATTTTTTAATCTGAACAGACCTCTTGCTCTGCATTCAATTAATCCAACTTCCGTATCCACGTAATAATTACCCCCAACACCTTTTATTATGACACCTTCAATCATAAAAACTCCTATTCAAATTTTATTTCAACTTTATCATAAAGTTCATTGTCAATATAAATTTCGAAAACTTGAGTTCCCGTGCCTTCAACATTTATTATAATACTTTGCTCAGATGTATCAACATCATTTGAATAAACTATTTCTCTTCCGCCTTCAGCTATTCTTTGAACTACTATATAAACCTCATCCTTATTCTTTGGTAATGATATAGTCAATGGATAAGTTCCTGAACCACCGGGTTCTTCACCGTCGCCATCACCCGGTTCCTCAGTACCCGGATCTTCCGTATCCGGCTTACCCGAGCTCACTGTCAGCCATATAGTTGTTCCCAGTGCAACATCCTGACCTGCAGGCACGCTTTGATTAATAACAAAGCCCTCCTCCACAGTATCGCTGGGCTCGGGAGTAACCTCGCCTACTATTAATCCGTACTGTATTATATATGCTTTTGCAGCGTCTAAAGGTAAATCTGTCACACCCGGCATCACAACGTACGTTATCTTTGGTCCAAGACTTACTACATAATCAACCTTGTCATTTTCATTGGCAGGAGTACTTTGTATCGGATCTTGTCTGATTATTTGTCCGGCAGTAACAGTATCAGAATTCTCTTCGGTAACATCACCCTCGGATAATCCTGCATCTGCTAATATTATACCTGCTTCTATTGCATATCTTCCTACTAAATTAGGTACAATTATTTCTTTTTGACCTCTGCTTACAACAACCTCTACAGGATAATTTTCCTTAAGCTTCATGCCTTCATCAACACTTTGCTCCATTATCCTTCCTTCTTCATACTCGTTGCTGTATTCACGCTTAGCAACCTCAAAAACTAACCCTAAACCCTCGATAGTTTGTTTTCCTTCTTCCTCTGACATGTTTAGTAAATCAGGAACTTCAACCTCAGGCACATACATTATCGCCTTAAATGCAATTATACCGCCTACTACCGCTATTACTAAAGCACTTAATACTGCCGCAACGGTTATTTTTAAATTTCTTTTTCTTTCTGCGTCATTTGTTTTTTGGTCTTCTTTTTTGTGTTTATTTTTAATTTCTTCCTCGGTATCTTCTCCAAAGAAGCTTTTAAACGCATTATTTGAATTTCCGTCAATTAAATCTATGTTAATAACATTATTATCGTTGATGTCATCAGTTATAACAGGTATAACCATCGTAGGCGAATCAATAATTTCGTCATCCTCCGAATTATTGCCTGTACTAAATCCGTTTAATGCATCCAGGCTTTTGATTAAATCATCGATATTTTGATATCTGAAGCTCTGATGCTTTTCAAGACATTTCATGATTATATCTTCATAAGCTTTCGATATATTGAGGTTTTTAACCTTCTTGGTAGGTAGGACAGGCTTTTCCTGTATCTGCTTCATAGCTACAGAAATATGATTGTCGGCATCGAATGGCACAAGTCCCGTAACCATTTCATACATAACAATTCCCAAGGAATATATGTCGGATTTATCATCCACATATCCCCCTCTTGCCTGCTCAGGTGAAAAATAATGAACCGAGCCGATAACATTAGAAGTGTTATTGATTGTAGAGCTTGTAGCGGCCCTTGCGATTCCGAAATCAGTTATCTTTGCTATACCGTCTTCTGTAATCAGTATGTTATGAGGTTTTATGTCTCGGTGTACAATATTATTGGAATGTGCATGCTTTAATGCTTCTGCCATTTGTCTTGAGATTTTAACGGCTTCCTGCTCGCTTAGTCTGCCTTTTCTGTTAATGTATTTCTTTAAGGTTTCGCCTTTAACATACTCCATAACTATATAATATATATCATCTTCAATTCCTGTGTCATATATATTTACTATGTTAGGATGTGCCAGGCTTGCGGCAGATAAAGATTCCTGCTTGAATTTATTTACAAAATCAGGATCGGAAGTTAATTCATCTCTCAATATTTTAATTGCAACAAAGCGGTTTAATACCTTGCATCTGGCTTTGTAGACATATGACATGCCTCCGCCGCCTATTTTTTCTATTATTTCATATCTATTTCCTAATATTCTACCTATCATAAGTTTCACCTCTAATGGTATTGTCAACGATAATTATGGTAATATTGTCAGTACCTCCGTTATCATTGGCTGATTTGATTAATCTTTGTACGCTTTCCGAACTGCCGTATTCTTTAATTGTTTCCTTAATTTTATCATCAGATAAATGTGTGGTAAGTCCGTCAGTACATAAAAGCATTATGTCATTTTCAACCTCTATTTCAAATATATCAGCATGTACAAAATCTTCACTGCCAACGGCCCTCGTTATTACATTTCTCTTCGGGTGTGTCTTTGCTTCCTCTGTAGTGATTCTTCCGTCTTTTAACAGTTCATGCACATATGTGTGGTCTTCTGTTATTTGTTCTATTACATCATCCTTGATTATATATGCCCTGCTGTCTCCAACATTGCCGATATAAGCGGTTTTTATGGAATGGTCAACAACTGCCATTGTTATGGTTGTTCCCATTCCTGCATATTCTTCCTTATTCAGTGATTCTTTTCTTATTTCATCATTGGCTTTGCTTATACTTTCGATAATAAATGTGGGAGCTTTAAACTCCTCTGATTCAAAGCTTTTTATAAAGCAATCCTTTATAATGTCAATTGCTATAGAGCTTGCAACCTCTCCTGCTTTGTGTCCGCCCATGCCGTCGGCAACCGCATAAAGATTATATCTGTCAGTTTCTTCAACTATAAAATTATCTTCATTGTTTTCTCTCATTAATCCTTTATTTGTTTCGAAATATACCCTCATATAGCACCTCTATATATTTAAAAAGTTATTTCTTAGTTGACCACATGCAGCATTGATATCACTTCCAAGTTCTCTTCTTACAGTTGCGTTTATTCCTTTATCGACTAAAACTTTTTTGAATTTTTCAATATCAAGATTATCTGATGGCTTTATATTTGCTTCCTTAACATAATTACAAGGAATTAAGTTAACATTAGCTAATTTTCTGTTTAACAGTCTTGCTAAAAGCTCTGCATCCAAAGCACTGTCATTAAAACCCTTTATCATAATGTACTCAAAGGTTAGACGTCTTCCGGTTTTTTCAAGATAATAATCACATGCCTTCATTAATTCAGGAAGCTTATATTTCTTTGAAACAGGAAGTATTTGCTCTCTTTTTTCCTGAGTCGGAGCATGAAGAGATATGGCTAATGTAATTGCCAAATCCTCATCAGCAAGTTTATAAATATCAGGTATAATGCCGCATGTAGAAAGAGTAATTTTTCTCATGGAAATATTTTGGCCTCTCTCGTCATTTATTAACCTTAAAAACTTAACCACATTGTCATAGTTGTTAAGCGGCTCACCGGAGCCCATAATCACAACATTCGATATTTTTTCGCCGATATCTTTTTGTATCAGATATATTTGCTTAAGCATTTCTGCTGCTGTTAAACTTCTCAAATAACCATTTTTAGTTGACGCGCAAAAAAGACAACCCATTTTGCATCCCACTTCAGATGAAATACATGCAGTATTGCCGAATTTATATTTCAAAAATACACTTTCTACAACATTTCCGTCCTCAAATTTAATGACGTACTTTTTTGTTTCATCAAGCTTAGATTCAAGTTTTAATTCAATTGAAGCATCAGTAAATTCAAATATCTTACTTAATTCTTCCTTTGTTTTCTTGGACACATTGGACATGCCGTCAAAATCATCAATACATTTATTATGTACCCAGTCAAATATTTGCTTTGCTTTAAACTTCTGCTCGCCTATTTCCAAAAGAGCTTTCTCAATTTCCGCTAAGCTTAAATCATCAATTTTTCTCATTCTTTACCTTCTATAACTATCATTTTGACGGGGACATTCCTTTAAGGTCTATCTACAACGACTTATCCATCCTTAAAGGTGTGTCCCCCTTCAGCTTACATGAAATACTTCGCTGCATTCAGGATGACAAATTAAAATTTTGTCAATTATATCATATCCTTTTTATTTTCGCAATAAAAAAGCCATCCATCCCGTGTAAATGCGGATATATCTCAATATATCCCTGTCCTGCCGCAGTAAAATATTTATGGATATTTTCAGATATATCGGCTAAAACATAATCCTTATTATTTTTCAGGAACCTATTAATAAGTTCGAAATTTTCTTCTGAATTTGTGGTGCAGGTAGAATATACCAATTCCCCTGATGCCTTTATATATTTTGAAGCATTCTCAAGTATTTTATATTGAATTTCTTTTATGTCATTTAGTTCCTTATCCGTTTTGTTGTATTTTATTTCCGGTTTTCGCCTTATTATTCCGAGTCCGGTACAAGGAACGTCCGCTATAACATAGTCTGCTTTTTCAATTAATGATTCATCTAATTTAGTCGCATCATATTCTTCAACCTTAACATTATTTATACCTAATCTTTTTAATTCATTGTCAATGAGCTTCAACTTTTCCGGATATATGTCTCTTGAAATTATTTTTCCTGTGTTATTCATCATTTCCGCAGCATTCAGTGTCTTGCCCCCGGGAGCCGCACACATATCAATTAAAAGTGAGTTTTCCTTCGGATTTAGTATTTGCCCGGAAAGCATTGAGCTTTCACTTTGAATAGAAAAAAACCCGTTTTTATATTCTATTGTTTTATCTATTTCAAAAGGATTTTCAATTACTAAGCCCTTATCAGCATATTTGCATTTATACGCCTTTATGCCTTTTTCTTCAAAGAGTTTAATTAACTCATCTCTTTGAATTTTGAGGGTGTTAACTCTGATTTCCAACGGGGCCTCGGTATTATTAGCTATTAATACCTGTTCGATATCCTTACCGAATTGCTTTTTCCATTTAATAATCAATTCCTTCGGATATGAATATTTAACACTTAGGTATTCATCCTCAGGTAATTCATTCATCTTCGCTATAAGATTATCCTTATTGCGCAATATATTTCTGAGTACTGCATTAACAAATTTTGAGCCCCTTACGTTACCTTTATCCTTAATATATTGAACACTTTCATTTACAACTATGTTTTCATGCGATTTATCTAAAAAGAATATCTGATATACGGCTAATCTCAGCACAGTCAAGACATCAATTTCCATTTTTTTTGTCTTCGTAACGGATACCTCATTGATAACCCAGTCTATATATATTAAATTTTCGATAACTCCTAAAACAGATTTACGGTACAATGAAAGAAACCTATTATCAATATTTTTCATATCATTGTTTATCACTATGTTTGAATAGGATTTATCCTTAAATATTTTTTTTAGTGTTTCAATTGCCTGTGTTCTGTAGCTGTTATTCATAATACCATCCATAGTTTCTCTGTCTTTGAGGGCTCAGCCCGAAAGATACCCTAACCTTATTATTATATCATTAATATAACCAAATAACAAAGAATATTTTATGATTTAATATGCATTTGATTTAAATAATATATAAAACAGCATTATCAGATCATTTAAAACAGACGATATTTAAGCCAAATTGTTCCTGCATATCTTGAATATTTTTTAAAACAATTTTGTTGCATTTTTTCATAATTTGGGATATACTATGTGTATACATTATGTGTTGCGGAGGTGTAATTTTATGCAGACTAATATTGTTAAATGGGGTAATTCTCAAGGTATAAGACTTCCTAAAGTTCTTTTGGAAAGTGCAGATCTTGTGGAAAGCGACGTTGTTGATGTTACGGTTGAAAACGGAAATATAATTATAAAAAAAGCAGAAAGCAAAAATAAATTTAAAACAATTCAGGAAAGATTTGAAGGCTTCAACGGTGAATATGAACCCGTAGAAATAGATTGGGGATCACCAAAAGGTGAGGAATTATGGTAAGACAAGGAGATATAATCAAATTGGATTTTAACCCGCAAAGCGGTCATGAACAAGCCGGTTACAGACCTGCCGTGGTTGTAAGCAATGATTTTTTTAATTCAAAAGTCAACATGACCATAGTGTGCCCGATAACAAATACGCAAAGACCTTTCCCCTTGCATATACCCCTTGATGACAGAACAAAAACAACAGGGGTCGTTTTATGTGAGCACATTAAATCCTTGGATTTGAATTCTCGTACCTACAAGAGAATCGAACGGGTTCCCGATGATATATTAGAAGAAATTATTGCAACGGTTTTTTCTCAAATTGAAAAATGAGGAGTACAAGCTATCCTCATTTTTTCTGATTATTAGGAGTAAGTTGATCAAAATACAGCATAGCGTCAAAGCATGTTTCTACATTAACGTTCATTGCAAAGAACTCAGATGCAAAGGCTTTTAATTTACTAAATTTATCGCCAATCATAGTCAGCCTCCATGCAGATATGCCTGCTTGCTTCAAATATTCAGATGTACAGAACTTTATACTTGGCAATTCCGCACCGATAGTATCTATTAATGAGCCTGTGCGTTCAATAGAAAATTCTTTTCTCTTTCTTCTGTTTTCGCGTGCCAAAAAAGAATTCTTCTTAGCTTCGGTTACAATAGTATAATAATCATCTCCAAGGTAATTTGATAAATGATGTCCCATAGTAATCTCCTGTATATTTATAACATCATATGAACGATAATTATCCAGAACATGAAAATTATGGGCAAATATTAAAACATTCTCATTATTATAATGCTTCAATTCGTGTTCCATAATCCATAGTACATTTTCTGCCATCATACGATCTCTGACATTACCCCCTTCTAAGCCCGGTACTGATACGAATTCGTAATTCATTTGTATGGAGCTGAGTATATGTGAAATATAATCAAATTCATATTCTTCTATAGATTCACTTTTTAGCAATTCAATTAATACATTTTCTATCTTTTTAATAGTTTTCTGATTTATTTGCTTTTCATATTCCAATCTATTAGATTTCAGTGTTTTTACATCTATGTCCGAATATCCTTTTTCGTTGAGAAATCTATTAATAACTTCTACTGCTTGATATATGTTCTGAATATCAACACCGTAAAAATTGACATTTTCACTTTCAATCCATGATAACAACCGGTCCATTTCATCGTTGTTATATAAGCCGTAAAACCCTATAGGCATTTTTCGATCGTTATCATAAAAGGAATGAATTTGATTTATTATGGCACCATCTCCCACCTGCTCTTCTAAGACGAATGCTACATTACCTTTTTCTTCTTTAATTTTCTGAAGTATTTGAACTGTAACATCATATGGTTCTGCATTTCCGTGGGTAACAGTGCCTATTGCTATAACACGTGCATCAGGCAGAGTAAAATTATCCGGCAACGATAATTGACGATATTCATAATCGGGAGAAGGAAGAATAAAATATAATACAATATTAAACAATATTATGAAGTACTACTGTGACTAAAATAAAAAGTATAATTGATTTTTTGCGAGTTTTAATCATTATCTATACTCCTTTTACTATTTAAGTGCTTATCAGATATTTCTATAACAGGCATTTGCAATAACTTCTTTTACCATTATAACCCATTATTTATAAAATCACAATACTAATTCCAATAAGTACAAAATACTTAGTATGTTTATATTTTTATAAATAGTCTGTATTTATTACAAAAATAACCGCTAAAGATTCAACTTCAACGGTTATATATTTAAACATATGTCTGTATGCTTAAAATACTTTCTAAACTACATTCGTTTATATCGTCATATTCGAAAACACCACAAAAATATTTTACTACAAGATCAATCATAGCATCCAAATCAAATTCCTCAGCTAATAAGCTTTTTAGTGAAGTAACACCTTTATCCTGTATACCACATGGGATTATCCATTTAAAATGATCAAGATTTGTATTTACGTTAAATGCAAAACCATGCATTGTCACCCACCTTTTAATAAAAATGCCTATTGCGGTAATTTTATTATCATCAACCCATACTCCTGTATATTTCATATCCTTTCTGTAAGCATTTATATTAAATTCTTCTTTTAATAGTTTAATTATAACATCCTCTAACATGCTTACATACAGCTTTAAATCTTTACCGTGATTAACAAGGTCAATAATGGGATATCCTACAATTTGTCCTAACCCATGATAAGTTACATCCCCACCACGATTTACATAGTGAATTTTAACATTATTTTCTTTTAAAAAGTCTTGTGGCGCAATAATATTGTCATTGTCACCACTTCTTCCAACCGTAATAATAGGGAAATGCTCTAATAAAAGCAGGGTGTCATCAATTGCTTTATCTTGTCTTAATTTTACAAGTTCTTGTTGAATTTTGAAAGCTTCATCATATTCTATCCTGCCTAACTTAATTATATTGAGTTGCATTTAATTCTCCTTGTTTAAATACCCTTGATGCTTCTTCTGCTTTATATGAGCTTCTTACTAATGGACCGCTGGCAATATATTTAAAGCCCTTTTCTTGTCCTGCCTTTTTATATTCTTCAAATTTTTCCGGTGTAACATATTCCTTAAGCTCTATATGATTTTCTGATGGGCGTAGGTATTGACCTATGGTAAATATATCACAATTTACCTTTAAGCAATCGTTCATTACTTCATATACTTGCTCATCGGTTTCACCAAGTCCAACCATAATGCCTGTCTTAGTTATTATATCAGGTGCTTTTTCTTTAACATACTGAAGTACATGCAGTGATCTTTCATAATCAGCTTGAGGACGCACATCAGCGTAAAGATATTTAACTGTTTCAATATTATGATTTATAACATTTGGATTTGCATTTATAACAATATCCAAGTTTTCGTGAACACCTTCTAAATCCGGTATAAGAACCTCTATTGTTGTATCAGGATTATGATTTCTTACAGCTTCTATAGTACTTGCAAAATGAGCAGCACCGCCATCCGGCAAATCATCTCTTGTAACACTTGTAATCACCACATGTTTTAAACCAAGTGTTTTTACAGCTAATGCCAAATTAATCGGTTCTTCCGGGTCCACTTCTGTGGCATGTCCATTTGAAACATTGCAAAACCTGCAGTTTCTTGTACAGACACTTCCTAAAATCATAAATGTTGCTGTTTTTTTCTTAAAACATTCACCCAAATTAGGACAGTTTGCTTCTTTACAAACTGTATTAAGTTTTAAATCAGCCATCAAATGGCTTACTTCATCAACTGCTTCTTTATTATAATTTACTTTTAGCCAGTCGGGTAATTTTCTTCCCATTTTTTCACCTCATTCTGCTGTTTCTATTTCGGCTATAATTTCGTCTACTTTTATAATATCTCCTTCTTTAAAATATAATTTGACTATTTTTCCATCTTCTTCACTTTCAATTTCACTAACAACTTTTTCAGTTTCAACTTCAAAAATCACATCGCCTTTTTGTACATCGTCTCCTGTTTGTTTGCATAATGTAACCAATAAACCATTTTCCATATTTGCACTAAGCTTTGGCATTGCAATTAGTTTTTTCATATTTCCTCCTTGTTAAAAAAAGCAATCAGCTAATTCTACATAAAAAGAACTGAGCACTTTAAGTTTATGTAAAATATTAATATAGCTATATCGCGAACTAATAATATTTTCTTCTAAATCTTTGCAGGGAATGTTGTTTCCTTGAATATTACATTCTGTTATGAATCCCTTTTTAACATTTAACTTTACTTTTATTGTATCACTAAGAATAGCACTTTCCTTTTCAAAATAAAAATCCGGTGAAGCTCCAAAGTTCCATTCCCATTTAGAATATTTATTTTCAACAAGTTCATTTACTGATTCTATTTGTTCCTGACTTATTTCATATTTTTCTGCATTGTCAGAAAACATTGCATCAGCAAACATTTTTTGAAACTCATCTATATTTATTGTAGTATCAATAAGATGATCTCTTATATTAGTAACAATACTCCTTACTGACTTCACTGACTTCGATTCAATTTTTCCTTCAGTAGTTTTTAATAAATCACTAAGCATTGTTAAATCTGCAGAAAATAACAATGTTCCGTGGTGTAAAGCTCTGTTGCCTTTTATAGTTTGAGCACTTCCTGATATTTTTTTGCCATCTATTGCTATGTCACTAATTTTTCTTTTTTCAGCTTTAACACCAATTGAATTTAATGCATTTATTACAGGTATAATGAATTGATCATAATCTATAAATGTATTTTTATCATAATCAGTTATAACAGAGTAGTTTAAGTTACCCCTGTCATGAAAAACTGTGCCGCCACCTGTATTCCTTCTGGCTGCTTTAATATTACTCTGTTCTATTGCTTTAATATTTATTTCTTCATAAGCATTTTGATGCTTTCCCATAACAATACTATTTTCATTTTTCCATAACATAAAATATGTATCATCTTTTAAGTTATTAAATATATATTCCTCTAAAGCAAGATTAAAATATACATCATCGCTTATACTCTCTATATATTTCATTAATTCGCTCCTTGATTAAGTATATATGTAGAAATATGTTTAAATTATCATAGCATAATAGAAAACTTGTTACAATAAATTAAAAAAATAACAAGAGTATGTAACTCTTGTGAATGAATAGAAAAATATTGTTACTGCATTATTAAGAATGCTGGTCTATTATAACAATTAACTTAAATCCTGTATAAAATTCTTTTTATTACTTGCTAATTTATGGATATTTTTAGTATTTAGATATTTTACTATAAGGTATGAAATTCCTGATGTAATCACTATATAACCTGTATTAATTTCTCTTATGTTCTGTTTGTCGTACATAAAATAGAACATAATTGATACCGCTAAAAACAATGATACAGGGGTTATTGAACCAATTTCTTTCTTAAATCCTTTTTCCATGCTGAACACGGGATTTATCAGCCCCTCTGTTATAAAGCTGAGTACTACCATAGTAAAGTAAAATACAATCATAATAGGATCAGCATTCCATACAAAATTTCCACTATATGCACCAACAGCCAATACAAGAAACCAACCAAAAAAATATCCCGTCAGCTTTATAAAAAAACCCAAAAAGATTTCGTATCTACACGGCCCTCCACTATTTTTTATAATCTCATGTGCAAACCCTTTTACATCACTCCCAATCGCATCATGTAAGGTTTTATTTCTTAATTCAAATTCCTGCGCCATACCTATCAAATCTCTTTTTATTACCTGTGCATCATAAGAATTAACCTTAAATATACTCATACCTTTCATTATGTCCTTTATGGTTTGTACGTCGTCATCCCTTAAAGCTTTTATTTGTTCTTCATTTTCCTTTTTAAGTAAGAGCATTTCATTCATAAACATAATTATTCCCCTTTCAATACTTTATCAACAGATTTCTTTACATCATTCCATACCATTTGAAATTCACATAAAAATTCTTTTCCTGTTTCAGTTAAAAAGTAATATTTTCTTTTCGGACCAAGGGGTGACTCTTTGTATTTGGACGTTATAATTTTCTTCCTCTCAAGTCTTACTAAAATCGGATATGTTGTGCCTTCCCTTACATCCTCAAAACCATAATCCTGTAAACGGGATATTATTTCATATCCGTATGTTTCTTCATCACCAATTATTTTCACTATACATCCTTCCAATGTACCCCGCAATAATTGAGATCTGTCTACCATGTTTTCCACCTACCTTGCATCGCATAATAGTTGACTATATTGTACCGCATAGTAGATGTTCTGTCAACCATAAAACGAATTACTTATAAAGATAATTTTGATTGCAAAAAAATAACCGCTAAAGTTTCCACCTCAGCGGTTATTTTGTTATATCAATTTGCCTAAATTTTATATTTATTATGTCTGCTCCTATAAAATAAATTTCATGTTACTTGACTTAATTATCTTCAATTAAATCATAGTAAAATTCATCTACAAGACCTTCCGGTTGATCCTTAATTATTAAATAGTATATATTTGATAAATCAGGATTATTCGATATTTTATATGTCGCATCATTTATTCTTATATATTTATTATTTAAGGTATAAATGTAAATGTTATCCATCATATTTTTATTATTTGATAAGAATATATGATATGTTTCTTTTAATTTCGGTGAATATTCTTTAGGAGAAATTAATAGCTTTTTAACTTTTATGCTGCTTAATAAATTAATAATTTCTTTTTTCGATTCATATCATTCATATCCGTCTACATTCAATTCTTTGCTTGAATGAATGGAAAAAAATATATATGTCTTCATTTCATCAGGTAGATTTTCTACCGAATATGGCTTTATTAAATCTTCGACTTTTATTATCTTATTATAACGTATTGATACAATAACTAAAAGAAAAAGCACTACACAAACTATTATTTTTTTCATAATAAGCTCCAAACAACCACATAATCTTCTATCTTTGTATATTGGGCTTCAGGATGAGGCCTGTTAATTAACTGTATCTGCCGGTGTTACTTTAATCTCTGTATTAAACGTTTCGTCATCGTAAAAAACAAATACTGTTCCCTGTCCAACTAAAGCATCTATGTTGCCGCTGCTTTCAAAAATCAACCTTTCTCCATCAATTGTAAATATGTATGCTTCGCTTTCACCTGCATTAAGGATAAGCTTATTATCGTCAATCGAATAATTTCCTATAGGCACAAACGATGTAAAAGAATTTCTAATAAATACATATTCATTATTTTCTTTAAGTACAACGCACGGTGATAATTCCAATTCATTGCCCGGCACAACATACCTTCCGGTCTTTAGTTCTTCTGCTTTGGTCTTTTCTGAGCATCCTGTGATTAAAACTAACAATATACTAACTACCAATAAAGATATAAATAATATTTTTTTCTTCACTTTCCGTCACTCCTTTTCGAATAAACCTAACTTAAATATAATATATCATTTTATATAGACGTTTTCACAACAAATTTGTTCCATAATATATTGAATTAAATGTAATATTATGGTATAATATGTCAAAGAAATTGCCATAACGGATAGGCGGTTGCTCCCTGAAAAGGGAGGTTACTATCTATATTAGTTTCTTTTGGAGTATTATCTCATTTTGTTTTTTACTTGCATATGTACCCACAGATTTGATGGTTACGATTTTAGTAAGCGTCAAAGCGCTTACTTAACAGCAAGCGAAAATAACTTTTACATAAAAGTTAACCGCCAAAGCAGCCACTTTGACGGTTAGAATGTTTAGCCATAAACTTGGAAGCTGAGCTTTCAGAAACATCGTCTATAAAATAAGCATATTTATAATCATTATCAGTGTAAACAATAATTTCAGAATTATCAATTATATAGATATCACCATAAAATCCAAAAAGAGTACCTTGTGGTTCACCCAACAGTTCAAGTACTTCCTCACGTGGAGTACCAATTTCAATATCAATTTTAATATCCTCTTTTGATTTACACCCAACTAATAATGATGAGAAAATACAAACTACACTTATTAGTAAAATCAGTTTTTTCATTTTCTGACCTCTCTTTATTTCACGTTTTTATTCAATAAGAAATTATTTCTGAACAAATATATCTTTGAAATAAACAAGTGACTATTAATACTAAAATAAACTCCAAATCCCATTTCCATCAAAATCAAACACTTTAAATATAGGATATTCATTGTCTCTTGAAATAACAAATAGTTTGTCATTTAATACATAGATTGAATCAAAGTTGTAATGCCCTAATGTTGAATAAGAATAATCAAAGTAGAATAAATTTCTGCGGTCAGTTCCATCAATGTTTATTACATCTACATAAATACCTCTTTTATCTACCTCTGTATAATCATAACAATAAGTAAAAAATATTAAGTCATCAATTACACTAATTTTCCTTAGAATATATCCATCACCTATTTCAAAGAGCTTATCATACTCACTAATATTATCAATTGAACGCCTCATAATAGAATACCTTGAATTAGTATAAAAAAAATCATTGTATTCCTGAATATTATCAATAACAGTATCGCTCTCTGTTACAGTGCTTTTATGAATGTCATATTCTCTGATTTTATCGTTAATTCCATAATATATTTTATTATTAATTAATCGTAAACCAGGCGGTTGAGGTAAAGCAATGCTATCATCAAATATTTCCATTTTACCATCTGATAAATTATATTTATAGAAGCCAAAAGCATAGCCTGCTTCTTGTTCTTCAACAAATACCGTCATGTAAATTACATCATTATGAATTACAAAATTGTTTACAAACTTTTCACCATATATTATTTGATAATTTTTCCCGTCTGTATCAACACAAGCAATCTGTGAATCCGGCTTGGAATGTTCTTTAAAATATAACTTTCCATTATAATAATGTAATTGCGAACATTCATGTTCCGATATGGTTTCATTACCAGTACCGTTAATTTTAATTCTATTTATATAATATGTTTTCATATCTATATAATAAATATAATTTCCGTCAGTAGCAATTCGATTATAATTGTCATCAATTGCACTTAGGTTAAATTTACTAATTTTTTCATTTTCATCTTTATATGGATAAGATAACTCTACACCTTTGTCCGTAATTTTACATTTAATTCTATTTAGTACACCGTAAGAATCGGTTATTTCATTATATCCTTCTGTTATTAATGAAAATTCTGTTTCACTCATAACATCATCTAAAATATAAAAGTCTTCAGTAGTTAACAAATGCTCTTTTTTAGGGATATTCTTATTTATATAATAAAAATTAAAAGATTTGGCGTAATTATTCTCATCATATTCAGTTATATTTGAGACTATAGCAAAGTCATCATTATAGCCCACTAATCTTGTATTGGCTTTATCTTTTATTTCAAACATGTTTTCATATCCTTTATCTAAAGATACAATTTCCGTCAATATTTCCGTAGGTTCTCTCCCCATGCCATGTTTGTAAACTATATGAAAATTTGAAATTTTAAACTTGCCTCTGCCAAATGATGAGTATTCTTCTAATTGACTGAACAGCTCTTCCTTATCAACAAAATAAAATAATTGTTTATTGCTACTTTCTCCCATCATCATTGGAACATTACTTTCGTATTTCCCATCATAATATATATTTCCTAAATTTCTTTCATGAAGCTCGCCATAAGATATATTATAATACCCTTCCGTTTCGATTTCTCCGCAAAAGCCTACCCTAAATCCTCCACCTCCAAATTTATCCACTGAATCAACTATAAGTCCGCAAACCCTGTCTTTAACCTTTACATCCAAATCCAAATCATTTGTTTCATAGCTTTTCCCTTCATAAAGAATAGTACCAATATTATCGGTTAATAGAATATCAATTATATTATATCTGTCGTAATTATAAATTTTCTTTAAATCAAATTTTACTTTTACCTTATAAATCCCTAAATCATCAGGTAAATTTTCTGTCACAGAAATATTATCATAATATAAAAAGTAACTTTCATCATTTAAATAATAAAGGTCATAAGTACTGTATTTGTCATCGATTATTTCCCTACTCTCCTTGTCAGGAACAAAGCAAATACTGCTTACTCCACTTGATGATATATCATAATTACCGTCAGTTATTATTTCGCCTGTCAAATACTCAGTTCTATCTATTTCAAATTCTTCGTTAGCGGGAACCTTTTCTTCATCTACATTTTCTACAGGTGCCTTTTCTTCATTGTTATCTGTATAATTCGACTGTTGTGCATTATTAGTACACGATACAATTAATAACATTAACATTAAAATCAATAAACTAAGTTTTTTCATTATATAGACCTCCCAACCCCTTTGCTAAAATATACCATATTAATAGACGATTGTAACGCTAAAGTTGTTCCATTTTATAAAACATCCTAATGCAAGCAGAATAAGACTATAAACTTTGGTAAAAAAAACAGACAAACTTCAAGTCGAAATTTGTCTGTCTGATTTTATACAACTTTTATATATTTTTTAAAAAACTATTTTCTCAGGAAACTTGTTTCCTCTAAGATAAGCTTCCACTGTCATTTTGTTTTTACCCGGCATTTGTATTTCTTTAAGTATTACGATTCCGTCCTTTGCTTTAACGAAAATTCCTTCATCGCTTGCTTTTATTACGCAGCCCGGTTCATAATCAGGATTATCATTTGTATAGGATGATTTAAACACCTTCACGATTTTATCATCCATGGTAAAATATGCTGTAGGCCATGGAGACAATCCTCTGATTAAATCATGAATATTCTTTGCTGTTAAGCCCCAATCTATTTTACGGTTTTCGTTATTAAACATTGGTGCATAGTTTGAAAGTAAATCATCCTGTCTTTGCGGAACTATTTCGTTTTTTTCCAATTTATTTAATGTTTCAATCAATAAATCTGCACCCTTATGCATCAAAATATCATGAAGCTCTCCGACAGTCATATTTTCATCAATTTCTACTTCTGATTTTAAAAGCATATCTCCTGTATCTAATCCCACATCCATTTGCATGGTTGTAACACCGGTCTTAGTATCACCGTTTATTATTGCCCAGTTTAACGGTGCTGCTCCTCTAAGCTCAGGTAAAAGTGAAGCATGAACATTGATACAGCCGTATTTTGGTATCGTTAAAATATCCTTGCTCAATAATTGTCCGTAAGCAACTACAACTATTACATCAGGAGCATATGATTTCAATATATCTATATTTTCTTGTTTTTTTACTATATCTGGTTGAAAAACTGGCAAATTTAACTCCTCAGCAGCTTCTTTTACCTCTGATTTTTTAAGCTTTTTTCCTCTTCCTGAGGGTTTATCGGGTTGGGTAACCACAAGCTTTATCTCATAACCGTCTTCATAAAGCTTCTTCAAGGTAGGCACAGCAAATTCTGGTGTTCCCATAAAAATAACATTCATAATTTCACCTATTTATTACTTTTTATTATTTTGTCCGTAAACAACACACCGTTTAAATGATCTATCTCATGGCATATTGCTCTTGCCAATAATCCTTCTGCCTCAATAGTTACTAAGTTACCTTCTGCATCTGTGTATTCTGCAGTAACCTTTATCGGTCTGCTTACCATTCCTTTCGTTTCAGGTACACTCAGACATCCCTCCTGTGCGGTTTGTTGTTCGTCAGATATGCTTAATATCTTAGGATTAATCATTTTATATACATTTCCGTCTTCCACATCTATTACTATGGCACGCTTTAATATTCCCACCTGAGGTGCTGCCAGACCCACTCCGTCATTTTCATACATTGTATCCAGCATATCATCAAGGAGTGTTAAGATTCTATTATCAATAACACTGATTTCCTTACTTTTTTTTCTTAGTATTTCATCCCCATCATACCTTAAATTTCTTAAAGCCATATTTCCTCCTACCATCTAAACCGTATCGGTATTAATATTTATACTTGTTTTTATATATTCTATATCTTTGTCCATGTATATACTTCGTAGTATTTTCTTCAACTCAGTCATTTTATTTCGTGATGCCTTTATAAATAAATTGATTCTATATTCGTCATTAATCTTATAAATAGAATGCGGTGTCGGCCTATATAATAATAGGCTTCTTTCCTTAACCATATCCTTAACGGCTTCTTTTATTTCTTCATACTTTTCATTTGCCGTCTTGATAACTAAATCCTCATTCTTTGATATGAGACATATATTTATTATATTAATAAACGGCGGAAATGCAAATTCTTTTCTTAATTTTAACTCTTCATTTATAAATAATTCATAATTGTTGTTCTTAGCTGCATTTATTATAAAGTTGTTAGGCTCATAAGTCTGAATAAATACATTGCCTGTCTTACTTCCTCTTCCTGCTCTGCCGCTTACCTGGGTTATTAACTGAAATGTTTTTTCGCTGGCATTGTAAAAGGGTAGATTTAAAATTGCATCCGCTACCAGCACACCAACTGTCGTAACATTGGGAAAATCAAATCCTTTGGCAAGCATTTGAGTTCCTATTAATATATCAATGCTTCCATTTTTGAAACGATTGTATATATTTTCGTAGCAATCCTTGTCTGTCATTGAATCAACATCCATGCGCTCTGTTACTGCATTGGGAAACAATTGCTTCACCAATCTTTCCACATGCTGAGTTCCTGCGCTGAACTGCTCAATTTTTTTACTGCCGCACTTAGGACATTCATACATCATTCGTTTTGTTCTGCCGCAATAATGACATTTAAGCATATTGCCTTTTATGTGGTATGTCATTGATACATCACAGCGGTCACATTTAATTACATGACCGCATTTTTTGCAGGTTACAAATCCTGAATAACCTCTTTTATTTAAAAATAATATTGCCTGCTCTTTATTACTTAAAGTTTTTTTAATGCTTTCATACAACTCTTCACTTATGAGGGTGTTATTTCCTTTATCCAATTCGCTGCTCATATCTATTATTTTCATATTAGGCATTTTATTATTCACTCTGTTTTTTAACTCAATTATTTTAATTTGACCCTTCTGAGCCATATAGTAGGTATTTACAGAGGGTGTTGCAGAGCCAAGTATTACCTTACCGTTTAAATTATGAGCCATTTTTATAGCAACTTCAATTGTGTTATATTTGGGAGAGGTTGAAGAAATATAGCTGTCTTCATGCTCCTCATCAATAATTATAGCACCTAAATCCTTAATCGGTGCAAAAATAGCCGAGCGAGCTCCGATTATAACATCTACTTCTTTATTATATACCTTTGTCCATTGTATAAGCTTTTCTTTCTTGCTTAATCTTGAATGAAAAACTGCTATTTTATTGCCGAATCTTTTTTCAAACCTGTCTATGGTCTGGGCAGTTAAGGATATTTCCGGCACAAGCATGATGGATTGTTTATTTTCACTGATATAATGTTCAATTATATTCATATAAACTTCGGTCTTTCCGCTGCCTGTAACACCATGAAGCAAAAATACTTTATTATCAGATGAAATTATTCTTTCACACGCATTTTGTTGCTCTTCATTTAGCTTTAATTCGTTTTTTACAACATTTTTTTCCTCAGTTTGATACAAAATATATTCTTCTTTTAATATATTTTTTTTAATTAAATTATTGATTACTGCCAAGGATATATCTAAATATTCAGACAGCCTCTTTATATTTACCGGCTTGTTCTCTTTCAAGTAATTTATAACATTAATTTGATTCTTGGTTTTATTTATATCATATTCATCAATAGGTTTGTCCGCAATTAAGGAAACATATTTTTCGTAAGCTTCCTTTCCTTTTAACTTATCCTTACTGATTATTTCAACTGCATCTTTATCTTTCAGGCTATTTATAACTGTAAATATATCGTTATAGGCATAGTGCTTTTTTAAAATTTTTAATTCCAACGGATTATCTTTGATTAAATTATACAGTTCTTTTTCCCTGTCGTTTAATGTAATATCATTGATTTCTTTAGCTCTGACAGTTATGTTATGCTCATATTTAATCGCTGCCGGAATCAGAAGTCGCAGAGCATCAGAATACTTGCATATATATCTTTCTCTTATCCAAAAGATAATCTTTATCATTTCTTCGCTTACAACAGGTACATCATCAAGTACGTCAATAATTGTTTTAATTTTATGCTCGGGAATTTGGCATGAGCAATCAATTGATACAATCAATGCATCAATCATATGCTTGTTATTGCCGAAGTTTACCTTCACTCTTTTTCCAATTTCAACATCATCTGTTAAAGCATCCGGAACACCGTAAGTAAAAAGTTGGTCGATGCTTTTAGAATTGTTGTTTAATATTAACTGCACAAATTTTTTATACATGCCTGCTCCTTAAGCACAAATTAAATAATCAGTCATAGACTGATTATTGTTACTTAATTTTTATTATTCTTCGCCGGAGTTATCTGCTTCTTCATCAGCAACAATTTCCTCTTCTGAATCATTTACTGTATTTTCTATAAGAGCTTTTTTATATTTGTCATAATCATAAATCGCTTCATATTTGCTTTCATGAAATTCTTCAATTGCAATTCCAACCGGTTTAATAGTATTAGTTTTTACCATAACCTCGGAACCATCAATTATTTGTCTTGCTCTTTTAGAAATAATTGTTACTAATGAATATCTGCTGTCCACCATATCTATTAATTCATCAACTGAAATTCTCTTCATACTATACCTCTCTGATTTTGTTGATTATTGCTTTTTTTCTAATAGCTCGATTTTTTTCTGATTTAATTATACATATAATTTTTTCTGCTGCAGCTTCAACCTCATCATTTAATACTACATAGTCATACTCAAAAGCATAATTAAGCTCTTCATAAACACTTTGCATTCTTTCAAGAATTACTTCCTTAGAATCCGTTCCTCGTCCTTCAATTCTGTTTTTAAGCTCTGTAATGGAAGGAGGCAATATAAAAATGAAAACACCTCTCGGATAATTCTTCTTAACCTGCAAAGCCCCTTGAATATCAATTTCAAGTATTATATCATTTCCTGCTTCAAGCTGTTTAAACACTTCTTTTTTCGGAGTTCCGTAGAAATTGCCATAAACTTTAGCATATTCAAGGAATTCGTCATTATTAATTTTATTTATAAATTCTTTTTCATCAATAAAGAAATAACTTTCACCTTCAATTTCTCCCCATCTTGGCTGACGAGTAGTGGCGGAAACAGAAACCTTCAAATCCTTCATTATTTCTCTGAGACGTTTACATATTGTGCCTTTACCTGCTCCCGAAGGACCCGATATAACCACCAATAATCCGTTGTCCATCTTTTACACCTCATTACTTTATATTGTGGTTGTTATGATCAAATCTCTGCGCCATGGTATCCGGTTGTATTGCCGATAGAATTACATACTCGCAGTCTGTAATAATTACTGCTCTTGTCTTTCTTCCATACGTAGCATCAATAAGCTTTCCTTTTTCACGGGTTTCTTGTATTACACGCTTAATAGGTGCTGATTCGGGACTTACAATTGCTATAATCCTGTTAGACAGTGCTATGTTTCCAAATCCTATGTTAATAGTATTGTTTGCCATTAATATATCTCCTACTCTATATTTTGTATTTGTTCTCTTATTTTCTCCAATAAGTTTTTAATTTCTATTACCATTTGTATTATATCAAGGTTTCCGATTTTAGAACCGATTGTATTAATTTCTCTGTTAGCTTCTTGTATAATAAAATCTAATTTTCTGCCTACCTGACCGCCTTCTGTCAAGACGTTGTTCAATTGTTTCATATGTGATTTAAATCTTACGATTTCTTCGTTAATGTCGCTTTTATCTGCATAAAAAACTATTTCGTTATATAATCTGTTTTCATCCAAATCATATGAACTTCCCAAAAGCTCTTTAATTCTTAATTCAAATTTATTTCTATAATCAGACACAATTGTTTCAGAATTCTTTTCTATTTCAGACATTAAACCAAGAATTTTATCCATGCTTGATCTGATATCATCTTCAAGCTGTCTTCCTTCTGCCAATCTCATTTGAAGCAGGTTTTCAACTGCATTTTGAATAGCAGATTCCACACAAATGCGCAGCTCCTTCTCGTCATCCGTGTCTTCCTTTGCCACAAGAACATCCTGAAATTTAATAATTGTATCCAATGAAACACTGTTTGAAATGTTTAATTCCTTTTTAACTTCGTCAATGGCATCTTTATATTGTTTTGCCAAACATAAATTAGGAACAATGACAGTATCAGATTCGTTTAAATAGTCTATATTGATATATACATCTATTCTACCCCTTTGTATGCTGTTTTTCAAGATTTTTCTTATATTATCTTCAAAAAAGCGCAAATGTCTCGGAGTTTTTATATTAATATCACAATATCTGTTATTAATTGTCTTTATTTCAGCCGTTATTACTCTTTTTCCGTCATTATGTTCACCCTTGCCGTAGCCGGTCATACTAAATATATTCGCCATTTCATACTCCTATTATTGATATTACCATATTATTATCTTATTATAACACTAAAATCCAATTAGTAAATAAAAATATTGAGAACAATAGTTGAACGAAGGGAGAACAATAGAAAATTCATTTATAAACAAAAATTTATCATGACATAAAAACATTTATAAGATACAATAATAACAATTGATTGGCAATTGATAAGCCATTGATAAACGATTGATGAGTACCATATTAATAGAAGTATTTTATTATTTCTATTGCTCCTCAATTGCTATTCTACAGCTATTCCATTGCTTATCTATCGATATATGGAGGTTTTAGAATGTCTTTAGATGGTATATTTTTAAATAGTATAAAAAATGATTTATATAATAAATTAATAACCGGCAGAGTAGATAAAATTCATCAGCCGGATAAAAATGAAATAATAATAGCAATAAGATGCGGCGGAGAAAACCATAAGCTTTTAATGACTGCCGCAAGCAGCAGTCCGCGTCTGCATTTAACCAACGTAACAAGGAAAAATCCTCAAGAACCGCCTATGTTTTGTATGCTTTTAAGAAAGCATCTGAGCGGTGCTCATATTACCGACATAAAACAAATAAACTTTGACCGGATATTGGAAATTACTTTCGAATGCAAGGATGAATTAGACACAACAGTACATAAATCGTTAATTATTGAAATAATGGGAAAACACAGCAACATAATTTTTATAAACACAGATACCCGCATTGTAATAGATTCTATAAAAAGGGTTGCTGAAAACGTAAGCTCGGTACGACAAATTTATCCCGGCATTAAATATGTAATTCCTCCGCAGCAGGATAAAATAAATACTTTAGAAATAAATAAAGATATATTTCTTAGTGCCCTTGATAGCTCAAATGGCGGAATGCTGATTTACAATTTCTTTTACCAACGCTTCATAGGACTAAGCCCTTTTATAAGCAGAGAAATTTGCCATATTGGAAATTTAAATGAAAGCACATACATAGGAGAGCTTACATCAGAACAGAAAGAAAATACGTGGGATGCTTTAAGTCATATTATGAAAAAAATAAATAGCAATGATTTTTCATATAATATTTATTTAGATGAAGAGCACGAGCAATACGGTTTTTATTGCATAGATGTCGATTATCTTAAATCCTATAATAAAAAACATTATGAAAATCCAGGAAGTTTGCTTGATGATTATTACTATGAATTAGATAATAAAAATAAAATTAATCAAAGGGTTGCAAGCTTAATTAAAAGCATGAATACAAAAATAGACCGTAACCGAAAAAAGATAGAAAAACAAAGAAATGAACTGTATAATGCCGAAGACAGAGATAAGTATAAAATTTACGGTGAGCTGATTCTTGCTAATCTGCATCAAAAACCTGAAAATCATAAATTAAAGGTTATAAACTACTATGATCCTGAACAAAAGGAAATAACTATTCCGTTAGATCCAAAGCTCAATTTGTCTCAAAACAGCCAGAAGTTTTTCAAAAGATATAATAAGCTTAAAAAGGCAGAAGAAGAGCTTCATAAATTAATTGATGAATCAATAAATGAAATACGATATTTAGAAAATATATTGTATTCCATAGAATCATGCGAAACTATAGATGATTTAGACGAAATATACAATGAGTTGATTTCTGAAGGTATAATGAAAAGAAAATCTAAGGTTAAAAAAGAAAAAGAATATAAACCGGATTTTATAACGTATATTTCCTCCACCGGTCATGAAATATTGGTAGGAAGAAACAATTTACAAAACGATGCTCTTACTTTCAAAATAGCAAAAAAAGAAGATTTCTGGTTTCATGCCAAAAATATGCCCGGTTCTCATGTAGTCATAAGAACAAACGGTGATGAATTGACTGACGACGAGTATGTAGAAGCGGCACAGATTGCTGCATATTACAGCAAGGGCAAGAATTCAGGCACAGTGGAAGTTGATTACACCAAAAAAATAAACGTTAGAAAACCGCCAAATGCAAAACCCGGCTTCGTTATTTACGACACCAATTATTCAATGCTTGTAAAACCTGATATTACAGATATAAAATTTTACTGTTAATTTCATTCCTAAAATTAATTCAAAGGACAGACCAAAAATAGTCTGTCCTTTAATATTTTCAAATATTGAATTCTTTAATCAAAATTTAATATAATTTTATGCTTTATTTAAGCAATCGATAGTATATTAAACATATTAAACTTGGTTTTATCATAATATTTAATTTGATTGATATTTTTGTATTTTTGACATATGAAAAAGGAGTATTTGTATGACTGATATACTGATATTGACTGCATCATTCGGAATGGGACACATTAATGTGTCTAAAGCATTAAAGGAACAAATTGAATCAGAAAACAAAAATGCTGAAATTGCCATTGCAGATATTTTAGAAATAGTAAATCCGAAGATAAAAAACTTTAGTTCAAAAATGTATTGTGAGCTGACAGAAAATTATCCCATTGTCTATAACGCATTTTATGATATAAAGGTAAATTATAAAAATAATATTATAGATAGTGTTTTTTGCAACTTATGTTATAAAAAGCTTTATGACTATATATTAAACGAAAAACCTAAAGTCATTATAAGCACATTTCCCCTATGCTCATGCATAATATCAAAGATAAAGGAAGAATATAATGTCAATGTTAATTTGATTACAGTAATAACCGATGTTGTTGATAGTTGGGAATGGATTTACAAAGGAACAAATATGTATCTTGTCCCTACAAACGAAATCATGAACAGGTTAATTAATAAAGGAATTAACAAAAATATTATAATTGTAACTGGTATACCTGTTACAAAAGAATTTATAAATAGAGATATAGGTCTTTCTGCTAAAAAAAATATTTCGCTTTTGATAGTATTAAGCGGAGTTGATAATATTTCTAAAAATATGCTTTATGAGCTTGACAAGAACAATAATATTAAAATAAAAATAGTAACAGGAAGAAATAAAAAACTTTTTGATAAGTTATCTGACTGTGTCTTCACCAATATAGAAGTATACGGTTATGTAAACAATTTAAATCAAATGATGGATGAATCCCTGCTTATTGTGACAAAACCGGGTGGAGTAACCATATTTGAAGCAATAAATAAGGAGCTGCCTTTAATAGTATTAAATTCAAATATCGGTCAGGAAAAAGAAAATATTGAATTTATAAAACAAAACAAAATAGGTATTGTTATTAATGACCTTAGCAGTTTACCGTATATATTTGATTATTATATTAATAATCCGGGCATAATCAATTATTATTGCAAGAATATAAGAAATATAAAGAAAACTCTGAATTACAAAAGTTGTTTCGGCTCAGTCATTAATGAGGTGATTCAGGTATGAATTTTAAAAAAAGTTTTGGATTCATATTTATTGTTTTATCGGCAATAGTCACATTGTTCATATTATTCAAAAATGACGATTTATTTAATTTACTCAAAGTTATAAATAAGATTAATATAAATTATATTATTATTGCTGTTTTAAATATATTTATATTCTGGTTCCTTGAAGCAGATATGATTTATGAATTGATTATTAAATTTACGGATCATAAAAAAAACCTGGAAACTTTCTGGCTTTCTGTGAAAGTTACAATGATCGGACAATATTACAGCAATATCACACCTATGGCAACAGGCGGTCAGCCTGCCCAGCTTTACATTCTTAAGGATGATAATATTTCATTAAGCAACGGAACAGCAATTCTCATAAGTAAGTTTTTACTTTTTCAGATCGGTGTAACCGTTTATACATTTTGTCTTGCGGTTTATAAAATAAAGCTTTTGACTAATTATCACAGTGGGGCTTCAGCCTTTATAGTTACAGGATTGACATTAAATATGGTTATGCTGAGTGCAATTTTATTAATAGCCTTTAATCAGCAGGTTTTATTGAAAATATGCGATGCAGTATTTGATTTATTATATAGAGTTCACCTCATTAAGGATGTAAAAAAAGTAATGGATAAAACTGAAAATTTTATTTTGGAATACAAAGAAAGCATCGGAAAATTAAAAGATAATCATTGGTTTACAATAAAAATGTTTGCAATAACCGTCATACAGCTTACGGTGTTTTTCAGCACCACATTTTTTGTTTACAAATCATTTAATTTAAATAAATCCAATATACTGGATATAATATGCTTACAGTCATTTTTGTACATAGCTGTATCTTTTATACCTACCCCGGGTACAGCCGGTGCAAGCGAGGTTGGTTTTATACTGCTGCTCGGGCATTTGTTTCCTTCAAATATACTTTCAACAACACTGTTGTTGTGGAGAGGTATAAGCTACTATTTCAGTTTAATATTCAGCGGTATTTTTTCTTTTGCAGTAACAACATTAGGAAAGAAAAAAATATTAATCAGTTAACTTTCATTTATGTATTTTCAGATTTAGAGTTTTTTATTTTATAAAATGATGCTATTTGAATTGATATCATTATAATCCAGCCGATGCCTGTTGATAAAGCTACTGCATTCAGATGCATGAACTTGGTCAGATAATGGATTAAAATTACTCTTATGACTATTTGAGAAAAGGTTCCTATAAAAGCCAGATGAATCATTCCTATACCGCGAAAATATCCCTGGAATGAATTTGCTACAAATGATAATGGATAGAAAATACACATAATACTAAGATATCCCAATGCTAAAGCTGTTACTGCTGTATTTGCACTGCTTATTAGAAGAGACAGCATCAAGGGTTTTAATATAAACAGTAATCCGCTCAGTACAACACCGGTAATAACCATTAACCTCAAGCCCTTTTTCAATCCGTTCTTTACTCTTTCTACTTCGTTATGTCCGTAATTTTGAGCCACAAAGACTGCAATGGCCGCAGCACCGCTGTCTCCAAATGCAAGTAATAATTGCTCTATAAGGATATCTGCTGTATAAGCCATAACGGCAGCCGTTCCTAAAGCATTAATTGAGCTTTGCACCAACAGCTTACCGAAGTATAAGCTTGATTGCTGTAAGGATGATGTAAATCCAAATTTGAAAGAAGTAGAAAATATTTTTCTATCCCATATCATGTCGGCTTTACACAATTTAAGCTTTGGCATAAACCTTCTGATATAAAATATGCACATTGCTGCAGATATAGCTTGCGATAATATGGTGGCAAGTGCAGCCCCTTTAACTTCCATCCGCAGAATTGCTACAAACGTGTAGTTAAGCAGCAGGTTGCATATCATAGAAATCAGCAAAACAAAAAGCATGATATTCGTCTTTCCTATTGCCTGCAATATACTTGCATTCAAATTATAGAAAACACAAAATATCATACCTGCAAATATTATTCTTAAATATATTACGCTTTCATTGAATAACAGCTCAGGCGTCTTGATAGCTAATAAAATTTCTTTAACGAATATAAAACCTGTTAAAGATAATATAACTGTTATTCCAAGTCCGATAGCAGCTGTCATGAAAATTGTTTTTCTAAGCTTGTCATAATCCTTCGCACCGTAAGAGTTTGCATAAAGAATTGAAAATCCGACGCATAAACCTATAATTACCGCAATAAAAAAATTCATTACACTGCCGCTTACCCCTACAGCTGCAAAGGCATTTTCGCCAACATAACGACCCACTATCATCATATTGATGGTATTATAAAATTGCTGAATAATGTTTCCTATTAGCAGCGGAAGCGCTAATCTGATTGTATCAACAATAAACCCCCGGCTATGCCGGGGGAAGCAAAAAGCTTTAGC
>NZ_DAMASY010000007.1:0-165480 GCF_032080165.1 Sedimentibacter sp.
CTACAAAGTACACGCTTTATGGAGATTTAAGTCAATTACATTTGGTATAAGGTTGAAAATATACCTTGACACCAAGGGGGTACCAGATGCTTTGGTCATCATTATTGCACACTCAAGGCACGTTGAGACTGTGATAATGATGACGTCTTGTGGTTTTGAGGGTTAAAAATAAGGTTTGACCACAATATATTGTGGTTTGAGGGCAAAAAACAGGCGAAAAAATAGACAAAAAACACCGTTTTTTTGCCTTGATTTTTTGGAGAAAATATAGATGACATTATGATATTATGGAAAAATTGCAGTTTTGAAGCATAATTTATAGATTGAAAGAAGTGAAATTTAAGGATAGAAAAATACTCAATACATTTAGGATTTTTCTATCTTTTTTGTTATATTTATGGTAGAATAATGTAAAAAAATGTATGATATAGAAGAATCAGATAAATGTTTTAGAAGATATAGAAATGAAATTGATTGGTGAAGAAAAAGAAAAGTAAAAACATTATAGCAATAATGGGAAGTTAGAGGGTATGTCAAAGTTGACAAAAAATGTTAGTCCCCAATTATCCCGGCAAAATTATCACAAGTGGAGGGTAAGGAATGATTTGGGAGATTATTGATGCGATGAGCGAAATTATTATTTGTTCCCTGATGTGCCTTTTTATGTTCCTGATATGACGGATGAATTTTATAACTCCGAAAATGCGGTTGGAACATTTAGCGGTATTAGGATGAAGAAAGAAAATGGAGTACTATATTTTTGGTATGATGATGTCAAGGCAAATGGGATATATTCATGGTAATGGCTTAAATATTTTTCTATGCGCGTTCCCGAGTTGCCGTGATGAACACTCGTACCAGAATTCTATGTAGTAAAAGATGCCATGCGGCAAAATCAGCATGGAATCAGCATTTTTCAGGAATAATAACCCCAATTTTTTATACTTCAATGAAAACGAGAGAATGAATGGATTATACGATGTATTTATTAACGGAGATAAAATCAAAATATATCCTGAGGAACAGCACAAAAAAATTATACAACTGATTTCCCCATTGTGTTTAGTTAGGTGGTTAAGGAAAATGAGTGTTTTGCAAAAAGGTAAAAAAGTAGAGTTTGACCACAACATGTTGTGGTTTGGGGTGAAAAAGGGTCAAAAGTCGGAGCAAAAAATGCACGATTTTGACCCATATTTTTTGTAAAAAATAATGATACAACTATAGATGAAAAATGAGTTCAAATATTTTAGGTAAAGCGATTTGTGAAAGTGTCTTTTATAATGAAGAAGTCACAAGAAACAAAGTAGATTAAACCGCAGTGAAGAACATAAGTCACTAAGGGGTAATATAAATCCCGAAATTATTGAAAGTATGCCTTTATACCAAAAGCGTGACGTTACTGCTAAGATGATATACTATATCGCCAAGGGAGTACCAGACCCAATGGTCATCAGAATCACCGCCACAAGGTACGCGAAATGTGTCGAATAAAAAAATAGAATTAATATATTTTGCTGTTAAAGTTATGATAAAATGTTCTTGTAATAAGCAATACAGAACATATTGATGATTATACCTTTATAATAAACATGTGTAACTGAAATAAAACAGCTTAGAGCTTTTAAAAGGAGAAATATTTTATGATAAATGAATTAAGAGCGGTAGAGGATAGTTATATGGAATTATTCTGCCAGAAAAAAACAGTGCAAGATATCAGTTATTTTAGCAATCAGATTGTGCCAGAATTGTATGACCATAATTTTATTTTGTTAGAAAACATAAGAAATGAGACAGAAACAATTGAATTTATTCGCGAACAAATAAAAGCGTTGGCGCAGTCAGACAAAGAACATCTAAAAGTTGTAATCCACCATGGAATTGAGGCTTCGAAAGGATTTTATGATGCCATGAATGATTTAGGGTTTGATGTGGACGATCTTTACTATATGACAGCGGATGAACATTCCACGGGGGATTGGCATGGAGATGACAGCTGCAGGATTAAAAAGGCAGTTACATCAGAAGAAATAAAAGCAGGGGTAGATTGTGCCATCACTTATGCGGCGCAAAGAATGTACATCGAGTTATCCAGCAAGAAAGCGAACCAGAAAAAGGAACTCTATGAAAAGGGATTGATGGATTTTTATATCTGTTATGACGAAGAGACTCCAATCGGTTTTTGTGATTGGTATGAGAAGGATCAAATTGTAAAATTAGAAGAAGTTACAATATTAAACGAATATCAGGGGAAGGGATTCGGAACAAATATGTTAAAGAAACTGCTTTATAAAGCCATAAAAGAGGAGAAGAAGCAGCAGGTTTACATTGTTACGGATACAGGAGAAGAGCATAATATATATCTGCAACTGGGATTTGAGGAAGCAGGTACGGAAACAGAATTGTTTTTAATGAAGAAAGATATAAAATAGTGCGAATAGGTTTGTATTTGTCTATAAGAGCTAAATAATGAATAAGGAGTAGGTAAGTGTTTTATAATTATTATAATAATTTTTGCTATTTAATCACGAATTATAGATTTCGCTCTTCTGTTAGAAGTCATAAATCGCTTTTTGATTAAATACGATAAAATGCAGAAAAATCATTACCTTCGGAAAATTAAAATTTGCACTGGTAAGCTTAGTAGGAGCGATAACGCGTACGCCAAGGCCTAATTATGGTTTGTGGGAATCCGAATTGCAGCATCAACACATACAGAGGTTGTAGTCCGTAACATCAAGAACAGTAATAATTGAAAATAAATAATAAATTATGAGCGTAAGAGCGATTTGCTTTTGCGCTCTTTTTCTTGTGCGCCCAACATGGGGGACAGATAGACGGTGAAAGTCCGTTATGGGGGGCTTGGTAGCAATCATTGTAAGCACTTACTTTATTTTTCTTGCAAAAATTTACAAATTGTAGTACAATAAGGTGAGAACATATATTCGATGGACACTCGCTTCCATAAATACATAAATAAGATATAGGGAGTTAACAGGATATGGCAAAGAAAAAGAAAGATGATGTTACAATTCGTAGTTCTGCTGCTGAATATTTGACTTTTATTACTGCAACGGGCGATGATTCTAAAAAGATTTGAAATGAGATATGAAGACGAAAATCAGATTTTGATAAATTGATTAATAGAATAGATGATGAAAAGTTTATTTAAAGGTATCGAATTCGACGTCTCTAAAATACTGGCAATGTTTATCTTTGCTAAAGGTGGCACCCCTCTGGTCGGTAAAGGATAATCAAGAGGAGGTTTATTTATGAAAATTCGACAACGATACACATGTCCACTTGAAATAGTACATGATTTTCTTAGAGGAAAATGGAAGACGATCATATTATATCAACTAAAACACGGACCTAAATCTTTAACTGAACTTGAAAAGTGTATTGTAGGGATTAATCAGAAAATGCTGATACAAGATTTAGCTGATTTAATTGAGTTTCAGGTAGTTAATAAAATAAAATATGAAGGTTACCCGTTAAAAGTTGAATATAGTCTTACAGCGGAAAGAGGACAAAGAATTATTGAAGCTATCAATATATTGCAATCTATAGGAAAAGAGTACATGAACGAAAATGGAATTTGATACTAACAAAAAAGTAGGTAATTCAAAAATGAATGAATACTTGCTATAATTTATTTGTGATACATACTATATGTTTCGTGCTAATGTTCTTTCAACATAAGCAATGTAATCAAGCACGAAACTTGCATATTGAACGTGAATATATAAGTATTATCTGTCGATGTAAATTCTCTATTACGTTCAATATAGATGCTTAATTAAAGGAGGACAGTTATGAAAAAGGCATTACTAATTATTGATGTTCAGAATGATTATTTTGATAATGGGGCTTATCCGTTATCTAATGCTAACATGGCAGCGAAAAACATTCAGGGTGTGCTGGGCAAGTTTAGAGCAGAAGAAGATTTAGTTGTATTCATTAAGCATATTAACATGAAAGAGAGTGCTACATTTTTTAAGCCTAAAACACTCGGTTCAGAGATTTATAAAGCAATTGAGCCAATTGAAGGAGAAACGGTTATTATCAAACACACTCCGAATAGTTTCAGAGATACGGAACTACATCAGTTTTTACGATTACAGAAAATTGAAGAATTAGTGATTGTAGGTATGATGACGCAGCATTGCGTAGATACAACAGTTAGAGCAGCTTATGATTTAGGATATTCCAATATACTTCTTTATGATTGCTGTGCAACGAAAGACCTGGTTTTCAGCGGCGAAGCTATAGCTGCAAATATAGTTCAATCCACTTTTATGGCTGCACTGAGTCGCGGTTTTTCAGATGTTATGAGTTCTACAGAATACTTGAGGAAAATTAAATGAAGACTAATAGTAATTATCAAAATAAGGTTAATGATTTAGTATCTCAGCTTCATGAAGGTTGCTTCCTTGTTAGCAATGACAGAGACCGAATGGAGCATTTAAAACATAGATAGAAAGTTACAAGTACAACGATATGATATGAATTAATGCATATACGTAAAATATTATGAAATAAAGATTATTGATATAAGATAATGATAAACAGGAATTTATTGATATAAATATTTAGGAGATAGGAGAAAAGGCAGGTCGTGGATTTACACATGAAGTGCCTCCGATTTATAATGAAAGAATTATGATGTTGCGAAATGGCAGATGGCAAATGATGACTGAACCAATTCATTTTGATAGACCAGTTGCGGGCGTAGGACTTGCGGCATCATTTGCAGAGGCTTGGTGTAAAGATAATGAGGGAGAAAAAATCGGTCTCATTCCATGTGCAGAAGGTGGTAGCCCTATTGATGAGTGGTCGATAGATGGAACATTATTTCGTCATGCAATAAATGAAGCTAAATTTGCAATGGAAGATAGCGAATTGGTAGGAATACTATGGTATCAGGGGGAAAGTGATAGCCAAGATGGAAAATACAAAGAATACTATGAAAAAATATTAAGAATCTTTAATGAAATAAGAAGGAATTATCTGTACCTAATATTCCATTTATTATAGGTGGTTTGGGCGATTATTTGGGTAAGGTGGCATTTGGTGCAGGGTGTGTGGAATATCAACTCATTAACGAAGAACTTCAAAAATATGCACAGGGTAACGAAAATTGCTATTATGTTACTGCTAAAGGACTTACATCTAACCCAGACGGTATCCATATCAATGCTATGTCCCAGAGAATATTTGGCCCGTTCACACGAAAAATCTGTTTCTAATACAGGGATGTTTTCAATGAAGCAGCTGATGGATGATTTGCTTAAAATAATGGAAACAGAAAAAATCCCCAAAGCAGTGTTTATCGGGCAATCCATGGGTGGTAATCTTGCTCAGGATATTGCATACTATTATCCGAAAAAAGTTTTTGGCCTTGTATTGATAGATTGTACGAACAATACGGCAAAATTGAGCCGAACAGAAAACCTAATGCTCTCTTTTACTAAATCAATGTTTACGCTTTATCCATGGAAGACACTGATCAAACAGAGTGCAGATGCATGCGGTCTAAGACAGGAAGTAAAAAAATACGTTGCAGAATGCTTTTTTAAGGTTGGAAAGGAAGCTTTGATTGATATACTAATTGAGGTTACAAAATGCTTACACGAGGATGCTACATATAAAATTAAAGTTCCATTTCTGTATTCTGATGACACGTTGTGGTTTGGATAAGAAAAATTAGGGATAAACCACAAGATGTTGTGGTTTTGAAGCGAGAAATAAGCAAAAAATTGGCTTGAAAATGGTAATTAATAACTTGTACGCATTTGGCAAATTAAGGCGAAAAAACAAGAACACAAGTATAGATTTGAAGCGAGGGTACACATGAATACTGATTTTGTAAACTTGACAACAGAAAACCTTGTTAATGAGCATTTATGCTGTATTATACGCAGTAAAAAGCCCCATCAAGGTATTGACGCAAAGCGACAATGGCTTTCAGAGCGACTAAATGAAGGTCATGTCTTTAGAAAGTTAAATGCAAGAGCTACGGTTTTTATTGAATATGCTCCTCTTGAAACTGCCTGGGTTCCCATAATTGGTGACAACTATTATTATGTGTATTGCTTATGGGTTTCTGGAAGTCACAAAGGAAAAGGGTATGGGAAATTGCTGGTGGAGTATTGTTTGGCTGATGCCAGAGAAAAGGGTAAATCCGGCATTTGTATGCTCGGAGCAAAAAAACAAAAATCTTGGCTTTCTGACCAATCATTTGTGAAGAAGTTCGGCTTTGAGGTTGTTGATACTACCGATAATGGATATGAATTGCTTGCACTTTCTTTTGATGGAACAATGCCAAAGTTCGCACAAAATGTTAAAAACCAAGAAATTGAAAGCAAAGAGCTAACCATTTATTATGATATGCAATGCCCATATGTCTATCAAAACATTGAGATGATAAAACAGTATTGTGAAATGAACGATGTTCCTGTATCTTTAATTCAAGTGGATACGCTACAAAAAGCAAAGGAATTGCCTTGCGTTTTCAATAACTGGGGTGTGTTTTATAAAGGAAATTTTGAGACAGTGAATTTGTTAGATGCCGCCTACTTAAAGAGAATACTCAAAAAATGAAAATATAATTTCGGCTTTTTAGTTGATTATTAGGATTGTACTTAAACAGCAGATCGAATGCTTGTTATCCATATTATATAAAGTTTAAATAAAACGAAGTTAAGAGTATTTTTATGAAAAAAACAGAGAGACAGAATGGAATCGTCCATTTGTTAAGAATACGGAGAAAAATGACTGTAAATGAACTGGCTAACTATTTTGAGGTGAGTGAGCGGACCATATACAGAGATATAGATGCACTTAGTCAAAAGAAAAAGAAGAAAAAAACTTTGCCTTTTGAAATGAGAGAAATCGAAGATGACATTCTTCAAATCTTGGTTGGTTTTAATAGAGCCAGAAATTTTCAGATAAATCTAATTTTTCTTCTCTAAACACTTTCAGGGCTTCTGCTCCGTCATATACTGGAATAAGAACGTGTCCGGCTGTTTTCATATATTCACAAATTGCCTTATTAGTTCCTTTGTTATCTTCAACAACCATTATAGTTGCCATAGTAGTCACCTCCGTTAATGGATTATAATATATCAATGTTGAGCCTTTATGAAATCTATGAAATTCCTTTTTTTCTTCGTCCATCAATGGGCTTTTCCGTGTCTTTGGGTATAAGCCACATACGGCTAAAACGCACTATGTCGGGGATACGATTTTCCTCGCAGAGTTTTTGTACGCGACGCTCTGAAATGCCTCATTTCTTTGCGGCTTCTTGAACGGAAATATAATTCATACTCGCCCCCCTTTTTGTACTGATACAAGAGCATTATATACGGTTAGCCGAACAATATCAAGGCAACCGTTTTTGCGGCATCTCCGGGCTTTCCGCAAAACGGCAAGCAGGGCGCCTGTGGCCACAGGCGCATATTTTGCGTAGGACGAGCCTACACAAAATTGCTTGTTGGGGAGCCTCCCCAAACCCTGCAACTTCGGACCAATTTGGTCCGAAGTTGCAGGGTTTGTTCGTAAGGTCAGCAAACAAAAAGACACCTATCCGAGGAAAACCTCGAACGGTGTCGTATGAAAAATGGGCGCAGAAGCCGCCCATTTTTTGATATATATTTTTGAAATTATATAGCCTTAGAACATCAGCTATGCCAAGCCGTCACTGTAAGGTGGCGGCCCCTTATGAGTACAGAAAAGCGACTTCGGATACATGAAAGACCTCCCGTTCCAAAGCCGCCGTTTGGCTATTATCTTACTTGAAGCATGACGAACCAGCCGCCGAAACAACGGTTTTTTTTATTTCCGTTAGGCGGCTTTTTGGATTAGCCATTTGAAGTTATATTTTAACTGCTACTGTTCGTTTTTGATGTACATACCAAACAAATCATCAATATACGAAATACTGATGGTAGTGCTATCCTTTGTCAGTAAAGTACCTACCGAAATGTAATCGTCATTGATTTCTTCCGAGACCTTGTCAACTTCCGAAAATCCAGATTCTTTCAAGGTTTTCACATATTGCTCCGAATCAGATTGTGTCATATCGAATAATTCAAGATGACAATATTCTTTATCTAGGTCAATCCACCCGCGCAATAATGTACCTGATTCCGGTTGCGGTATGTTGGCAGTATATTCATTGTCGGGCCATTCTTCGGCATCCAGCATAACGAAATTTTCAGGCAAAGCATTCCCGGAACTATCAACGGTATCTTCATTTTCAGATATAGAGGTGTTACCGCAAGCAGTCATAAAAGCAACAAGCATTATGATAAGAAATATTCCACAGACTTTCTTCATTTGTTTTTCTCCAAGCTTTATTTTTTCTTGCGGACAAGACCAACGATAAGGACTACCGCAGTAATGGCAAACGCCAGTCCAATGATGAGCATGGCACTCCAAATATCAAAAGGCCAAAAGCCATTAACCGTAATTTGTGTCATTGCATCCGCCTGACCGGTTACGTTATCGGGGAGAGCAGAATGTTTGGCTACCAGAGCAGTAATCAAACACAATAATGCAATGCCGCATGAGCAATAAACCGCTAATAACTTTTTTCTTCTTTTCTTATACTGCGCCCGATTGAAACCAACGGTTTCTTCCATGCTTTCCGCAAAATCTTTTGGTGTCCCCAATCTGTCAATTACTTGTTTTTCGGTTTCTCCATGTTCTTTCGCGGAATCAAACGCTTCGTTTAAATCGCGGATAATTTCACGTTTTTGATTGCGGGAAACAGACAATTCCTTTTTAACCTTTTTTATATATTCCTCTCTCATATTCAAGCCTCCAAATCTTTTACTATGTCAATAAAACTATCGACGCATACCGTATAACTGCGCCAAAATGAAATCAGTTCTTTCAAGGTCTCTTGTCCTTTAACGGTTAAGGAATAGTATTTTTTTGAACCACCATTTGCTTGCGATGAAGTTATCCGACATTGGATTAAACCAGCATCTTGTAGACGGTATAGCATTGGATAAATCGTTCCCTCTTTGGCATAACCAAATATTTTACCGCCTGTTTCATTTAATTCCGTAATAATTTCATATCCGTAAGTTTCCTTTTTAGCAATCAGACACAGGAGTATCATTTCAAATGAACCCTTTTTGAATTGCTGAATATACTTGCTATCCGCCATAATCACTTCTCCTTTTCCTATGCGGAGATACATAGTTTTACTAAGTAGCTATACATAGTATAATCCCATTTTCTGATTTTGTCAATATAGGTGACGGGTACGGCGATTTTCTTGCTTTGCTTACTACATTACTTATCTGTCGGCTGTCTATCACATTATTGTTTGATTTCTAATTTCTGCTTCCTTATGCACCCTGCGCATTCGCCCATCGGGTCAACTACGATAATTTTGTCCTCCGTAGCAAGGAACACGTTGACAAGCTCCCGTTTCGCGGCAAAGCTCTTGCCGCTGCCCGGTACGCCGAGAAACAGGCCGTTAGGGTTTTTGAGCTTCTTGCGTTCTGCCCATAATAGATCGCCGGGACTCCCATACGAAGCTCCTGTGTCATAAAGGGAACAAATATCGCGGTGCTGCTGGTGGTCATGCCGCGCTGTATCTCAATGGCGTTGCTGCCAAGAATGAGGCTCGACATATACCCCTGTTCCTGCTGAAAATCCAGCCGCTTCAATGCGCAGTTATATTTCTGCACGATACCCGCCACGGTGAAAATGTCGTTTTCCAATTGCGGACGGGTGGGAGCCGTGTTCACAATCAGGAGGGTTGAGCAAATCACTTACTAATAATCTCTAAATAGATTACCAATCTCCTTATATGGGGTATATTACGTTAATAATCATTTGCGACATCACAAAAGAACAAGAAATAACCAGATTGTGTAATTTTATTAATAATCCTACATAAATTTATTATGAGTAAACAATGAATTAAAATACTTGACAAAATAATATACCTGGCATACAATTTGTTTAGGTGATTACATGAAAAACTATGAGAACATTATTAAACTATACTTTTCATCCATGAAATTGTTTGAGGAAATTGAAAAAACGCCTAAAGATTTTGGAACCGGAGATTTGTTATATGGCTCTGAAATCCATACCATTGTGGCAATAGGTGAAAATCCGGGATCAAATATGACAGAGCTCGCAGGGATTATGGACATAACAAAAGGCGGAGTGCAAAAATTTGTCAAGAAGCTTTTAGCAAAAGACTTGATATATAAGACTCAGCTACCGGATAATAAAAAAGAAGTTATCTATGGTTTAACTAAGAAGGGAAATATAGCATATAAAATGCATGAGACCTTTGAACAAAAGCGTTTTGGAAAAATTTATGAAATCATGGATGCCATGGAGGAAAAAGAATTCCGAGTATTGGAGGGATTTTTAACAGAATTGAATGCAATATTAAGTGCCGGCAATTAAGCCGGCAAAAAAACAATAAATAGTATACCAAGTATACTAAAAAGGAGGATTATATGTTACCCAAAAACGAATGGTGGGAGGTTATCACCACTTATAACGAAAGCATTTTTCCATTACAATGGATTGGTTTAATTGTTATTATATGTATTACTGCATATCTTATGTTTGGTGCAGAGAAGAAAGCTAACATCATGATAAAGACTTGCTTAATGGTAATGAACGGATTCATAGGTATAAGATTCTTTTTCTTAAGCGAAGGCTTTCCGTTAGGGCTCAGAGTCAGTCAAGGAATCTTGTTTTTATTCATTGCTTTTCTAGTGGGGTTAGATCTGAAACTAAACAAATTACAATTTCAATTTCCACAAGATGGATGGAAGCGAGTATTCTTTATCTTTGGCATTATTATTATGTTAGTTTATCCATTTGTCGGCGGATTACTTGGAAAAGAAATGCGTTACTGGATTATGCCGGGAACACTGCCTTGTCCTACAACTGCATATGTGTTACTACTTTTTATTACGGGAAAAAAGCGAAATAACAAACTTTTATTTTTTTTACTATTAGTATGGGCAGTGCCATTTCCACCACTTGTACAAATACCGAAATACCAAGTGTATGAGGATGGAATTATGTTTGTTATAGGTTTAATCGGCTTGGTTTTTTTTATAAAGGATATGATCACAAAAAAAGATATATCTGTGACATTGCAAAATGATATAAATCTAAAAGCACATAAAGAGATTTTTGAAATTAAAAAAGATGCTGTACTAGCCACAGCATCAAATGAAGGTGTTGTGAATATTGTACCTATTCATTCAAAACATGTAGTTGCTGCTGGTAAAGTATTGATTAGTGACCAGTTCATGGATAAAACGAAGAGGAATGTATTGAATAATCCATATGCAACCCTATCAATTATGGATAATGGAAGAATTTATAAAATGAGTGGTAAATGTGTCTACAAAACTTCTGGGTTTTTATATGCAATGGCAGTTCGAGGAGCAAAAAAATATGCAAAGAAAAACATAAAGAATAAGAATATTAAAATCAATTGCAAAGGCATTGTACTAATGAAAGTGCAAAGATTTAATATTGAGGAGATGTAGGAGAAAATGATGAACGATAAAACAGAAATAGTCAATTATATGAATTCATGTAATAAGTGTTTTGCAGCCCTTTTAGGAGAAGAAAACTATCCTGAGATAGTTAGTATTAAGTTTCATATAGTACACAAAGATCTGCTTATGATAGGTGTAGAACCAAAATATTTAAAAGGATTTGATGTAGCGTCAAATAAAAAGATTGCAATAACGATGTGGGATAAAATTAAAGGATACCAAGTAAAGGGAACTAAGATAGCAGAACATCTAAAAGAATATGAAGATATATTAAGTAGTTATAAAAATTCTTTGGAAAATAAAGGGATAAACAGCGTAGAAATTACATTTACAGTCTATAAGATTGAAGAAATCTATCACGTAACACCGGGTAAATTTGCAGGAAAAAAAGTCGAAATGGAGGTATAAACATACTAAGGAATTAATTACTGAAAAAATAATAAATAAATGTTGACATCAAATAACACAAAGTCGTATAATAATTATACCGACGTCGGTTTATTAATTGATATATATGATCTGTTGTCGGAAGGAGGGATTGTAATTGGCAAGATCGGCAGACAAGCATGACGATAAAAAGAGAGAACTGCTCAGCATTGCAGAAAAGCTGTTCATGGAGAAGGGATACCAGAAAACCAGCCTGGATGATATACTACGGGCCAGCGGCATTTCTAAGGGAGGATTTTATCACTATTTCAAATCAAAGGATGAAGTGCTTTCTGAGAGTATAAACAATATGATTGATGAAGTACTGGCTATATTGCAAAAGGTGGTCGATGAAGAGAAACTTGGCGCATTAGATAAGTTAAACTTGTTCCTTTCTGAGAAATCCAAATTCCAAAGCAGTAAGGCGGAATATGCAAAGCTACTGGGAGTGCTGATGCAAACGGATGTCTCACAATATATTTATTATGTTACGGTATCACGCAAGCTGGTGACGCCGCTTGCACAAATTATCCGGCAAGGTGTGAACGAAGGCATTTTTGATGTTCAATTTCCTGAAGAAACGGCAGATATACTAACCCGTATTATAAACAGCGTTATGCAAAGTGCACCATATCTTGAATATTTAAGCGATGCAGAAAAGCACAAAAGGTATGTCAGTTCCGTTCAGACCATGATAAGCCGGACATTAGGACTGAAAGCCCCTATAAAACTTTATTAGCACTTAGGAGGTGTTGAAAAATGACTGAGAATAGAATTATATCAAGATTAGGATCGAACCTGCACTATTGGATTACCGGCCCGGAGAACGGCCCAATTATAGTATTCTCTCATGGTGCAACACTCGATCATCACTCTTTCGATGCCCAGATTACACCTTTGGTTGAGGCGGGTTACCGGGTCGTAACGTGGGATCTGCGCGGACACGGCTGTTCGACTCCGATTGGGCCAGAGATAACGGTAGGCATACTGGCAGATGATCTGTTGGCAATTATAGATGAACTGGGCGCAGAGAAGGTTATACTGTTGGGGCATTCCTTCGGTGGATATGTTGTACAGGAATTTGTCCGCCGTTATCCAAAGCGTATTAATGCCTTGATAATAATTGGCTGTACAAATATAGCCAGGAAATCCACAGCGTTCAATCGCATGATGTATCGCATTATGCCGGGAATGCTGAGCCGTATGCCGCTTGAAACATTCCAGAAACGGACACTAACAGATTTGGCCCTTTTGGATTCGGTGAAAACCTATGGTGCCCAGGCAATGAAACACATTTCAAAGGAAGATTTTACTGCTATTACCATGGCGGGTATTGCAGCCTTGTGGCTTGATTCCGGATTTGGACCCGACTACGTGATTCCTGTGCCGTTTTTATTGACACATGGAGATTCTGACCGTGCCAATGGCCGGGTTTTTCCCCGTCAGTCACCACTTTGGGCTGCCCGGGAATCAAATTGCCGCTATGAGATAATACCTGATGCAGGTCATACTGCCCAAATGGATAACCCCGTAGCTTTTAATAGAATTCTCTTGGATTTTTTACAAAATAACGTACAATAGTGTATGTATTTCCACTTGGCGGGCATATTTTCAAACGGAGATACGCCCACAATCAGATGTCTGGAAAAAGAATGAAAGAAGATTCTAAGATAAAGGCCGACTTGCCTCCAAGGCTCCGCCAGGCTCAAGCGGCATCTTTTTTGACCGTTCAAGGCACGTTGAGACAGTAGTTAAGCTAAAAAAACAATAGAACTTAGTAATATCAATAGTTTAAGCCATTGAGTGTATAGATGACATTCAATGGCTTTCAATTTGTGGGAACATGTCCATAGAAATTGGTAAGATAAAAAAGAATTTGTAGTATCTCCTTAACAATATATTCTACAAGATGGAAAAATTGAAATTACCTATTGACTCTCACATTATGGTATACTCTAAAATAAAGATGAGCTCAAAAATACACATATGTGTGAGGAAATAAAAATGTTAAGAATAGGTGATTTTTCAAAACTATCAAGGATTAGTATACGAATGCTGCGGCATTATGATGAAATAGGTTTGCTTATCCCAAAGGCAACTGATAGCTTCACTGGATACCGCCACTATGGTGAAGACCAACTACCAACAGCAGGTAGGATTACATCTTTAAAGGATATGGGGTTTAGTCTTTCTACAATTGGAGAAATTCTGAAAAGCTATGATAACCCCCAGGCACTGGCTGAATTCTTGGCGATAAAACAGAGAGAAGTTTTAGCAGAAGCTGAAGAAACAAACCGTCGTTTACTTCTCCTTAACACAGCAATTGAAAGACTGAGAAAGGACGAAACTGCTATGAATTATAATGTATCTTTAAAAACTTTACCCGAGCGATATGTTGCAAGCGTAAGAAAAACAATTCCTTCTTATGAGCAAGAGGGGATGTTATGGGGTATCTTAATGCAGGAAACTGCAATGCTTAAAATGCAGGATAGTGATCCCTGTTACACCATGGCTATCTTCCATGATGGAGAGTACAAGGAGTCAGATGTGGACGTTGAGGTTCAGAAATCTGTTAAAGGCAGATATTCTAACACAGAAAGTGTCGTGTTTAAGACAGAACCTGCTGTAGAAATTGCTTCTGCAACTTTCAAAGGTGGGTACGAAAAAACAAGCGAAGTAAATGAGGCAGTTGCCAACTGGGTACAGGATAACGGATATATCTTTACAGGATTGGCATTCAATATTTATCATGTTAGCCCTCATGAAACACAAAATCCGGATGAATATGTAACCGAGGTTTGCTATCCCGTTAAAAAGAAATAATGTAATTGTGAAGATGCCGTCTGCTGAAAATGTAGGCGGCATTTTTACGAAACGGGGATGATGGAAAAACTTTGGTTATCAGTATTGGATTAATGGTTATAAAATTGGTTGCTTATTATTATACTATTCTCTTTATATAAAAGATTCTACCAAGGAATCCATAGGTCTGCACAATATCTTTATTGTATTCTCAAGGCATGTTGAATGCGTGGTTCTGATGCAGAATTGTAGTTTTGAGGGAAAAATAGAGTTTGACAACAATACATTGTGTTTTTAGGACAAAAAATGTCTAAAATACATGTTTGGAATGAAATAAGAATGACTACACCTTGAAAGAATTTTATAGTAGAACCTTTGAAGATAGAAATGAGTGAATTTAAAGGATTGAAAATGCTCAATATACTTAGCATTTTTCTATCTTTTTTGTTATGTTTATGGTAAAATAGTGGAAATTGGAGCGATGTGGTGATAGGCGGAATAAAAGTATAGTATAATTCTGCTTGAGATTTCTGGAATATAAAAAGATTGAAAGGTAGGATATTCATATGTCGAATAATGCAATGAATCCACTTATAAATGAAATTAAGAGCATACTTGATATTGCAAGAAGTAACGTAGTAAAGGCTGTGAATAGTGAATTGATAACTTCCTATTGGAAAATAGGAGAAATTATTGTCCGTTACGAACAAAATGATAGTATTAGGGCTGAATATGGAGAACAAACATTAAAGCATTTGTCTAAAGAACTGACAAAAGAGTTTGGAAAAGGGTTTTCCAGATCAAATCTGCAAAATATGAGGGCATTTTATTTAAACTATGACATTTACCAGACACTGTCTGGCAAATTGAATTGGTCTCATTATTGCGAGTTATTAAGCATTTCGGACAAAGATAGACGCAGTTTTTATGAAAAAGAAGCAATAAACTCAAACTGGTCAGTGAGAGAATTGAAAAGGCAAATAAATACTTCTTTATATGAAAGGTTATTGCTTTCAAAAGGTGATATTAATAAACAAGAGGTATTAAACTTAGCGGTTAAGGGCATTGAGTTAGCGAAACCATCTGATATGATTAAAGATCCATACGTATTTGAGTTTTTGGGATTGCCGGAGAATAAGCCTGTTATGGAAAATGATTTAGAAAAAGCACTTACAGAACAGATTGAAAAGTTTTTACTTGAATTGGGGCGAGGATTTATGTTTGTTGGTACGCAACAACGAGTAACTATAAATAATACACATTATTATGTTGATATGGTATTTTATAATAAGCCATTGAGATCGTATGTACTGATTGAGCTAAAAACAACAAAGCTTATGCCGGAAGCAGCGGGACAGTTGAATATGTACTTGAATTATTATGAAAATGAAGTAAATGATGAAGATGATAATAAACCAATTGGAATTATTTTGTGTACTGATAAAGATGCATTGACTGTTGAATATGCACTTGGAGGTCTATCAAATAATATATTTGCTTCAAAATATACCTATTATATTCCGGATAAGGAGAAGTTAATTGCCGAGGTTGAGAAGATTGTGAGGAGATGGAATGACTGAGGAACATAATGGTTATTAAATAGCGTACCTTAATTGTGCCGAATAAATTTTTCAAGTGAGATGCAATTTGAAGATTATATTGCGTACAATCCTATTATAATTCAAATTGAAATTAATACTGCAGCAATGTATAAAGATCATAAAGTGAGAATCATACTTACTTAGTAATGTTAAGTGGTTTTAAAAAAGGATTAAATTCAGTGGCAATTTTTAGAAATATACCCTGCCACCAAGGGAGTATCAGGTTCAACGGTCATCAGGATTACAGCAACAAGGCACGTTGAGATTGTGATAATGATGACATCTTGTGGTTTTGAGGGCAAAAAGTAGACTTTGACCACAATATATAGATTCTTTAATAAAAGTGAGATCGAGTATGAACTGAAAAATGAATCAGGAGAAAATGAAAATTTATCCTTTATACTTACTGAAGAAGATTTTAGGAATCAAACATTTTTCAGTGAAAGTTTGACAGATTGGATATTTTCATTTAATTATGTTATGGCATCTATCGAAGATACAGACATTGCTACTATTAATGAAAACTCTATTTTGGGAAAGAAAAAAGGTACTACTATGCTTAGATTATATATCGATAATCAAGTATTTGTCTATAGAGTTAATGTAAAATAATAAGGAGGTACAAAGTGGCAAACAGGAGTGTACCACTAAAAGTTCAAAAAGAGATTTATGCACCGATGCGGGAGTGCCGATGGTCTTATCTCATGTACAGGAGAAGTTGTTAAGCATAAAAGGCCGGTACGACTTGAGTGAAATCTTTTACTGGTTATTTTTCAACCAACGATATGCACTACAAGAAAGTACTGCCGCACCCAGAGAGAGAACTTCTTCGTTAAATACAACCTTAGGATTATGAGAACTACCGCTATGGTACTGTGGATCATTACCTCCTGCACCGATTCCGAAAAATACAGAAGGAACAGAATCTGCAATAACCGCAAAATCCTCGGATCCCATTTGTTTTGGAAAAGGAATAAGCTGATTTGAAATTTCGCTTATATATTCTTTCAACTCTATTGCAAGATGTTCATCATTAACTGTGGATGCAATACCGCTGATATATTCTACTCTGCATTCAGCACGAAAAGCTTGCGCGGTATGCACGGCAATTTCTGTCAGGCGTTTTTTTGCAAGTTCCCGAACTTCCTTGGAGAAAGCACGAATGCTCCCTGTCATAACGGCTGCTTCCGGGATGATATTAAAGGCATTTCCGCTATTAAATGATCCTACAGTAATTACCACCGGCTCCTGCGGATTAATTTCACGGGCAAGAATCTCTTGCAGGGCAATATGAACGTGGGCAGCAGCATTGATAGGATCAACTGTATTCTGAGGGATTGCGCCATGGCCCCCCTTACCGCTAACAGTAATGCGGAACAAGTCGGATGAGGCCAAAACAGGACCTGCTCCCCAGTACATCATTCCCACATGCATATCACCGGGAAACACATGCAATGCCATGGCAGCATCCACCTTGGGATTTTCCAGAATGCCTGCCTTTACCATTGCCGAGGCTCCCTCCATATTTTCTTCACTTGGCTGAAACATCAATTTTACAGTACCTTTAAGCTCATCTTCATAATGTTTAAGGATTTTTGCTGCTCCTAAAAGCATGGCCGTATGGATATCGTGCCCGCAAGTATGAGCGTAACTGTTGGTTGAAGAAAACTCAAGTCCGCTGTCCTCTTTCATCGGCAATGCATCCATATCCGCACGCAGCAAAAAAACTTTTCCTTTATTTTTCCCTCCTATGGTTGCTGTAACTCCACTTTTACATATTTCTTTCGGTTCAAGTCCAATTTCAGCTAACTTCTGCATCACAAAACTTGTGGTCTGCGGTAAATCATTCCCGATTTCAGGTATCATATGCAGGAACCTGCGATCGGCAATCAGCTCACTTTTTATTTTGTTTGCATGTTCTAAGAAGTTTGGCATATTTACACAACCTTTCATACTATTATATTTTATATGATATTAGATGAAATACCCATCTATATAATATTAATAGCAAAAATAATGCCAATAATTTGTGTTTTATTATAGCTATTTAAGTTGTCAGATGAGAACTGTATTGTCACTGCATTCATGTATATTTACACAAATTACCATATATTACACTTACTTACACTTGACGCTATTGATTACAGCACGAATAATAATAGTAAATCTACCCAATACCACATAGTTGAAAGGAGTATTTTCATGCAAAAACGTATTGCCCTTATAACTTTGGATTCTCAGGCAGTATATCCTTATGCATTACAATTAAGATATTTGTTTGGTGACATTATTAAAATAGATACTTACAACATTCAGGATGGTTCTGCCCGCTCCATCCGCAAGTCAGAATTATACATAGTTTCTACAGATGCCTTTGAAAGCAATGAAGATATCAATAAATATATACCATTGGACGGAAGCACAGTTGAAATCCGGCTTACTTTTACCAGGCAGAATTTAAATAAACTTTTAACACTTCCAAAAGGAACTCAGGCAATGTTTGTAAATTTAAGCAGTAAAATGGCCATTGAAGGTGTAACACGCCTGAACCAATTAGGCGTAAATAATATTGAGTTTATACCTGTGTATCCGGGTATGAAAGAAATTCCCAAACTTGATTTTGCAATTACTCCCGGAGAACGAAGATATGTGCCTGCTTTTGTCACCAATGTTATGGATATCGGCGCAAGAGTACTGGATGCCGCAACGGTCGTAGAAATTGCTCTAAAACTGAATCTGGAATATCTTTTGGAACAGACAAAGTTTTATGATTATTTTAATTCAATTGCAGACAACAGCTATAATTTCAACCTTCTGTATAGCCGCTCCATTAAACTGGAAAGCCAGTTTGAAATTTTAATATCAATCCTTGATGAAGGAATAATAGCTATCAATGAAGAAGACCGTGTATTCGCTTATAATCCAAAAGTTGAAGAAATTCTCGGAATGAAAAAGAATCTTGTTCTGGATAAGCATGCAAAGGAGGTCCTTCCTTTCATTCCATTTGAAGAGTGCAGAAAAAACCTGTATGAAATTAAATCACGTCTTATTAAGATAATGGATACAGATATTAGCCTGACGGTAACACCAGTCATACGAGGAGGCAAATACATTGGTGCTTTCGCCTTGTTAAAACGTTTTACCGATGAGGAATACAAGCAGCACAAGCTGAGAATTCAGCTTTTGAACAGAGGACACAAGGCAAAGTATGTATTCAGTGATATCGTAGGATGCAGTCAATCTATGAAAAAAGCCGTTGATATATCCAAAAAGATGTCAACAACTAATGGCTCAATTTTAATTACAGGGGAAAGCGGTACAGGCAAGGAGCTTTTTGCTCACGCCATTCACAATCATTCACCCAGACGTGATTACCCATTTGTTGCAATTAACTGTGCCGCAATTCCGGACAATCTGTTGGAAAGTGAACTGTTCGGCTACGATGAAGGGGCTTTTACCGGTGCAAAGAAAGGCGGAAAACTCGGACTTTTTGAATTTGCTCACAAGGGAACATTGTTTCTTGATGAGATAGAAGGAATGAGTGCAAATCTGCAGGTAAAACTCCTTCGGGTTATTCAGGAGAAAGAAGTTTTGCGTGTAGGAGGCAGCAAAATTATCAGTGTAGATGTGCGAATTATTGCTGCAACCAATGAAAACCTTGTGACACTTGTGGAAAACGGCAGTTTTCGCAAAGATTTATATTACAGGCTCAATACGCTTCCAATAAAGCTTCCTCCTCTCAGGGACCGCGGCGATGATATTTTTTTGTTATTTAATAAAATAAAATCGGAGTTAAGTGGAAAATTTATTCTTTCAAAAGAAGCAGAAAAAGCTTTTGCACAACACAATTGGAGTGGAAATGTCCGAGAGCTGCGTAATTATGTAGAGTATTTAACTTATATGGATATTCCATTTATTGAATACGAAGATCTTCCTCCGGAATTAAAAAACAATGATTTATCTATTGGCAAAAGTAAATCTGATGAAAAAGAAAAGGCACAATTTCAATTTATCATAAAGAGTCTGGGCAGTCATGAAGAGGATTATAAATTTATTTTAACACAGCTTTATGATGCAACAAAAAGAAGCAGTTCAATCGGACGTAAAGCTATTTCAAAGCAAGCCGAAAGACAAGGTATTTTCCTTACCGAACAGGAAGTGAGAGGAATACTTCTGCAAATGGACAACTTTAAACTTGTAAAAGTTTCTAAAGGACGCAGTGGCACCAAGATTACTGAAAAAGGGATTAGATTCCTTTATGAGTTTAGATAAATGGTTGAAATGGTTAAAGTTTTATATATTTAAACATTTTAAATAGTACAACTTATATTTTATTGATAATTAATTCAGCATGTTTATGCTTTTAAGCGGAGAACATTGTTTTCTTCGCTTATTTTATATTTGGCATCCTTTTTGCATTTATAAAATATGAATAAACATTAACTGAAAGGATGTACTTGAAAATGAATTATAACTTTAATGAACCGGTTGACCGCAGCAAAAATTTTTCAGTAAAATATGATGAGCTGAAAAAAAAATTCGGAAGAGATGATTTGATTCCTCTTTGGATTGCAGATATGGACCTCAAGGCCGCTCAGCCGGTTATCGAAGCCATACAGAAAAGAGCTGAACAGGGTATATTTGGATATACTTCCCGTCCTGATTCTTATTTTGACGCAGTATGCAACTGGCAGGAAAGACGCAACAACTGGAAAATTAACAAGGATTTAGTGGGTTTTAATCTGGGAGTTGTCCCTGCATTATGTACTGCTGTCAAAGAGTTTAGTAATGAAAATGACAAAGTTCTGTTTTTAAAGCCGGTGTACTCTGAATTCTTTGATGCAGTAGAAAATTGGGGACGAATTTCTCTTACCAGTGAACTTAAGGAAGAAAACCATTTTTTTACCGTTGACTTTGAAGATTTCGAAGAAAAACTCAAGGAGGATCCGAAACTATTCATTCTCTGTAATCCGCACAATCCGGTGGGACGTGTATGGACCAGAGAAGAGCTTGTAAAAATGGGAGAACTATGCCTGAAATATAATGTCATGGTTATTTCGGATGAAATCCATTCAGATCTAATGCTGTGGGGAAATAAACATATACCATTTGCTTCCATATCAAAGGAATTTTCCGATATCACCATCACCTGTGTATCTGCAACAAAGACTTTTAATCTCGCCGGATTACAGGCATCCAGCACTGTTTTCCCAAATAAAGAGGTGAAAGATAAGTTTGAAGACTTTTGGCAACGAATGGACATAACCAGAAACAATTGCTTCAGCCTCGTTGCAGTGGAAACTGCCTATAATTACGGTGAAGAATGGCTTAATCAGCTTCTGACTCACATCGAAGGTAACATGATATATGTAAAAGAATACTGTGAAAAAAATATTCCACAAATAAAAACCCGTTTGCCTGAGAGTACTTATCTTATGTGGCTGGATTGCCGCGACTTAAACTTAGAAGGTGATGAGCTTGTTAGATTTATTGTAAATGAAGCTCATCTCGGATTGAACGACGGCAGATCCTTCGGAGCAAATTCCGGCTTTATGAGATTGAATGTCGCATGCCCGCGCGGAACTCTGGAACAGGCCATGGAAAATCTGAAGTTGGCTGTAGATAGACGGTTAAAATAGTACTTCGTATACAAACCCTTATGTGGGTTTTGATATAAATTCATTAATTCGCATAGCTTTATGCGCCATATTACAATAGGAGGAATAAATAATGGCTAAGTTAAAGGAATCAAATGAAATCGAAAAAAAAGGCTTTATCGTCCGTGCACTGGACAGAGTAGAACGGGTTGGTAATGCTCTGCCGGATCCGGCAACTCTATTTATCATTCTGGCAATTATTACTGTCCTGGCATCGTTTATATGTGCAAAAGCAGGAGTCTCTGTCACTTATGAAGGATATAACTCTCAAACAGGAAAAATCGAAGAAATTACAGTGGCTGCAGTTAACCTTCTTTCTCCGGGCAGCATCCAGCATATGGTAACAACTGTAGTGAGCAATTTTACAAACTTTTTTGCTCTTGGTGTGGTATTTACCATCATACTTGGTGTCGGCGTAGCTGATGGTACCGGATTTATGGCTACAATACTAAAAAAAGTTGCGGCTGTGACCCCAAAAAGAGCAGTTACAGCTGTGGTTGTATTCCTTGGTATTATGTCTAACATTGCATCTTCAACAGGATATGTTGTCCTGGTTCCATTAGGTGCAATTTTATTCATGGCTTTTAAAAGGCACCCAATAGCAGGTCTTGCTGCTGCTTTTGCAGGTGTTTCCGGAGGTTGGAGCGCAAACCTGCTGATAGGAACCAATGATCCTATGTTTGCCGGTATGTCAACTCAGGCAGCCCAGATGATTGATCCTAATTATACTGTTATGCCCGTTGCCAACTGGTACTTCCTGTTTGTTTCTACATTTTTGATTACTGTAATCGGCACACTGGTAACTGAAAAACTTATTGAACCCAGACTATCACCATTTGATTTTGAAGGTAATGAAACAGTTAAGGATATTTCTATTGATGAAAAAAGAGGTATAAGGTTTGCAGGAATTTCTGCACTTGTTTATATTATTATAATGCTGATTTTAGTTTTACCAACAAATAGTATTTTGAGAAATCCTGAATCCGGCAGCATTCTTAAATCTCCATTTATGAACGGTATTATTTTTTTCATGATGCTTTTGTTCCTTATTCCCGGCATCTTCTACGGTATCGGTGCAAAGGTTATTAAAAGCGACAAGGATGTTATTGCATTGATGAACAAAGCTATTTCAGGACTTTCAAGCTTTATGGTTCTTATTTTCTTTGCGGCACAATTTACAGCATTTTTCAATTACTCAAATTTAGGTACTATCATATCCGTATCCGGAGCAAACTTTTTGGAATCTGTCGGCTTTGTCGGTCTGCCGTTAATTATCTGCTTCATAATCCTTACAGCATTTATAAATATCTTCATTGCGGTAGATTCTGCAAAGTGGGCAATAATGGCTCCGATATTTGTACCTATGTTCATGCGTTTAGGATTATCTCCCGAACTTACACAAATTGCCTATAGAATAGGTGATTCGAGTACAAATATCATTGCTCCTTTGATGCCTTTCTTCGTATTGACAGTAGCATTTTTTCAAAAATATGATAAGAAAGCCGGAATCGGCAGTGTAATCTCAACTATGCTTCCGTACTCGTTTTTTTTCCTCATAGGTTGGATTGCGTTATTTGTTGTATGGTATCTGCTGGGGCTGCCTCTCGGACCTGGTGCGCCGCTTCTCTATAATTTAGGATAATTTAGAAAATAATTTATTCTCGAAAGGTTTCTTAGTATATTTATCTAATGACTGCCTGAAACGAAGCGGTCTACTAACAAACAGTCCGTATTGATATAATTATTTTAAGAGGGCATATCTATGAATGTGCTCTCTTAAATCATAAAATAATAAGGAGATGTTTTTCTTGCAATCTAAACAATATAAAATTAAGAATTTATTACGAAAAAACGGAATTGATGGAGCTATTGTATCCTCCCCGGAGAATTTTCACTACATTACAGGCTTCGCCAGTCATCAGCACACTGTTTCACGGCAACCAATGTTTTCCTGTACAGTTATAACAGCTCATGAGTCTGAAAAAAGCCATGTAATCGCCATGGACTTTGAAGTGCCTTCATTGAAGGAAAAAATGCCTGATTTTGTGGTAAGAAAATATGATACCTGGGTTGGTGTACGAGAGTGGGATGAAATTCTCTCAGCTGTTGAAAATAAACTTCCCGGTTCTTTTGAAAGTTGCATGGATGTCTTGGTGAAAACGGTAAAAGAATTGGAACTTGGAAACAAGAAGGTTGGAATAGAACTGGATTTTCTGCCATTTAACTATTATAGTATTTTAAAGGAAAATTTTCCGGAGATAGATTTTGTTAATATTTCCGATCTGTTTATTTTATCCAGAAGCGTTAAAACTTCTGAAGAAATTGAATTATTTCGCACATTGACACAAGTTCAGGATGAGGCTTTAAGTCATGCCAGCCGGTTTGTGAACATCGGAGTTTCCGAGAAAAAGGTGGCGCATGAATTTCGCAAGCATGTAATAGATTCCGGCATTTGTACACCAAGCTCATGGAGTACATTCAATACAGGAATAGACAGTTCAAGGCTTTGCCTTCCGTGTGACAGAGTCATTGAGGATGGCGATACCTTCAAGTTCGACGGAGGTGTAAATGCTGAATTTGATTTTTATACCACCGATACATCAAGAACGTGGATCATTGGCAACGGACATCCAGCCCTTTTCAATCTTAAAGACAGGCTTTATGAAGGTCAGCGAAGGATGATTGAAGCAGCGAGACCGGGGCTCCCCATTAACGAGCTGTTCAATATAGGTTTTAACTATGTTAAAGAGGCATACAGCTGCTACCGCAGAGGGCATCTGGGTCACAGCATCAGCATGGGACCTCAAACTGCGGAAGCCCCTTTTATTAACGCAACCGAAACCCGCCCTTTGGAAGCAGGAATGATTCTCTGTGTGGAGGTTCCCTGTTATATTAGAAACAAAGGTGGATTCAACATTGAGGATATGATTTTAATTACTCCGGAGGGGTGCGAAGTACTGACTTACAGAACTCCTCACTATCTAAAATAACATAAATCAAAGGAATACAACTATGAAAATATTGATTGTCGGAGGCGTGGCAGGCGGAGCAAGCACTGCTGCACGCTTAAGAAGAAATGATGAAAAAAGCAATATAATTTTATTCGAAAAAGGTGGATATATATCATTTGCCAACTGTGGATTACCTTATTATATAGGTGATACCATTATCGAAAAGGAAGACCTTATTCTCCAAACACCTGAAAAATTCAACAAGAGGTTTAATATAGATGTTCGTATAAACAGTGAAGTCATATCCGTAGACTCTAACTTAAAAAAGATTCTGGTTAAAAATCAATCAACCGGTGAAACATACGCTGAGAGTTACGACAAATTAGTACTCTCTCCCGGTGCTAAACCCATTGTTCCGCCACTGAAAGGAGCAAGACTGGAACATGTATTTACGTTAAGAAATATTCCTGATACCTACGCTATCAAAGGTTTTATAAATAAAAGACATCCAAAATCCTGTGCGATAATCGGCGGTGGCTTTATCGGAATGGAGATGGCAGAAAATTTATGTAAGATAGGCTTAGATGTAAGTGTAATAGAAGCTGCTTCTCACGTAATGGCACCTATAGATATGGATATCTCACATGACGTCCACAACTATATCCGCGCCAAGGGAATCAATCTCTATCTAAACAGTATGGGATCCGAATTTACGGATTCATCTGTAATTCTTCACAACAGTGAAGAAATTCCGGCCGACATGGTCATTATGAGTATCGGCGTTGCTCCTGATACCGAGTTTTTAAAAAGCAGCGGCATTCAATTGGGGCAACGCGGAGAAATAATTGTAGATGAGTATATGCAAACCTCGATACCGGATATTTTTGCTCTGGGTGATGCCGTAGGAGTAAGAAATGTAATCAGCGGTAAACAGGTTATAATTCCCTTAGCCTCCCCTGCAAACAAACAAGGAAGAATTGTAGCAGATAATATTTGCGGAAAAGGAAGAACATACAAAGGCAGTCAAGGTACATCCATCATGAAATTGTTCGAAATGACTGTTGCAGTTACCGGCGAAAAGGAGGAATCCCTGCTTCGTAACGATATTCCTTACAAGAAAGTATTCACCTATTCTGCTTCTCATGCAACATATTATCCTCGTAGCGAGATGATGTCAATAAAACTGCTCTTTTCTCCTGATAACGGAAAAATCTTGGGTGCTCAGATAGTAGGATATGACGGTGTTGATAAACGTATAGATACTCTTGCCAACGCAGTAAGATTCGGATTGACCGTATATGAACTTCAGGAGATGGAGCTTGCATATGCACCTCCGTTTTCTTCAGCCAAGGATCCAGTAAACATGGCCGGGTATGTTGCAAGCAATGTTCTTGAAGGCAATATGAAGCCTTTTCACATAGAAGAAGTTCCATTGATTCCCCAAAATGCAATTGTTCTGGATGTTCGTAGCGATGAGGAATTTAATGATGGACACATTGAAAATTCAATTCATATTCCGCTTGATAATCTAAGGGAGCACTTTCCCAAACTTGATAAAACCAAAAAAATTTATATAATTTGTCAGATTGGATTAAGAGGATATATTGCCCAAAGAATTTTGGAGCAAAATGGGTATGACACTCTTAATCTAAGCGGAGGTTACCGGCTTTACAAGTCTGCAGAATCTGATGCAAATCAGGAAGGAATAACTTTCCGCAAATGCCTCCCGTGCGGCAAATAAGGTGAATAACTATTATTGAGTTATTTCAATTATGGTGTTTGATAGATAGCTTATAATATCACCTGCTGCTAATGGATAATCCGCCCCCGGACCATAAGGTAAAATGGTTCGCAGGGGCGGTTTTGTTTTTTTGAAAAAATTTTTAAATGTGATTTAATTATGCTATAATAAATAAAAACATAAATCAGAAAAACAAGCTACATAAAGCTACATTTGCAGCAGTTTATTTTTTGACCCCAAAAGTGTAAACTCAACTATATGTCATACCTATACAAGATATAAAATGTTTTCGATTTAAAAGGAGGAACAAGATGGAGATATTTAAATAAAGTTTGAGGCTTCTAATCATGAGTAGTACATTTAATAAAAAGGAAACGGAAATCGTTTCCTTTTTTGTATGATGTTTTACCTAAATATGGAGCTTAGCATTATATTAAATTTCATAAATTGATGAATTTATTTACTGTAGTTTTATTACCTTATGTAATTTGAATTTTTAGTACATATATCATCAAGCATATGCCGATTTACATGACAAGTGACAATTATTTTGACATATAGTGCCCGATTTTCTTACAGTTATAAGCTTAGTATTTTTAGGAATATTTACTTTAAATGCTTCGGTACAAAATATTTTTATAATCAGGTCTTAAAAATAGAGCATACAGAAATTATGACATTTTTTGAAAAATATGGTATCGTATTTGCATTTATATTAAAGAGTATAGAATTACTTAACACTTTGTTAATTTAAATGAATACGTTAACTATGTGGGTAAGAAACACCGGGTGGACGATAGATAATAATCAGCTCTCCTTAGGTTTATTAATTTTCACAACTTAATTATATCAAACGAGGCTGATTGTTGCTATAAATTTGTAGTGACAAAGAGGTCGGTCATGCCTCCAACCCTGCATATTTATATGTGCAGTTATTGATCATGGCTCATATTTTATTAAAAGGAGTGATAATATTGAAAAAAACATCTTTACTATTTCTGGTGCTTTTTGGTATGGTACTGCTTTTTTCCTCTGCGGCTTATGATGCCACGGTGTTTGCGGAAGACGTCGATTCTGTTGCAGAAACCACTTCAACCACCTCCAGCGCCATCACTGGCAATCTTGGTAACGTCTTTTTGATCACAGGTAATGAAATCGAAATTGAATTCAATGAAGAAGTGTTAAACAATGCCGATGCGCAAGATATTTTTACTATTAAAGTTGACGGCGCCCCCGTCGAATGGGAATATCTTTCCTATTTCGATTTCGGCCCATACGGTGACCGCGGCGGTGTTGTCAACGTCCGCCTGAATGAGGCGCTTGAAGTCGGACGTCCGCGCGAACAGAGACGTACAAACGCGCGTTTCCCGGATACGCAAAAAGATTTGGGTCCCGTTGCAGCAGCGAGAGTAACGGTCGTAGTGAACGAAGTAACAAAAACCGCTAATTGGAAGGCGTTCTACGAGGAAGTTAACCAGGGCTATATGAGCATGTTGTATACCTGGGGAGCCGCCGGCGCAGGCAATTCCACCAGTAACAGCTTTTCGGACACCAATCAGCAATATAATACTGACTATGTAACAAAGCAGATGAGTGAAGGCACCAACAGCTTTGTCGGCCGCTCCGAATATCTGAACATACCGGCCAATTTAGCCGGAATGCAGTTCCATGTGCTCGGAGGAACCCAATCCGTTTATGAAGCGCCCGCTTACCGCGAGCTTTATAAATACGGCGAAACCGACGACACTTATACCCGCGTCGGCATATCTGGCAGCATGGATAAGCCTATTATCGTAACTACCGCCGACGAAGTAATGCGGCATGACAGCGTTATCGACACCGAAGGCAATAAAGTCGCAGTGTCAGGCGAGCTTCCAGCCCGTCCGAGAAGAGACTATTTCGATTTCGGCGAGGATTTCTTCCGTCTGTACTATGAATTCGGGGTACTGCAGGGCAGCAAGCTTTTCCCGATTGGTCAGTTTGACGAATGGGACGAGTACCGTTACGACATCTGGCTTGAAAGAGCTTATGACGAAGCGGTGGAGAAAGGCTTGTGGCCTGATACCATTATGATGGATATGACCCTGTCGAAAGAAGAAAGACTGGCGAATTATTACATATATGGAGCGATGGTTCATCATGAGCTTATTGACGAATCCGACGAGTTTAAATATGACAGATTCCCGGTAAATACCCGAGCAGAATTATATGAGTATGACCACGCTTTATACCGCGTAATGTGCGGTGTACACGGCAGATTCCTCTATTTCTCCGGACCTTCTGGCCAGACAGGCAGTTTCACGGACGACACCATGAAGACCAGGCATCCTTGGTTCTGGCGCAGTCAGCCTGATAACTACTATGCCGACGAAAACAGCGGCGTCCATGAGTATGAGCCGCTGAAAATCGAGCACGCTCACGTTATTTCTAACAACCAGCTTGAAGTTAAGTTTAACCGCCCGGTAAGCACCATAAGAAACGCGGTAACTGCGAGCAACTGGCGCATCTACATAGACGGCAGGGAAATCACCCCAGGCAGTATAGGCGGTTACGCGTGGGATACCATTACCCTGACGACAACCGGCAGCAATAACCGTTTGGACAATGGCCTGCCATACGGCAGATCTTTCTCCGGCTTTACGCAGGGAGACATTGACGAACGCAAAGTGGACGCTGGCGGCTGGATTTCCAATAGCCAGGCGCCCGGGGCAAACGCGCTTGAAAGAGGCGAATATGTTAGCTTAGAAGACGCTATCACTCGCGGCGCTGGCCTTAACGGCAAAGTTGAGGTAGCCTTCACAGGCAGCGCCGACGTCAGGGACTGGGCAGGCAACAGCCTCGGAAAACCGAGAGTTCAAGCGGAATTCAATCCTTGGGTAGGCAGCGTTTACCGTACCGCACTCACCGGATTCTACATCTACGCCGATTCCGTCGTGACGCTGGATACCATGATGGCCGCCGGTCATATGTATGAATCCGTAATGTTAAATAACGAAACAGTTACGTACGACATGATGGGCGGCGAGTTAGACCAGTTCCATCAGCCTACGTACAGCACGCCGAATAAAACCCCGATCACTTACAGTAACACCGGACAAAAAATAATTGATGGCTCGGTACGCGCTGGCGGAGGAATGCAGATTGTGGCGGGCGAGCAATACGGCCACCATCCGGCAATGCAGCCAAGCCACAGAAACCAAATTAACAGCAGCTTCCATCAGAGCCTTTACGTTGAAGGTTGGGGCGGCAATATCTTCCAGTCTGACGAAGTGCTCATAAAGAAAGACACAATGCTTTCAAGATACAAAAACGAAAACCTCGTATTGCATGAAGGTGGACACGGTTGGGACAGTTATACCGGTACCGGCGGCTACGCGAACTACATCAACCGGGACATCGCCAGTGCGCATGCCAGCGCGATTCACGCGAACAACGGAAGAAGATACTTTGACCAGTTCAACGCCAGTGCTTACCTCGGTGCCCGCACCGAAATGTATTCCACCGGTACTACCTATTGGGGCGGCGCTATGCGCGAACAATACATGGGCGTGCATGACGGCACCTGGACGCCGATCAACAGCCGCGAAGAGTTCTTCCGCTATGATCCGTACGATTTTGAAGTATTCAAGAGGGGCTTCTTTAACGGCGACCTGGGAATGTGGTATTACGACGAAAACGGAGAGCCTCGCGTAGGCGACCCGGACTACAGAGTAATACCTGAGGACTGGGAGCTTCTGGCAGAAACATATCCTGAATTTGCGGATTGGAAGTCTAACGGCCGCGACGAGGACAACCTTATCGCCTGGGGTTCATCAATCCACGAAATCGCACGCGATAACCCTTATACCGGATATCACAACCCGCTGGTCAACTGGATATCCTGGAATACCCCGAACGTATGGGGACTTGAATATGTCAAAGACCCCGCTACTCCAGGTTATATATTCGACTTTGTGCAGCATCCATATAACCCGGCGGATCCTTCCCCAACGGAGAGCCAGGAGCATCCGTTCTTCAGACAGGGAGGCGTACAAAGGCCGCAAAGATCTGACGAGCTTATCGCTCTTGTAACGCCGGTGGAAGGCGAGATCAGCAATGTCACCCTTGACGGTGGAGTGCGTGCTAACCTGGTAGAATTCGAGTTTACCGGTTACGACACCCCGATCACTATGGACAACGCGCCGACCAGCTTCGAAATTTATGTAGACGACCAGCTGACATATTTCACCTTCTGGTCCTTCGAAGAAATCGCATCCGGTGTTGCCACAGTGAGACTGCGCCTTGAGTGGCCGGTGGAAATGGACGCTGAAGTAGAAGTAAGCTTGAGGCCGGTTGGCATCGAATTGACTCCTGCCGCTATCGTTAAAAAGGTTGAAGGCAACAAAAACGAACTGACGATTACGGTTAGAGAAGAATTGTCTTATGGTATGGTAAATGTTTACACAGAAACCTTCTCAATTAATGACAATACGGAAGGAACATACGAAGTAGGCGATTATTTAGTATATGTAAATACAAAGGGTAACACTCAGATCCGCGACTGCTATATTGTCGAGTAAAGAGTACGCGACCTTATCCGAAATCTCAATCTGACGAGAGTGCAAAACGTGGTACTCTCGTCAAAAAAGATAAAGAAATGGATATGATTTTTTAAAATCCATCAAATTAACGTAATGAACCTAATTTTTAGGAGGAATAAGACATGTATAAAAAAATAATATCATTATTATTAGTTTTTATAATGATTATTGGAACATTCCAGACCTCGTTTGCCCTACCTGCCGTTCAGGGGGGAAATCAAAGCTTACAGGATAATCTGGAAAAATTCCCGGACTTATTTGCCGCCAAGGCAGACGGCGATATAGCCCGCCAGTTCGTTGTTGATGCGCCTCACGCTGAGGAATACTGCACCGAAAACGCCGTCACCGTTCGGGAGTTCGGCAAAAACGAGGTCATGACCAATGGTGTGATAGACCCGTTTTTCGCAGGCGGCGGCACTATGTTTGCCCCCGTGAATAAGGATACGATTAAGATTTACGTAATCGCCGCGGACTTTAACGATCTGCCCGGGGATGTATACGTCCCCTACGGTATTCATAGAAACGTGTTTACCAGTAACAACTCGGTTTATGACTTAAGCGACCCGGACATTTATTATACCAGCATCTTCTACGGATCCGATGGCTTAATGTTCAACAACAAATTCACTTGGAACGGTACCGGCTCCAATCAATACAAAGGGCTGGTTGAGCTGGTGGAAGCGATGTCCATGGGGAGATGTAAAGTAGAGGTAGAATGCCTCAACGAGCGGTTGGCGGTTGAGCAGGGTCTTGATCCGGAAAACGATAAGTGGCCCTGGTTCCATATTGACGGGCCGATGTTGGAATACACTTTGCAGGGACCCGCCGACTGCGAGGATTACCGCCAGTTCGGCAGGATACATCAGGCGGGCATCGACGCGGCCTATCGTGACATATCCGATCTGGACATCGAGGATATTGACTTTATTTACACTATCCTGCCTATGACTGCCTTCGGTCACCGCGCCGGTTTACAGGGCGGCGGCGGCATGGAGACATCTTTTTCATATCAAGACCAGGCGATGCTGCAGCGCGACAGTCAATTCCGGCACGAGCCGGGCGTGAAGACCAAGGGCGGCCGTGTGGTCGGCTCAGGCGTCTTCGGCGTCAAAGGTCTTTGGGGCCAAGGCGCGAACGGTAACTATACCGCCAGCGCCCCCAGGACGGCCGTCCGTACCACGGCGCATGAGTTTGGCCACGGTATGGGCTTGTTTGACGACTATAGCTATGGCTGGATGGGTACAAACAATGGCGAAAGCACCAGCAGCGGTGCTGGCAACTGGGGCGTTATGAGCAGCATGACCACGAATTCGCCTGACCTGCCTGCCTGGCGTAAATACCGTATGGGCTGGATCGATGACGATGAGATTATAACGATTCTGCCAGGTGAGACCAAGACCTTCAACATCCGCGCTCTGGGCAGCTATCCGGGCGATGGCGGCAGCTATATCGATGACCCTAACATTGAGACCAGAATGGTGCTGATACCCAAGGAATTCCGTACCCGCGACACCTTTGGCATCAACTGGAACAACGGCTGGAATCCCTATAAAACAAATTATAACTGGTACGACTGGTTCACCAATCCCTGGTTGGGCGGTGAAACTAATGCTATCAAATCCTTCCCCACCTTCTATGCGCTGGAATGTCGTAAGACGCTGGGCGCCGACGGTATGCCTAAAGGTCAGGATACAGGATTGGCTGCCAGTAGCCAGGGCATGGTGGTCAGCTATATCGCCAACCCCACATGGGAAACCGGCCATGGCGCGGGCGGCTTTAAAGTGATGACTGGCAACAATGGCCTGCGCGTGGGAGGCACCGCCTCCTGGACGGATGTCAATATCGGCCTGACCGTTACGGTCAATTCCTCTAATGATTTTTACGACAACGTAACGGTCACTTATACGGGCTTACCTGCAGGCACCAGCGCCGCGAAGCATGTTTATCTGGGTATGCTGAATGCCTCCGATAATTTTGTGACGGCCAATCAAAGCTTTGATGTGGATTTTAACCTCACCACTCTGGGCGGACCTACCAGAAATGACTCCACAGGTACGCCAGAAAATGCCACGCGTGTCGGAACTCCTCTGGCCGTGCCGGGCGGCATATCCGGCTTTACCATGAGCGTTGAATTTGACGCCGACAACTTAGAGTATGTGTCGGCAGGTACCGCTCCCTTCACCTACAATGTGGATACTACTGATGCGGCCGGCGGCAAACTCGTTGTTACGGGCACCGGCAGCAAAATGGTTGACAAGGATAGTATACTCAGTCTGCAATTCAAGACCAAAGAGGGGGCAGCGTCAGGCGAATATACGATAAAGGGTACTATTGCGGACGTCAAACTGATCGACTACGGCGGCCGTACGCTCGTAGCGGGCGATCCCGGCTTCGATGGAGTGGGTACAGTTGGCGACGGTACTTTTGCCGCCTTCCACACTAACAACAGCAATAACCTCTCCTCCAATGATATCAAGAGCACCGGCGGTAAGGTCACGGTGGGGCCTGTACATACATATACATTAAGTGGCAAAATTACATGTGGCACCCCCGGTCCTGTGTCCGGTACCTTTATAGGTGTGGAATCGGTGGTTGATCTGTATAACAGCGCCGGCATCATGATTGCCAGCACAAAATCCGATTGGAACGGCAACTATAGCATAAAAGGCGTGCCTGCGGGCAGCGGCTATTATCTAAGGGCCAACAAACCTAAATATGTTGAAGGCAGCACGGCTGTTTTCGATGTCTCCACCAATACCACTGTTGAGAAACTGAAGCTGGATCGAGAAACCTTTACGGTTAGCGGCACCATCTATGGCAGTGCTAATTCCGATGGCTCCGGCGCGGTACCGCTGGCCGGTGCGGAAGTGTATATTGTGAGCATCGGCAATGCTTACAGAATCTTGGGCGGGCCAGCTATCACGAACGCCGACGGCACCTATTCGGTCCAGGCCAGTACGGATAGTATGGATAAACCGTTCGCCGCGGTGGCTGTTAAAGCAGATGGCTACGGCACCCAATTACACTTAGACAATCTTAAGCTAAACTTGGGCATGCTGTACGGGATTGACCCAAGCGATCGTGTATACCCAGGCAACAGTGCCACATATGGTGTTGGCGGCGGATATAATTTCATGCTCAATGGCAATGTAAGCAACAGGAACGTCACCCTTACCACGACTCAGGACGTCCATCTCCGTACCGCAACGAAAAGCACTGAGCATGTCTACCAGCTGAGAGACATGGACGGTAACGCTATTGGCAGCCCGGTTAATAGCGTAGGCACTGCCAACGGCGATGACCTAATCCGCAATGTGGCGCCGGGCCAGTATTACATCGAGGTGAGCAGACCAGGATATATAAGCGCTTGCACCAGGCCATTCTCGGTAGATACCACCAGGGTGTTCTTACGTAATGCCTTTACCTCCAATACCCTGGACTTAGTCGCAGCGGGCAGCGGCAATACCGTATCAGGTACGGTTATCAACGCCGCTACCGGCGAACCAGTGGATGATGTAAGAATCCAGTATGTCAACAGTAATGGAATGGGTGGCATCCAAACCTCAAGTGAGTCCGGAGAATTCACCTACCTCTGTTTGAACGGTGCCAAACAAATGACCTTCTGGAAAGATGGCTTTGTAAGTAAAACCATCACCATTCCTACCGGAAATCAATCCAGCCTGAGTATAGAGCTGTTGCCTATACACAGCGTAACCTTCATGGATTGGGACGGCACCGTGCTGAATGAGCAGAAAGTAATTCATAGTGAAGCCGCCATATCCCCGGATGACCCGGTAAGAGAAGGCTGGTTCTTCATCGGCTGGAATGTTGATTTCTCCGAAGTAAGCGAAGACCTGGCGGTAACGGCACAGTACAAAACTACATCCGCAACTGCTTCCATTGAGAAACTCATTGGCAACACAAACAATTTGACCATTACCGTTACAGAACTGTATTCGGATGGTTCAAATATTATTTTTGTAGAAATGTTCTCTATCAATGACAACGCGGCAGGCACATATGTTGTAGATTGCTACGAAGTATATGTAGACACCAAGGGCAATGACCAAATCCGCGCTTGTTACATCGTCCGTACCATCGAGGATATGGATGAGCTGAATGAGGATGCGGGTGAGCTGAACGAGGATATGGATTACCCGGATGAGAATATGGATGCCCCAGACGTAGATGATCTTACCGGGCAACAAACTGAATAGGCGAAAAGCTTAGCGGGATAACCTGCCGGGGGGAGTGCCCATAATTTTACAACCCGTGAGAAATTTCTTTAAAAAGTTCCTCTCGGGTTGTATTAGACTGAATTCTCAAGAATCTATAATTAGCTGAAATCATATTGCAGTCCTTTAGGTGAAGAAGAAATTATACTTAAACATAGTGGAACTAAACATAGTAGAACTAAACATATATTAAGTATTGACTGCAATATATATCCATGTTACAATATGAATGAATAAAAAATTATTCATTCATATTGTAATGTGGATACTCTATAATTGTGAGGTGATACCTTAAATGAAAAAAATAACTGCTTTTATAGGAAGCGCACGCAAAAAATCAACCTATCAGGCAATTCAGGAATTTGAAAAGAATTTTAAGCAATATGATGAATTCGATTTTGAGTATGTTTTCTTAAGTGAGTATCATCTGGAATTTTGCCAAGGCTGCAAGCTATGCTTTGATAGGGGAGAAGAATGTTGTCCCCTAAAAGATGATAGGAATATACTGCTTGAGAAGATGGAACATTCGGACGGCGTAATTTTTGCCACTCCGAATTATGCATTTCAGGTATCAGCTCGTATGAAGAACTTTTTTGACCGGTTTGCCTATATATTACACAGGCCAAGATTCTTTGGCAAGACTTTTACAGCAATTGTTACGCAGGGTATTTTTGGCGGAAATGACATTCTAAAATATCTGGAAAGAATGGGAGCGAACTTTGGATTTTATGTGACAAAGGGTAGTTGTGTGTCGACACTGGAACCAATGACTGAACTTCAGCAGGAAAAGCTAAAACAGGAAATCAAGAAATCCTCTGAGAAATTTTATAAAGGTCTTATTCGCTCAACACCGGCAACGCCTTCATTCTTTAGACTGATGTTGTTCAGAATGACGAGAACAAGCATTCAGTCCTTTGATGTGAGATACTTTGATTATTACTATTATAGAGATAAAGGTTGGTTTGAGTCTGATTATTATTATGATACTTCGATAGGACCAATAAAAAAGTTTATGGGATGTTTTTTTGATTTTTGCGGCCGTAAGATGGTTAAACATAAATAGAAAGAGATGTTTGCAAATACAGGGAGGTAACTGATGAATAATAAAAAGGCGGATATTCTAAAATGTGGAAGAGCGTTGTTCAGCTCCAAAGGTTTTAAAGATACAAATGTTGCTGAAATAACAAAAATGGCTGGTATAGCTACCGGTACTTTTTATAGCTATTATCCTTCAAAAGATAAACTGTTTATGGAGATTTATTTGGAAGAAAACGTGAAACTGAAAAAGAACATCATGGAGTCCGTTAATTTGGAAGCCAGCCCCATTAATGTCATGAAGGAAATTATGTATCTGAATATTAAGGGTATGACCTCAAATCCCATCTTAAAGGAATGGTATAACAAAGATGTTTTTAATAAAATTGAACAAGATTTCCGTGAAGAAAACGGGTTTGATAGTGTTGCTTTTCTATATGACAGTTTTATAGAGATAGTAGAGAAGTGGCAGATTGAAGGGAAAGTGAGAAACGATATTGAAGCTGAGATGATTATGGCTATTTTTTCTGCTTTAGTCAATGTAGAAACACACAAGGAAGAGATTGGGTTCAAATATTTTCCACAAGTTTTAGAATACTTAGCGGAATTTACAATGAAAGGCTTGATGGATTGCTCTAAAAAAGAATAATCTACCATTATATCTGATGGGATATAATCAGGATCAACAGAAGATATAAGAATGAAAATAAAAATATTTAGAATGGAGGATTTTCCATGAAAATTGCTGTTATTTCCTACTCATTAACCGGTAACAACGAAGCTTTAGCCAACAGTATAGCTGAAGAATTTGCAGGGGAGCACATAAAAATTAAAGAACCTAAATATAGGACTATGGGTTCCATTGTCCTGGATATAATTTTCAACAGAACACCACAGGTACAACCAACACCCGACAGACTAAAGAATTATGATTTGATTCTCCTTTTTGCCCGGTATGGATAGGACAGGTGGCGACACCACTTCGCGCATACTTAAAGCGCCTTAAAACAAATCAATGTAGATATGCTTTCATTTCAATAAGCGGCGGAGCCGATGGTGAAAACCAAAAACTAGCAGGTGAGTTAAAAAAAAGAGTAGGGAAGGAACCTATTGCACTCATAGATTTGCATATTGCTGATTTATTGCCTTCTGATCCGAAACCTACTCGTAAAGATACATCAGTTTATCGTATAAATAACGAAGATATTAAAAAATTAACTAATACAATTATAAAAACTGTGAGAGAAAAAATTTTGAATTAGTCCAAAGAGCATAATGAAGCCAATATTTACCTCTTATTGAGTTGATTTCAATAAGCTAAGTAATGGCTTGCTGAATATGTGCTATATCCGTCTGTACAATTTTGGCATTTGCATTGTTATTCTACAGATGCTATAATTAATTCAAATAATTTTGGAGGTATGAGAATGTCAGCAGCTATTCGACTAAGATAAGTACGGCAATAAAAAAGAAAGGCCTGAAATGGACAGGAATTTTAGCGTACTCATTTTTCCGGATAGATACTCATTTTTTAATTTGCTGGTATTTCATATCAGTTCTTTTGATATCCATGTAATGTGTAGGCTGAGACTGTCTGTTTGCCTGCATTTTTTATTGCCTTTAACTATTTAAAGTAATAAAAAACGTAGGAGGATTTATGTCGTATTATAATAAACTAAATCAGGCAGTCTACTGGATTTCACAAAATTTCATGACCAAAAGGCGTCTGATTGAAAAGATTACGGATTTAAGCAATATAAACAGCGAAGATACTGTCATTGAAATCGGAACGGGAAAGGGCCATCTTACCCGGGTTCTGGGCGAAAAATGCGGATATTTGTATTCTGTCGAGATTGATAAGAATTTATTTGAAAAATCATCGGAAAAATTGAAAAATATTAAGAATATCAGGCTGATAAACGGTGACTTTTTAGAGTACAGCCTGCCGAAGAAAGGAAAATATAAGGTTTTTTCCAACATTCCATATTCTATTACAACCCGGATTGTAGATAAGCTGACCGAGGCCTCAAATCCGGCTGACGAAATATGGCTTGTAATGGAAAAGGGTACGGCGAAAAGATTTATAGGCGTTCCAAGGGAAAATACCAAGTCCTTGCTTCTGAAATCAAACTGGAATTTGGAAATCATTTATTATTTCAAAAAGGAGGACTTTCACCCTAAACCCTCGGTGGATTCGGTGCTGCTCCATCTTTCTCATAAAAAAAATCCGGATGTTGAGAAAAAAGATTATATTGCCTATAAAAAATTTACGGAGCATTCCATGAAGCACGGCTTGTTCGGGAAAAATTCCTTTCTGACAAAAAAACAGATTTCAACAGCATTAAAGGAAGCAAAGCTTCCGGCTTTGCACAAGGACGGCCAGATTCTGTATATACAGTGGCTCTGCCTTTTTCGGTGCTGCAAGAAGTTTCACAGGATATAGCTTAAAGATAAAAGGCAAAAAGCGCTCATATATATTTTGATAAAATTCGCATACAAATTGATCAAATAACACAAGCAAAAAGAAACAGACAAATTTCTGCAAAAATTTTGTCTGTTTCTTTTTGCTCTCCAATGAGCTATAATATTCTTAAAATTTGACAGGGATAAAAAATTGAAACTGTAATCAAGTTTCGAATATAAAAGAAGATATAATATAACGGCAGGGAGTGAACAGGATTGTCTATTAAAACAATTGAAAATATGGTAAATTGGGTTGAAGAAAATTTAGAAGAATGTCCAACGTTAGAAAAAATGTCCGATTTTGTGGGGTATTCACCTTGTTATTGCTCTACTAAGTTCCACGAATATGTCGGTGTTTCATTCAAAGATTATATTCAGAAGCGGCAATTAAGTATGGCAGCGGTGGCGCTACAGAAAACGAAGTATCGAATTATTGACATTGCTATACAATATGGGTTTTCATCACATGAAGCATTTACAAGGGCTTTTGTGCGTGTTTATGGCTATACACCCTTTCAATATCGTAAATTGTTGCCTGAAATCTTAACATTTGATAAAGCTCAAATAGATATTTGAACACTCCTCAGTAAATGTAAGGAGTGTTTTTAATGTTAAAAAAAATTGGACGAAATGATTTTTGTTGGTGTGGCAGCGGAATTAAGTATAAAAAATGTCATGAGTCTTTTGATGAAAAGATATCATGGTACAAAACCCAAGGTTGTATTATTCCGCCCAGAGAAATCATAAAAAATCAAGAACAAATTATTGGGCTTAGAGAAAGTGGAAAAATCAATATAGCAGTTTTAGATTTCATATCTAAACAGCTGCATATAGGAATGACAACAGAACAAATTGATCTTTTGATTTATGAAAAAACGGTGGCTTTGGGTGGAATCCCAGCAACACTAAATTTTGAAGGTTTTCCTAAAAGCGTATGTACATCAATCAATGATCAAGTATGCCATGGCATACCATCAAGCGATGTTTTGCTGAAAGACGGAGATATTATAAATATTGATGTTTCTACAATATACAATGGATTTTTTTCGGATTCATCAAGAATGTTTTGTATCGGAAATGTAAGTCCTGAAAAAAAGAAACTGGTGGATGTGGCTAAGGAATGCATTGAATTAGGATTAGCACAAATAAAGCCGTGGGGATTTTTAGGCGATATGGGGCAAGCTGTACATGAACATGCTATGAGTAATGGATATACGGTTGTACAGGAAATAGGCGGACATGGTATTGGTTTGCAATTTCATGAGGAACCGTGGGTAAGCTATGTTTCAAAAAAAGGAACAGAAATGCTTTTAGTCCCGGGCATGGTATTTACGATTGAACCAATGGTTAACATGGGAGCTGATGAAATTTTTGCAGATGATAATGATGGCTGGACAATTTATACGGCAGATGGAATGCCATCAGCCCAATGGGAAGTTATGGTTTTAGTCACTAATGACGGCTATGAGATATTAGCTTATTAGCGCTACCAAATCAGCGATATATTCAAGAACACAAAATAAAGCACAACAGAAGACCAAAACTTCACGGCCTGACATCCATGAAGCTGGTCATGCAGTCATTTAATATGAATGCTTTAGAAAAACTTGGTTTCACATATATCTAACCTGATGATATATGTCCGAAGCCTGAATTATTAGAATAACTTCAAACAGGCAGCAAATATTAATCGGAATTTACTTTTGCATTCAACTTTTGTTGTATATACGTAAAATATCGCGGAACTAATTGCTATAATTTACGTCCATATTAGAAGGCAGTGTAATTCCATACAAATTAATTTATACGAGGTGTTGAATATGAATATTAAATCCAAAATTGTATCTTTTACTGTTGCTACCGCAATAACATTTACTTTTGCGGCACAAGCTTATGCGGCAGTAAATCCATTTACAGACTTGGAGAATACTGCTGCAAAAGAGAAAATAATTATGCTGCAGGAAAAAGGATATGTAAAAGGAGTCAGTAACAGCCTGTTTGCTCCTAATGCTGAGATCACAGCGCCGCAAGGCATACAACTTTTTGTTAATGCCTTTGAACTGAATCTTGATCTGGTAAAATTCGCAAAAGAGCCAAAAGCGACTGATTATTTTTCAAAGGCAGACGACAATGCCTGGTATGCAAATGCACTAATAATTGCTGCAGTGAATGGACTCGATTTTTCAAGGGATCTGGATCCAAATCAGGAATGGACGCGCGAAGAATTTACATACCACTTAATTAAAGCAATGGAAGGACATTTTAATCTTCCAATGATCAATCTTATACCAGCAGAGATTGCAGATGAGGATCAACTAACAATTACCTACAGCGGTGCCATACAGCGTGCGCTTGTATATGGTGTAGTTAAGCTGGATGACGAAGGCAAATTTAACCCCAAAGGCAAAATTACACGTGCAGATGCGTCAGAAGAAATCTATAATGCACTTGAGTATATTAAGACGCATCCAGCTCCTAAAATAGAAGGAGCACCGGGTGCTGAACAATAATAAGAAGAACCTGCTAAACTTCTTAATCTAAAAAGCGAAAAAATGTAGACTTATAACTTGAGTAAGCATTGACGGACGGAGAAAGGAGAAAATAAATGAATAGAATATTACTTCTCGAAGATGATTTAAGCCTAATTGATGGGCTTTCCTATTTATTAAAAAGACAAGGTTTTGAATTAAATATCGCCCGAACTGTAAAAGAAGCCAATACCATTTGGACAGATGGTAAATACGATTTATTGATTCTGGACGTATCTTTGCCGGATGGTTCTGGTTTTGAAGTTTGTCAAAAAGTACGTCAGGTATCCAAAGTGCCGATTATTTTTTTGACTGCGTCAGATGAAGAAATGAATATTGTTACAGGGCTTGATATTGGCGGCGACGATTATATCACTAAACCTTTTAAATTGGGTGTTCTCATATCGAGAATTAACGCTTTGCTTCGGAGGGTAAAGAACTTTGGAAAGGTGGATACGGAGATAATATCCAATGGAATAAAAGTTTTATTGCTGCAAGGACAAGTCTATAAAGATGGGCAACTTTTGGATTTGACAACAGCCGAGTACCGATTGCTTTGTCTGCTCATGCAAAATCCCAACATCATACTATCTAAAGAAAAAATTCTGGATAAGCTTTGGGACGGTGAGGGTAACTATGTGGACGATAATACATTGGCGGTATATATTCGCAGGCTGAGAATGAAGATAGAAAACAATCCGGGTGACCCGCAAATGCTGCTGACCGTCAGAGGCATGGGGTATAAATGGAATGTATTGAATTGAGGTGGGCAGGTGAAGATTTTTACCAATAAGGATATTAAAAATTTCTTTGTTACAATATCGTACATATTGGGTGGTTTTATCCTTTTGTTACAGTTATTTGTATGGTTGTTTTACGGCACAGTGAACCTTGCTATGCTAATCCTGTCTTTGCTTGCTGCATTGTGCATTTTAGGAGTTTGCTTTCTCTATTTTCGTAAGCAAAATCAGATTATGGAAGAAGCTATATCTCAAATTAATTTATACCTTTCGGGAAATACAGATATCCGAATTGATTGCGACAAGGAAGGCAGCCTGTACAAGCTTTTCCATGCAGTAAACACATTGGCTACGGCGCTCAATGCTCATGCAGTAAAAGAACAGAAAGTAAAAGAGTTTTTGAAAGGTACTATTTCCGATATTTCTCATCAGCTAAAAACACCGCTCGCCGCCCTCACTATCTACAACGGACTTTTACAGGACGAAACAGAAGATATTGCCGCTATGAAAGAATTTGCAGTAAAGTCAGAAAAAGAGATTGAAAGAATTGAAATACTCGTTCAAAACCTCTTGAAAATTACGAAGTTAGACGCAGGGGCTATTGTTATAAAAAAGGCACCTGAAAACATAGCGAATATGATAAATAATATTTATCAGCATTTTGAATTTCGCGCCAATGAGGAACAGAAAATCATCACCTTGTCAGGACCAGATAATATTGAGCTTTTTTGTGACAAAGATTGGATAACAGAAGCCATCAGTAACATTGTAAAAAATGCTCTGGATCATACGAATGCAGGAAGTCAGATTACGGTTGAGTGGAAGAAACTCCTGGCCGTCACGCATATAACCATAAAGGACAATGGAAGCGGCATACACCCGGAAGATTTACACCATATTTTTAAACGATTTTACCGCAGCCGCTTTTCAAAAGATACGCAAGGTATCGGCCTTGGACTGCCGCTTGCAAAAACAATCGTAGAAGCACATGATGGTAATATCACAGTGGACAGTGCTTTGGGTAAAGGAAGCATATTTGTTTTAAGTTTTCTTAACCTTACTAAAATGTAAGCGGAAATTCATGTGAGAGTAAGATAAGAGTATTACCCTACCTTTCAAATGAGGAGGATATACAATGAATTTATTAGAAGTAAATGCTATTAACAAAACCTATGGTACAGGGGAAGCTGCAGTCAACGCATTAAAGAATGTCAGTTTTTCAGTTCCCAAAGGGGAATTTGTGGCTGTTGTCGGTGAGTCGGGTTCCGGAAAAAGCACACTTTTAAATATGATAGGCGCGTTAGATACGCCTACGTCCGGGAATGTTCTGATAGACGGCAAGGATATATTCCGCATGAACGATGAAAAACTTACTATTTTTCGTCGTCGTAATATAGGCTTTATCTTTCAGGCATATAACCTTATTCCCGAACTCAATGTTGAGCAGAATATTACTTTTCCCGTACTGCTCGACTATAAAAAGCCGGATAAGGGGTATGTGGAGGAAATATTGACAGTCCTTTCCTTGCAGGACAGGCGCGGACACCTACCCCGGCAGTTATCTGGCGGGCAGCAACAGCGTGTGGCGATTGGCCGCGCTCTGATTACCCGCCCCATGTTGATACTTGCGGACGAGCCAACCGGCAATTTAGACAGTCAAAACTCGGGCGAGGTAATTTCGCTTCTGAAAACAGCGTCCAAACGCTACCAACAGACAATCATCATGATTACGCATAATCGTAGTATTGCTTCCACGGCTGACCGTGTACTGCAAGTATCGGACGGCGTATTAACCGATTTGGGAGGATACGCTGAATGAATAGTTATCTTGGTCTTGTTCCAGAATATGTGAAAGCACACAAAAAGAAAAATAGGCTGACGGTGGTTTGTATCGCCTTGTCTGTCATGCTGATAACCGCGATTTTCGGCATGGCTGATATGAGCCTGAAATCCCAAACAGAGGAAACTATCCGCCGATATGGTAACTGGCATGCTATATTTACGGATATATCAGACAGCACAGCGGAAGAAATAAGCGGCCGTGATGATGTGAACGTATCAAGCTGGCTGGGCTTGGCCGATGAAACAACCTATCAGGGGAAAGAATTGGTTGTGCAGAGCAGCAGCAAAGAACTTGCCGAGCAAATGAACATGGTCGTTACCGAGGGCAATTATCCTGTTACAGCGCAGGAGGCCTTGCTTGACAGGCAGGGACTTGAACAATTCGGCCTTTCCATTGGAGATACGATAGGAATTACCTTTCCTGATGGTCAAGTGCGGCAGTATACGATTACCGGGACTTTTGGGGACTATTCCACCCTGAAAGGGTCGGACGCTCACGGTTTGCAGTTATCAACAGAGGGTATGCGCGCGCTGCCCGCCGATTTATACAAAGAATATTATTATGTTCAATTCGGCGATAGTGTGAACATCAATGGAGCGATTGCAGATATTAAGTCAAAATATAGCGTGGGTGACGAACAGGTTTCCACAAACGTCATGCTTCTTGGGTTAATGGGGCAATCAAACGACACGACTATGCAGGAAATATATCTTACGGCCGGAATACTGTTTGTTCTTGTCGCTATGGCCGGTATTTTTATGATTGCAAGCAGCTTCAACATGAGCATATTGGAGAGAATACAATTTTTTGGACTTTTGCGTTGTCTTGGCGCTACGAAAAAGCAGGTAAAGCGGTATATCCGGCTGGAGGGCTTGCGGTATTGTGCGAAAGCAATCCCCGTTGGACTGTTGTCCGGGTGCGTGGTATTATGGGCGGCAATGCTCGTCTTAAACAAACTCAACTCGCAGTATCTTCCTGCAATGCCGACATTTCAAATAAGCTGGCTTGGGATTGCAGCCGGAACGATATTAGGGGTCTTGGTAGTAATGATAGCTTCCAATTCCCCCGCGAAGCGCGCCGCAAAGGTATCCCCACAGGCCGCTATAACGGGAAATATCAATCAAACGAATAATCAGTCCGTGAATAAAGCGTCCAATACAAAGCTGTTCCATGTGGATACGGCAATGGGTGTTCGCCACGCTTTCTCCAATAAAAAAAGCATGGTATTGATTGCGGGTTCTTTTGCAATCAGCATAGTCTTGTTTTTGTGTTTTACAATCTTAATTACCTTTATGAACCATGCGTTAAATCCCTTGAAGCCTTATGCGCCGGATTTATCCATTGAGGGAACACAGGATAAGGATACCGTTCTGCTCGACCATTCGCTCAAACAAGATATAAATGCACTCCCGCATATTGAGAATATATATGGCCGTATGTTTTACACGGACATTCCTGCAAATGACAAGCAGGATACCAATATGGCTACACTGGTTTCCTATGATGAACCTCAATTTGCATGGGCAAAAGATTCACTTATTTCCGGCAGCATTGACAATGTGCAAAATGGCAGCGGTGTATTGGTTGATTACGGATATTCACAGGAATTTAACTGGCAGATTGGAGATATGATTACACTAAACATCGACGGGAAACCGCATGAAGTACAGGTTGCGGGTATTGTTTCCGATGTACCGATTGATTCGTCTAATGGGGAATGGATTATCATTTGCTCTGAAAACACTTTCACAGCCTTAACCGGAGTGGATAGCTACAAGGTTATTGATATACAGGTTAGCCAGGACATTTCCGGGCAAGTTAGAAGCCTGATTACGCCGGAAATGAAACTTCTGGATTTACAGCAGCAAAACAGCGAGGTACGCACAGGTTATTTCGCAATGGCGGTATTTGTCTACGGATTTTTAATGGTCATTGCACTTGTTGCTCTGATAAACATTATCAACACGGTAAATGCAAGTGTTTCAAGCAGAATAGGTAATTATGGAATGATGCGTGCGGTAGGCATGTCAGGTAAACAGCTTAAAAAAATGGTAACAGCCGAGGCTGCTGCTTACGCCATTTCCGGCAGCCTAACGGGTGGCATTTTAGGGCTGCTTCTACACCGCTTCTTTTTTGGAATGTTGATTACATCGAATTGGGGAGAGCCTTGGCAGCCGCCGCTTGCGGTTCTGATTGTTGTAATTTCGGCTGCAATACTGACGACCTTTATTGCCGTGATTTCACCAACAAAGAAAATTGAAAAAATGAGTATCGTTAATGTTGTGAACGCAGGGTAGCAGCAATTTTGAAATAACATACGGCGGCTTTGTGAGCCCAACCATGGAGTTCTTTCCTCTGGCAAGAACTCCATGGTTGGGCAAGAGGCAGGCAGTTGTATTGCCTTGCAAAACTTCTTGTTTTAGTTCTTTTAGCATAGAAAACTCCTTTATAAAGCTATAGTCTATTATGCGTTTTGGGATATATGAAGCTTTAGAGGAACAAACAGAAATCTTAAAATGCGTGATTGAAAATTACTTATATTCATACAAATATAGTGCGAAACATACTAAATTGGATTAAAATAAAGAATCCGTAATTTTCAACTAAAAACCTTGTTTTCTTGTCTAAAAAGGTTCACTCATGGTTCCACACGTGCGAAAAGTTACCTTTCGTGTAACTTTGATTGTTTGTCGGTTGGATAAATATGTACATGATTAATCTGTAATTCCGATGCCATTATCAGTTATTCCATACCCTGAACCCTTCCGTTGAAAAAATATATGCTATCAACGGCTTGTCTTTAATCTATATTATGCAACAATTATGTCTTTGCCACAGCATTTCCCTAATAAATGATTTGTCGGATAAAATTGACGCATTTCACAAAAGAAGATTGTTATGCACACGGCATCCTGTTAAAGCTTCTCTGAAATAAGAATAGAGTTATATAAAATAAATCAAATCTATCACGATAAGATGAATGTGGATTTCATTATATCAATTAACAGAAGACTATTAATCAAAAAAGCAAGGAAACAGCGCAATATACAAGCAGCAGTGCCATTACGGTATTGACAACCTTACTGTGATTCTCAAAGAATTTTTGCAGTATAGAACCAAAGAGCGACCAGCAGCAGGTAGATACAAAACCTATAAAAGCAAGAATTATAGAAAAAATAGTGAGTATAAACACAGATTTATAGTAAGGAATAATAAAAGTTGAAATTGTTGTAATCCCGTAAAGAATAACCTTTAGATTAACAAACTGCAAAATGAATCCTGTAAAAAATGTGTTTGTATACTTTTCATTTCTGTCGATGCTATGAGGCTTGCTTTTATAAGTCTTCCATGCCAGCCATAAAATATATGCAATACCAATATAAGTCATTATGGACTTTATAGAAGGGATAAAATTAAAAAGTGTTATGCTGAAGAAGCTGCACAGAGCAATTATTATAAAGAATCCGAAAAAACACCGACGTTGAATGGTAAACTTTTTCTAAATCCGTATCGGCTTGCATTAGACATGGACATAATATTATTTGGGCCCGGTGTAAAAGTTGTTATAATGACATAAGATAAAAAAGCTGAAAAATTTGGCATTAGATATTTACCTCCTGAAATCTATGCGATATAATATACTTATAAACCAATATATTATATATGTGTAATATAATGGCATCATTCGTGCGATATATCGTCAATAGATCGGAGGACAAAAATTTGAATAAATTGAATATTATTATTGGAAAAAATTTAAAAAGACTTCGCGAAGAAAGAAAACTAAGTCTTGATAATGTCGCAAAGCTTTCAGGTGTCAGTAAAAGTATGCTCGGACAGATTGAAAGGGGAGAGGTAAATCCTACCGTGTCAACAGTATGGAAAATTTCAAATGGACTTAAGATATCCTTTACTCAACTTATGAACAGACCGGAAGCTGATATTGAATTTGTTGATAAAACTGGGATACAGCCTCTTTTGGGTGACGACGGGAAATTTAGAAACTATCCCATATTTCCTTTTGACAGCACAAGAAGGTTTGAAATGTATTCGCTTGAGATTGATGAAGAAGGCTATCTAAATGCGGAAGCACACCCACAAGGTACTCAGGAGTTTATAACAGTATTTTCAGGTGAAGTCAGTATTAGTATAAATAGCAGAAATATTATTGTAACTTCAGGTAATTCAATACGATTTAAAGCTGATATTCCGCATGGTTATAAGAATACCGGCGATGGAATATGTACATTAAGTATGGTTATTTACTATCCGCAGCAATATCACATGTAACAACTAACAACCGATAAAACCGGATTTTATGAAAGGAAATAGCATATATGAAAAATACCCTGATTGTTTAATATTCTCTTTTCCAAAGTGCGAAAATTTAGTATCAGAAATAGCGAAACAGACAGGCGGTGCTTTATTCCTTTGACTATAATGCCGCTGAAAAAGAAGTAAGAAATCAGATTACCCGAGGATTTTGCACTAAGCTAATATTTGGAAAAGAGCCAATTGATGAAATAATTGATATATACCTAAAGTATATTGTGGACGATAAACCTACAGCTCGGCAGTGCATCAAGGTGCTGCCCTTAATTGCAAAATACAAGCCTGATTTGAAACAGGATATAGATAACGCATTACAGTGTACCATCCCGACAAGATACAAGGAAAGTATGCAATCACTTGTGATGAAGGATATTCAAAAAGCCTTGACTGACATCAAAAACCTTTAACGGAGATTATGAGCAGACTCGGCAGCTCCGTGAATGATAAGAGTTGCTCATTCTGTTTGCAATTGTCTTTGTCTATTCCGGATATGACTGCCAAAGATAAAACAAAGGAATAACACTAATGGATAACTATTTTTTATATATAACAATTATAGATTTACTGATTCTGACATTGATGTGCATTATGGCACTCCGAAACGAATTGATGGAAGGTAAGCAAAAGTACGGATTCATTATTTCCTTTATGCTTATTGGGTTAATCTCCATTGCGGAGGTTGTCACAGTAGTAGCTGACGGAGCGGCATTACAATTTCGATGGGTGAACATTCTTTTTAATTATCTGGGATTTGCTTTGACCCCGCTTGTTCCGCTGATGTTTGGCGCATCTATTGGCAACTTCAAACAAAGAGTCAAACTATCGCTCTTTACTATTTTAACATATGATTTGTTTTTGGCAGTTTCTATACCATTCGGTCTGGTTTTTTACGTTGATGCGAATAATGTGTATTCCAGGGGACCGCTGTTTAACATCTACCTTATCATATACTTGATTGGCATAGTATACTTGTTTCTGGTAACATTCAGAATGGCTACGAAATATCAGAACAGGAATCACATGCTATTGTACGCGCTACTGATTTTTCTGGTAATTGGAACCACAGTACAGATTATCAATCCATCGGTACATGTGACATGGCTGTGTGTCACAATGCTGTCTGTTATCTATTATGCCTATTGCAATGAATTGTGGCACCAGGTTGATGGACTTACCGGACTTTTGAGCCATCAGAGCTATATCAGCAAGACATCCGTATTAAATACAGACATGACATTGGTTATGTTTGATGTTGATGACTTCAAGCATGTCAATGACACCTATGGCCATTTAATTGGAGATAAATGCCTGATTTGTGTAGCGGAGTGCATATGGGAAGTATATGGAAAACATGGATTTTGCTATCGTATAGGTGGTGACGAATTTTGCGTTCTCCTTTGGGATGCCCACAATATAGGGATGATGAATAGTGAGTTCTGCAGCAGGATTGAAGTAAAGCGAGAGAAAGTAAAGGAACTTCCTTTTGTTTCTGTTGGGTATGCTCCATTCCACAAGGGTGATAGTATAAATACTGTAAAAGATGAAGCTGATAAGCAGATGTATGCTTTTAAGCAACAGCGGAAAGCAGACAAAACGACCGGTCAATGAAGTTATTCTGTTGATCCGTTAGATGCGTCATGGTTTGTCGTATAAAATTCACATTATCATCCTGAGTATACAATGGATTAAGATTATCTGATACAGTTTGACTTACAAACTGCAATTAATAGATAAGACATAAAGACATGGGAGCGATTTTTTGATGTAAAATAATTATAAGCAAATTTAGATGCAGACAGGGTTGTGTTTATTCAGGCTGTACTGAAGGGTTCCTATTCGGAATTTCCGAGGATTAGTTTTTGAAGGACTTCATCTATGATAACACCTGCCATTATAGTACTGTGCAAATATGATATAGGCTATAAAATAAAAGTGAAGCGGAAGTTATGTAACAAGTCAACAGGGAGCAGAAAGAGGCTCCCTGTTGTGCGTACATTAGAAACAATACGTCATATCATTACAGCTGATTGATATTTTCTTATTCAAGCTCATTATATTTTTGTGTATCGTATTTTAGTAACAATTGTGTTAAATGCTCAGCATGCCCCTTTTCATCGTTAATTATTGTATACAATACATATCTGACATCAGAATAGGGTATTGTAGCTAAATGCTGTTCATATAGGAGAACAGCTTCAAATTCGCCTTTAATATCTTCTCTTACGTTATTCAAGATAATCTGCTTTTCGTAATTTGGTGCATATATTTGCATAGGTGATTTAGGACCTAATTTATTGCCTATATGATCTTTATATGCTTGATATTGTGCAGGGTCATATTTGCGAAGCAAAGTAAGAATCATACCATAGTGATTTTTTTCATCTCCCATGATGCTTTCCCAAGCTGCATTGATGTCTTCCATGTTTGAATTTGCAATGTGGTCTTCATAGCCGTTTATCGCATCAATTTCAGCTATTAATATCTCTCTTAATTTATTAGTATTAAGATATGCGATTCCTTGTGGCTGACCATATGGATGAGTGTAACTCATATAGAACCTCCTATATTTGGCTTCTTGCGTTGATGTACATAATATACTATTCATACATGATTAATTATGTTCATGCTCAATAGAAGAACTACATGAAACATAGAAAAGATGTTATAAGATTGATGATATTAAAACAGTATTTATGACACATACTCATGAAGACCATGCAGGGGGACTATATTTTCAGAATTAAATTGAATTGTTTATAAACATAATGTAAAATTATATTTATCAGAGAAAAAAGGGGTTATTATGAAAAAAACAATAGGAATTTTTGCTCATGTGGATGCAGGGAAGACTACTTTCACAGAACAACTTCTTTATAATACAGGCAGCATACGAAATCTCGGAAGAGTTGATCATAAAACTTCAAGCATGGATACTAATGAAATAGAACAGAATAGGGGAATTACAATTTTTTCTGATCAAGGCATTTTTCAATTTAATAATGATACCTATTATATCATTGATACACCCGGACATATGGATTTTTCGGCAGAGACTGAACGATCCATGGCTGCCCTTGATTATGCAATTTTAATAATAAGCGGGAGCTCGGGTGTTCAAGCTCACACTACAACATTATTTAACTTATTGAATTCATACAATATTCCTGCTTTTATTTTTATTAATAAAACGGACATAGATAGTTTTAATCTGCAAGTAATAATAGATGACATTAAAAATAAGCTTACCGGTGATATACTATATCTGAATTCTGCAGATGATATAATTAATCAATACACAGCTGAATTTGCAGCGGACAGAGACGATACCTTTTTAGTATCTTATTTACAGGAAGATTACAGTGCAAAAGATTTATCAGAGGTTGTTATAAATCTTATAAAAAAGAGACTTTGCTTTCCTTTAATGATAGGATCTGCATTAAAGGGGATTGGAATAGACAATTTTTTAGAAGTATTTTCAAAGCTGTCTAAAACAGAATATCAAGAAAAAGAAGATAATCATTTTGTAGGAAAGGTTTATAAGATACGCCATGAAGATAAAGGAATAAGACTGACATTTATAAAAGCCTTATCTGGAAAGCTACGCATTAAAGATGAATTTACATTCAAAAAAGACGACTTCACATCTTCGGAAAAGGTAAACGAAATAAGGGTTTATAAAGGTAAAAAGTATGAAAATAAAAATGAAGTATCAGCCGGAGATGTATTTGCCGTTGTAGGTTTTAAATCTCCTGTATGTGGTACGATGATAATATCAGGTGAAACAACAATAGAGAAAGTCAGTGATTTTCACTTAACTGCAGCGCTTAAATCCAGGGTAAACATATTAGATAAAACAGATGTAACAATATTAATGGAAAAACTGCGAATATTAGAATCTGAAGATCCGGCGTTATCAGTTACCTATAGAGAGGAAACGGAAGATATATTAATCAGCGTAATGGGAAGGATTCAGCTCGAGATATTAGAGTGTGTTATGAAATCCAGATTTGGAATATCAGTTGGTTTTGAAAAACCACAGGTTGAGTATAGAGAAACTATATTATCAGAGGTAACGGGGTATGGGCATTTTGAGCCACTTCGTCATTATGCAGAGGTACAACTAAGACTAAAACCAACTGTACGTGGCAGTGGAATCACTTATGAGAGCCAGTGCCATGTTGACAATTTAATTATAAATTATCAAAATACAATAGAGAATCATGTATTTGAAAGAGTTCATAAAGGAGTGTTAATCGGTGCTCCAATAATGGACATAAAAATAATTTTAACGGATGGTCGTTCTCATATTAAACATACTGAAGGCGGTGACTTTAGAGAAGCTACCTATAGAGCAATAAGGCAGGGCTTGGAAAAGGCAGAATCTATTTTATTAGAGCCATTTTATAGCTTTGAGATTTATGCTGAAGAAACTTACATGGGAAAAATTATGTCTGATATACAAAAATTAAGAGGCACTTGTGAACCACCTGTTCTTAATTGTGGAAATGTTTATATAAGAGGAAGAGGACCCGTGGAGTCTTTTATGGATTATAGTATAGATCTAATATCATTTACTAAGGTCACAGGAAGCATAAGCTTAATGTATGCCGGATATGGCTTATGTGAGAATTCAAGTGAAGTAATAAATAAAATAGGATATGACAAAGACAGAGATGCAGAGAATACATCAACATCTGTTTTTTGTGCAAAGGGAACTTCTTTTACTGTACCATGGTATGAAGCGGAGAAGTACATGCATACAATCAATTAAGATCAAAGCATATTCAGAGTTTTTAAAATAGAGTTTATAAAAGTACCAATTTTCTCATTGCTAATAGGAAGGTGTATCCATGGGACATATTACAAGCAAAGATGCCTATAAGGTTGTATGAGCTTGTTGAAAATTAAAGTTAAACCTAAAAAGTAATTAAAGGGTGAAAAAAAGAATATAAGTATTGACTTATTGAATATAATAAAATATTATAATGTAAACGAACACGAACAAAATGGCGTTGATGAGGAGGAGTACGTACTCACCCGAAGCAGAGAGAGAAGATGGTTGGTGAAAATCTTCGTGAAGGAAGTATGGAAGTAGCCTTTGAGTTGTGAACCGAAAAGATATCCTTAGTAGGCTTCAACGGAAATTTCCACCGTTAAAAGGAAAGCAGTATCAGATAATGTATTTTATCCCGTACTGGCAGAGCGCAGATTCATATCTGAATTTAGGTGGTACCACGGACGCATATAATCCGCCCTAAGCAAATGTAAAAGCTTAGGGCGGATTTTGTTTGTGTTCGAAAAATTCAGGAGGTATTACCATGCAGAAAAACTATGATTTTAAACAAGCAGAAAAAGAAATGCAAAATTTCTGGGAAGAAAATTCTATCTACGACTTTGATTTTAAAAGCCAAAAAGAAATCTATTCTATTGATACACCACCGCCTACCGTTAGCGGCAGCCTGCACATAGGACACATTTTCTCTTATACGCAGGCAGAAATGATAGCGCGTTTCAAACGTATGCAGGGTTATAATGTTTTTTATCCTTTCGGCTTTGATGACAATGGTCTGCCAACAGAAAGGCTTGTTGAAAAGGATGAGGGGATTGTTGCAAGAAATTTGCCAAGAAGTGAATTTATTAAAAGGTGTGTTACAACCTCTGCGAAATATGAAAAGGAATTTAAAGATTTATGGCAATCTCTTGGATTCTCGGTTGACTGGTCACTTCAATATGAAACCATTAACCCTATAGTTCAGCGAATATCGCAAAAATCCTTCATCAGGCTTTTAAAAGACGGAAAGGCGTATATGAAGGAGTCGCCGGTTTTATGGTGTACCGAATGTCAAACTTCAATAGCTCAGGCAGAATTAGAAACTATCGAAAAGGACACTGACTTCAACTATATTAAATTCAAGGTAGGTGAAGAAGAATTAACAGTTGCCACAACAAGACCGGAGCTGTTGTATGGCTGTGTTTGCCTGTTTGTAAATCCTGAGGATGACAGATATAAAAGGTATATCGGGAAAAATGCCGCAGTTCCTTTATATGGCTATGAAATTCCTGTATTGGCAGATGACAAGGCTGATATCAGCAAAGGAACAGGTGTTGTTATGTGCGCAACCTTTGGCGACAGTACGGACGCAGAGTGGTATGAATTTTATAAACTGCCTTACAGGAAAGTTATTTTGCCTGACGGTACAATAGATGAAGGTGTTCCTTTGATTGGAGGGATGAAGGTTCTGGCAGCCAGAAGACATATTATGGACCTTCTTTCAGGAAGAGGGTTACTTTTGGAGTCAAAAAGTATCAAACATACTGTAGCGGTACACGAACGCTGCGGAAAGGAAATCGAGATTTTGCCGTCAAAACAGTGGTATATCGATATTCTTACCGATAAGGAAGTGTTTTTAAAAGCAGCAGATAAAATCAATTGGTATCCTGAACATATGAAAAACAGGTATTTATTATGGGTTAAAAATCTTAAGTGGGACTGGTGCATATCCCGTCAGCGTTACTTTGGTGTTCCATTTCCCATATGGTATTGCAAAAATTGCGGCAAGGTTGCAATTGCCGGTGAGGAGATGCTGCCTGTAAATCCGCTTGAAACAAGGCCTGACAAGTCCTGTTCCTGCGGGTGTGACGAGTTTATTCCGGAGAGCTCTGTCTTTGATACATGGGCAACTTCATCAGTTACCCCTCAGATAAATGCAAAATGGGGTGAGCAAAATGACATTTCAGACAGAATTTTACCTATGAGCTTGAGAACACAGGCTCATGAGATTATACGCACATGGGCATTTTATACAATAGTTAAAAGTCTTTACCATACGGGAGAGATTCCTTGGAGGGATATAATGGTTTGCGGTTTTGTTCTCGCTAAAAAGGGAGAAAAAATCAGCAAATCAAAGAGCAACTCTGAATTATCACCCAAATTGCTTATTGAAAACCATTCTGCAGATGCTATAAGATATTGGGCTGCGAATTCCAAACTTGGAACAGATACGTTTTTTTCAGCTGATGAATTAAGTATAGCTAAAAGGTTTATTACAAAGCTATGGAATGCATCTAAGTTTTCAATATCTCATTTACATGACTTCAGCGTAAATGCCCATGTAGATTTGATGCCTGCAGACAAGTGGATAATTGAGCGATGCAGGCAAACCGCCATTAATGCAGGAAAGCTGCTTGACCGGTATGAAATAGGGCCGGCCAGACATGAAATTGATGATTTTTTCTGGAAGGATTTATGTGACTATTATTTTGAAATTGTTAAGGAGCGTTTATATCAGCCTGAGGTACATGGATATAAAGAGCGGCAATCGGCACAATACGCTCTATATTACTGCATGCTCAATATATTAAAGCTATACGCTGTTTATGTTCCTCATATCACTGAATATATTTATCAGGAATTTTTCAGACAGAAAGAGAACAGTATTTCTATACACAAGTTGTATTGGGAAACTGATATGGCGGTTGATGATGATAGTATACTTTTTGGAGAAGGACTTAAGGACATTATTGCTGAAGCAAGAAAGTATAAGTCTGAGAATTCCCTGTCGATGAAAGCGGAAATTGAAGAGATTGTAATTAATACAGATGAGAAATTTACGGGATTGTTTAAGCAAACTATAAATGATATTAAAGCATGCTGCCGGGCAAAGAAAATAATATTCCGGACTCCAGCAGATAATTGATTTTACTGTTAACTTTTAGTATTCTAAATCTGAGACCGCAGTAAAAATACTGCTGTCTCAGATTTAATTTAATGCTTCTGATGACTTATGTGGATAAATATGGTATAATAAAACAGTTATAAGTTTATCTAAACTACATTAGGAAGGTGTATCCATGGGACATATTACAAGCAAAGATGCCTATAAGAATTTAGAAGAAAGAATCAATTGGTTTACGCAAGGGGCTCCGCCAACAGACAGTTTGTATAAAATTTTGCAGGTTCTATATACAGAAAAAGAAGCTGAATTGGTCGCGCTGTTGCCGGTTCGCCCATTTACTGCAAAAAAAGCAGCAAAGATCTGGAATATCAGTGAGGTGAAAGCGGAAGCTTTTTTAGAGCACCTTTGTGAGAAGGCGTTACTTGTGGATTCATTTTATAAAGGGGTACGCCAATTTGTAATGCCGCCGCCAATGGCAGGATTTATTGAATTTGCATTGATGCGCACAAGAGGTGATATTGATCAGAAATATTTAAGTGAATTGTATTATCAATATATGAATGTAGAAGAAGATTTTGTTAAGGATTTATTTTTCGCAACAGAGACGTATCTTGGACGAGTTTATGTGCAGGAGCCGGTTTTGACTAATGATAACACGATTCATATTTTGGATTATGAAAGAGCAAGTCATATTATTGAAGAAGCAACTCATATAGGTCTGGGAACTTGTTATTGCAGACATAAGATGTTACATGCAGGACACCCATGTGAAATAAATGCCCCGTTGGATGTTTGCCTCACATTTGGAAATGTTGCCCGTTCTCTTGCAGAAAATGGACAGCATGCGAGGCTGATTGATAAGAAAGAGGCAATGGATGTATTAGAACGTTCCTATGCAGCAAATCTGGTGCAGATTGGTGAAAATGTTCGTGAAGACCCGGCATTTATTTGCAATTGCTGCGGTTGTTGTTGTGAAGCCTTGCAAGCAGCAAGAAAATTTAGCCCGATGCAGCCGGTGGCTACTACAAATTATTTACCTAAGATTTCGAAAGAATGCGTAGGATGTGGTAAATGTGAAAAGGTATGTCCGGTATTAGCAATTTCTACGCAAAACAACAAAGAGGGTAAGGCGGTAGCTCAAGTAGATAATGAGGTATGCCTTGGTTGTGGCATATGTGTGCGGAGTTGTCCTAAAAATACCATTGAATTAGTGCGAAGAGAGGTTCAAGTCATTACTCCGGTGAACAGTACCCATAGATTTGTACTACAAGCAATCGAAAAAGGAACCCTCCAAAATCTCATATTTGATAATCAGGCATTTGCCAATCATCGTGCGATGGCGGCAGTACTTGGAGTTATTCTTAAATTACCACCTTTAAAGCAGATGATGGCTAGTAAACAGTTTAAATCCATATATTTGGATAAATTGTTATCAAATAAAAGTGATAAAAGTTCGTAAAAATGTCTGTAGATATGATTATGTGGACTATGAAAAAGCTTTGATCACCATATGTAGTGGTTTTAAGCAAAAATGAGTAAAAATCGGGCATAAAAAGTGTTTTTTTTGCCCGATTTTTTATTCAAGTCCGTTAAGTGTGATTTATTAATTACCCGATCCAAACAAGCCATAAAAAAACAATTTACCTAAATCGCTTTTTATTTTAATGCTTAAATTAGACTGCAGTGCTTTATTTATAGCATGAATGTAAATTAAAATTGATTCAGAAGAAATATCACTGTCGAGATCCCCCTCTAATTTACCTTGCTTTATTAGTTTCATAAATAAAGGGATGGTTTTATTTTCTCCATACTCATCAAGAAATTTCTTAATCAGCGGATCATTAATAAACTCAATTTGATTAAAAATTTTACTAAATTTATCGCTGGCTTCACTGGAAATAAAATGCATCTTATTGACCTTTTCCTTAAAAGAGAGATTACATTCAATTAAATCTTCCCCGTCACTCATTATATCATCCATCATTTTATAGAAAGCCTGTCTTGCTAAATTTTCTTTACTTTGAAAAAAGTTATATATACTCACTTGAGATACATTTGCACTTTTTGCAATTTGAGCAATACTGACATTTTTAATACCACGCATTGAAAAAAGTTGAAGAGCAGCATTTAAGATATCTTTCATTTTGTTTTCTCTTCGGATTTCAAATCCATTCATATAATTCACCTCACTATCAGTGTAACAAAATTTATGAAATATATCAAGGGAATATTTCATAAATGTATTGACAATATTAATATGAAGATGTATCATGAAATATATACTATAATTATTTCATAATTTTATGTTAAGGCGAGGAGGAATTTGTATGAACTCTTATGTGCTTAGTTTTGATGAGATTGATAAAACAAAACTTATGGTTGTGGGAGGGAAAGGATTAAATTTGGGGGAATTGTCTAAAATTGAAGAGATAATGGTACCCGAAGGATTTTGCATCACAACAGAAGCTTATAAAAAAGCAGTGGAGTACAATGAACAGTTTAACACACTTATAGAACAATTATCATTGCTGCAAGCAAGAGACAGAGAGAAAATTGAGGAGATCAGCAGGAAGATTCGTAAAGTTATTGAAGAGAAAGAAATCAATGAAGAAATTAAGTCGGAAATTATCAGATATATAACTAAGTTTGGAAAAGAGGATGCCTATGCTGTGCGTTCAAGTGCTACAGCGGAGGATTTACCACTTGCATCATTTGCCGGGCAGCAGGATACCTACTTGAATGTAGCAGGCATAGATTCCATCCTGTATCATATCAGGAAGTGTTGGGCGTCTTTATTTACAGATCGTGCTGTAATTTATCGAATACAAAATGGATTCGACCACCGTAAGGTATATTTATCTGTGGTGATTCAAAGAATGATTTTTCCTGAAGCTTCGGGAATTATGTTCACAGCGGACCCTGTAACCTTCAACCGGAAAGTACTTTCTATCGATGCAAGCTATGGTCTTGGGGAAGCCTTAGTGTCAGGTCTGGTAAATGCGGATAATTACAAGGTTCGAGAAGGCAGGATCGTCGACAAGAAGATTTCTGCAAAAAAATTAGCAATTAGTCCTTTGAATCAAGGAGGGACAGAAGAAAGAAAAATTGAACAGGAAAAACAAAAGGCACAAACTTTGACTGATGAACAGATTTTACAGCTTGAAGGAATAGGAAGACGTATTGAGTTGTACTTTGCCCACCCTCAAGATATTGAGTGGTGCTTGTTTGAAGGAAGGTTCCATATTGTTCAAAGCCGGCCTATCACGACATTATATCCAATACCGGAAGCAGAAGGTTCAGAGAACCGTGTGTATGCCTCTTTAGGACATTTACAGATGATGACTGAAGACATTAAACCTTTGGGAATGTCATTTTGTCAAATGCTGTCATTCTGGTTCGGGCAAAATTTAAAGCCGGCCGGCGGGAGGCTTTATATAGATGGGACATATGATCTGTCTTCGCCTATTGGAAGAAAGGTTTTGATTTCCAGTACCGGCAATGCTGACATACTGATGAAGAATGCTCTGGTTAACTTAATGAAACGTAAAGAATTTATTAAAGGGCTTCCAAAAGGCAAGGGTTCCATCAGTACAAGTTCAGGGGCGTTATCATGGATTATGCCGGCGATTAAGGTGTATAAGAAAAATGAAGCTAAAGAAATTAAAGATATAATTTCCTACAATGAAAAATTAATAGATGATATGGAGCAAAGGATCAAGACATTGTCAGGAGATCAGCTGTTTGAATTCATTTTACAAGATACAAGGGAGTTGAAAACTGTACTGACAGGACCTGAAAACATGAAAATGATGGTAGTTGGAGGTCTCGTATCAAGCTGGATCAATAAAAAAATGGAAAAATGGTTAGGAGAAAAAGGTGCAGTGGATATACTTTCTAAATCTGCAGAAAACAATGTTACTACTGAAATGGGGTTTGCACTTTTAGACGTAGCTGATGTCACCAGGCAATATCCGGCTGTAATCGAATACTTGAAGCATGCATCAGATGTGACTTTTTTTGACGATCTATCAAAATTAGAAGGCGGAAAAGCGGTTGGCGTAGCCATAAAGGTATTTCTTGAAAAGTATGGTATGCGTTGCCCGGGAGAGATAGATATAACGAAGACACGTTGGAGTGAAAAACCAACGGCTATCATTCCTATGATTCTCAGCAACATAAAAAGCGTCGGGCAAACCTCAAGTGCTGACAAATTTGAACAAGGGCGCCTGGAAGCATTGGCAAAGGAACAAGAGCTATTAAGCCGTCTGGAACAATTGCCTGGAGGAAAGTCTAAAGTAAAAAAGACAAAGAAAATGATTAGTGTTTTAAGAAATGTTATTGGTTTCAGGGAGTACCCTAAGTACTCTTTTATAAGGCGTTTTCAAATTTATAAAAATTCCCTTTTGAACGAGGCTTATATATTACTGAAAAAGGAACTTATTGAAGAGACAGAGGACATTTATTATCTATCCTTCGAGGAATTTAGGAATGTTGTTCAGACGCAAAAGTTAGATTACAGTATCATTGCCAAGAGAAAAAAAGCATATGAAATATATGAGAAACTGACACCTCCAAGAGTAATGACATCTGAGGGTGAAGTAATCTCTGGAGAATACAATACAGAAAATATACCTGAAGGTGCTTTGGTTGGGGTTCCGGTTTCGTCGGGCATCATTGAAGGAACAGCAAGAGTTGTGTTGAAGTTGGAAGAAGCAAATATAGAGGAGGGCGATATTTTAGTAACATCATTTACCGATCCAAGCTGGACACCATTGTTTGTATCTATCAAAGGACTTGTGACAGAGGTAGGGGGATTAATGACCCATGGTGCAGTTGTGACTCGAGAGTACGGTATCCCTGCGGTGGTGGGAGTTGAAAATGCCACTAAACTAATAAGGGATGGACAGAAAATTCGAGTAAATGGAACAGAAGGTTATATAGAAATATTGTAACAGTGCGGAATGCAGTTGCTTTGCCCAATTAGGATGAAAAGTCTCTATGACTTTGTTTATAACCCCAAAACAATTTTTAAATCTGCAGTCAGGCAGAAGCACATGAGGCTATGTTTTTCTTTTGAGAAGCATAGCTTCTTTTTTATTGCCTGATGTGGTGAAAAAGAATAGAGGAAACCGAAATGGCAAACGAAACAATGCATATCTTTTTCTCTCTGAAAGTTATCTTCTGCTCTAAGAACCCTCAATGCCAGAGAAAGAACAACAAGTCACTCCATCTGTAAGGTCATGGGACCACGAGACGCAAAAAAAACTTGACCACTTTGGTCATTTGTTATATAATAGTAAACGACCGAAGTGGTCATTTGGTTATTTACAGGAAATATTAATATTAAGAAAGAAATGTGGGAAGCTATCATGTATTTGAAATTTAATAATTTAGAACAGGAGAAACGAGAACGCATTATTAATGCGGCTATTAAGGAATTTGCACGAATTGGATATGATAGGGCATCTACAAATGAGATTATTAAGGAAGCGAATATAGCCAAAGGTTCCTTATTCAATTATTTTAGCAGTAAAAAGGAATTATATTTATTCCTGCTCGATTATGTTGTTGAGGTGATTGATCAAATCTATGATGAAGTAGATTTGAATGAAAGAGATTTTTTTGAAAGAATTAGACAATTCGGATCAGTTAAATTCAAAATTTACAAAAAGTTTCCTCAAGCATTTGATTTTCTAAAGGCTGTAGCCAGCGAGGATGCCGATGAAGTGAAATCCGAAATAAATAAAACCCGTAAACATCTCATCGGAAGCGGTTTGGACAGAGGCTATCAAAATATAGATTGGACAAAGTTCCGTGAAGATATTGACCGAGAAAAAATGATTAATATAATTAACTGGACCTTGCTAAGTTTTGCCGAACAACAAAGGAATCAGGTTAATTCCATTGAAGATGCCGGCTTGGAAGTGCTTGATGAATGGGAAGGATATTTTGATATAATGAAACGTTGTTTTTATAAAAAGGAGGAACAATAATATGCAGGGTCAAGGCCTACGGGGTCGAGATAAACAATTTGAACGACTGTTGGAACTTTTAAAGAAAGGAATGGGATTATGAGCGTAATTGAACTTAAAAATCTAACAAAATTTTATGGAAGTCAGCGAGGGATAGAGGACATCAGCTTTAATGTTGAACAAGGTGAGGTTCTTGGATTTATCGGGCCAAACGGAGCCGGAAAATCTACGACTATTCGTACATTGCTTGCCCTGATACATCCAACATCCGGGAGCGCGTCAATCTTTGGCAAGGATTGTATCAAAGAAGCGGCGGAAATAGCGAAAGACGTGGGATATCTGCCCGGTGAAACAGCTTACTATGACAACATGACGGTTCGTGAACTTGTGGGGTATGCGGCTGATTTATATGGCAAAAACTGTGATGACAAAATAGCGGAGCTGTCCAAACGTCTGAATTTGGACTTATCGCGCAAAATCGCGGATTTGTCTTTGGGTAACAAAAAGAAAGTTGGTATTGTGTGCGCGCTTCTTCATTCGCCCAAACTTATCATATTAGATGAACCCACAAGTGGTTTAGATCCCCTTGTTCAGCAAGAGTTTTTCGATATTTTGAAAGAAGAAAACGCAAAGGGCGCGACTATTTTCTTTTCATCTCACGTTCTGTCTGAGGTGCAAAAAATCTGCGACCGCGTGGCTATTGTTAAAAACGGTAAGATTATCGGCATTAAAAAAATCAGCGAATTGCACGCGAATAGTCATAAAAAGATTAGCGTGGAGGCGGATGTGATACCGGACGGACATTTTGATATGCAGGGCGTAACAAACTACAAGCTGGAAGGAAAAAGCGCAACGTTTATGTATATGGGAAATGTTGCTGATGTTTTGAAAAAAATGTCTGCTTTGAATGTTTACGATGTTTTTATTGAGGAACCGACCTTGGAAGAAATTTTCATGCACTATTACAAGTAGAAGGAGGTTCAAAATGACTATTTTTAAATACGAGCTGAAACAATTAAAGAAAAATATCATTATATGGGCGTTATCTATGGGAGGGCTAATCTTTCTGATGCTCCCTGTTTATATTGGTTTTTCTTCAAGTGGAGATATAACAATGATTGATGCGATGCAAAACAATCCTTTGCTTGAGGTTTTGGGCGTAAGTGCCTCGTTCATGACTACTCCGCTTGGTATGCTTAGCTTTTTGGGCAGCTTTGCTATGACGGCGGCGGCGATTCACGGAATGAGCATAGCCTTTTCATCGCACACAAAGGAATATACAAGCAAATCAGCGGAATTTTTGCTGACCAAACCGCATTCGCGAGGTAAAGTTTTTTGGGGAAAGTTTTTCGCTTGTGTGGTTGATAGCTTGATTGTGGGAGCTGCTTATATAATAGGGGCGGCTGTAGCGTTATTGACGATTAAAGATATAAGTATTGATTGGTGGTCTTTCATATTAATTGCGAAAACGCTAATATTGGTAGAGTTAATGTTCGTAGTTTTCGGCACAGTAGCGGGAACATTCTTCTCGAATGTACGCACGCCTGTTCTTATATCTTCATGCGTTATGCTTGTGCTGTTTTGCCTGAGTACAGTGTCTAAAAAGATAAATCTGCCGATATTGGGATATTTTACCCCATTTGCATTTTTTAGTCCCATAGATATAGCTGAAACGGGATTTTATGAGTGGAATTTTGTGGTGTGGTATGTTGTGCTTGGCGTAGGATTGCTGTTAATCAGCTATAAAAAATTCCTCAAAAAAGATATTGTGTTTGGAGGTTGAAAATATGAAAGCGATATTTCTGAAAGAACTAAGGCTAACACGAAAAATGCTTATTATTTGGCTTTCTCTGATCATTATGCTCACAGGGTTCGCCGCGATAGAGTTTGTTGTGCTTAAAGACGCGTTGGCTGATATAGCGGAATTGGCAGACAGTTTTCCCAAAATAGTGTTAGTATTGTTTGGAATGAACGGAGCCCCGGTCGATACCGCCTTGGGTGCTTATCAATGCATGGTGTTTTGGTCTAACTTGCTTGCATATTTCTTTGCGGGCTTTTTGGGAGTGTTCGCGGTTGCGAGAGAAGAGAAATTCGGCACAAGCGAATTTTTGTTTTCAAAACCATATAAGCGTTCCGGTATTGTTCGGGCGAAAATTTGGGCTGCCTTCACAAACCTCGCAATATTCTCGCTTACTGTAGGGATAATGTCCTACTTGTGCATAATTCTTCCGCTGGGTGATATGAGCATCGTCGGCACGCATATTATTACAACCATTGGAATGTTTATCACGCAAATTGTTCTGTTCGCGATAGGGCTGCTAATTTCAAGCATGGCAAAAAATTATAAATCTGCAAGTCTGCTTACAATGGCTGCTGTCATGGTGTTTTATGTGATTAACTTTGCGCTTGATTACGTTGGCACAATGAATTTCTTGAATTTTTTGACACCGATAAGATATTTTGAAGTAGTAAGCGTATCGGCAAACGGCTTAAACCCGCTATACATTATACTTTCGCTCGTTATTATTTTAAGCAGCTTCTTTGAAGCAAGCAGACGATACACCGGAAAAGATTTACGAGCTTTGTAATGATGAATATTTAGCCCATCCATCCACTGTCGAAGAAGTTGTGACAAGCGGAAAAGCATTGATTCGACCGATCTGTTCCGGATGCATTGCTTGTCTGCTTTGTGCTCATCATGCTGACATATCAGCTTAATAAGCTGATATGTGCAAAGAAGGTGAACGAAGTTTCTATGAGCGAGGCGCTTAAGGCGGTCACTGAATAGAATAAGTCTTTATATCCATCTTAAGTTGAGGTCGCAGTAAAAAGAATTGCGGCCTTGTACACGTAAAATCTGCTTATGATTTTCTATTTATTTTAAATCATATAACATATACTCTAAACAAGACTTATGACGATGTTCTTCGTAAGCCATATGAGTGAAATAAATAAAAATGCTTATATTAGTTGCTCTCTTAGCAATGTTTCTATAATATGTAGACATTTCAAGCTTGTTTTTTATAGCTATTTTCAACCCACATTTAAAGTCTGTTGGTATTTCGCCTTCAGGTATTTGAGTTTTTTCTCCTCCCATCTTTGAAATCAACATGTTAGCCCATTTAAAATGTTTTAATTCATCTTTTTGAATGTTAGATATAATTCGTTTATATTTAAAATTTTGAGTTAAATCATTTAAACTTTGATAAAATTTATATAATTGAGCTTCTTTAATTATAACATTAATTATATCGTTTATTAAATGACTATCGCTTTTACATGTACCACAACCAATGCTTTCTTCTATTTCATCATTGAGGTACTTATTATAGTAATACACATTTACCCTCCTCTTATAATAAAGAATATAGACTATAATATTCCTTAGCATTAATTTTGTGAGTAAATGGCTTATTTATAACATATACTTATAATAAATTTTGCAGTGAAGATTATTTTAATAGCAGTTAGAAACAAAGATTAATAAATTTCTAAAATATTCAAAGCAAACACTTGCTTTTGTCAAATAAAAAAATTGACAAAAGCAAGTGTTTTTACTATAATGCAAACAAAGGAGGTTTTCAGAATGAATAATAAATTGAAAAATGAAATTGGCACCATAAGAAGTTTTAATCGCTTTTATACGAATGTACTCGGCTTGTTAGACCAGCACATTCTCGAAAGCACCTTTTCATTGTCCGAGGTTAGGGTGCTTCATGAGATAGAAAAGATCGAGAAATGTACATCCAAAAAGCTATCAGAAATTCTTTGTATGGACGCTGGATACTTAAGCCGCATTCTTAAGAAGTTTGAGAAATACGGTATGATAGAAAAACGTCGCACTCCCGAAGATGCACGTGCGTATTTCTTGTATGTAACGCAGATTGGCAAAGAAAAAATGAACGAGCTGAATGCATGTTCCGACGAACAAATATTTAACCTTATTCATCCGTTGACGGAGGAGGAGCAATCCCGGCTTGTCAGGAATATGACATCCATCGAAAATATATTGACTGAGGGTAAGCGAATCAAGTTCGAAGATATCACAATACGCCATGATGTCAGAGCCGGAGACGCAGGTTACATCACTTATTTACACGGCTTGATTTACAAGCAGGAATACAATTACTCGATAGCCTTTGAGGGATATGTCGCACAATCTTTTTGTGAATTTTTGTTAAATTATAACCCCAATTGTGACAGATTGTGGCTGGCGGAGTATTATGGTGAAGTCATCGGCTGTATCGGTGTCGTGGGGCACGGTGATAGGGCGCAGCTTCGATGGTTTCTGCTGCATCCCAATTATCGCGGCATTGGTCTTGGAAAACGTCTGTTGAACTGCGCACTTTCTTACTGCCGTGAGAAGGGCTTCAAGTTTGTTTTCCTTGATACGACCAACGATCTTGAAACGGCTATTGCCATGTATACCAAAGCCGGATTTATAAAGGTTGCAGAAAAGAAAAACAATTCGTGGCGAGAAGATTTGACGGAACTTGAATTTGAGATGCAGCTATAATTATCGGAAAGGAGAAAATATTATGATTTCAGATAAGAAAGCAGTTTATTATATCTGCAGACTTAGACGGTAATCTGAAGATGAAAGGATAATTTTTTATGAAAACAAGAGAGAATTCCGGAAATAATAATAAAGTACGATGGAGAACATTCCTAAAAGATGTATTCATATGCTCTTTGGGAGCTTATGGGGGTCCTGAAGCACATTACGGTGTTTTTACAGACCAATTGGTTATTAAGAAAAGCTATTTAACTGAAGAAGAGCTAATTGAACTTATAGCTTTAACTGGGATTTTACCCGGTCCAAGCAGCACACAAACAATCGTAGCCATTGGACATAAAATCGGAGGACCACTGTTGGCATTTCTGACTATGCTGGTATGGGCTTTACCAGTGACTACAGTGATGACATTGCTTTCATTTTTAAGCCAATTTTTAGGTAGTATGAATATATCTCAGGACACACTTCGTTATGTTGGGCCAATGGCTGTGGGATTCATAATTGTAGCGGCATATCGCATTGGACGCAAGGTAGTAACAGACAAAATCACTTTATTGTTATTGCTGATAGGAGGAATAATCACTTACATTATTAGAGAGCCTTGGATTTATCCCTTAGTTTTAATTTCAGGTGGATTAGTGAGTATTATTACTTCAAAAGAGAAGAATCTTTGGAATCGTGTAAAAATAAACCCTCCTTGGAGATATTTGATTGCCTTTGGTATCTTTGCAATAGGAAGCCTCCTTCTTACTCTAATATGGGATAATAAAATTCTGCATTTGTTTGAAAGTTTTTACCGCTATGGCTACTTGGTTATTGGTGGAGGGCAGGTAGTAGTGCCTCTTATGTACAGCGAGTTAGTAGAAGTGAATCAGTATATGACAAATCAAGAGTTTTTAACCGGCTTTGGTCTTATACAAGGATTACCGGGACCAATGTTTAGCTTCAGTGCTTATGCAGGCGGAATGACGGCTCGTGGCGGGAGCGTACTAACCCAAATCACAGGTGCCGTTGCCGGTGGACTAATCACCGTAGCTGCAATAATTCTGATGCAAAAGAGCGAATTTGCAGCAGACAATATTCTTGTTATCCTCATTACGGTGATACTGTTATTCATAAAAAAAATCCCAGCACCATTGATTGTTTTATTTGTTCTAATTGCAGGATTTGTTGTGTGAAATCAAATTTGCACCCTTAACAAAAGAACACCTTGCCGTATATAGTGTTCAAACAAATAGATATAACAGAAAGGTGCTCTTTTATTATATTACCTCTTATTTATTTTAAAAAAACCGGCGTCTTCTGTCAAATAATTGTCTTAAAAATAAAAGCCTGATTATATCTCTTATATTAAAGTCGCGAAAACGGCGACGACGTCGGCGGAATCTGAAGTCGAAATCTCTGCCCCTAAAGCCATCGAAGGGTATTTGTTGAGGTAAGACTTCCTCCGTATTGTACCCGAAATAATTCCCCTGCTCATATTTATTTACAATATTATCAACCATATTGTCCCAAGCACGAAGAGACTCCTCACCGGTCATATTGTTTTCTACTACATAATATCTGACATCTTCATCTAACATTGCATATAATTCAGGATAATTAGCAGCAAATTCATTAAGTTCCATATAATTACTCCTCTCATTTCTATTTTAGTGTCTTTCAATATTTATTATATGAAAAATTTATAATAGAGTTCGGATTTTTTGTAAAATTTTGCAACTGTAATAATTTGCATTTTAGTATTCGTTTGAGACAGCAGAGCGTTATAAGACACTTGTTCCCAATGCAGAGATTAAAAGTATTCCTAATGCAGGTCATTAATTAACAGGGCTTACAGAAGACATTATTTTGGCTCTAAACCTAACATAAATTATTATATGCAATCAGTTATACTAAAAAAAATTTGCTAACATCTATTGACCTGTTAGATAAAAAGATGTATAATAATGTTGACCTAACAGGAAAATGAATCTGTTGGTTAAAAGATTATAAAAATTATGAAGAAGGGAATTACCATGTTTTCAAAATTTATGAGTTTAGAGTCTGAAAGGCGGAATGCTGTCTTAAATGCAGCGCTCAAAGAATTTGCAAAAAAAGGATTTGATGACGCTTCAACCAATGTAATTGCCAGGGAATCCGGCATATCAAAACCTTTAATGTTCCACTATGTCAATAATAAAAAGGATTTCTTTCTATTTCTTTACGACTATTGCATAGACACTTTGGAGAGAGTATATTTTGACCGGATTAATCTGCATGAAAAGGATATTTTCGAACGGCTGCGGCAAACTTGCCTGCTTAAAATGCAGGTAATGCAAAAATATCCGTGGATTTTTGATTTTATAAGGGTTGCGGTTTTTACCGATTCCGAAGTGGTGAAGGGCGATTTGGAAAAAAGGCGTAAACTGATGGAAGCAAGCAGTTTTGAACGATTTTATGGTGATATAGATGTATCACGTTTCCGCAGCGATTTGGATATAGAAAAAGCAAAGCAATTGATTTTCTGGGCGGTAGGCGGATACGCAGAGCAAATACTGGAGCAATTTAAGAATGCGGATATTCTGGAGTATGATTCTGAAAAAATCCGTACTGAGTTTGACGGATATCTTAACGAGTTGCGAAAAGCCTATTATAAATAATTTGGAGGTTATTATGATGAATGTAATTGAAACAAGAAAACTTACTAAGTCTTACGGCAGGCAGCAAGCTTTACGGGGAGTTGATTTGACTGTAAAGCAAGGCGAGGTGTATGGATTTATCGGTCCCAACGGATCAGGAAAATCCACAACCATCCGGATTCTTTTAGGGATGCTGCGTAAAAATGACGGAGAGGCAAGACTGCTGGGCGGTGACCCTTGGCAGGATGCCGTTGCTCTTCATCAACGGCTCGTCTATGTATCGGGAGATGTGACCTTGTGGCCAAATCTAACCGGCGGTGAGGTGATTGATTTCTTAGGCGGGTTGCAGGGAAAAATCAATCCCTCTCGCCGCAAGGAACTGCTGGACAGATTTCAGCTTGATCCAAAGAAAAAATGCCGAAGCTATTCTAAAGGAAACCGTCAGAAGGTGGCGCTGGTATCTGCTTTTCTTTCCGATGCGGAGCTGATGATTTTGGATGAGCCTACCAGCGGTCTTGATCCGTTAATGGAACAGGTTTTCCAGGACTGTATTGCCGAAGTAAAGAAGCAGGGAAAAACCGTCTTTCTGTCCAGCCATATTCTTGCAGAGGTAGAAGCGCTCTGTGACAGGGTGGGGATTATTCGTCAGGGAAAAATTGTTGAGTCCGGCACCCTTGAAGAACTGCGACATTTGACACGTACAACCGTGACCGTGGAGCTTGCCAAGTATGTAAACCTGAATCAGCTGCAAGGGATTCACGATGTATCGCGAAAGGATGAGAAGTGGCGCTTTTCTGTTGATGCCAATGCAATGGAAGCTGTTATGGATGCGCTTGCACCAATGGGTATCAAGTCGCTTATGGCAGAACCTCCTACTCTTGAAGAACTGTTCATGCGTCACTACGGAGATAAGTTTGAGGGAAAGGAGTTGAACTGACATGAAACAAAATCATTTTGTCGGTACAGGTAAGCTGCTTAAGCTTTATCTGCGAAGAGACAGGATAGTGCTCCCTATATGGACATTGCTTCCCATATTTCTTATTATGTCGCAGCTGTCCTTCGTGAAAGCGATGCCGGATTGGCGGGTGTTTATCGCTGAGCTGTCCGCAAGCCCCCTTACTTCTGCTATTCTTGGACCTATTGTACCGTTAAGCATAGAAGGTGCCATTCTGTGGCGTGGTCTGCTGCAGGCTTCCGTAGCAGTTATGTTCGGAGCGGCGTTTGTTATGATTCGGCATACCCGTACAGAGGAAGCGTCGGGAAGAAATGAATTGATTCTTGGAAGACCGGTAGGAAGGTACGCCAATTTGTCGGCAGCCCTGATTCTTTCCTGCGGGGGAAGCCTGCTGGCCGGATTATTGACTGTCGCGGTATTGATGGGCAACGGCTTTGCGGGAAATGGTTCCCTGCTGGCAGGACTGACCCTTGCTGCTTCCGGATGTATCTTTGCCGGGATCGGCGGATTAGTCGCACAGATTTTTGAGCATAGCGGCAGCGCAAGAGGGTGCGTATTTGGTGTATATATGTTAACCATGGTTGCCATGGTTCTTAATAATATGGGTGGCGGCTACACCGGCTGGGCTTGGCTTGCACCTGAGGCATGGTTCCGTATCACCGGTCCCTATGTGGGAAATCATGCGTGGAAATTGCTGGTTTTTATCATGCTCTCTGCATTGCCGGTGATGCTCTCCTACATGCTGCTTGCTCGCCGTGACATGGGTGCCGGGTTTATCCCACAAAACGAAGGTTCGGCTGGTGCATCTCCTCGTTTCAGCTCTCCCCTGGCCATGGCATGGCGGCAGCAAAAATGCAGCATTCTGGCATGGGCAATCGGCATGGCATGGCTTGGAGGAATCATGGGTATGGGTACGCCTAATGTATCTGAAGCCATCAGCTCCACGTTCGCCCATATGGATGCTTCTTGGGCATCTGCTATAGTAAAGTTAGGTAATCAGGAAGGCTTCATTGCCATTCTAATCTACATTCTGGGACTGATGGGCGGGCTATCTGTCTTTGCCGTCACATCGGTACAACGTTTGCGGCAGGAAGAAAAGGAGCATTATGCCGAAATAGTACTCTCAAGACCCGTGAGCCGGATTAAATGGATGGGAAGCTATTTGACGGTTGCCTTCGCAGGCAGCGTGCTGATACTTTTCGCCCTCGGCTTGGCTTCCGGACTGGGATGGAGCATTGCTTCGGGAGAGTTCAGTCATCTGCCCCGCGTGTTAGGTATGAGCCTTTCGAAAATTCCTTCCGTATGGACATTTATCGGTATCGCTGCTTTGCTGTACGGCTGGCTGCCACGTATCGCTTCTGTTCTCAATTGGCTTATATTGGGCGTGTTTATCTTCATCGAGATGCTCTGGGAGGTCGGAATAGTCGGATGGTCCGCGATGCAATGGACGCCCTTCGCCTATGCCCATTACATTATCCCGATCCATGAGCTTCCAATCGTGCCGTTGATTGTGTTGACTTTTATTGCAGCGACGCTTTCAGGTATCGGATTATGGAGATTTAATAGCCGAAGTATCGGTTAAAAAATAACTGATGAGACTGAGGTAAGGAAAACACCGCAGCGTTATTGAAGGCAATCGCTGACGATACAAGGCTGAGAATAGTGAAGCTGCTCTGCAGCATAATTATGCGTAGGCGCTTTAGCACGCCGCCTCGAACTAACTGAGGCAGCCATTTCTCAGCACTTAAAGGTATTGCGTGAAGCAGGTTTGCTTTTTGGAGAAAAACGTGGATATTTCATGCATTACGATGTAGACCGTAAACAACTGCGAGCTCTTGCTTCTGAATTTGAGGAATTGGCGGCAATTCAAAGAGAAGTGTGCAAACCTGAGGATAAAGGTTGTATGCAGGGAAAGGAGAATACACATCATGGGCATTGTAAGTGTCACGAATCTTAAAAAGATATATGGTGATTTTACTGCTGAAGTACTGAGGGTATACATCAATCAGTTTTGCATTGAGTAATTTACACAATCATGATATAATACCGTAAATGTAAAGCACATGATGAAAAACAGTGTATGAAACAGACCTGTTAAGAAAGGAGGAATACTTTGAATCAGTTACGGACTCTATGTGTGATGGGTACATTCGACAGCCAAGCTAACCAAGAGGTGTTCCTGATAAAAGAAAGATTAAAGGCGGAAGGTATCTCTATTGATGCATACGAGCCTCATATAACTTTTGGTATTTATACAGAACTTGATGAAGAGAGTTTGCTTAAATGGATTGGTGAGGTCGCAGCACAGCAAAAAAAACTTAAGATTTATTTTAATCATTTCGGGTTTTTTTCAGATGCACCATTTTGCTTTTTAGCTCCTTGCTCCAGCCATAGCTTAATGGAACTCCATTCAAACATACGTGAAAAATTCGATAACTGCTGTACGGACAAAGGATGTCTATATTCGCTTAAGCAACAAGAGTGGACTCCGCATATGACAATTGCTTCGGTTGATCCGGGGCAGGGAGAAAAATTGCTTTCAATTCTTTGGGAAAGTTTTACGCCATTTACGGCAGAAATAACTAAATTAAAAATAACCTCTTCCGATACAAGTGAAGATGTAGGTGTATTCGAACTAAGATAAAGGGTCTTCCAATCCTATTACTACTATTGGAAGACCCTGAAAGTGTACATTTATTTTCCTGCAAATCCCTGATAAATTCTTTTTATTCCATTCCCGCCTTCAATGCTTCGTCCATCGGGATACGAGATATTTTTTTTCTGCACATCAGTTTTGCAAATTCATATGTTATCATCACTATAATAAAGCCCAATACTATATACCAGATATTAAGTTTAACCGGCAGTACGATTTGAAGGCTTTCGGTAAGAGATCGATAAAGTGCTTCTACGGTTCCCAGTAAAGCGGGGATTCCGATTAGATAACCTATTACAACGATAAGTGTATTGCTGCCCAATATCAATTTATTGATTTCCTTCCTTCTGTATCCGAACACCTTCATAAGCGATATACTTGCTCGGCTCTCATCAACTACCAATCCGGTCACAATATATATAATAATCAGACCTACGATAAAGGCAGAGAAAATCAGTCCGTAAATCATGGGACCCATTTGGTTAATCAAGCTGCCGAAGCCCGCAACGATTGCCTCAATAGATTTTGTACTCTGAATTTCCATTTGAGAAAAGGTCATCGGTTCGTCACTCCAGATACCGATGTAAGCATCCTCAGGCAGTCCGAATTCAGAGTTGAATTGGTCAAGCGGCATAAAAAGAAATTCACCTGCATAGGTATCTGCAACCTGCTCAATTATAAAACTATGTTCCTTTCCTGTTTCCGTATCGAATACCATCACGGTATCACCCGCATTAGCATTCAGCTTTTGAGCCAGTGGGACGGTAATAGTGTTTTGCTCCGGTTTAAGCGGTTGTCCGGATATATCTTTCAATCTGATCCTTTCCGTGTCGGGCAGAACGCCGGTAACATAAAAACTTGTGTCGTCATTGTCTATCAGGCTCACATATGCCGCACCAAACTGTTCGGTTCCCGCCGGCGGATTTCCGGTTTTTTCCGATTTAAAAACGTACTCATACTTAAGATTATACATTTCTTCTATGCCCTTGGTGAGCATATAGTCAACAGAGCTTTTCATTGTAAAGCCATATAATATGAGCATTGTCGCGACAGCAACGCCAAACAGCAGAAAGAAACTTCTGGATAAGCTGCGAACCTGTTCCCTTATTTGAAATTTTGCGTTGAATTTAAGTCGGTCAAGACGTAGATTACGCTCAATAAAATTTGTCTCATTTTTTGATTCTCCGCCTTTCATGAGGGTTGCCGGAGACACTTTTAATATTTTGCCTACAATACCCCATGTGACACCGCAAAGAACTATAATTGGAGTCAAAATTGCAAAAACAATCAGCCAATTATTATATATAGTTTCATAAACCGGCATAGGAAAAGCTGTAAGCATAAAATTAAACATAACATTCATCAGAAACAGACCTATTATGGAGCCTGTTACTGAGCCGATAATGGATACAAACAGAGGAAACATCAAGTAATGGATACGTAAATCCTGTCTTCGACAGCCATGAGCATAAAATGTACCTATAAGGACGGATTCGCTCTTAATCATTCGCCACATTAGCATTCCAAGCAAAACACAGGTAAGCAAAAGCATCACAAGCGGCACAGCTGCACTAACGGCGGATAATACACTGACCTCCATAGGGATATAGGATACATTAATCTTCTTGTTGGTGCTCTGCCAGTTTGTTATTTGCATGCCTTGTGCACGCAATGAGTTTTTTACTGCCGTTTCCTGAGATTTAATATTCTCTCTTTCGTCAAAACGAATGGCATAAACCTGATTGTGATCGGGCAAGGTATTGAAATCTGCTTTGTCGACGACACCCACACCGAATGTGTTGGGATCGTTCATCATTACTTCCTTTGATTCAACTACATAGATAAAATTTGGCAAAAGAACATAGCCTGAAACTGTGAAATCCCTGCCTGCCACAGTGATTGTGTCGCCAATTTCGTAGTCGTTTGTTTTGGCAAACAGACGGTCAAGCATTATTTCTGAAGCACCGGGTAAATTCCCCTCCTGAACGGCAGGAATATTGACTGAATTCATTGAAGAAAATATCCGAAGCTTTTGACCGGGTTCTACCTCACAATCCGCAGTACCGCCAAGTTCAATTTTAGCAGCAAATTTCTCGCTAAATGAGCTAATATCAAATTCAGTATCGATAGAAAATTCTGCATCAGATAAAAGGTTTTGCTGAGAAAATGAAGTAAACGTGTTTTCCAAATTGACAGATGTATTGTTCGTCATTACGAACATCATGCTGCTGATTGTGAGCAAAAGCATGGAACCGATGTATCGTGCTTTGTGCTCCAGCATGGAACGAATTACTTTTTTATATAGAGTCATTACCATTCAATCCTTTCTGCTGCGATCGTTTCATCATGATGTATAGTTTCAACAATCTCTCCGCTGCGCAGCTTATAAATTTTGTTTGCCATATCTCCGATAGCTGTGTTGTGGGTAATCATAAGGATTGTCGTTCCAAAGTCGCGGTTAATTTTTTGCAAAAGGGAAAGTACACCTCGGGACGTTTCGTAATCCAGTGCTCCGGTCGGCTCGTCACACAATAGAAGCTTTGGATTCTTTACGATCGCACGGGCGATAGAAACACGTTGCTGCTCTCCTCCGGAAAGCTGTCTTGGAAAGCTTCTTTTTTTGCTTTCTAAGCCAACCGCCTTCAATACCGTATCCATATTAAGTGCAGATTTTGATATGTTGGAAACCACCTCGATGTTTTCCGCTACAGTAAGATTTGGAACTAAATTATAAAACTGAAAGACAAAACCGACCGAATTCCTACGATAATCCGTCAGTTTGTCGTCATCAAGAGCAGTAATTTCCAGACCGTCCATAAAGATATTGCCGCTGTCAGCTCGGTCAATGCCGCCTATGATGTTCATCAGTGTAGATTTTCCCGAACCGGACGGACCGAGAATAACCCCGATCTCTCCTTTTTCAAGAGTAAGGTCTACTTCTTTTAGTACCTCGTTTTTGTTTTCACCTGCTTGATAGCTTTTTTTCAGGTTTTTAACTGTAATAAACATTCTTAAATTACCTCCATTCCTTGTTTTAATAATGTAACCATGCTTTTCAGCAAATTTTCCATTTCACAATATTGTTCATCCGTAGGGTCGTAATTAAAACTTTTTGCTTTTGCTATAATTTCAACGCTGAATTTTTCTGTAACACCTTGAAAAAACAGTAAAAGAGTTTTGTTGTCTATGTCATTTCTAATAGTTCCTTTTATTTTACCGTTTTCAATCAACCTTAGCTCGTATTCTTCACCAATCCGATATAATTCCTTGTTTGCTTCCTGAGCAAGATTACCGAATTTGCCCGTGAAGATATCCATGGAAAATGAGACAAGCAGTGGTTCTCGTTTTATCAGTTCAAAGCGTTCGCGACTTCCGGAAAGAAAATAATCATAGACGTCCATGTCCTTCAATGGAGTTTGTCTGTCGATAACCTTCATAAAATATTCCAGCGACCATGTGACGGAATATAAAAACAGTTCCTTTTTGTCATCGAAATATTGATATATGCTTCCTTTAGCAACTCCTGCGTTTTGGGCAATATTTCCGATTTTCGCTCTTTCGAATCCGCACGATTGGAATTCTTCAATGGTCGCACGCATGATTCTTTCTTTTTTTTCGTCGTCAAGACGGTTAAAGGTTCTTTTTGGCAATGCTTTCATCCTCCTGTACAATAAAAATGACTTATGGGTCATATTATATGACTTGTAAGTCATTTTGTCAATATCTATTAGAAAAAGAGAAACCCATTAACCTTTAAAGCATATCTAATTATGAGTTATATTTGTAATTTTAGATCTTTATTGGTAAAATAGAAACAGCAGGTAAAAAAGGAGGAGGATTACTATGCGTGTATTATTATTTAACGGAAGCCCGCGTTCAAAAGGTTGTACATATACCGCTTTACAAGAGGTTGCTTCAGCCTTGGAACACGAAGGGATTGAAACGGAGATTTTGCAGATTGGGGCAAAACCGGTAAGAGATTGTATCGGCTGTCGTAAATGCGAATGCAAAAAACCGTGTATTTTCAATGATGATGTGGTAAGCGAATGGCTTGCGAAATCAAAAGAAGCGGACGGCTTTATCTTTGGCACACCGGTATATTACGCTCATCCAAGCGGTCAGATACAATCTGTGTTAGACAGAATGTTCTTTTCTCAGAGAGATATATTTGCTCACAAACCCGGAGCAGCTGTAGCAGCTGCCCGCAGAGGCGGTACCACAGCTGCCCTGGATGTATTGAACAAATATTTTACAATTAATCAAATGCCCATGCCCTGTTCAACCTATTGGAATATGGTTCATGGCATGACACCAGAAGAAGTGAAGAAGGACTTGGAAGGTATGCAGACCATGCGGAACCTTGGAAGAAACATGGCTTGGCTTTTGAAGTGCATTGAAGCAGGAAAAGCAAATGGTGTGAAAATGCCGGAGACTGAACGGGGTAATGTAACTAATTTTATTCGGTAAAAAGATATATTTAAATATACATTTATAAAGAATAATTATGGATTTCATTTGAAGACATAAAAACAGGGAGTGCTGGCAAGACGCCTTCAATCCCTGTTCGGATCGCAAGCACAGGAAGAAGGATAAACCTGATATTTATAATTACAAAAATATGGTATAATACTATTTTGAGGGAAGGTGTAAATCATGAATATCATTAATATCGATAGCAGCAACATTGATAAGGAGCATATATGCTGTGCAATTTCGGACAAAAAAGGAGAATCGTGTGTATCATCCAAGAAAAATTGGATGAAAGAGCAATTTGAAAATGGACTTGTTTTTAAACGACTTGACGCAAAAGGTAAGGTTTTTATTGAATATATTCCTGCCGAAAATGCTTGGTGCCCCATTGTAGCAGAGGGTTATATTTTTATAAACTGCTTTTGGGTTTCAGGACAGTTTAAAGGTCAGGGATATGCGAATAAACTGTTGGAAGAATGTATTAATGATGCTAAGCTTCAGAATAAACAAGGGCTTGTTATTCTTTCCTCTTCTAAAAAGATGCCATTTTTATCAGATCCGAAGTATCTGAAATATAAGGGGTTTAGGATTTGTGATACAGCTGCTCCTTATTATGAGCTTATGTATCTTCCGCTGAAAGAAAATGCAATAGAGCCAAAATTCAAAGATTGTTGTAAAAGTGGTTCGATTGATGAGGATGGTATGGTTTTATATTATACAAATCAGTGCCCTCATACTGATAAATACGTTCCGTTAATAGCTGAGACAGCCAAATCAAAAGGTAAGAGCATTAAGACGGTAAAGATAGAATCAAGAGAGCAGGCACAAAATGCTTCGGCTCCGTTTACAACATACAGCTTTTTCTATGACGGTAAGTTTATAACCAATGAAATATTTTCTGAAAGTAAATTCGCGAAGTTTCTCGAAGAAAAGGGATTTTAATTAAGATTATACAAAATTTTTACAATATATTGCAAATATTGCATCATTATGCTATGATATTGATTATATTTGAATTGGAGGAAATAATATGTATATTAAATCATGTCACAAGTTTTTATTATCAATTATGTTAATTATGGGACTTATGATGGTTCCGGTCTATGCAGCTCAGACAGAAACAATCAGTTTAGTAGATGCTGACAGCGGTTATAAAATTGTTGTACCTAACTTTATTGATATAAGAGAAGTTGAGGTAGACGGAGAAGTTATTAAGGCAGTCGTTGCTGAAAAACCTGTTAAGGACAGCTTAGGTACGTATACTTTTTTTGAAATACAAACAACCAATGAAGATGCATCAATAATAGCTTCATTTCCCGGAACATTCTATGGACAAATAGGTGACCTTTTCTACGAATTAGAAGATGGCAGTGTTGCATATAGACCGTCATTGTATGAAGATTTCGAAGAATTGGTTTCAGACAATGTATTTGTTTTTGATTTTTCTGTTATGGATACAAATGGAGAAGTAATTAATGTTTTTAATAATATTTATTTTGTATTTGTAGAGGCGGAAGAATCTACTGAAACTCCTGACACTACTGTTGATATACCGGTTGAGGAAGCAATTGCTGTACCTACAGCATCTAAGGTTGTTGTAGACGGAGAGGATGTTTCATTTGAAGCATATAATATCGACGGGTACAATTATTTTAAACTGAGAGATTTGGCTATGGCTGTAACCGGCTCAGAAAAACAATTCGAAGTGACTTGGGACGCAGAGAAAAATGCCATTAACCTTGTTTCCGGCGAAGCGTATACACCTGTTGGAGGAGAGTTTGGTGTATCAGACGGAACAGAATCTGTACAAGCAATAACTAATCAGTCAACAATCTATTTAGATGGAGAAGAAATTGAACTTCAGGCGTATACAATTGGAGGAAATAATTACTTCAAGCTGAGAGATGTAGGTGAAGTGTTTGATTTTGCTGTTGTTTGGGACGGAGAGTTAAATCAAATTGGAATTGATACATCTGTTGGCTATGTAGCAGAATAGCAATGTAAATACATATATTGATAAATTGTTTAACGTTAATCATGACCACCGGCTGTGTAGTGGTCATGATTTTGTCACTTTAAGCGAAATTTCGGAAGTACTCCTTCCGAATTTCGAAAATTATATAAAAACAGAAACTCTTGAAAATTATTTTTTAGAGTTTTTTTGTTAAAAGGAGATTAGATAACAGTAAAGACATTTGTAAAAAAAAATTAACAAATTGGTTAGAAAAACAGGGATTTTAATTAATAATTATGCTATAATGTTTTAAGAAGTGTTTTCCATAGGAGGCATTATGAAACGATGTGACGGAAAATTAGTAAAATCATTGGAACCATTTGTAAAAATTATTCCTTATATCATGGAAAAGCGCAGCGACGCACAGAACTTTTCTAAGCAGGTTGTTTGTGCAGATTCCATTGATCGTTATATTTTAGAGAAAAAGAAACAAGGATATAAGTTAAGTTATTTGCATATTTTTATAGCGGCATATGTAAGGTTAATAGCAAAGAGACCTCAATTAAATCGCTTTATTATGAACAGTCAAATATACGAACGAAACAACATTTGTGTTTCAATGGCTATCAAGCGATCTCTGCGTGATGAAGGCGAAGAAACAACCGTAAAATTTGAATTTACAGGTAAGGAAAATATATTTGAGGTATCTGAGATTATAGATAGAATAATAGCTGAAGCAAAGCCTTATAAAAGCAATACTGATTCAGATAAGCTTGCGGCAATGGTTATGTCAATGCCGGGAATAGTAAAAAAATTATTAGTTAAAATTATAAAGAGTATGGATCAATTAAATCTATTGCCTGAAAGAGTAATTAAGGCAAGTCCGTTTCATACAACTTTGTTTTTTACCTATTTAAAATCAATAGATACTAATTATATATATCACCACCTTTACGATTTTGGCACAACAGGAATTTTTGTTGCTTTAGGAAAAACGGTAAAGCTTCCTATGGTTGTTAATGATCAGGTGGTTGTAAAAAAATGCTGCCAAATCGGATATACTTTAGACGAAAGAATTTGTGACGGAGTATATTTTGCCAGATCATTTAAGCTTTTAGAGAAGTATTTTGAAGATCCTCATTTACTCGAATCAACAACTGAGGAAAAGGCAAAAATTAAATGTATTGTTTAATAAATTGAGGTAGGACACAGGCATTAAAGAGTTTGTGTTCTAACCTCAATTATTTTTTATTTCGTTAATTAAATTTTAATATTATGGGTATATAATAAACTATATCAAATAAAAAAGTAAGGGGGTTGATTGTATGATGGTAAAGAACAAAAGACAAAATGGTATTATAATTCCGATGAAACTAAAAGGGAGCGAAATTTTAGAAGATTTGTTTGATGAGATAAGTGAAGAAGATAGTGTAAAAAAAAACATTAACATAAATGATGAGTTATTAATTAATTGTTCTCATGAATTAAAAACACCTTTAAACATAATATACGGTGCAGCACAGATGATTGAAATTTCTACTCAGGATTTCCGCGATGATAATTTGGTGAATTATGTAAATTTCATTAAAAACAACTGTTTCAGATTAACAAAGTATATCAACCACATTTTGGATTTAACAACAATAGAATCCGGCGAATACAAATTAAATCTTGAACGTGTCAACCTTGTAGAGGTTGTAGAATATGTAGTTCAAAATATAGCCCCCAAAATAAAGAAAATGGGGCTTAATATTTTATTTGATACAAATGTAGAAGAAAAATATGTTACAATTGATTCTGAATTGTTTGGAAAATCAATTCTGAATATTATATCCAATGCTGTGAAATTTTCAAAGCTGAAAGGAAATATATTAGTTAAATTTACTGACAATAAAACGAATATAGAAATTACAATAACGGACAATGGTATTGGAATTGATACGAAATATTTAGAAAAGATATTTAATAGATTTGGACAAGCTGACAAATCACTGTCCAGAGGTTCGGAAGGAAGCGGCATAGGACTTGAATTGGCCAAGGCAATAGTTGAACTTCATGGAGGTAAGGTCAGCGTAGAAAGCAAATTAAATGAAGGAAGCATATCTGTTAAAATTCCTCTTGACAATAAAGATATGATTCATAGTTTGTACAAAAATGACAACGCAAAGGTTATTGATTATGACACAATTAATCAGTTGGTGCATATAGAATTTTCCGATATTATTAATATTAGTTAAGAAAATTACCCACCGCCTATGGGATCGGGGGATATCATAATTTAGTTATAAAATAGCGTAATAAAAATAATTTTAGTGTAGGAGATAATCATGAAAAATATATTTTTCTATGATACAACGATTGGAAAGCTTGCGATAATGGACAATGGCACCGAAATAACCAATATTGAAATAGCTGAAGGTGAGTATACTGATGATTACAATATTTGTGAAACAGAATTGATTAAAAGTGCTTCAGAACAGCTGTATGAATATTTTGACGGCAAAAGAAGAGAATTTAATCTTCCTCTTAAGTTAAACGGAACAAATTTTCAAAACAAGGTATGGAAGGCATTGTGCGAAATTCCCTACGGGGAAACAAAAAGCTACAAGCAGATTGCCGAAAAGGTAGGTGATCCCAACGGCTCCAGAGCTGTTGGAGGAGCAAACAATAAAAATCCTATTATGATTGTAGTACCGTGTCACAGAGTGATTGGCTCAAACGGCAGTCTGGTAGGTTATGGCAGTGGCTTACACATTAAGGAATTACTTTTATCAATAGAAAAGCATTGAAAAAGCAAGACGCACGAGGCGGAGGACACATTAATTTTAGTTATAACAATAATTGATTTTTAATTAATAATTAAGTATAATAAATATGTTCAGTGAATCGCTGAACATATTTAATTTTCACTTACAGTATAAGCGACCGACACCAAATTGCAATTTGGGTCGCCTGCGTTAGAAGGAGAACATATGAAAAAAGGTGACTTTTTATGGTTAGCGGCATTGTCTGTTTGGGTATTCATTTTAGTGATACCGTTCAGCAGAGAAATGTTTATGGAATTTTCAGGAGCACATCCGTATATTAGTGGTTTTATAAAATTTGGAATACTTGCAACAATGGGAGATTTGTTAGGAACAAGATTAGCAAAAGGTAAGTACATTATCCCAAGGGGAATTATAGCAAGGGCAGCTGTTTGGGGACTTATCGGTATGATGGTTTCCTTAGTGTTTACTGTTGTTATGGAAGGGGTAGGCACAGCTCAAAAGCTTAACATGCTTCCTCTTGAAGGTACAAAATTAGCACAGGCGTTTTTTGGAAGTGCATTTATGAATTTAACCTTTGGACCAATGATGATGGCATTCCATAGATTTACAGATTTATATATTGATGCAATTTATGAGAAAAAGAAAAATATTAAGTTAAGCAGCTTGGTAGACAAGGTTGATTGGCATTCATTGGTTGAATTCAGCTGGGTTAAAATGTGTACATTGTTCTGGATTCCTGCCCATACTTTTGTTTTTATGCTTCCTAAGGAATTAAGAGTATTGGTTTCAGCATTCTTATCGATTGCCCTCGGTTTATTGCTGGCTATAGCGAGAAAAGAAAAGAAAAACGTTGAATAAATAAATTAATGGAGGTTTGTATGCCTACAACTTATGCTCATTATACTTTCGGACAAGAGGTTTTAAAAAACTTAAACGATGAAACAAAAAGGATAATTAATGAAAATATAGAGTTGTATAATATCGGACTCCACGGTCCGGATATTTTATTTTATTATCAACCGTTAAAGCCGAATCTGATAAGCAAGACAGGACACGACCTTCATGAGCATACAGCAAATACATTTTTTGAAAATGCAGGAAATGAAATAATAAATAGTAAGAATTTTAATGCTTCATGCTCATATATTTTAGGTTTTATATGTCATTTCATGTTAGACAGCCATTGTCATCCATATATCAGGTTGTTTGAAAATGATGAGTTGACACATGGTGAAATTGAAACGGAATTTGACAGATTTATTATGCTTAAACATAACAAGAAACCTGTTTCATTCAAGCCTGCTTCTCATATAATTCCAAGTGAATATAGTGCACGGATAATTTCACGTTTTTTTGAAGGCATTTCAAGTGAAAATATATTAAGAGCATTAAAGTCAATGAAATTCAATTTAAATTTGCTTGTTGCACCATGGATAATAAAACGATATATAATTTTCGCCGGCTTAAAGCTGTCAGGCAATTATAAAAAAATGAGAGGACTCATAATGAACTATGAGTCAAATCATCAGTGCGATGAATTAAATAAAAATCTATATGATTTATATGAAAAAGCAATAATTAAAGCAGTTGAAATAATACATGAATATTATAATAATTTAAATGCCCAAGACGGTATTAACTCATACTTCAACAGAAATTTCGGATGATTTTTTAAAACGTTGAATGACGGGTAATTTTCACACCTTATTTTAAGTACTACATAATATAATATAAAATATACTTATTATATAGAGGGTGTGAACATATGGTTAATAATATTGAATTTATAAATAGTCAGACATACCAAAACTTACAGGATGCACTGCGAAGAGAATTGACTTTTAGCACAAGCTATAGAATTTATGAAGAAAACGCGCGGAGAGAAGGATATCAGCAGATAGGCAATATTTTTGGTATTACAGCCGGAAATGAGACGGAGCATGCTATAATTTGGTCAAGGTTTTTGATGGGAAACATACCTGATACACTTACAAATTTACAACAGGCAGCTGAGGAAGAAAATTATGAAGGAACCGACCTGTATTTAGAATATGGACGCGTAGCAAGAGAGGAAGGTTATACTGACATAGCAAATATGTTTGAAGGAATTGCAGCAATAGAGAGGCATCACTATTTCAGGTTTAATGCATTAGCGGATAATATTCTAAATAATCAGGTATTCTGCAAGCCGGTAAGCACTGTATGGGTTTGCTTAAGATGCGGTAATCTGGTATGGAGTGAATGTGCACCCGAGGTTTGCCCGATATGCTTCTATCCTCAAGGGTTCTATGAATTGAATTGTGAAAATTACTAATAGTTTGGCGAGACGTGAGGCTCGCTTTTTTTAAAGGCAAAAATTATGGACAAGTTTTATTAAGTAGATTATCATATAAATAATAAGATTCTTTAGGATAGTATAACAATGAGAATAATAAATAACGGGAGTGAAAAATGAATAAAACTGATAGCAAGCTTACAAAGTTAGAAAAATACTGGGTTTTATATGATGTTGGTAATTCGGCGTTTATACTTCTTGTTTCAACCATAATTCCTATTTATTTCAAAAATATTGCTTCTTCCATGGGTATTTCTGCCGCAAATTCAACAGCTTACTGGGGATATGCTATTTCAATATCCACACTGATTGTTGCAATATTAGGACCTATCTTAGGAACATTAGCAGATACAAAGGGTTACAAAAAACCGTTGTTCACGTTGTTTTTAATGTTGGGTGTAATCGGCTGTGCTTCATTGGCATTACCGTTATCATGGATTCTATTCTTGGTTGTATTTGTAATTGCTAAAGTAGGTGTTTCATCAAGTATTATATTCTATGATGCAATGCTTTCTGATGTAACCACAGATGATAGAATGGATATGCTTTCATCTTATGGTTATGCATGGGGGTATATAGGCAGTTGTATACCTTTTACCCTATCGCTTGTATTCATTCTTTCCGCAGAAAAGCTTAATGTTACATCCGATTTTGCCACTAAAACCGCATTCATTATAAATGCAGCATGGTGGCTTTTAGTTACAATTCCTCTTTACAAGAATTATAAACAAATACATTATGTAGAGGTTGAAAAGGATGCTCTAAAAAATGCTTTTATTAGACTTGGAAAAACTTTTAAGGATATAAAGCAGCAGAAAGAAATTTTTGTATTTCTTTTAGCTTTCTTTTTCTACATAGACGGGGTGTATACTATTATAGAAATGGCTACCTCCTATGGAAAAGATGTTGGTATAAGCGACAATAATTTATTGTTTGCATTATTGTTGACACAGGTTGTCGCATTTCCTTTTGCAATTATATTTGGAAAGCTTTCTAAAAAATACAGTACTACAAGCTTAATAAGCTTCAGCATTGCAGGTTATTTCTTTATTACCTTATTTGCATTACAATTAGATAAAGCATGGGAGTTTTGGTTTTTGGCAGTTTGTGTTGCAATGTTTCAGGGAGCTATACAAGCTCTTTCTCGTTCATATTTCGCCAAGATTATACCAAAAGAAAAATCAAGCGAGTATTTTGGATTTTATGATATATTCGGAAAGGGAGCTTCATTTACCGGAACCATGCTTATGGGGATAACTACTCAAATCAGCGGTAATTCCAAGACTGGAGTAGCCTTTATAGCAGTCATGTTTGTTGCTGGATATTTAATATTTAAGAAGGCAGTTAAACTAAATAATTAACAAATAAATGCGAATAAGTATATTTTTTATTGATAAATTCAGTATTTTTCTATATAATTTACTATTAGGAAGAGATTAACCGATAATGAGGTACTAAAATGGATTTTTTTTCAAAGGTATTAAAGGGAATGTTAATGGGTGCAGGTGCAATTGCTCCGGGTGTCAGCGGCGGGGCTTTGGCGGTAATTTTTGGTTATTATGATAAGATTACTTTTTTTATTGCTAATTTAAGTTATAAATTTAAAGAAAATGTTAAATTTTTCATACCTATTGGCATTGGTGGAGTTTTAGGAGTTTTATTATTCAGCAGGATTATTGAATTCCTGTTCAAAAATTTTGAAATTGAAATAAGGTATGCTTTTGTTGGACTCATGTTAGGAACAATACCATCGGTTATAAAAGAAGCAAATAAAAGAGGTTATAAACGTAAATATCTTATACCCTTCTTTGTGACATTTTTCTTTAGTTTAATTCTCTTATATCTTGAAAAAAGTGCTGTTACCATAAACAATTTAAATAATCCGTCAGTCATTAATTTTATAATATATGGATTAATTATTGGCTTCGGAACAATAATACCGGGGATAAGTGCATCAATAATATTAATGTATATAGGCTCATATGAATTGGTTATATCAGCTATATCAAACATGCAGATAATGTTTATGTTTTATTTGGGAATTGGTTTCGGGTTAAGTATTCTGTTGTTTGCAAAGCTTATTTCTGCTTTGTTTAAAAAACATTATGGCTTTACTTATTATGCAATTTTAGGACTTGTGTTAGGTTCTTTAATATCCATATTTCCCGGATTTCAGCTATCACTCGGATATATATTAAACATAATAATTCTATTAAGCTGCTACGTATTAACCTATTCACTTAGCAAATTGGCAGCTTAATAGAATTAATATTCTTTTAAAAAATGTTATATTAAAAATACTCTTCTAATTTATCGGCAATCATTTGAATATTGTTTGATTTCATATCTTCTTCAAGTAAAGGAAGCAGGAAGATTTTTTTATTATTGAAATTTTCTTTAATTATATTTAGATATTTTTGTTCTTGTTCTTTTTTATTAATCCAAAATTCATCGGTCATATTGTCAGGAAGTATTTTATTCACAATAATTCCGTTTACGCTTACATTATATTTCTCTAAAATATTTATTGCCTTAACCGTTTCGTCTATAGGCAATTTTTCTGCATTTGTTACAAATATAAAAGAAAGCTTGCTGTTATCAAGCATTATATCTTTTGCTTTGTTTATTTTATCATATCTCGTCTTTAATATTTTAATAACTTCATCTTTTTCTATTTCTTTTTTATCAGCATAACCGTTATGGTTAGCCATAGTCATAAGCGTTATTGATCTGCTTCTTTTTTTAATCAGTGTTTCAAGCCATGCACCCAGCAATTCAGGCAAAGAAAGCAGTCTTAAGGTATGTCCTGTCGGAGCCGTATCAAATATGATTATATCATAATCGTTTGTTTTCTCCGTAATGATTTCTATCATTTTATCAAATAAAGCGGCTTCTTCTGTACCGGGTGAAATAGAAGCAGCATCTATTTGCTTGTTAATCTGCTCTACAATAATTGGACTTACAACATTCTTAAGACTTAATCTCACATTATCCATGTATGCTTTGCTTTCTTTTTCAGAGTTTATTTCTAAAGCGTCTAAATTAGGCATAATATTAGTAATCTCATTTTTGATTTCAGTTTCAAAAATATCAGACGTCGAATGAGCAGGGTCAGTTGAAACGATTAGTGTTTTATGCCCACTTTCAGCACACTTCAATGCATACGCTGCGCTGCAGGTTGTTTTTCCCACACCGCCTTTACCACCTATAAATGTAATCATATTTAACCTCCCTAAGCATCAAATCCATAATCTCCCCATTTTTCCTGCCAAATGGTTAGCCTTCCTGATATCCTGTTATGCCATCCATCTAAATCATCAGCGATTAAAGGAAGCAGCTCAAGTGAATAATAACTTGTTGGAATAGGTATTCCTAACAGGTCGCCGAAGCACAGTAGCATAAATTCATCCATTTCATTATGTGATTCTTTAATTAAAAGCGCTTTTGATTTTCTGTTAAAGTCGGTGGCACCCTGTATAAACAACATAATATTCTCTTTAATTTTTAAAAATATTTCATTTTTCATCATACGCCCCCATATTTTTTAAATATTCTATATATAGATTATATTTAAGTTTACGACAAATGTCAATTATGTAAAATAGTGGCTTGACTCTATTCAAAAACAGTGATAATATTTATGTATAAAGATATTATACATTTTGATAAAAGGTGAAATTATGGAACTATCTATGTATATTGATGCAATTGAAAATAAACTAAGAGGCAGTTTCGACATATCAAAAAATCATATTATCAATGGATGTAGTTACGAATTGTTTGCAAAATATCACCTTAGAAACGAAAAATACATATTGGTTAAAAAAGCAGTTGCCTACGCTTTTGAAAATAATGAATATGTTCTATTAAAGTATTTTAAAGATTTTGACAAAAATACTTATCATAATTGTACAGACAATTTAATAAAATCTGTTAATTCTATTGTAAACCCATCTAACGAGCACATGTCAAGCACAATTTCAGGAATAATAGTAACAGAAAATATTATAGAAGAAGATTTAGAGTATATAAAAAATGCTGTAAAGCAATTCAGATATAATAAAGGTTTCGCATTTGGATTTAAGGGTTGGGCTGATATACGTTTAATATTAGTCTCCCTTAATGAAGGTTTAATATCAGCTAATAAAAAAGGAAAGGAGGTAAAGGAAGTCTATAATTTTTAGTTCCAATTGCTAAACAATTTTGCAATCGTTTTATTTTATTAAAAAGGAGGAATAATTATGAACGCATTGCTACTTGTTATTGTTAGTATTGTAGTATTTATTATTGCTTATGTAACATATGGTGCTTGGTTAGCTAAACAATGGGGTGTAGACCCAGGCAGAAAAACACCGGCATATGAAATCAATGATGGTGTTGATTACGTTCCGGCAAAACCGGCTGTGCTTTTAGGACATCACTTTGCATCTATAGCCGGAGCAGGACCAATCAATGGACCCATTCAGGCAGCGATATTTGGTTGGGTACCGGTATTTCTATGGATTGTTATCGGAAGTATTTTTGTAGGTGGAGTTCATGACTTTGGTTCATTATTTGCATCCGTTCGTCACAAAGGAAAATCAATAGGTGAAGTAATACATACAAATATGGGAAAAAGAGGAATGCAATTATTCTCAGTTTTCGCATGGCTTACATTACTATTAGTTGTTGCAGCTTTTACTAATATTGTTGCAAGTACCTTTGCATCAGTTCCGGCAGCAGCTTCATCTTCTTTGATGTTTATTGTATTGGCAATTATATTTGGTTATTTAGTATACAGAAAAGGTGTATCCTTAGCAGCAGGAACTGTTGTTGGCGTGGTATTGCTGTTTGCAGCTGTATATTTAGGATATCTTTTCCCTATTTCTTTAAGCGTAAATACATGGATTATTATATTGATGGTATATATTTTTGCAGCTTCAACAGCTCCTGTGTGGATATTACTTCAACCAAGAGACTATTTAAATTCCTTCTTGTTGTATGCTATGATAGCTGGAGCAGTAATCGGTTTATTAGTTTACAGACCGTCTATTCAGTTGCCGGCTGTGACAGCATTTGATGTTAACGGACAATGGATGTTCCCAATGCTGTTTGTAATCGTAGCCTGCGGAGCTATTTCAGGTTTCCACTCATTAGTTGGTTCAGGTACAACATCTAAACAAGTAGATAATGAAAAATCTACAAAATCTGTTGGATACGGTGCAATGCTTATAGAAGGAGTATTGGCAGTTGTAGCACTTATTACAGCAGCATATATATCAAACGGAGAGTTAACAGAATTATTAAAGGGCGGACCGGTAAATGTATTCTCAAGTGGTGTTGGTACTTTTATGGCTAAGTTTGGTATACCTTTTGATATAGGTAAATCCTTTGTTGCTTTAGCAGTTTCAGCATTTGCTTTAACAAGCTTGGATACTGCAACTCGCCTTGGCAGATTTATATTCCAGGAATTCTTTGATAATCCTGAAAGTGAGAAAAAACCAATATTCTCAAATATGTATGTTTCAACTGCAATTACTGTTTTAATAGGCGGATACCTTGCAGCAGGCGGATATGCTAAAATTTGGCCTATATTCGGTTCAGCAAATCAATTGTTGGCAGCATTATCTTTATTAGCAGTAGCAGTTTGGTTAAAGAAAACAGGAAAGAATTATCATATGCTAACCATACCAATGATATTCATGTTGGTTGTTACATTAACAGCATTAGTATTCTTAATCAAATCAAACTTAGCAGCAGGAAACTACATTTTGGTAATATTCCCAGTATTATTGTTCATACTGGCATTAATTCTTGCAAAAGAAGGTTATTCAATAGTATTTAAAAAAGACGAACTGAGTGATACTTCTAAATCAAGTTAAGAAAATATAATTTAAAAATCTCTCTTATAGATTTCATAAGAGAGATTTTTTATTTTGTCAAAATGAAAAATAATTTGACTAAATTTATCGAAAGTGCTACAATCCATTTATGGGTTTAGGCATTTAAAAATTAATAACATAATGTTAGTATTCCTTAGTTATCATTTTATCTTTTATTTATCTAACATTTAGTTGAAATTTCAAATTCCGTATATCCATAGTTGTTATTAATTGACAGGAGGAATTAAACATGACAACATTTTTAATCGGACTTATAGTTCTTGTTGTTGGTGGTTATTTTTACGGAAATTTCTGTGAAAAAACTTTCGGTCCTGATGACAGGGAAACACCGGCAATTACTAAAGCTGACGGAGTAGACTTCGTCGTAATGAAAAGTTGGAAAAATTCATTAATTCAATTGCTAAATATAGCAGGTACAGGCCCTATATTCGGAGCAATTCAAGGTATTCTGTTCGGACCTATAGCATTCATCACTATTCCTATAGGATGTATACTTGCGGGTTCTATGCATGATTATTTCTCAGGAATGATATCTATGAGAAACGGCGGAGCACAGATGCCAAAAATTATCAGAAAATATTTAGGTAACAATGTAATAAAAGTTTATAACTTCTTCTTATGGATATTAATGTTCTTAGTTGGCGTTGTATTCGTTTATACACCTGGAGATTTAATTGTTACTCAAGTTCTTAACCAAGCAGCAGCAGTAGATAATCCTACTACTTGGATAGTTTACGGCGGTATATTCCTATACTACTTAATAGCTACATTATTCCCGATAGATGCTATCATCGGTAGAGTTTACCCAATATTTGGCGGATTCTTAATATTGTCAGCGATAGGAATATTTATAGGAGTATTAATAGATGGCGGTGCAAACTTAACTGCTTTATCATATGCAACTAACCCATTTAAACAACATCCGGGCGGACTTCCTTTTATACCTACATTCTTTATTACTGTTGCCTGCGGTATCATGTCAGGATTCCACGCAACACAAGCTACTTTAATTTCAAGAACAGTTAAGAGTGAAAAAGAAGGTAAAATGACATTCTTTAACATGATGTTGGTTGAAGGTTTTATAGCTATGGCATGGGCAGCTGGTGCAATGGTTATATTCGGAAAAGGTACAGATTTAGCTACAGCTCCAACTTTGATGGTTGGATTGGTTTCTAAAGGATTCTTAGGACCAATAGGCGGTATGATCGCTATCGTAGGTGTTATAGTTCTTCCTATAACTTCAGGAGACACTGCATTCAGATCATTAAGATTAATGGTTTCTGAACAATTTAACATTGACCAAAAAGCTCCTATGAAGAGAATTATAACTACAGCTTGTCTTTTTGTACCGGCATTATTCGTTCTTTATTATGCAAAATCAAGCCCAGAAGGATTTAATATTCTTTGGAGATACTTTGCATTTACAAACCAATTTGTTGCTACATTTGCTTTAGGAACAATTGCAGTTTACTTGTATATTACGGGAAAGAATTACTTGGTATCTTTAATTCCGGGAATGTTCTACTTCTTCGTAACATTAAGCTTCATTTTCCATGCACCAATAGGATTGAAGTTAGACGAAAGATTAGGATTAGATCCATCAAGCTACATGGCTTCAATGATTCTTGCTGCAGTAGCATGCTTAGGATATGCATGGTTCATCAGAAAACATGGTGAATCTCATAAGGAAAAAATACTTCAAAACGTATTAAACTAAAGAAATATGAGACCGTCGTCAGGCGGTCTTTTTTTTATGGCTCTTTATTTACATTTATATGAAATTTTGATACAATAGCATATAAAAGATTTGTTTTTTAACAGGAGTTTTTTATGCAAAGTATACTCAGGATACTATTTAACAGGGTAACATTTGTAGTGCTTTCAATTTTAGCCCAAATATTAACATTCGTGGTTATAATTGATAGCTTTAGCAATTATCTTTTTATTTTTAACTTTTTGTTTATGCTTATAAGTATTTTGGTGGTCATTTATATTTTAAACAGTAAAAGTGACCCTGCTTATAAAATTGCATGGATCATACCCATCATGCTGTTTCCTATTTTCGGAGGTTTATTTTTCCTGATGTCCGGTGGGGCGGGTCTTTCAAGCAGGATGAAAAAAAGCATGACCCTTATTTCTGAAAAGATGAAGGAGTGCTTAAGCCAAAATGAAAAAACTGTTCAAATGTTGTTTGAGGATAACAATATTGCATATAATCAGGCGAAATATATTGAAAAATATACGATGTGCCCTGTTTACAATAATTCTTATACAGAGTTACTCCCTTCTGGGGAAAGCTTCTTTGAAAGCTTGATAGATGAATTGAAGCAAGCTGAAAAGTACATATTTTTAGAGTTTTTTATCATAGAAGAAGGTTTAATGTGGAATACAATTCTAAATGTACTAATAGATAAGGTAAGACAGGGCGTTGAAGTACGTGTCATATATGACGATTTTGGCGGCTCGTTTAAATTACCGCTCAGATATAATAAAAAGCTTGAGACAATGGGAATTAAGTGCTGTGTGTTCAATCCCATCATACCTATCATGTCAATCCGTTTAAACAACAGAGACCATCGAAAAATTGCGGTTATAGACGGAAAGGTTGCATTTACGGGAGGTGTAAACATAGCGGATGAATATATCAATAAAATTGAAAAATTCGGACATTGGAGAGACTGTGCAATCAAAATAGAAGGCGATGCGGTATGGAGCTTAACGGTAATGTTTCTTTCCGTATGGAGCTATTTAAGAAAAGAAGAGGAAGATTATTCTTTATTTATGCCGAAGGATACAGAAGGTGAAATAGGATGCTGCGGATTTGTTCAGCCCTTTGATGACAGTCCATTAGACGATGAGCATGTAAGCGAAGCTGTCTATATGAATTTAATTAATCAAGCACAAAAATATATATACATAGAAACACCTTATTTGATAGCAGATAATAAAATGATGGTCGCACTATCCTTAGCAGCTAAAAGAGGGGTGGATGTAAGGATAATAACTCCTCATATACCTGACAAAAGGTATGCATTTGCAGTAACTCGTTCTAATTACGAGGAGCTGTTGGAATCGGGGGTATCAATTTATGAGTATACTCCGGGATTTAATCACGGCAAAACATTTGTGGTGGATGACACCTATGCAGTGGTCGGAACCATAAATCTTGACTATAGAAGCTTATATTTGCACTTTGAATGTGGAGTATGGCTTTATAATTCTGACAGTGTACTGCAGGTAAAAGAAAACACTTTGAACGCACTGAAGATAAGCCAGAAGGTATCGTTGGATCAGTTAAGAAATGTTTCTAAAATAAGAAAAATAGCAAGAACGGTTTTAAGAATATTTGCACCGATGATGTAGCTGATTTCAATCAGTAGTATAAAGGACATGTATTGATATGGAAAAAAATCTTAAATTTTATTGGACATTATTCAAAATAACTTTTGCATTAAGCGCGTTCACTATAGGCGGCGGTTATGTTATAGTGCCCTTAATGAGAAAAAGATTTGTTGAAGAACTAAAATGGATTGACGAAGAGGAAATGCTTAACCTTGTAGCCATATCACAATCATCCCCGGGCCCGATTGCAGTGAACACTTCAATAATGGTAGGTTACCGTTTGGGAGGTGTAATGGGTTCTTTCGTTACAATTTTGGGAACAATTCTTCCTCCTTTAATAATAATTACTGTTATAGCAAAGTTTTATGCTGCTTTTAAAGAAAACAAAATAGCAAATGCACTGTTGTTAGGTATGCGAGCAGGGGTTGCGGCTGTAATAATTGACGTAATAATTAAAATGGTAAGAGATATTGTTAAAAGCAAAAATAAAATATCAATGGCTGTAATGATTACAACCTTTATAGCAGCAGTTATATTTGATATTAACGCTGCATTAATAATTATATTAAGCGGTGCCTTTGGGGTTTTTTATTACAATTTATATAAAGAAGGAAAACAACAATGATTTTGTTAGAAATTTTTATTAGCTTTTTCCAAATTGGATTATTTAGCATTGGAGGAGGTTATGCAGCACTACCATTAATTGAACATCAGGTGTTAGAGGTACACAAATGGCTTACGATGGAAGAATTCGCAGATTTACTTACAATTTCGCAAATGACTCCCGGCCCGATTGCTTTAAACGCTTCAACATTTGTAGGAACAAAGGTTGCCGGTCTGCCAGGTGCTATAGTCGCAACAATCGGTTGTGTAACGCCATCCTGCATAATAGTTTTAATATTATCCTATTTTTATTTTAAATATAAAAATTTATCAACTATTCAGGGCGTATTAAAGGGTTTAAGACCTGCTGTCGTATCATTAATTGCTTCAGCAGGATTATCGATACTTTTGCTGGCTGTATTCAAAACAGAAGGGGGTACCCTTATGAATATGAACTTAAGCGATCTGAATTTTCTGTCAATAATCCTAATTATTATTGGTGTGGTTGTCTTAAGAAAATATAAATTAGACCCCATTATGGTTATGCTGGCTACAGGTGTAATAGGAATAGTTGCATACGGACTTATTTAATTTTATTTAAGAAGGAAGAACTATGGAAAACAAATTTGCGCACTTACATGTACATACTGAATTTTCCTTGCTTGACGGGGCTTGCAGAATAGGAGAATTAATAGATAAAGCAAAAGAGCTTAACATGACTTCATTGGCCATTACTGATCATGGTTGCATGTATGGAGTTGTTGAGTTTTTTAAAGCTGCAAAAAAAGCAGGCATAAAACCAATACTTGGTTTTGAGGCATATATATCACCAAGAAAAATGACGGACAAGGATTCTCAGCTTGACAAAAATCAATACCATTTGGTCCTGCTTGCAGAAAATTATGATGGGTTTAAAAATATTATTAAGCTATGTTCTGCCGGTTTTGTTGACGGATATTACTATAAACCAAGGGTAGACCATGAAACCTTGAGGTTATACAGCAAGGGTGTTATTGCGTTAAGCGCATGCCTGGCAGGAGAGGTACAGTCATATTTATTAGACAATAATTATGAGCAGGCACTTAAGACCTGTCTTATGTATAAAGATATATTCGGAGAAGATAACTTTTTTCTTGAAATGCAGGATCATGGCATGGAAGAACAAAAGAAAGTGAATCAAGGTCTCCTTAAGATGAGTGAGGAAACAGGAGTAAAATTGGTTGCAACCAACGATGTTCATTATATAAACAAAGATGATGCATATTTTCATGATGTACTTTTATGCATTCAAATGCAAAGAACCGTTAACGAAGAAGACAGAATGAAATTCCCGTCGGATGAATTTTATTTAAAATCATATGAGGAAATGTCAGAGCTTTTTCCTGAAGAAGCAATTGCAAATACAGCTTTAATAGCTGAGCGCTGCAATGTTGAGCTTGATTTTGATACAGTTCATTTGCCTGAGTTCAAAGTTCCTGAGGGCTATACAAAGACAGAATTTTTCAGAGAAATATGTCAGAAGGGTTTAAGGGAAAGATATAAAAATATAGATGATGAAATTCAAAAAAGATTAGATTATGAAATAAGTATCATCGAGCAGATGGGATATGTGGATTATTTTTTGATTGTTTGGGATTTTATTAAATATTCAAAAGATAATAATATAATGGTTGGACCGGGCAGAGGTTCGGCGGCAGGAAGCCTGGTTGCTTATTCTATGAAAATAACCAATATAGATCCGTTAAAACATAATTTGATTTTTGAAAGGTTCTTGAATCCTGAAAGAATAAGCATGCCTGATATAGATGTGGATTTTTGCTATGAACGAAGAGAGGAAGTTATAGAATATGTTAAGCAAAAATACGGCAATGAAAAGGTAGCACAAATCATAACATTCGGTACCATGGCAGCAAGAGGAGCCATCAGAGATGTAGGCAGAGCTTTGGATTTACCCTACAAAGATATTGATTTAACAGCTAAAAAAATTCCTATAAGCATAGGTATGACTATCAACGGTGCTTTGGAAATAAACAATGAACTGAAAGAATCCTATGAAGGAGATTTAAAGGTTAAAAAGCTTATTGATTTAGCACTTAAGGTAGAGGGGCTTGCTCGTCATGCATCGACCCATGCTGCAGGTGTGCTGATTTCAAAAGAAGATGTAACAGAATACGTTCCTCTTTCAAGAAACAAGGATGTAATAACAACTCAGTTTAATATGATAGAGTTAGAGGAACTGGGTTTATTAAAAATGGATTTCTTAGGACTCAGGACATTGACAGTTATAAGAGATACTATTGAATTAATTGAAAGAAATCATGGTATTAAGGTAGATTTCGATAATTGTCAATATGATGATAAGGAAGTATATAAGCTGTTTGCAGCCGCAGAAACTTTAGGGATATTCCAGTTTGAAAGTACGGGCATGAGAGCTTTTTTAACCGAGTTAAAACCGACAGAATTTGAAAATATAGTGGCAGCCAACGCCATGTACAGACCGGGACCGATGGGACAAATTCCGGTATATGTAAAAAACAGACAGAATCCTGAAAAAATCAAATATCTGCATCCGAAATTAGAAGATATACTGAATGTTACCTATGGCTGCATGGTTTATCAGGAACAGGTTATGCAGATAGTAAGGGATATAGGCGGATTTACCATGGGGCGCTCGGACTTGTTAAGACGTGCCATGGGAAAGAAAAAAATGAGCGTTATGCTTGAAGAAAGAAAAAACTTCATTTACGGCAAACCATCTGAAAATGGGGAACCGGCAATACTTGGAGCTGTAAATAACGGTGTTGATGAAAAGACCTCAAATGAAATATATGATTTAATGGTTGAGTTTGCAAAGTATGCCTTCCCTAAAGCACATTCCGTTGCTTATGCAGCCTTGGCTTATGAAACTGCATGGCTTAAGCATTATTATCCTGTAGAGTTTATGGCGGCTTTAATATCAAGCATCATGGGCAGTACAGGTACTGTTTCATTATACATCAGAGAGTGCAAGCGTTTAGGAATTGAAATTTTGCCTCCTGACGTTAATGAAAGCTGTAATAAATTCACTGTGGAAAATGGAAAAATTCGATTTGGTCTTGCCGCAGTTAAAAATGTCGGATCAAATGTTATTGCGGAAATAGTTGATGCAAGAGAAAAAAAGGGTAAATTTACATCATTTACGGATTTTTGCACCAAGGTAGATCAAAGTGTTTTAAACAAGCGACAAATAGAATCATTAATAAAATGCGGAGCATTTGACTTTTTAAAGGTTTACCGGTCACAGCTCATGGCAATATACGAAAGAACCATAGATTCGATTATAAACCAGAAAAAAAGAAATGTGGAAGGTCAATTTTCATTATTTGATGATATAATTTCACAGGATTTGAATATGACTTCAGATGAAGAAATGCCTAAGATTTCCGAATATAATGAGAAAGCACTGCTTACTATGGAAAAGGAAATGGTAGGAGTGTATTTAAGCGGTCATCCATTGTCTGAATATGAAAAGGAGCTTGAAAAAATAGCAACCACAAATACAAGTGAAATTATTGAGCTAAAGGACTCTCATGAAAGCAATGCAAAGATTCAGGACGGAAGCAGAATTGTTATTGGTGGAATAATTGTAAAAAAACAAAATAAAATAACTAAAAATAACAATATGATGGCTTTCATAACCTTGGAGGATTTGTACGGTGCTGTGGAGGGAATAGTTTTTCCTAAAATTTACGAAAATTGTAAGGATATTTTATATGAAGACAATATAGTTGTCGTTGAAGGAATAATCGATGCCTCTGAAGAAGAAGCACCTAAAATTATTTGCAATAAAATAACCGAGCTAAAAAAGGAAGATATAAATTCAGAAACTAAAAAGCAAAGAAAATTGTATTTGAAGATTGACAATACTGAAGCATATAAAAAAATAAAAAATGAGCTTTTTAAAAATATTTGTAAGTGTCCGGGCAGCGATTGTGTTATAATCTATAACAGTCAAGAAAAAGCAAATATGGTTTTACCCGCCAATAGTTGGGTAAATATAGACAATGAAAATTTAATTAACGATTTGAAAGGTTTATTAGGAGAAAAAAATATTGCAATAAGGGAGCAATAGGAGAACAATAGAATTACAATCGTAAATGGAGGTTTGTATGAGAAAAATTGGTGTACTTACTGCCGGTGGAGATGCACCTGGCATGAATGCTGCAATCAGAGCAGTTGTAAGATTTGGAATTTATAATAATATTAATATAGTTGGTATAAAAAACGGATTCAGAGGATTGGTAGAAGGGGATAGCGTAGAAATGAACCTTTCTTCTGTTGCCGATATAATTCACAGAGGAGGCACCGTATTAGGCAGTGCAAGAAGCAAAGAATTTATTGAAGAAGAGGGATTTCAGAAAGCACTTAAAAATATAAAATATTTAGGTATAGACGGACTCGTTACAATAGGCGGCGACGGAACTTTGAACGGTGCTTTGGCACTTGGCAGGGTAGGAATACCCGTTGTCGGTATTCCGGGAACAATCGACAATGATCTTCCATACACACAATATACATTAGGATTTTTTACCGCACTTACAACTGTATTGGAAGCAGTGGAAAAAATAAGAGATACTTCATCATCTCACAGCAGAACTAATGTAATTGAGGTTATGGGCAGGAACTGCGGAGACATCGCTCTTTATGCAGGTCTTGCGGGAGGAGCCGAAATGGTTATTATTCCGGAAGTTGAGAATAATATAGATGAAGTATGTGATAAGATAATGCAGGGAAGAGCCAGAGGTAAAAAGCACAGCATTGTTTTGCTTGCAGAGGGAGCAGGGGATGCCAAGGATATAAGTGAGCAAATAGAAAAAATAACAGGTATTACCACCAGATATTCAGTATTAGGTTATACACAAAGGGGAGGAACGCCTTCTGCATATGACAGATTAATAGGCAGTCAAATGGGTGCAAAAGCGGTGGAATTATTATGCTGTGAAAATTTCAATAAGGTTATCGGCGTTAAAGGCAATGAAATATTTTACATGGATATAGAAGAAGCACTTTCAATGAAAAGAGCATTTGACAGAGAGACATACGAATTAACAAAAATACTATCAATATAGCAATTGATAGACGATAGATAAGCGATGGATAGAGGGGGATACATATGAATTATATATCAAAAATCAACAATATAACGAAATTAATAAAAGAATACATGATTTAGCGGTTAGAATATATAATTACAAAGAATATAAACAAAATTCAATAGCTAATCAATAGCTAATCAATAGCAAATCAATAGCAAATCAATTGATAGTCAATTGTTATTAAGGGAGTTGAAATACATGAGAAAAACAAAAATAGTATGCACCATAGGACCCTCATCGCAGGACGAAAAAATATTCAGACAATTAGTAGTGAATGGTTTAAATGTAGCAAGGCTAAACTTTTCGCACGGAAATCATGAAGAACATCAACAAAAAATAGATGTTATTAAGAAAGTCAGGCAAGATTTAGGAACATCAACAGCTATAATGCTTGATACAAAGGGACCTGAAATAAGAACAAGAGACTTTGAATTCGGTCAGGCAGAGCTGACAGAAGGACAGGATATTGTACTTACATCAAGAGAGCTTCTTGGTAATAAAGATATAATCAGCTTAACATACGGAAATTTTGCAAAGGATGTAAGACAGGGAGATACTGTATTAATAGATGACGGACTAATATCATTAAAAGTTGTAGAAATAATAAATGAAACTGATTTAAAATGTATTGTTAAAAATGGAGGTATTATTAAAAACAAAAAAGGTGTAAATGTACCTAACGTTCAAATAAATTTACCTGCTCTGACAAAAAGAGATATAGAAGACATTAAGTTTGGTATAGAAAATGATGTGGATTATATTGCTGCTTCATTTATCAGAAAAGCCGATGATGTTATATCAATAAGAAGAATTTTAGAAGAAGAAAATGCCGATCACATAATGATTATTTCTAAAATAGAAAACAGGCAAGGTGTTGAAAATATAGATGAAATAATTGAAGTGTCAGATGGAATAATGGTTGCAAGAGGAGATTTGGGAGTTGAAATACCTGCGGAGGAAGTGCCTCTTGTGCAAAAAACATTGATAAGCAAGTGTAATGATGCGGGAAAACCGGTTATAACAGCAACGCAAATGCTTGATTCAATGATGAGAAATCCAAGACCTACAAGAGCTGAAGTTTCAGACGTTGCAACTGCCATATTTGAAGGTACGGATGCCATAATGCTATCCGGTGAAACAGCATCCGGAAGCTATCCTTTAGAGGCGGTAAAAACAATGTCAACAATAGCGGTGATGATAGAAAACTCATTGAATTATAAGGAAATTTTACAAAACAAAAACGTTAAATTTGAAAACGGTATAACAGATTCAATAAGCTATGCTACATGCAGGACATGTTTGGATTTAAACGCTTCAGCAATTATTTCCGCAACATCTTCGGGTTATACCGCAGCGGCAGTTTCAAAATACAGACCAATTGCGCCTATTATTGCTGCGACAGAACATGAAAGAGTAATGCGCAAAATGTCAGTGTACTGGGGTGTTTATCCGATAAAAATAAGCAGAATGAATTCAACTGATGAAATTATAGATAAATCTGTAAACAGAGCATTGGAGTTAGGGTATATCAAAAATGGTGATCTGATAGTTATTACTGCCGGTGTACCTGTAGGGATTTCCGGAAGTACTAATTTATTGAAGGTTCACATTGTAAGCGAGCTGCTATATAAAAAGGTTGGAGTTGGAAAGGAAACAATAATAGGCAGAGCAAGAGTGGCAAAAAATGCTGCAGATTTAAAAGAAAAATTTGAACCCGGAGACATTATAGTAATGAGTGCGACAGATAAGGATGTGGTTGATTTTATTGCTTCGGCTTCAGCCATTATAGTTGAAGAGGGCGGACTAACTTCACATGCATTCATTGCCGGGCTCAATTTAGGTAAAGAAGTAGTTGTAGGCGCTGAAGGCTGCACAACAAAAATAAAGGACGGAGAGCTTCTCACTGTGAACGGTAAATTAGGCGTAGTGTACAGAGGTCAAGCTCATATAATGTAGTAGGGGGAGAAAATTATAGAAAAGAACAAAAGCATATTAAAAATATCGTTACCGATTTTATTTATAGTTTTTATTATATTGTTGATTGTATTCAGCCCAAAAACCTTTGTGTGGATAACGAATTCTTTTAAGCCGGTAATATACGCGCTTATAATGGCTTATTTATTAGACTCTGCGGTTAACTTCTTTGTAAGAAAGCTCAAAGTAAGACGCTCACAGGGGATACTTCTTGCCTGTATAATTTTAATCGGGCTTTTAAGCTTCATAGTATATAAGGTAGTGCCGCAAATCGTTGACAATATAAACAATATAGTCAATTTTATAATGGACGGGAATGTTGACATTGTTGAGATTATTAATAATCTTAAGGGTAAAATTGACAGCAGATATATAGATTTTCTGACAGATTACATTTTACAGGCAAGTGAGTCCGTAAAAAATACAATTAATAGATTGCTTATAGATATGTCAAATATTTTAATGAGATTTTTAAGAAATATAGGCACAAGCACATTTACGGTAATTACAAGCTTTATTATTAATATCTATATGCTTGTTGAAAAAGAAGATATTCTTGCAAGAGGAAGAAGATTTATTTATGCTTATTTTAATGAAAAAAACTCAAAGAAAATACTTACCGTATTCAGTCAGTCAAATAAAATTTTCAAATCTTTTTTAAACGGCAAGCTTTTAGATTCTGCAATAGTAGGAATTGTATGTGTTATTGCATTTTATTTATTCAAGGTTCCATATGCACCGTTAATGGGTACAATCATAGGCTTTTTCAATATAATACCTTTCTTTGGACCGATAATCGGTTCTGTGCCTGTAATAATAGTATCGTTTTTTTTAGATCCGACAAAGGCACTTGCTGCTTTGATTATAATTATAGTTATTCAGCAATTGGATGCTAATATTCTTGACCCTAAAATTGTAGGCGAAAACGTGGGGGTCAGCCCATTTTGGATTATTACATCAGTAACCGTTGCAGGTAATTTATTCGGGATTCCCGGTATGGTATTGGGAGTTCCTGCAGTTGTACTGATTAAAACTATTATTGAAGAATCAGTAAACCTTCGGTTAATAGAAAAAGGAATGTGTGATATAGAAAAGGAAAATCTGAAAAAATAAGACAGTGCAAAAGGGAGATTCCTAAGCTAATACTCAGAATGACACAAACAACGTGTCATCCTGAACGTAGTGAAGGATCTCCCATAGCTTTACTGCCAGTTTCTGCCCATGCCTCTTCCTTGTCCTAAGCCGCCCATGCCTCTTCCGCCGAATCCGCATCCGATGCTTCTACCACCGGTACCAATACAATTTTCCTGTCTTTCAAGTATTCTGTTATAATACTCATCAGCTTCTTCTTGAGTAAGAACACCTTCCTTGACCTTTTCATCCAAGAAAGATTTTTTGTATTCAAGCATTTCTTCCTTAAATTCTTCCAACCTTTCTTCATCAGCTGCGATTGCTCCAAAAGTTTTACCTGAATCAAATCTTAGATTTGTAATTTCTTCTGCAGATTTCCCAGTGAGATTTGAAATTATTTCTACCGGATTGCTAAAGGTAACTGCATAAGCTGTTAATGATGCGGCTGCAAAAGCAAACAACACCAACGCGATAACTAATGTTTTACTAAATTTTTTCATTTTTTTAAACCTCCATTTAATAATTTGTTTATATGTACACTATAAAGAACAATTGTGGCAAAATTATGTCATTTATATAAAAAAAATATGATATTTAAATTATAAATAACATAAATTTGTCACAATTTTATATTACCATATGGTAATATAAATACAAAAAGAGGTGATTCATATGGCATTAATGCTAATTGCAGATGATAACAGACAGATAACATCAATACTAAAAGAATATGCCAAATCTGAAGGATACGATGCTAAAATTGCTTATAATGGTGTTGAAGCTTTAGATTTATATAATATGTACAATCCCGACATTATTTTGTTAGACGTTATGATGCCACAAATGGATGGATTTGAGGTATGTCGTGAAATACGTAAAAAGTCAAACGTACCAATTATTATGATCACAGCAAGAGGAGAGGACTTTGAAAGAATAATGGGTCTCGACATAGGTGCAGATGATTATATTGTGAAACCTTTTTCTCCGGGAGAGGTAATGGCAAGGGTAAGAGCCATTATGAGAAGGATTGGAGACAATGAACAAAAGAATGGACAGATTTTATCCTTTGATAATTTAAAAATCAATATGGATGATTATGAAGTTACTATTGACAATAATAATATATCATTGACTAAAAAGGAAATTGAAATTTTATGGACATTAGCTAACGCTAAAAATAAAGTTTTTACAAGAGATAATCTGCTTAACAGTTTGTGGGGATATGATTATTACGGAGACAACAGAACTGTAGATTCCCATATTAAAAGACTGCGCTCTAAGATTGATGAATTTGAACATGATAACTGGGATATAAAAACTATATGGGGAGTGGGCTATAAGTTTGAGGTGAAGGATGATGAAAAATAAAATTGCAGTAAAATTAACAGCATATTTTTCTGTGGTGCTTCTTATTTTATCCGTTATCGTAGGCATAATCTTTGGTAATTTATTTAAAAGTAACGCAGTAGAAATTCATAAAAAGAATTTAGAAAACCGAGCTATTACTATTGCTGAAACAATTTCTCGATTAACTGATGGTACAGGATTAAATTTAGGCAATATGGTTAGGGGAAGAGGCATGGGAATGATGATGCAGGGAGGACTCGGTGCGTACTTTAGGAATTTAGATACTATTGCATTGGCAGATGCGTGGGTTGTAGATGAAAATTTGAATTTGTTGACAATAGGAACAATGTCACATATGCAATACATTTATCAAGACCTTCCTGCGGATGCTGATGTGGTGGTTAAGAGTGTATTTAATGGAAATACAACGTTTAGCCAGGGATTTAGTCAGTTGTTGAATACTCCTACCATAACTGTGGGAACTCCCATTAAAATAGACAATAAGGTTATAGGTGCCTTGCTATTACACTCACCTGTTAAGGGTGTAGACGATGCCATAAGTGAAGGATATAAAATATTAGTATTCAGTATTATAACAGCACTTATATTATCATTTATATTATCTGTTGTGTTGGCATTAACCTTTACAAAACCATTAAAACAAATCAATATTACAGCATTACTTTTATCAGAAGGAAATTATCAAGTAAAGACCGGGGTAAAACTTAAGGATGAAATAGGGGAGCTTGCAGGAACAATCGATGAATTGAGCGATAGGTTAAAAAGTGCCAGTCAAGAAAGTGAAAAGCTTCAAAAGCAGAGACAAGATTTTATAACTAACATTTCTCACGAACTAAGAACACCTGTAACAGTTATAAGGGGCTCATTAGAGGCACTTAATGATGGTATAATAGAAGATACTGAATCAGTTAAGGAATATCATAGGCAGATGCTTAGTGAAAGCAAAAACTTAGAAAGATTAGTAAATGATCTCTTAGAGCTTTCAAGATTGCAGAACACAGATTTTAAAATAGAAATGCAAGAAATTAATATATGTGACGTTTTAAAGGATGCAATAAGGAGTGGTCATAGTATTGCAAAGGATAAAGAAATAGAGATAGAATACAGTTTTAAAGATGATGCATACGTAATAAACGGCGACTATGGCAGGTTAAGACAGATGTTTCTTATAGTAATTGAAAATGCAATTAAATTTTCATATTCTAACAGTAAAATACATGTTCAATTTGATGGAGAAAAGATAAATATAAGAGATGAAGGTATAGGAATTCATAGAGAAGACTTACCATATATATTTGATAGGTATTATCGAGTTAAAACTGTAGAAAATAAAAAAGGCACAGGACTTGGGCTTACCATAGCGAAACAAATTGCTTTAAGACATAATATTGACATATCGGTTATTAGCGAACAAAACAAAGGAACAACCTTTACATTTAAATTCAAATAAAAAAACCTGCATTGCGCAGGTTTTTTAAAGTTTCAGATTGGGTCGTCTGCTTTCACTTACAGTATAAGCGACCGACACCAAATTAAAATTTGGGTCGTCTGCTTAATCTTCCATTGATTGAGTTCTTGGTCTGCATACGCCACCTGTTCCACCAACAGAATTTTCATCTATTTGCCTTGGGAACAATCGTGGGAATGACGGGCAAAGAGCTGCTTGCTCTGGTGCTAATTGTACAAATCCTGTGCTAAGCACACACAATTGAACCGGAACAACTATTTTCTTTTCACAAGAAATACATAATGAAATTATTAGGTTAACTGCTAATTGACCAGTTCTTGGGTCAAGAGTAAAGTCTCTTTGAATGCTATTTGTAGCAAGACGAACTATGCAATCTAAGTTGCAGAATTCAGTAAATCTTGGCAAGAATGCAGTATCAAATACTGATGGTACACATATTTCAAAGAAATTAGTTAATACTAATGGATTGCATTTGTCTGCTATTTCAACAACAGCAGTCAATGTAATTATACTTTCATTGTCAGAATTACATGGAGTTACAACTAAATCCAATTCTATTTCTACGCATCCTGAAACTTCTATGTTTTGAGTACCAAATACAGGAGTTCCACGATTTTCTTCATCACAAAATTCTGTATCAACCCAAACTAATTTTTCGCTTAATGTACCGTCCGGTCCAACAACTTTAAAATCGCTGCCGTCTTCTTTCTTAACGAACTGTCCGCCGGATAATTCCGTATTCGGGTTAATTTTCAAGTTGCATTCATCATTAATGTTATCAGGGTTGAAAAATTTTCTGCATCTAATATCAGCTATTCTTATGATATTTGTTCCGCAACCTAAATCTGGTTCAAAACAAGTATTTGGAGCTGTTTTTAATCCTTGTAAGTTAAATAATACAGCATCATAAACTTTTTGTACATAAATTGGTTCTGTTACAACGTTTCTTAAAGTGCCGTCCCAATCACATCCGGATTGACCAACACAGCATCTTTCAGCTATGCCGCCTGTTCCAAGCACATCATTTTTATTTGAGCATTTCATGCTTATATAACCTCCTTATTATTTCTATAACTTACTTTAATATATTCGTATATACAATACTTGTTACAACTGCATATGTTAAAAAAAATATTTTGTTTTTATGACTTCCGAATATCCTTGAATTTATTTGCATATTAGTGTAAAGTATAGTAAATGATAACATTACAAGGAAAAGGGACACATCTCTTTATGTCAGAGAAAGTTTTTGTGGATAGGAGAAATGTCCCTAATTTATGGAGGAGGACATATGAAATTACCAATAGTAACATTTGAATTTGAAAACGGAGATATAATAAAAGCAGAGCTTTATCCTGAAATTGCTCCCAATACAGTGAGAAATTTTATTTCGTTAATTAATAAAAACTATTATGACGGGATAATCTTTCACAGAGTTATCAACGGATTTATGATTCAGGGAGGAGACCCTAACGGAACAGGAACAGGCGGACCCGGCTATTCCATAAAGGGAGAATTTACATCCAATGGATTTAAAAATGATTTGAAGCATGATGCAGGAATTCTTTCGATGGCGAGAGCTATGAATCCTAACTCAGCGGGATCACAATTTTTCATAATGCACAAGAAATCCCCTCATTTAGACGGACAATATGCTGCTTTCGGAAAAGTTATGGAAGGACTTGATATAGTAGATAAAATTGCTAATACAGAAACAGATTACAGAGATAAACCCGTTAATGACGTCAAGTTAAAAAAAGTAACAGTCGATACTTTCGGTGAAACATACGAAGAACCTGAAAAACAATAGATTAGCAGTAGAAAAAGAGCGCTTAAGCGCTCTTAAATCTATCGTCAATCAATTTCTAACCAACTGCTCATCTAATGTCCTAAAATCCTAAACCTTCTCCAACTAATATTACTTTAATTCTGTTTAGCGGCTTACACATTCTTGTGATTACTATTTGACCGCACAATGTGTCCTTCATAGTGCATTCTGAACATTTACCTGTTATGCGGCATGGTGGCTGTGAATTTGTTCTGAAAGCATTAGGAACTGTTGCATCAAGACGTATCTTTCTTACAGCCATATCTAACTCTGTGACAACCTTGTTCATACCTGCAACAACGATTACGCTGTCGGGACCGTAACATAGAGCAGCTACTCTGTTGCCGTTACCATCTATATTTACTAATTCTCCGTCCATTGTGACAGCATTGGTACTTGTTAAGAAAACATCTGAAGTTAATGCCTGTTTCATAAGCTTAACTCTTTCTTCAGGAGATTTTGCCTTATCTCTGTCTATAACTGAAATTTGCTTTTCCTCAAGAAGCTTCTTTATACCTAATTCATCTATAGTATAAGAACCGCCCCAGCCAACAACGTCGTCCTGCTTAATCAATGACATGACTTTTTCTATAGCTTCCTCTTTTGTATCAACATAGTAACCTTCCATAAATCTTTTTTGAAGATTCTTGATTATGGTTGAAGCCTTAACCTTATATCCTTCTTTTAAGAAATCCATTTTACCCTCCCAAATATTTTAATTGTTTTATCATTCCATTAATTATATAATATAGTAAATATAAATTCAAGAGCTGCGGGGGAGGAAACGAAAAGAACCGTCCCCAAAAACCGAAAAAGAAAGGAATATATAATGAAAGTACACGAACGATTTTTAAACTATGTAAAATATGATACGCAATCAGTTCCTGACGTTGATAAAATACCAAGCAGTGAAAAGCAAAAGGATTTAGCACGTTATTTAGTTGAGGAGATGAAAGCAATAGGTATTAAAGATGTGTACATGGATGAAAACGGATATGTTTACGGAACATTACTGAAAAATATTGATAAGGATATACCTGTTATTGGATTTATTGCCCATATGGATACATCTCCCGATATGCCGGGAAATGATATAAAAGCTAAAATAGTACATAATTATGATGGTAAGGATATCGTATTAAACGAAGAGAAAAATATTGTTATGAAGACAGAAATGTTCGAGCATTTATTGGATTATGCAGGTAATGATTTGATAGTTACCGATGGTACTACTTTATTGGGTGCGGACAATAAGGCAGGTATTGCCGAAATAATGTCCATGGCTGAATTTTTTATTAACAATCCGGATATAGAACATGGTGAAATAAAAATTGGGTTTACTCCTGACGAAGAAGTGGGAAATGGTGCAGAATTGTTTAATGTAAAAGAATTCGGAGCGGATTTTGCTTATACGGTTGACGGCGGCAAATTGGGAGAATTAGAATACGAAAACTTTAATGCAGCAAGTGCCAAAATAGAAATAAGCGGAGTTAATATTCATCCCGGAAGCGCCAAAAATAAAATGGTAAACTCTATATTAATTGCCATGGAGTTTCAAAATATGCTTCCTGTGAGAGAAACCCCGGATAACACTGACGGATATGAGGGTTTTTATCATTTAACCGATATACACGGTGAAGTGGAAAAAACTAATTTGCATTATATTATAAGAGATCACAACCTTGAAAAGTTTAATGAAAAAAAAGAAAGAATTGAAAAAATTGCTTCCTACCTTAACGAAAAGTATGGTGCGGGTATTGTTAAGGTTGAGTTGACAGATTCCTATTACAATATGAAAGAAAAAATATTGCCCCATATGCATATAATTGAAACAGCAAAAAAAGCTATGGAAAATTTAGAAATAAAACCGGTTATAGTGCCTATAAGGGGAGGAACAGACGGAGCGCGATTGTCTTATATGGGTCTTCCGTGCCCTAATCTATGTACAGGCGGACATAATTTTCACGGCAGATATGAGTATATACCAGTACAGTCAATGGAAAGAGTGGTAGAGCTTTTAGTTGAAATAGTAAGATTGAATGTAAAATAAAAGAAAATCCCTCACTTCGTTCGGGATGACAGAATTGTCATTCTGAACGAAGTGAGGGATCTCATTTTAATTTTTAACATTTTTCAGTATACCGATATACATATCATCAATAGCACTCTTATTTGTTTTATAAATATTAAATGTCTTGATGATATCATAATCATTGATACCTTCTACAAATGCTCTTTCGTATTCACCTATAAAATTTAATACATAGAGACGATTCAAAGAGTATTTGCTAAAAATACCTTCGTATTCAATTAAGCCAAGTGTTGATGGCTTTTCTGCTTTTTCAATCATTAAAAGATTTATAAGTTCAACAACTCTTAAGCTTTTATTTAATGCATTAACTCCGGACGTGTATTTCAGGAAGTTTGTGTCCTTGTAAAGTGAATAACTGTACTTGCCGAAGCTGTAATCTCTGAAATCAACTAATTCAGAACCTGCTGTTAAGTCCCATTTTATATTTAAAAGAGAAGGTATGTCGTTTGACTTTTTCAAATCATCAAACACTAAGGTCCTAAGCATTTCTTTATTGTTGTTTTTAATATAATAAGTATACCTGTAAAATAAAATATTTGCTTTGGCATTGTTATTTGTGGTTAAATTATACCATTTTTCCAATGCTCCCATATATAAATCTTCTTTAACGTTATACTTGCTTACCACGGTAAAAATCTGCATTAGTTCAGAATCATTCAAATCATTTCTTGTAATTATATTTGCTAATAATTCATCAGCAAATTTGGATTTTTCTTCATCTGAATATTTACCGAAAGTAATCATGTAAAAATTTGTGCCCGCTACATTGTAGTAACCGTTTGAACGTAAAGCAGCCATTGTTTCAACTGCATTCAAATCATAAAGATGAGCATCCTCAGGGAAAATTAATCCGCCGTAGGACACATACTCTAAAGTATCCTTAGCTTTAATAAATTTCCTGTCGTCAGCAGTGGCATTGCTCCAATTATATGTTTCAAAATATGAGTACATGTCTTCACCTTTGATAGGCATGAATTCAATTTTGTTTAAATATTTGCTGCTGTCGCTTGTTTTAATGTCTTGATAAACTCTGTTTATCAATGCTGCTGATTCTGCTCTTGTAATATTGTTGCTTCCTTTAAAGGTTCCGTCTTCATATCCCGAAATAATTCCCGAATTGTAAAGCCGTTTTATTTCGTTATAATATTTGTTATTAGTACTTACATCCTTAAAATTAAGATTATTGTCATATATTGTTTCCTTATTGAAGACTGCCAAGAGAGCTGCTGATTCTTCTCTTGTAATCGGTCTGTCCGGATAAAAATCAGATCCCTTAAAAACATCGTAGAATGAATAATCCTTATTTGATTTCAAACGTTCATACATTGATATTACAAATGTATAAGACCAATGCTTATCGGACATATCGCTATAAGACATGTCACTTGTGTAAACCTCATTCATTTGTTTTTGACTATAAGCTGTTTTTGCTAAAATGGTTATAAATTCGGCTCTGGTGATATTATTTTCAGGTCTGAAAGTAAAATCACCATAGCCCTTAAAAACATTTAAGGTGTTAGAAGCAAAATCAATATCGCTTGCCGCCCAGTGATTATATGTATCATAATACACTGTTTTTGCTAATGCTGGTTGAATGGATAACACATTAAAAATAGTAATTAATAATAATAGCTTAATAAATTTGTTCAATATGCGTCATCACCTTTTTTCATTATATTTATAAATTATATTTACCTCCTCTTCAGTTATATTAAACATCTTTTTCAGGAATAATTCAATACTAATTTTTCCTAAATCAGATATATTTTGCGCATGACTTTCAAGGGGTAAATATAATTTTGCATTATTTAATTTGTTGGGATAATATTCATAAAGATTGCTTCCTACTTTTTTAGCAACACATTTGAAATAGAATTCAAATACATTGGAATTTAAATAGTTCAGTAAATACTGATGATTGATATTATCTCTTAAATTATTCATAAAGTAAACATCTGCGCTGCAGAAGTAACCTTCTTCATCATAACAAAAATTATTGCTCTTGGACTTGTATGGGAAAACTATTTTTGGATTCTCAAAATCAGATTGAATACGACCCCATTGGAGTTCATACCATTTACGATATCCAATTTTACATTCTCGTCTGTTTGACAGTTTCTCCTTAAACCGGGACAAGTAATTGATTGTATTTGGATAATTTTTTTCATTATCTATCAAATTTGTGTAAATTAAGTATAGATTATTATATTTAATATCTGATTTTGATATGTTACTGTTTTTAATCCATTTCTTGAGTAAATTTTCTTCGATATTATAATTTTTGATAATTTCCTCATCCACAATAAAAGCTTTGTCCAAGCCGGTTATTATTCCCTGTCTTATACTGCAGACATCCTTTATGAAAGTATTGGAAATTGCGTTAATTCTGTTAAACAGCTGTTCGTCTGCATCCTTTAAAATAGTCCATCCGGTATTTTTAAGCTTATCCTGATCGTAAAGAAAGCTTTCAATTTCATCATTAATATATTTGACGTATGAAAATTGATTATTGTTCCCAGCCAAATTAAATAATGTTATAACGGTCGGGCTTACCATAGCATTTTTAAAAGTCGTTTTTCCGCTAAAATCGGACAGAGATACAATACTGAAATTCTCTTTTAAATATTCTCTCAATCTATCAGCGTAAAGTGCCTCTAAAAAATATCTTGAGGTAATAAAGGATAGGATACCGTTATATTTTAGCAATGATTTACCCTTTTGAAAAAAGCAGTAGGAAATATCCGCTTTATCATAAAAAACATCAGAATATTTTTCATACAAACCTTTTTTATATTCGGCTGATGTATTCTTATGGCCCACATAGGGAGGATTTCCGACAATAATGTCAAAATCACCTAAGTTAATATCATTAATAAGAAAATCCAAATTATATATATTAAAGTGTACATCAGAGCTGTCACTGATGAAAAGAATGCTCATTTTTGTTAAGAATATAGAAAAATCATCTATATCGATACCATAAAGCATATTTTCAATTATATATTTGTCGTCTTCATCATTTAACTTACTTTTAATTCTTTTAAAGCTTTCTGTAAGAAAGTAACCTCCTCCGCAGGAAGGATCAAGAATTCTTAATTTTTTGTTTATACCCTTTATACGAAATATTTGAGAAAGCATCTTATTAATTAATTCATAAGGTGTATACACTTGTCCCAACAATTTCTTTTCCCTAAAAGTCAGCAAATCTTCATATAGTTCAGCAGGACTGTACATTGAAATTTTATCTATATTTAATGAAATTAAATTAAATATTTTTTCTTCGGTATTTTTATCATTCAAGTTAAATTTTATATGCTCCTTAAAAACATTCGGTTTATCACCGTAAAAACTCGGGGTATTTCTGTAATTAGCATAACCTTGGGTTAAAATACCATTTCCTGAAGCTTTTATATCATAAAGAATTTTGGATACAAAAAAAATTACATATTTAACACTGCATATATAATCTGTATATCCTATTTCTTTTATAATCGAAGCTATTCCTTTTGCCAACGACTTGTTCATTAGTACCTCTTGAGTTGCTTTGTTTTGCATATCTTATCATTTTTTAAAAATAAAATCAATATAATCGGCTATAAAATGCTATATAGTACATGTGGAGGTGATAAGATGGCAGTTATAGTTAATCAAGCTAATTCAAAATTAAAATTATTCTACAACGCAGGCACAGACGAAAACGATAAAGATATCATCAAAAATAAGACCTATTCAAACATTAAGGCAACAGCAGATAACGAAGATGTGTATAGCTTAGGTATTGAGCTATCACAGCTTCAAGAATACCCGTTAGTAAATCTTGTTCGCCTGGAAGAGCATCAGCTATTAAACGAGATTGAGGACTAAGCTCTAAACCTATTATGACGCTCGACTGCACTATGCCGAGCCCTAACAAAATCTATAATAAAGGGGTGATAATATGGCAAAAAGGTTATTGATGACATTTAAAACCTTAGACGGAGCAACAACCTCATTAACAGTTGACGAACCAAGAGATGGATTGACAGAAGCTGAGGTAAGAGCAGTTATGGATAATATAATTGCGAAAAATGTATTTGAAACTAAAAAAGGCGATTTAATCGAAATAAAATCAGCTGAAATAATATCTACAACCGAAGAAATTTTAATATAACTTCCGGAAATACTGTGATATAATTATTAAAAATTAACAATTATGTCATCCTGAGAGGAAGATACGCTCAGGATGACATATACATACAAGGAGGAGCGAATGAAAAATCCTGAATTAATAAACAATAATGAAATTTTAAAAGAGGTTTCCGAGTTAAAGGAAGTTTTATGGATTAATCCTAAAAATACGCAATACGAAGAAGCTGCAAAAATAATAAACCTTGACACATCATTGATAGATGATACAGAAAGACGTTTAAATAAGTTTGCACCTCTTATAGAAATTCTCTTTCCTGAAACGCAAAAATCCCATGGAATTATAGAGTCGCCATTAAAAGCAACAGATAATATGAAACAGAAATTAATAGCATCATACGACACTCAGATTTCCGGAAAACTGCTTCTGAAAATGGACAGTCATTTGGCTATAGCCGGCTCTGTGAAGGCAAGAGGAGGAATATACGAAGTTCTTAAATACGCTGAAACCCTTGCTTTAAAAAATAATATTTTAAAGGAAGACGACGATTATTCAATTATGGCAGAAAAAAGATTTAAGGATTTTTTCGGTCAATATAAAATTCAAGTGGGTTCAACAGGCAACTTAGGACTCAGTATAGGCATTACCTCAGCAGCATTAGGGTTTAATGTAATAGTACATATGTCATCTGATGCAAAGCAGTGGAAAAAGGATTTGCTAAGATCCAAGGGTGCACATGTTGTAGAATATGACGGCGACTTTTCCAAGGCGGTGGAAGAAGGAAGAAAGATGTCCGACCAAGACCCTATGAGCTATTTTGTAGATGATGAGAATTCAATGAATCTGTTCTTAGGATACGCAGTTGCTGCAAGAAGATTGAAAAAACAATTAGATGATATGAATATTTCAGTAAATAAGGATAATCCGTTGTTTGTTTATCTGCCTTGCGGAGTAGGAGGAGCGCCGGGAGGAATAACATACGGGTTAAAATCAATTTATAAGGATGATATACATTGCTTCTTTGTAGAGCCTACTCATGCACCTGCAATGTTAATAGGTATGGCAACCGGACTTCATAACGATATAAGCGTTCAGGATCTTGGTATAGATGGAAAAACTCATGCAGATGGATTGGCGGTGGGAAGACCTTCTAAGCTTGTGGGAAGAATGATGGATTATCTGATGGGTGGAGTTTTCACCGTAGAGGATTACAAATTATACGATAACATGAGAATGCTGCATGATTCTGAACATATAGATATTGAACCGTCTGCATGTGCCGGATTTGAAGGAGTAATAGAAATAGAAAAATCCGAAGCAGGAAAAGATTATATAAATAAACATCAATTGAGAGATAAAATGAAAAATGCAACTCATATAAGCTGGGCAACAGGAGGAAGCTTGGTACCGGAAGAGATAAACAGGGAATTTTTAGCTACCCATTTGAAATGATGAGAATGCAATATGTCATTCCAACGTTAGTGAGGAATCTCATAGGAATTTACAAAAAAGTATTGATAACGAAAAGATACTTTGCTAACATATAAAATAAATAACGGCAGATGAATTTTAAGGAGGAACGATGAAAGCAAATTTAAACCCTGCAAAAGGGATGAGAGATATAACACCGCAAGAAAAGGAAATAAGAGATTACGTTGAGGGTGTTATAATTAATACATATAAGCAAAACGGATTTGAACTGATAGAAACTCCGGTTGTAGAAAATATTGAAAACCTAATAGGCAGTAAAGGCGGAGAAAACCTTAAATTAATATTCAAAATATTAAAAAGAGGAGATAAGCTTGATTTTTCAAAAGGAGCTCTGACAGAGGATGACTTAGCCGATTTAGGACTCAGATACGACCTTACGGTTCCGCTTAGCCGTTTCTACTGCAATAACAAATCAAATTTACCTTCAGTATTTAAAGCTTTGCAGGTAGGCAATGTATTCAGAGCCGAAAGAGCACAAAAAGGAAGGTACAGAAGCTTCAAGCAATGTGATATAGATATAATCGGAGACAGTACAAACAAGGCGGAGCTTGAGCTTATTGCAACAACTGCAAAAGCACTGACCGCATTGGGTGTAACTGATTTCATAGTAAGATTCAATGACAGAAGAGTATTAAAAACCGTAATACTAAACTGTGGATTTACCGAAGAAGAATTTGACAATGTGTGTATAATTGTCGACAAGTTAGACAAAATCGGTTTGTCGGGAGTGGAAAAGGAGTTAAAAGCTAAGGAATATTCAGAAGGCTCCATAAATAAGTTAATTGAGGCACTTGAAAACATCAATAAAGAAAAAACCAGTTGCTTGAAAAATTATGGAGTGGCTGAAGAAGTTGAAAAAGAAGTGGAAGAAATTCTTGAATGGTCAAGAGAATACGCGCAAGATAAATATGAAATAGAATATGATTTCACTTTAATAAGAGGCATGGGCTACTATACCGGTTCAATATTTGAAATCGCGTATAAGGACTTGGGTTACTCAATAGCAGGCGGTGGCAGATACGATGAAATGGTTGGTAACTTCATAGGTGAGAAAATCCCTGCAATTGGCTTTTCAATCGGATTTGAAAGATTGGTAAATCAGCTGATGGAAGAAAAGTTCAAGGTTCCTAATCAGGAAAAATTAGTTTTGTTGTTTGAATCATCGGACAATTATGTAGATGTTATGAGAAAATCCGATGAATTAAGAAATGCAGGATATTCGGTATCCGTTTACGAAAAAGCTAAAAAGCTTGGCAAACAACTAAACCAGTTTACAGAGTATGGATTTAATAAATTTGCTGTTTACAGCAAAGAAGAGACAGAAGTAAAAGGGTTATCTTAAAAAAGGGAGATTTAGTCTCCCTTTTCTACTTCAAAGGCATCTTTCTTAATAAATCTTGATAATATAAATGTTATTAGTATTGCGGAAATAAAACGCGCACCTAACAGTGCCGCTATATTTGCTCCTACACTTGCGAAAATCATTGAATCTTCAACCACAGCGTGACATACGGATAAAAACATTGTAATCAAGAAGATACTTCTTTTATCAACATCGTAATCCTTAACACTTTGTATAATTGCTCCTGCACCGATAGTCAACCCGAATGCTATTCCGAACAGCAATGATACACCGGATTTTTCACTTATAGTGAAAAAATTGGAAACCGGTTTAATTGCTTTTGATAACTTATCTATCAATTTAGTATCCTTGAATATTTCAATTACAATCATTATGGGTATTAACACCTTTGTTATACTCCATATAAATGAAATCAGATTAATTAATATATCAATTATTGCATCCATAACATCACCCAAATATCCTATAAAATAAAAATCCCATTAGTAATGAAAAAAATAAACGAACTGAAATGCTGGCAAATGTGCTAACCCCTAACTTTTTAACAACAGCACCTTCAGTTATTAAATTATGCGCTATGGAGCTCATTATTGCTATTGTGGTTATTTGAAGACCTGTCAATTCTATTGCAGCCAAGGCACCCAGCGCTGCATATGTGCCTGAAAAATAACTTAATATCATTATTAGTGAAGCTTCACCAGGCAGTCCGAATACTGACATAATCGGTGCAAAGAATTCAGCTATTATATTTAGTAATCCGGATAATGATAAAATCTGCACTATTACGTAGACGGGAACTAATATTTTCATTAAATCTAAAAGGGTGGTAATACCATTGGTTAACCCCCTTTTAAATGTATTTATAGTAATCATTTTATAATTCCTCCTGTCATCTCAGCATCCCTCGCCACATATAGCCGAGGGACATTCTAATATAGTTATAACACAATTGCTTTTTATTAACAATGTATATTTTTATTCCTATTCATTTGACAACCTTATTATGTCTTGGTAAAATTGTAGATGACAGAAAATTAAGAGAAAAAAGGAGAAATTTATGAACCTTAAAAAAATATTTGCTATTACAATTTCACTGTTGATATTGTCAATCAATTTTGCATTTGCAGAAGAAGATTCAACAATTTTAGCTCCCTATTCATCAGGTTATAATAAATATACCAACAATCCTTACGGATATGAAATTATTCTTTTGGATAATCTTGAATTAAAGGAAGACATTGTAAGTATAAAAAGCAGATTCGAGTCTGAAAATGTAGTGGTTGATATTTTGTATGATAATTTTGAAAACTCTTTAGATAATATTACTACATATATAAATTACGGAAATAAAGGAATATTAAAAAACTCTGATTTTGTAATAACAAAAGAATTCAATCATAATTTTAACGGAGCTTACGGTCATATTACATTGTTTGAAAGAAGAAAGGTAAAAAGTGATGAACCGGATCTCAATTATTATGCTATGATTGCATTTCCGAGGCATAACAAGGAAATAATAACAGTGTTTATTAAATCCGAATATCCTGTTTATATAGATTATATTATGCCAAGCTTTAAATTAATAGATAAAACAGGAACAATGAAGGATGATGCCGTTTTTAAACCGGTACAAAAAAACTTTGATGAAAAAACACAAGAGTTTTTTGATAATTATTTTATCAATAATGAAAAAATAGATTTTGGAATATTTGAACCAACGTATCCTACATACGATTACAGATTAAAGCAGCTTGAACAAATGTTTAATTACGAATTTCCGGTTGTATTGCTATATAACTCATTTGTGCGTCCTTTCAAAACAGATTATATGAATCTGGCAAAGGAACAAGGAAAGGTTGTAGAATATGGCTTATACACCACTGATATAATTGATGGCAGGGAAACAGATATAACCCTTGATATAATAGAAGGAAAATATGACGATTATTTAGACCATCTGGCACAAAGCTTTAATGAATATGATTATCCGGTTCTGTTCAGATTAAACAATGAGATGAATGGCGAATGGGTTTGGTATTCAGCACATCTGGTGGGTAAGGACACAGATTTATTTATTGAATGCTGGAGATACATATACAATAAATTTAAAGAGCATGGAGTAGATAATTTAATTTTCGTATGGAACCCAAATGAAAAATCATTTCCCGGCTATTCGTATAACCATTACTTAAACTATTACCCGGGAGATGAATACGTAGATATAGTAGGTCTCACATCATATAATACAGGTAACTATTACAAAGGAGAGACATGGAGAAGCTTTGCGGAAAGCTATGATCATTTCTATTATGACTATGTTAAGCACTTCGAACACCCCATGATGATAACGGAATTTTCATGTGCTTCATCGGGAGGTAATAAAAGTGAATGGTTAGAGGATATGTTTAACAGAATTACTCAGTATGGACAAATTAAGCTTGCAGTTTTGTGGAACGGTCAGGATTACGACATGACGAAGCCGGAAATAACAGTATCAAGAAATTATCGTATAGATCAGGAGCAAGATGTTATAGATGCTGTCCGTAACGGACTTGAAAGATTAAAGTAGGAGATAATATGAATATTTTAGTTTGTGATGATGATAAAGAAATAGTTGACGCAATAGAGATATATTTAAAAAATGAAGGTTATAATATTTTAAAGAGCTACTCCGGCGTAGAAGCCATAGAAATGGTTAAGTACAATGAAGTGCATTTAGTCATTATGGATATAATGATGCCGGAAATGGACGGAATAAGAGCTACAACAAAAATCAGGGAAATAAAAAATATTCCCGTAATTATGCTGTCTGCCAAATCAGAAGAAACAGATATTGTATTTGGACTTAATATGGGAGCCGACGATTATATTACAAAGCCGTTCAATCCGTTGGAGCTATTGGCGAGAGTTAAGTCGCAGCTTCGAAGATATACCACATTAGGCGGAGCCGGTGAAGTAGAAAGAAGCAACTGTTATAAAACAGGCAGCTTGTTTATGGATGACGAAAGAAAAATAGTTACCGTTGACGGAGAATCAGTGAAGCTGACTCCGGTTGAATATAAAATATTGTTATTGCTTACAAAAAATAAAGGCAAGGTGTTTTCCATAGATGAAATTTATCAGGAGGTATGGAACGAACCTTCTTTTAATCCCGAAAACACTGTGGCAGTCCATATCAGAAGGATAAGAGAAAAAATAGAAATAGACCCGAAAAATCCAAGATACCTGAAGGTGGTGTGGGGTGTTGGTTACAAAGTGGAAGATTTATAAAAGAAAAAGAATTACTAAAATAGCTGCTTTTGTATTGATATTGATATGCGTTATGGTAGGTGTGTCTTCCGGCTTGAATATTTATCTCAATGTAGAAAATTATGAAAGTATATCAGAAAAGAATTATTTAAAAAGTAATACACTAAGCAACGAGCTTCGTTATGCTGCAAATCGATTAGAATATATTTTGAGTGTTTATAAAAGTGAGGATTATATACTCGAAGGACAAACGGTCGAAGATTTAGAAATAGAGGACAGTTGGCAGCTTACTAATTTGTATAACAATTATATTACCGAAATGGGTTACGAAAACAATCAGCAGTCAAAAGAGCTTTTTTGGAAGGAAAGAAGTAAGGAAATAGAGAAAGTAAAAGAAACAATATTGAACTCTGATTTGACAACTTACCATCAAATATTAGATGACCTGAATGATCCAAAAGGATTAATTTATTATGCAACTGACGGTAAAAATGTAATAACCAATACGGAAAGACCGGATAAAAACTATTATAAGCTATTCAATGTATATATTGTAATAGATAATAAATCCATTGAAATAGTTCCAAATAACGGATATGGAAGCTTTTCCGCATCCTTGACGGATATATTTGAGAAATTAGAAAAACAAAGAGATAAAACTTCCATCTATGCAAGCTTAACCGATGATGGTCTTCTGCTTCGTGTAAACAGATGGAATTCCGACAGGCAGATATTAATTAAAAACACAGCAGTTATAGTTTTATGTTTATGTATTATATTAACATGCTTTGTTTACCTTTCTTCAGTCACGGGCAGGACAGTGCATAATGAAGAAATCAATTTATATACAATAGACGATTTACCTACCGATTTAAATTTAATATTGATAACAGGTATTGTTGCCTTTGGATATTTTAATTTTTACAGTGTATTGGATCTCAGGTTTGTAAACATAAATTTATTTAGATTTACAATGATATCTTCAGCATTGATATTCGTAACAATAATATTATTATTGTTTTTTTCCATTGTAAGACAAATCAAAAATAGAACATTTATAAAGCATTCATTGTTTTACTTGTTATTTAGAGCTCTAATTAACAGTATACTAAAAATAGTTGCAAGCGGACCTTTGATGCTAAAATCAATAGGAGCAATAATATTTTTAATAGGAATATCGGCATACAGCTTAAACTATCCTCCGTTATTGGTAATTATCGCTTTAACTACCGTCTATATTGTATATACAAAGGTCAAGAAATTTGAAACTATTCAGGCAGGTTTACAGATTGCCAAAAATGGTGATTATGACAAAAAAATAATCGTAGAAGGAACCGGAGAATTTAAACAGTTTGCAGAAAATATAAACGAAATGACAAGCGGTTTGAAAACGGCAGTTCAAAACGAGGTAAAAAGTGAAAAATTAAAAACCGAATTAATAACCAATGTTTCTCACGACATAAAAACACCGCTTACATCAATAATGTCGTATATCGATTTATTAAAAAGAGAAGGACTTTGTTCGGATAATGCTCCAAAGTATTTAGAGGTTTTAGACAGAAAATCAAAAAGGTTAAAAACACTCACAGAAGATTTATTTGAAGCAGCAAAGGCAACAAGCGGGAGCATTGAGCCAAAATTTGTGAAAGTTAATGTAAATGCATTGGTTTCACAAATATTAGGAGAGTTAGATGAAAAAATTAATGAATCAGAATTGACATTTAAGGTAACTGCGACTGAGGAAAAAGTATATGCATGGGCAGACGGCAGATTGTTAAGCAGAGTTATGGAGAATTTGTTATCTAATATTTTTAAATATGCGATCAGGGGCTCAAGAGTTTATATAAATATTACAGAAACAGAAAAAGAAGCAAGAGTAAGCTTTAAAAATGTTTCTGCCTATGAGCTGAATATTCCTGCGGAGGAATTGATGGAAAGATTTAAAAGAGGAGACGAGTCAAGAAGCTCTGAGGGAAGCGGCTTAGGTCTTGCCATAGCAAAATCGTTGATGGAGATCCAGGAAGGTATTTTGGAAATCAGCATTGACGCAGATTTGTTTACAGCAGAGGTAATTTTAAAACGATGGGAGTTATCTTAGACTGCTGAAAAAGCCCCCCGCTTAATTTTATAACCATAAATTTTTTAAAAATAATTAATCGTTCATAATACTAAAAAAGAAAACAGCGTGTAACTTTTAAATATAACGTCCCCATAGGTATTTAAAATTACACGTTTTTTGTATTTTAAGTAAATTGTTAGAATTACAAAAAATATTGAAATTAACGGGAGAATTGGTTTATGATTTTATAATAAAATGGGAATACCTATCCAAGGGTGGAACAACAGCAGGTCTTAGAAGTACAAATTAAAAATTGTATTACTCACGAAGAATTGGAAAGTATAATAATTGACTACAGTGAAATTTGAGGTAATGAGCTATGAAAAAAGTATTTGAATATATGACTTTGCTTATATATGGTGGGGTAATATATTATTTTATTGAATTGGTATATAGAGGATACAGCCATTATGCTATGATTTTGGTAGGAGGGCTGTGTTTTATTTGTATAGGCTTGCTAAATGAACTTTACACTTATAAAATGTCTCTTGTAAAACAAATGATAATATCCTCTTTTATAGTAACAGCAATAGAATTTATTGCAGGAGTAATATTAAATATCTGGTTAAAATTAGATATTTGGGACTATAGTAATTTAAAGTTTAATTTAATTGGGCAAATAAGTTTGAAAACAAGTGTCATATGGTTTTTTCTTGCTTTACCTGCTATATATTTAGATGATTATTTAAGATATTGGATGTTCAAAGAAGAAAAACCACATTACAAATTAATATAAAAGAATTTTCAGGAATATTTTTTTAATTGAATAACTCTATAGATACAGCAGTTTTGAGACAAGTATAAATAAGATACATATAATAATATAGAAAGCATATGCTTTCTTTTTTTAAAGGAGTAATTAACATGGATATAAATAATATAATTCAAAATTTCGGCTTTCCTGTAGCTTGCGTAATAGGATGTGGCTGGTTTATATTTAGGATGTATACAGATAGCACAAAACAAAGTGCTGAAAGAGAATCAAAGAATTATGAAATGTTATCAAAATTTCAAGTAAGTATCGATAAATTTGCAGATGTATTAGAAGGATATGAGCAAAAATTAACGGTTATTGAAAGAGATGTAAAAGATATTAAAGATGTTGTTAATAAGTAGCAAAGAATGAGGGTTGAAGGGATTGACAGGTTGTTTATAATGATGATTTTACCTACTTTATTATAAAAATCTTAAATCCCTTTATTCCATACGTTATTGAAAAATGACTACACACTAAAGAAATGAATAAAAATTAAAAATTTTATAGTATTAGAGTGAAGTAACCATAAATTTTTTAAAATATGAATAAAAAATAATTAATTGCTCATAATACTAAAAAAGAAAACAGCGTGTAACTTTTAAATATAACGTCCCCCTTTATTTTAATCATACGCTATTTTCTTTTTTTTATTGAAATTTTTTGCGAAAAATGTTATTATATATAAATATAAAAACAGTAGCTATTAAGGGAGAAACATGGAAAAAATAATAGTAAGAAAAAGCTTAGGGCTTAATGGGAATATAAGAGTTGACGGTTCCAAAAATGCAATACTGCCTATATTGGCAGCGACACTGTTGACTGATGAAGAATGTATAATTCATGATGTACCATATTTGCAAGATGTTCAGGTTATGTGTAAACTTCTTGAAAGCTTGGGAGCAAATGTAGAAAAAATAGAAAATAACACGCTGAAAATTTCAGCCAAGAATATAAATACATGTGAAGCACCATATGAATTAATCAGTAAAATGAGAGCATCATTTTTAGTGATGGGACCTTTATTGGCAAGATGCAATAGCGCAAAGGTTTATATGCCCGGTGGGTGCGCTATTGGGACAAGACCTATTGACTTGCATTTAAAAGGTTTTAAATATTTAGGCGCTGAGGTAAAATCAGAAAGCGGATATGTTAATGCTGCGACTGAAAGATTAATCGGTAATGATATTTATTTAGATTTCCCCAGTGTAGGGGCTACGGAAAATATTATAATGGCAGCTTCGCTTGCCGCAGGAGAAACAATTCTGGAAAATGCCGCCGAAGAGCCGGAAATAGTAGATCTGGCAAATTTCTTAAACAGTATGGGTGCCAATATAATCGGAGCGGGAACAAAGACAATACGTATAAAGGGAGTAGAGAAGCTTCATAAGACAGAACATACAATAATCCCTGATAGAATAGAAGCAGGTACATATATGGTTTTGGCAGCTGCAGCCGGAGGAAATGTTACAATAGAAAACGTTGTTTCCAGTCACCTTCAGCCTGTTATTGCAAAACTCAGAGAAACAGGAGCAACTGTAGAAGAATATGATGATAAAATAAAGGTTGTATCTAACGGCAATATCAAACCCGTAGATATTAAGACTCTTCCATATCCGGGATTCCCAACGGATATGCAGGCACAATTTATGGCTATGCTGGCCATAGCGGAGGGTACAAGCATCATACATGAAACTATTTTTGAAAATAGGTTTATGCATGCAAGCGAGCTGTCCAGAATGGGAGCAAATGTGAAAATTGAAGGAAGCAGCGCAATTTTAAAAGGAAGCAGTAAACTAAGCGGTGCAAAGGTTAAAGCAACTGATTTAAGAGCAGGAGCTGCTTTAATAATTGAGGGGCTTATAGCTGACGGTGAAACAGAAATCACGGAAGTTTATCATATAAAAAGAGGTTATGCAAATATTATAGAAAAGCTTCAAAATATCGGAGCTAACATACATTGCGAGGAATAACGATGTATTCAATGCCATTATACAGACCGCCCAGTGAAGCAAGAAGTTTAATAATCCAAGTCACTGAGGGCTGTTCACACAATAAATGCAGGTTCTGCTACATGTATAAATGCAAGCAGTTCAGATTAAAATCAAATGATGAAATAAAAGAGCACATAAAGGAATTAAAAGCTTATCATAAGAGACCGGAGAGGATTTTTTTAGCTGACGGTAATGTATTATGCTTAAAAACTGATAAATTAATCGGTTTATTAAATTATATAAAAGCCGAATTTCCATCGGCTCAAAGAATCAGCTCTTATTCGGGACCGTTGGATTTGATAAGAAAAACAGATGAAGAATTAAAACTGATAAGGGAACATGGCTTAGAACTTTTGTATCTCGGAGTTGAAAGCGGCTCAGACAAAGTGCTTTCTGTGATGGAAAAGGGAGTTAATCAGCGTGAGATGATCGAAGCAGGTCAGAAGGCGGTAAAAGCGGGATTTAAGCTTTCATGCATGATTATTTCAGGACTTGGCGGAGTAGAGTTTATGGAAGAGCATGCCGTAGAATCCGCAAAGGTTATTTCGGCAATAAATCCCCATTACTTTTCATTGTTGAGATTAGTCGTTGAAGAAGAATCGGAGCTTGCAGATGACGTAAGACAGGGCAAGTTTAAATTGCTGGATCCAATCCAAACATTAGATGAAAATATAATTATGCTTGAAAATATGGAGTTAACTGATTGTATATTCAGAGCAAACCACGTTTCAAATTATTTGAATCAAGCAGGTGTCTTGAACAAAGATAAAGATATGTTAATTGAACGATTGAAAAAGTTCAGAGACAGTAATGATTTTATACCAATGGGAAACGATAGGTTGTAAATATATACAACCTATCATCTTGATTACTTTGTAATCAATCTTAGATGAGAAATTATCTCATCTTTTTTAATTAAATCGTTTCAAAAAAATTTATTCCTAATTTTATACCATAATAAATTATAACCGCTCCGCATGCAATGTTAATTATTTTCAATGCCTTTTCATTAAATGCCTTCTTAAATACACTTACAATTGTTCCAAGTGATAAAAACCATGCTAATGATGCTAATGAAGAACCAATTATAAAGTATTTTGCCATATCTGTCGAAAGTGAAGCTCTGAATCCGCCGAAAAGCATTGTTCCGTCTATGAGTGCCTGCGGATTTGCCCAGGTTACCAAAAAGCATGCTAAAGCAACTTGTGCGAAAGTTTTTTTGGTTTCCATCGTATTGTTTAGCTTCGGAGCAGATCGTATGAGCCCGATACCAATCCAGATAATTGCAACAGAGCCAAGACCTAAAAGCAATATTTTTACTATGGGAACTGCTTCAATTAATGCACCCATTCCGAAAAAGCAGGCAAGAGCCAATGAAATATCAAAAAAAATAGTTATAAGTGCAACCATGTATAGCCTTGATTTTGGCTGGGTCATTGCCGTGTTGATTACATACATGTTTTGCATACCTATTGGAGCAACGTATGCGATGCCAATAGTAAATCCTTTAATAATTGTTTGAATCATGAAGCACCTCTCTTGATTAAATTTTTCGCCTGCATAAATGATATTACTTAATTATTCTAAAGTCAATGCATGATATTAGCGTTGACACATTAGGTACAAATGTTATAATGAATTAAAATAATGGCACTGTATAGTCATGTTATAGGGGTAAATATGAAATTCAGAATAGATAAAATCCTTTCTAATATGGGAATTGGTTCAAGAAAGCAAATAAAGCAGGATGCAAGAAAAGGACATATTAAAATAAACGATGAAATTGTAAAAGACAGTTCAAAAATTATAGACACCGATATTGACCAAATAAAACACAAAGACAAAATAATAAAATACGTTCAGTACATATATTTGATGATGAATAAGCCAAGCGGAGTTGTTTCGGCTACAGAAGACAACTTTGACAAAACAGTTATAGATTTATTGAACGAAGAGGATAAAATATATAATCTGTTTCCTGTGGGACGTTTAGATAAGGACACAGAGGGTCTTTTGTTGATTACAAATGACGGTCAGCTTGCCCATGATCTGCTTTCGCCAAGGAAACACGTTGATAAAACCTATTATGCAGAGGTGGAGGAGGAAATAACGGAGAAGGATGTAAAAGCATTTTCCGAAGGAGTTATATTAACCAATGAAAACTATAAAACCTTGCCTGCTAAGCTGCAAATAATTGAATCCGGATATCCGTCATCCTGCTACGTGACAATAAAAGAAGGCAAGTTTCATCAGGTTAAAAGAATGTTTAATGCCGTTAACAATGAGGTAATATATTTAAAGAGATTGTCCATGGGACCTTTGAAGTTGGATGAAAGATTGAAGGTAGGAGAATACAGGCATTTGACCGACAATGAAATTGAGATGTTAAAACAAAAATAAAAAAACAGCGAGGATCTCACCGGATGAAAAGATGAGATTCTCGCAGTCTCATTCACAAAAATATTTACTTCAAAATAGAGTCAGGGCATCTTACTTAGCTTTTTTCATTTGATATATAAATACAATTGCTAATATTGCAATTCCTATTAAATCTGTTATTATATTCGGATGAATCATCATCAATCCGCCAACCAGAAATACGACTCTTTCAAACTTGTTCATAGGTGCAAACAAGTAATTTTCCATGGAAGAGCTTATTCCGACCATTCCGATTACTGCCGTTATTATCATTTGTACAATTTGTATCGGTGTTGTATCAATCAACAATATAGCAGGATTCAAAACAAACATATACGGTATAATAAATGCCGCAATTGCAAGCTTGCTTGCTTGCACCCCCGTCTTTAAAGGATTACTCTTTGCTATAGCACTTCCTGCAAAGGCAGCTAAGGCAACAGGTGGAGTTATATCAGCAATAATACCGAAGTAGAATGTGAACATGTGAGCCGCAAGTACCGGAACTCCAAGCAAAACTAAAGCAGGAGCTGCTATGGTCGATGTTATAACATAGTTTGCCGTAGTCGGTGCCCCCATACCTAATATTATGGAAGTAATCATTGTAAAGAATAATGTCAACAATAATTTTCCACCTGACAGTGCAACCAATCCGTTGCCTAACTTAAGTCCTAATCCTGTCAATGTAATAGTTCCTACTATAATGCCGGCGCAAGCACATGCCATTGAAACTCCAAGGGCATTTTTAGCACCTTGTTCTAATGCTTCATATATATTTCTCAAACTTAATCTTGTTGATTTCCTGATAGCACTTGTTACAACAGAAAGTCCTAAACCATAAAGGGCAGCTTTAACAGGAGTAGAGCCTTCCATTAAGAAATAAACTATTCCCACTAACGGAACGAACAAATATCCTCTGTCAAGCATAACCTTTGAAATTTTAGGAAGCTCCTCTTTGCTCATTCCTCTCATACCTAATTTTTTTGCTTCAAGATGAACGCTTATGAAGATACCTGTAAAATATAGCAGAGCCGGTATTATTGCAGCTTTGGCAATCTGAGAATATGGTATACCGATGAATTCTGCCATTAAGAATGCCGCTGCACCCATAATCGGGGGCATTAACTGACCGCCGGTGGATGCTGCCGCCTCTACTGCTGCCGCAAATTCAGGCTTATATCCCAAGCTTTTCATTAAAGGAATAGTAAAGCTGCCCGAACCAACAGTATTAGCAACGGAGCTTCCTGAAATAGTTCCTTCTAATGCACTTGTTATTACTGCAACCTTAGCCGGTCCTCCCGCAGCAAAGCCTGCAACAGAATTTGCCAGGTCGATAAAAAACTCTCCGATACCTGTTTTCTCTAAGAAGGAGCCAAGCATTATAAAAAGAAATATAAATGTGGCTGCAACTCCTAAAGGAATGCCTATAATTCCTTCTGTAGTGTAATACATGTGACTTACTATTCTTGACAAAGAATAACCTCTGTGGTTTAAGAATCCCGGCATGTACGGACCTACGAATGCATAGACAAGGAATACGGTTGCGATTATTGCAATCGGCAATCCAACAACTCTTCGGGCACCTTCAAGTACAAAAATAATACCAATTATTCCTATAGCAATATCCAATGTATTTTGATCTCCGGCTCTTAATAAAAGAGCTTCAAAATTTAACGAAATATACATTGCTACCGAAAAACCTATTATTGAAAATAAAACATCAATCCATCCGAATTTCTTTCTGTCGGCTTTACCGGATGCCGGATACAATAAGTATACTAAAGCAAAAATGAAAGCTAAATGAACAGAACGTTGTATCTGAGCCGGCAATATTCCGAATATCGCAGTATAAAGCTGAAATGATGCAAATATTACTGCTAATACGGAAACAATTTTATTTTGTATTCCGCTTAATCTCCTATATGAGGATTCTTTGTCGAATTTGGCCATTATTTCATCAATATCTAAATTTTCATCAATATCAACATTTTTTTCAGCAGGGGGTTCATTTAAGTTAGAGTCACTCATGTTTGAAAATTCCTCCTTAATATATTAAATATTGAGCATCGTTTGATTTGAAACACGGCAGGTTGCTGGTGCTCAATAAATTTTTCTAATTTAAAGCTTATGTTATCTGAATAAAGAGTATGATCTGCGTAGGTTCCCACCATGTAAGTAAATTCTTTTAATTCTCTGTCAATATCATTTATTTCAACCACACCATCTTTAAGTGTACCACCCTCCATTCCTGCACCATATGAATAAAAGGTTGTTTTATAAACTATGAACTTATTTTTATCTATTTTGTAAAATTCATTTACAGGTGTTCTGTTAACTGAATGCAGGAAGCTTATATGAAAATATCTGAAATCATCAACACTTCCTATATATACTATTTTGTTTGTGTTCCCGTTAGAAATAGTAAACTGCTCTATTAAGGGAACAAAAAGAAAAATTATTGCTAATAAAACAAAAAACGAGACAATGAATATTTTATTTTTCATTTGTTCTCCTTAAGTGGAAGGGGAACACAGGAATGTCCCCCCGGTTTTACACTATTTCAAAATGCCTGTTTCTTTAAAGTATTTTTCAGCACCCGGATGAAGTGGTATTGATATACCATCAACAGCTTCATCTAACTTAAGCTCTGCACCTTTTGCGTGAGCAGTTGCAAGTTCCGGTTGGTTTTCAAATAATGACTTAGTAATATCGTAAATAATATCTTCTGAAGCTTCACTGTTTGTTGCCAAACAAGCCAACACAGCAGCAGTCTTAACGTCTGAAGACTGTCCGTTATATGTATTGGAAGGTATTGTGTATTCTACGAAGAAAGGATATTTTTCAACCAAGGTTCCTATTGCATTATCAGATAATGATACCAATGAAACAGGATTCATTGCTGCAATATCCTGAATTGATGAATTAGGAATACCTGAAGTTACGAAAAATGCATCAATATGCTTATCCTTGTAAGCATCTGCCGATTCAGCAAATGATAAATAGCTTACAGACATATCATCATAAGTCATGCCGTATGCTTCCAATATTTGTCTCGCATTTGCTTCAACACCGCTGCCCGGAGCTCCAACCGATACTTTTTTGCCTTTTAAATCTTCAATGCCGTTAATTCCTTCTGCAGCAACGATTTGAATAATTTCAGGGTATAATTTTGCTATGCCGCGAAGATTTTCAAGTTTTCCTTCAGCAAAAGCTTCTGTTCCGTTATAAGCATAGTCAAGCATATCATTTTGCAATATAGCAAGCTCGGCTTCGTTTTTACCTAACAGCTTACAGTTCTCAACAGATGCGCCTGTTGCCTGTGCAGTTACATTCATATTTTCAATTTTTGTGTTAAAAATGTTTGCCATAGCGCCGCCAAAAGGATAATAGGTACCTGTTGTTCCGCCTGTAGCTAAAATAAGGTTTGTCTGAGGAGTTGAACAAGCTGCCATAACAATTGTCATTAATAGAGCTATAACTAATAATACTGAAATTCTTTTTTTCATAAATTCCTCCTAAGATTTAATTGTAAATAAATTATAAATAAAAGGACATACATCCCTTAAAACAAATATATGTTTCTTAATTATTTTCATTACAATTTTTATGCAAACGTTATATTAAGACATTATACCATTGGAGTAAAAAAATGTAAATAAAAAGATGAACGACAAATTTCTTAGAAATCCTCCACCACTATAATGCTGGCGATTTGAATTACACAATCAAAATTACTAATTTCTTTTAAGGCATTATCAATATTTTTTCTTTCAATATCGTGAGTAATGAACACTAACGGTGCTGTATTATTGCCGTTTTTTTGTCTTTGGACAACAGAATCTAAGGATATGTTATTTTTACCGAATACACTCGCTATTCTTGCCAATACTCCCGGTTTATCTATAACTTCAAATCTGATGTAGTATTTTTTATATGCTCTGTTTACTATTTTGTATTTATCGGCATTTATACTTTCTGCATATTTCCTGCTTTCATTTTTAACAATGGATACTATATCATTTAACACAGCGCTGCCTGTTGGAAGCGAACCTGCTCCCTTGCCGTAAAGCATTATCTCCCCTACGGCGTTGCCCTTTAAAAATACAGCATTAAATTCATTTTTAACAGTTGATAAAGGGTGGTCTGAAGGTACAAATGCAGGATGAACTCTTAATTCTATTTCGTTATTTGACTTGGAAGCAGAAGCTAAAAGCTTAATATTGTAACCTAATTCCTTTGCATAAATAATATCCTCTTTAGAAATTTTAGTGATACCTTCCTTTGGTATATCACTAACACTAATTCTTTGATCAAATGCAATTGAAGACAATATGGCTATCTTATATGCGGCATCATCACCGTCTACATCCGAAGAAGGATCAGCTTCGGCAAATCCCAACCTTTGCGCTTCCTTTACAGCTTGCTCATATTCAAGACCGTTTTCTGTCATTTGAGTCAGGATATAATTAGTCGTTCCGTTAATTATTCCGGCTATATGTTCAAATTCATTTGCTGAAAGATTTTCTGTAATAGTATTAATTATGGGAATACCTCCGCCGACGCTGGCTTCATACATCAATCTGACGCCGTTTATATGAGCTAACTGTTCTAATTCTTCGCCGTGAGTTGCTAAAAGCGCCTTATTAGCCGTTACAACATGCTTTTTGTTATTTAACGCATTTCTTATGTATTCATAAGCAGGATTTATCCCTCCGATTAATTCAACAATGATTTGGATATCTTTGTTATTTATGATTTCATAAGCGTCTGTTGTATAGGTATCTGCCGGCAAATTTACACTTCTTTTTTTACTGATGTCTTTTACAAGAACCTTGCTGATAACCAGCTGCTTATCTATATTTCCGACAATCTTTGTATTATTAAACTCAATAATACTTATAAGTCCTGACGCAACAGTTCCCATTCCTAATATTCCTAAGTTTATTGACTTCATTTTGTCCTCCTTGATGTTTATATATTAAACACACATGTTTTTAAATTGAATATTGAAACAATATATCATAACTTAGAGCCTTAATCAATATTTAATTTTAATTAATTGATAGATGACACAACCGTTACAAAATAAATAGCACCCAATTTTCTTTTTAATTCGAAAATCAGGTGCTATTTATTTGGGTTTTCTTTTATCATGCCTGTTGGAACCACCTCCTTTGTCAATATCCATCTATATTATCAACTGGTTAACCTATTATCCTACAAGTCTACTTTTTTCATTTGATTCATCTTATCCATTACTGCAACCTTGAGCTTTTCCTATAGAAAGCTCCCGTGCAATACTTTTGCAGTGCGTCCTCAAATTACTGATAGATTTTGTGTTTCTGTAAGATTTTAGTTTAACTTAAGTTGTATTAATAATATACCCCCTAAGTGCAGCTTTAAACATAAAAAAATTAAATTTTTTACGCTTCTAATTTATATCCTATACCTCGTATGGTAGAAATTATATATCTGTATTTTCCAAGGTTATTTCTAAGCATTTTTATATGAGTATCAACAGTTCTGTCAAATCCGAAAAAGTCATATCCCCAGACCTCTGATAAAATTTTTTCTCTGGAAAGAGCCACATTTTTATTTTTTACTAAATAAAATAACAGTTCATATTCCTTTGGAGTAAGGTCGACTTTTGCTCCTTCCACATAGACGCATCTACCGGACATATTAATTTCGAGATCCTTAAATTTGAAGCTTTTCATTATAGAATCAGGATCTTTTTTATAGTTTCTCTTTAAAATGGCATTAATCCTTGCCATTAATTCCTTTGGAGAAAACGGCTTAACAACATAGTCATCAATTCCTATTTCAAATCCGAACAGCTTGTCATATTCTTCCCCGCGAGCTGACAGCATTACAATAGGCACTTCCTTTATCTTACGTATTTCCTTTGCTGCATGATATCCGTCAATTTTCGGCATCATGATATCCATAATTATAATATCATAATCATTTTCTTTGCAAAGGTTTACAGCAGTCATGCCATCGTTTGCCTCACTGACACAATAACCCTCGAATTCAGCATATTCTCTTATAACCTCACGAATTTTAATTTCATCATCAACTATAAGAACTTTGTACAAGACATTCACTCCTTAATGATATACTATTAAAATTATAGCATATAAATGTAAATAATAAAGCAAAAAATGCAATATTTAAAATTAATCTTTCAATTTTCACAAAACTATCATAATTTGTTCATTTATTTAACACAATCAGCGCGTACAATGAAAACGATTACATATTTATTAAAAATAGGAGGAGTATTAATGAAATCAAAATTAGCTTTGTTTTTAGTGTTAATTATGTTAATTTCAATTACAGCAACCGGCTGTACAAGCAGTCAAACTCAAACACCGGCAGAACCGCCGAAGACAGAAGGTCCTGCGAATGAACCTGAAGGGCCGGCATCAGGTGAACCTGTCAAGGTTGGAGCAATATTGCCGTTGTCCGGCTCAGCTGCAGCAACCGGTGTTAAATTGAAATATGCAATTGAAGTGGCACAAGAAATCATCAACGGAGAGCATCCGGAAATTGCTTTGCCGTTAGCTGAAACTATGGGGCTTCCAAACTTAGGAAATGCACCTGTTCAGGTAGTATTTTCAGACCATCAGGGAAATCCGGAAATAGCAAAGACTGAAGCAGAAAGATTAATTCAAAATGAAAAAGTTGTTTCATTAATCGGCGCATATCAAAGTTCTGCAACAAAACCTGCAAGTCAATCAGCAGAAAGATTCAAAATACCTTTCGTTGCCGGCTCATCAAGCTCAGCTGCTTTAACTGAAAGAGGGCTTAACTATTTCACACGTATAGCTCCTAATGATGATATGGAAACAGAAGTATTCTTTGAATATTTGAAATATTTGAACGAAGAAACTAACGCTGACATTAAAACAATCGGAGTTGTATATATAGACAATGAGTATGGCGTTCACGCAGCTGAAATGGTTGATAAGTGGTTAGAGGAAAAATATGCTGCAGATGGTTTTGAAAAAGTCGTTGCAGTTAAATATCCGACAGACGTAACAAGCGTTGATACTGAGGTTCAACAAATTAAGGCAGCTAATCCGGACGTATTGTTCCACGCTTCATATATAGGTGATATAACTCAATTCGTTAAGAAGTATAAAGAATTTGAATTCACACCGAAGGCAGTTGTAAACTATTGCGGCGGATTCCAGGATACACAATTTGTAGTAAACCTTGATAAGGACGGAGATTTCTTCTCAGGCGGAGCTGCATGCGCACCTACATTGTTTGATAAAATGGAAGTTGTAAATCAGATAAACGAATTATTTAAGGTTAAATCAGGCGGAGAAAATATTGACGGTCCTGCATTAGAAGAATTTGCTTCCTTATTGGTTGTAGCTGATGCCATCAATCAAGCTAAATCCACAAACGGGGATGCAGTAATGGAAGTTATAAGAACTGCAAAATTTGATGCTCCATATTTCTCAACAGGTGCAATTCAATTCGATGATAAAGGTCAGAATCAATATTCGGCATCATTCATAGTGCAAACTCAAAATGCAGAGTATGAAGCAGTTTTCCCTGTAGACATTCAAACTGCTAAACCGATTGCTCCATTCCCAACATGGACAGAACGTAAGTAAGAAGATAATTTATTTGTCATCCTGAGCATAGCTCAGGATGACAAAAATAAAGGAGGAATTATGTTAGGGCAAATTATAAGCAACGGAATATTAATGGGATTTATATACAGCTTAGTTGCCGTTGGCTTAACCTTGACCTGGGGCGTTATGGATGTTACAAATTTCGCTCACGGTGAAATGTTAATGCTGGGCATGTATTCTGCATTTTGGATGTTTCAGTTGTATTCAATAGACCCGCTGTTATCAATACCTATAAGTGCAGCGGTTATATTTGTCTTAGGAGTTTTAATATATAAGCTGATAATTAAAAAGGTATTAGGAGGAAGCGGTTTGACTGCTCTTCTTGCTACATTCGGATTAAGTATGTTTTTAAAGAATTTAGCACAATTTTTGTGGAGTCCAAATTACAGATACATTAACGGTGCAATGGTAACTGACAATAAAATAGTGATAGGAAACATAATATTGGGTATGCCTCAGGTTGTGGCAGCAATCGGAAGCATTGTAATGACCCTGATTATAATATATTTTATGAATAAAACGAAGACAGGAAAAGCAATTCAGGCAACTGCTCTAAGCCGGGATACCGCATCACTTATGGGAATAGATACTGACAAAATTTATGCCATAACCTTTGGACTTTCAGGTGCATGCGTCGGCGTGGCAGGAGCTTTAATGTCATCATTTTTTCCAATATATCCTCAATCGGGAGCACTTTACAGCATACTTGCCTTCGTTATAGTGGCACTCGGAGGGTTCGGAAATATTAAAGGTGCACTGTTTGCCGGTTTAATAATCGGATTGACGGAGGCAGTGGGCGGTTATTTCTTAGGAACACAATTTAAATATGCACTTGTATTTTTAATTTATTTAATCGTTATACAAGTAAGACCAAAGGGGTTGTTCGGATGGTAAAGAATAAGAAGACATTAATCATAATTATAGCTGCGTTAGCAGTATTGCCTTTAATTTTTAAATCGGACAGCTTCCATAATATTATGGTGCTGCTGCTTATATATGCTACACTTGGGGAGGCCTGGAACATTATTACCGGCTTCGCAGGTCAAACATCATTCGGACATGCGGCATTTTTTGGTATAGGTGCATACACCTCGTCCGTTCTTTTTTATAAATTTGATATAAGTCCGTGGATGGGTATGTTTGTAGGAGCAATATTTGCAGCTGCGGTTGCCTTAATTATAAGCTACCCGACCTTCAGATTAAAGGGAAGTTATTTCGCAATAGCAACTTTGGCCGTTGCCGAAATTATTAAACAATTATTTGTAAGCTGGAAATTTGTAGAGGGTGCAACCGGGATTTCACTTCCCATAGTTAATGACAGCTGGCTTTGCATGGAATTTCATACTACAAAGCTCCCATACATCTATATTGCATTGGGATTGTTTGCGATTGTGATATTTGTATGTAACTACATCGAAAATTCAAAGACAGGATTTTATTTGAAAGCTATCAGAGAAAGTCATGAGGTAGCCGAATCCATAGGAATTAATACGACAAATTATAAAACATTGGCAATGGTTATAAGTGCGTTCATTTCTGCATTTGCCGGCTCATTGTATGCTCAGTATGTATTGTATATAGATCCGTTTATGATTTTTACTTTGGATATATCGATTAAAATAGTTCTTTTGACGGTTTTGGGCGGTATAGGCAATATTTACGGACCGTTAATCGGTGCTTCCATACTTATACCTCTATCAGAAATCACCAGAGTAAAATTAGGCGGTACAGGCAGAGGAATAGACTTAATGATATTTGGTTTGCTGGTAATATTTGTTGCATGCTATCAGCCGAAAGGAATTATCGGCTTGGTAAACAAAGTAGCGAAGAAATTTAAAAAGGAAGGTGAAGGAAATGTTGAAGCAAATTCTTAACATAGATAGTATAACTATGAAATTCGGCAGCTTGGTTGCTAATGAAAATGTATCCTTTACCATTCATGAAAATGAAATAGTTAGCTTAATAGGACCAAACGGAGCCGGAAAAACCACTCTTTTTAATTGTATAACAGGATTTTATCAGCCATTTAGCGGAAAAGTTACCTACAAGGATAAGGATATCACCGGTTTTACTGCCTACGAAATATGCAGATTAGGAATTACAAGGACATTTCAGATAGTTCAGACGTTAAAGGAAATGACTGTTGAAGAAAATATAATGACAGGTGCATTTCTTCATACAAAAAGCAGAAAAGAGGCCGAGCGTATTACATCAGAAATTATGGAATTGACAGACCTTACCAAAAAGAAAAATGTTCTTGGAGGAAGCTTGACCATAGTTGATAAAAAACGAGTTGAAATAGCGAGAGCTTTAGCGACTAAACCGCAAATACTTATGTTGGATGAGTGTATGGCAGGGCTTAATCAAACAGAAATCAAGGATGTAATGAATCTTTGCTTAAAGCTTAAAGAAAGCGGGCTTTCACTCCTGATAGTCGAGCACATAATGGAAGCGATAATGCCTATATCCGACAATATTGTGGTTTTAAATGCCGGTAAAAAAATTGCCGAAGGTATACCTTCGGACATTGTTAATAACGACGAAGTAATAAAAGCTTATTTGGGGGATAAATATCATGCTAAAAGTCAAAAATCTTAAAGTTGGATATGATAATGTTCCTGTTATCTTTGATGTATCCTTTGAAGTAAGAGAAAAAGAAGTAGTATCAATTGTCGGTTCAAACGGAGCCGGCAAATCAACCATTTTAAGAACTGTTTCGGGATTGTTGAAGCCGATGAACGGAGAAATAGAGTTTTTGGATGAAAGGATAGATAATCTGAAACCGAATAAAATAGTTGAGAGAGGTATATCTCATGTGCCGGAGGGCAGACATGTTTTTGGCAAGCTAAGTATAAAAGATAATTTAATGATGGGTGCATACATCTTAAAATCAGAATCAGAAAAAAACAAAAAGCTGTCTGAGGTGTATGAAATATTTCCTAAGCTTAAAGAAAGAGAAAATCAAAAGGCAGAAACATTGAGCGGCGGAGAACAGCAGATGCTTGCAATAGCCAGAGGGCTTATGTCAAATCCAAAACTGTTAATGGTAGATGAAATGTCTCTCGGACTTGCTCCTCTGATGGTGGAAACAGTTATGCAGGCATTAAAATATGTAAGCTCAACAGGACTTACTGTTTTACTGGTTGAACAAAAGGTTCAGGAAGCATTGGAAATAGCCGATAGAGGATACGTAATTCAAAACGGCAGAATGGTAATTGAAGGTACGGGCGAAGAGCTGATGGAAACAGACATAGTTAAAAAAGCATACTTAGGTTTGTAGTTCAAACCAAAAAGTACAGCCGTTTCCCTTCCTGTTTATTATGCCATATTCGGCATTGTGAAGCTTTAAAATGCTTTTAACTATTGACAGACCAAGTCCCGTGCCTGAAACAGGGCGGGACTTGTATTCATTTGCCCTGTAAAATCTATCCCAAATTTTTTCTTCTTTATCTGATGGTATTCCGTCGCCTGAATCGGTAATTTCAAATCTGATTTTACTATCTGCTTTTCTGACAGATATAAATACTTTTTTATCATCGCCGGTATAATTTATTGCATTGGAAATAAGATTGTAAAGTATTTGATGAAACTTTTTATTATCGACTGAAGCTTCTAAATCCTCTTCACAATGCAGAATAAAAGTATAACCATCATTGGAATGCATATCGCTGAATGTTTTGATTATATTTTTAGTCACCTGAGTAATATTTACACAGGAAAATTCCAATTGGCTTGTACCTGATTCGTATTTAGATAAATCCAATATATCATTAACCAAATCAGTGAGCCGGTTTGACTCATTAATTATAACGTTAAGGTGTTGTTCCCTTTTTACGGGGTTAGAGCCGGATAAATCTCTTATCATTTCAGCATATGACTTAATCAATGTAAGAGGTGTGCGAAGCTCATGAGAAACATTAGATATTAATTCTCTCCTCAGCTTATCGGTTTTAGACAGCTCATTTGTGGCATAGTTTAAAGAATCGGCTAATTTATCAATTTCAGCGTAGACACCGCCTTCAAAGGTTATATCGTAGTTACCTGTAGCTAATTGACCGGCTGTATCCGTAAGCTGAGATATTGGTTTAGCTAATCTGAATGAGATAATCAGCGATAATATAACAGCAAATATTAAAGATATTATTGTGATTAAAACTAATTGTTCCTTTAAAACCGAGGCAGTATTATCCATGGAAGCAAGCTGTGAAAAGATATATATATAAATATCCTTGCTTTCGGTTTCGCCTTCTTTCAAAAACATGCCGTAAACCATGTATTGAGAGCCGGAGGTGCTTGGATTATCCACTACCTTGAAAATTTCGTTAGTGTAGGTTTCGACGTACGGCTCAGAAAACAATATAATATCAATGGGGTCCGGATTAGAGAGCTGTAATAATGACGAAGCCAAATTAGCAATGCCGTCTCTGTTAAATATACGAACAGGCATGCTGTCATAGTTGGTTTTTCTGTAAATATTGCCGTGGAAATTTTCGGTCTTATATTCAGAAATTAAAACATTACCTATATTTCTTATTTCACGCTCTTTAAATTTTAAATAAAATTGATTAAAGAATACAATTTGAAACAACCACATAAGCATGGCAATAAAAATTATTAAAAAAACAAAGTAAAACCAAATATTATATTTTAAACCGTGTTTCGCAGGCATTATATTATATTTTTTCATAAGAAAACCTCTTTATATTTTGTCATCCTGAACAAAGCGAGGAATCTCCCTGTGGTTTGTGTCATTCCGAGCATAGAGAGTAATCTCCCTGATTATTCAAGTATACCACAAAATCCATGCAGGGAAAACATTTTTCTTTCCAATTTCAATACACTATGTTATAATATGTGTGCTAACCATAAAGTAGATTTATGTCATTAGCAAGTTGCAAGGAGAGACGTCATCATGAAAGATAATATTAAAATAAGCTTAATAATTATTATGACAATTATTTTTTTAATAGCATTTATAAATATTAAAGGTTTTGATATCATTGCAGATGAAAAGGATGAAACCGTTAAAATCGGTGTCTTGCTTCCTTTGACAGGACCGGCAGAGCCGACCGGTACAAAGCTTAAATACGCTATCGAGGTGGCAGGGGAAATAATAAACGGCAAACACGATGTAGATTTTGCTTTAGGTTCGACAGAAGGTCTTCCTGATTTTAATAATAAAAAAATAGAATTTATATATACAGATCATAGAGCAAATCCTGAAACAGCAAGGACTGAAGCAGAAAGGTTAATAAAAGAAGAGAATGTTGCCGCACTGATAGGAGCATATCATAGTTCCGCAACCAAGACAGCAAGTCAGGTAGCTGAAGAGTATAAGATACCTTTTCTTGCGGGATCATCAAGCTCCGCATCCTTAACAAACAGAGGTTATAACTATTTTTACAGAATTGCCCCCAATGATGATATGGAAACGGAATTTTTCTTTGAGTATATAGCATATCTGAATAAAAGCTTCGACGCAGGCATAAAAACCATAGGAGTAGTATATATAGACAACGAATATGGAATTCACGCTGCTGAAATGGTAGATAAGTGGCTTGATGAAAAGTATGGAGAACAGGGATTTGAAATAGCTGCTAAGGTTATATATTCAGAAGATTTGTTAGATATAGATGATGGTATCAAGAAAATAAAAGAAGCAAATCCTGACGTTATATTTCAGGCATCATATATTGAGGATGTAACACAGTTTGTGAAAAAATATAAGGAAAACAATATAGTTCCAAAAGCCGTTTTGAACTATTGCGGAGGTTTCCAGGACCCTGTGTTTATAGACAATTTAGGAGATGACGGTAATTATTTTTCCGGTTCAAGCGCAAGCATGCCGGCAATATTTAAAAACAGCGAATCAGAAAATTTAATTAATGAACTTTATAAGCAAAAATCAGGTGAAGATATTGACGGTCCGGCATTGGAGGAATTTGCATCAGCCATGATAATTGCTGATGCAATCAATACTGCCGGTTCAACAGACAGCGATGAAATTGTTAAAGTTTTAAAAACCAAGAGCTTTCAAACACCGTACTTCATATCAAGAAGCATTAGGTTCAATGAAAACGGTCAGAACTCTCAGACAATTTCATTTATGGTTCAGATACAAGACGATAAGTATGAAGTAGTGTGGCCAATGGAAATTCAAGAAAAACAACCGCAGATTCTAAACAAGAATTAAACGCTGGGTCAGACACCCGGCGTTTTTACAAATCCCCCCAAATTAATTTGCAAATCTGCCGAAATATATGCAGACGACCCAAATCTATGATTTGGTGCCGGTCGTTTATCCTGAATGAAATGTTGGGCATATGAGTGGGGTATAGGGAGTGTATATATGTATAAGAAGTTAATAAAATTAATGAAAAATATTGCGATAAAAAACAATATAGTTTTGTGGATGAGTTTTGTATTATTACAAATTGCTGTAATAGGACCGTTCACGCCTTACGCAGCGACAAATGCCATGCAGCCGACGGCATTGTGGGTATTTAGAATTATTATATCCATAGTGATTGTTTTAATTGTGGGCAAGCTGTCGGAAAAAGCAGACAAATTTAATGAATTAGAAAAAAAGAAAGCATATGAGGATGTTACAACAGGTTATCACAATTTAAATAAGCTAAAGGTTGATTTAAACAGTGAAATCAGCAGTAAAAAATACTCAAGCATATCAATAATATTATTTAAATATGAAAATATGGATATGATCAGGCAATATGTAAATTTTGAAGTAGGAGACAAATCATATATAAAGCTGCATGAAATTGCAGGGGAATTTTTTTGCGATATATGCGTTTATTCTGCCTATGGGAACAAAATAGTTATAATGCTGCCGGGATATAATATAAATGATGCATATAGTTTAGCCAAGAAATTTATACAACAAACAAAAAACCCTATATACATAGATGATTTACCTATTTCACCTGTTATTAAGGCAGGTATAGTAAATTATCCGTTACATGAAACAAACGTAGACAATATAATCGTTATGCTCGGCAAGTCATTGAAATTGTCTGATATGACTCACAACGACGTAATGATTTATGATGATATGGCAGAAAAAGATAAAGAAAGATATTATCAGGACCTTGTTTCGCTGTATCATGCATTAAAAGGCAACATGTTTAAAATGCATTATCAACCTATAGTAAACGTAAAAACAAATCAGGTTGAAAGTGCTGAAGCATTGCTTAAATGGAATGACTCTAATCACAATAATATGTCAATAGCTGAGCTGATTAAAATAGCAGAAGATGCCGGTTTCATCAATGAAATAACTAAGTGGGTTATAAAAAATGTAATAGATCAAATAAAAATATGGAATGGTAAGGGTATAGAAATACCTGTTTCCATAAATGTTTCGGCAAGAGATTTATCAGATGATACATTCATAGATTATGTAAAGGATTGTATATCAAAAAATAACATAAAGCCAAAAAACATACAGTTTGAATTAACTGAAAGATCCATTATAAACGACGGAGAAACCGCTGCTAAGACGTTGAAAAGCTTAAAACACATGGGTATCAAAATATCTCTTGATGATTACGGAACCGGACACAATTCATTAAAGAACTTGGTTGATTTTGCAGATAAATTCGACTATTTAAAAATAGATAAAATTTTCATAGATAAAATCATAAAGGACGAAAAATTAATCATAGTTGATTATATTATCAATGCCGCCCATCGCCTCGGAATAAAGGTCGTCGCGGAAGGTGTTGAAATGATAGAACAAATAGAAACACTTAAAACTGTTGACTGTGACATGATACAAGGATTCTATTACTCCATACCCCTCTCACCGGAAGAGTTGGAGGAGTATTTATTAATATTTCCTTAATAATGAGCAAATACCCTGTTTTTTTGTATTGAAATTAACGAACCCAATATTATTGGGCTTTTTTAATTTTGTAATAGTCAATTATTTATTAATTGATTATATAAATACAACAAAAGGAGGATATTGGATGTTTAAAAGAAAAACAGCATTAACCCTGATACTCGCTATGCTGCTGACACTTCTGATGCCAAGTTTCGCCTTCGGTGCCGATTATTCTGGTCACTGGGCTGAAAACACCATACAGAAGTGGTTTGACGGCAATAAGCTGAAAGGGTATGAAGACGGTTCATTCAGACCGGATTCACAAATTACAAGAGCAGAATTTATGACAATGGTAAACAATGCATTTGAATATACTGAAAAGGAAACAATTAATTTCCGTGATGTAAATTCAAATGACTGGTATTACCCGGAAGTACAAAAAGCTGTAAAAGCCGGATATTTGATGGGTTATGAGGATAACACAGCAAGACCGGATAACAAGATCAGCAGACAGGAAGCCGCACTGATTATTGCAAGAATCAAAGAACTAAGTGATTATGCTTCGGGAGTAAATGTATTTAATGACTCTTCTCAAATAGCAACCTGGGCTAAGGGTGGAGTCGGTGCTATAGCAAGAGCAAAATACATGATTGGCTATGAAGACAATACCTTCAGACCTGTCAGATTTATATCCAGAGCAGAAGCTTTGGTAATTATCGACAGGTCTTACGAAGAAGAAACACCAACTGAACCAACCGAACCAACTACACCACCTAATGGCGGTAGTGGTGGCGGCGGTGGTGGTGGTGGCGGCGGTACAGTAACAACCGCTGCAGCAATAATCACAAGCTTTAAAATTGAAGATGAAAATGGATTAACCTTTGATGTTACAACGCCATCAGCAGTAACAACAGGTTCGGTTCTGTTTACAACAACTTCATCAGCCATCACAATTACTGCAATTACAACACCAAACAACGCAATAATTGATGTTAAAATAACTCCACAATTATCACCATCATCAGTTACTACTTTATCTGCGGTAAACGGTGTAATAAGTATTGACTTAGACGAAAACGATGAGTATTTAATTGAGTTAACAGTGTCAAGCCCGCAAATAGGCAATACAGTGTATACTGACACTACCTATAAATTCATTGTGAAAAAAGAGTAATTTGCAGCAAACTAAACAAGACCACCGGCTTGCCTGTGGTCTTGTTTACTTAGGTGTCAATCAAAAAACAGTTGATAATATAACTCCATAATAATATAATAATAAAATGACTATATAAATATAGGTGTAGTGAGAGATGGAAAAATTAAAGAAAATTTTATTAAATAAAAAAAATTTCACAGTGGCTTTTTCAACTTTAATAATAATATTAATAATAATCAGCTTATATGTAAATTCATTGTTAAATAAAATCAATCGCAATGAAAAACCGCCTGTTATAGATTCTGCTCATAATGACAGTGTAACAAGCAGGAACGGTAAACCAAGAGTTGATAAAAATGATATAGTTACCGAAGAGGATAAAGATATCATCAATATTCTTTTAATCGGCAAAGATATAAGCTCCGGAGAAGAAAGCTCCAGGTCCGATTCAATGATTATTGCCACAGTAAATAATAAAAGCAATTCTATAAAATTGACATCTCTTATGAGGGATATGTATGTAGAGATTCCCGACTATGCCGACAATAGAATCAATGCTGCTTATGCTTTTGGAGGAATGGATCTTTTGACTGAAACAGTAACTGAAAATTTCCATGTAGGAATTGATGGATGTGTAGAAGTAGATTTTGCCGGTTTTGAGAAAATAATAGATAAAATAGGCGGAGTAGATATAGATTTAAACATAGATGAAGCATACTATCTGAGCAGCATAAGCGGACTAAATTTGAAGTCGGGAACAAACAACCTGACGGGAGAAACGGCTTTAAAATATGTCAGAATCAGATACATCGGACATGATGATTATGAACGCACAGAGCGTCAACGAAAAGTGCTTGTTGCAGTATTTAACAAACTAAAGGATTCGAACATAAAAACTTTATTAGATATTGCAGATGACATTTTGCCTCTTGTAACAACCAATCTGACAAGCACGCAAATATTAGGACTTGCAACAAATGTGATTCTCATGGGTGTTTCAGATATAGAAACATACCGTCTACCGGCAGACGATGCATTCATTCCTGCTACAGTCAATGATATGTCGGTACTTGTTCCCGACTTGCAGAAAAACAGAGAACTACTAAAGGAATATATAGGATATTAAGTCGTCCTGAGTGCTCTGTCATTCTGAACGCAGTAGAGAATGGAGACATAAATGCTTATACTAAACGAATTTAAAGTAATATTTACCGCAGCACTTCCCATAGTGGAGGTAAAGGGAGCAATACCGGTAGGGATAGCCTTGGGTATGTCACCCATCCATGCTACCATACTTGCTTTTTTGGGAAGCATCCTTCCGGTACCGATAATTTTATTTACAATAAGACCCATTTTTAATTATTTAAAGGAAACAGTGACCTTCAAAAAAATCATACATAAGCTCATACACAAATCCTTGAACAAAAGCGGCAATGTCAAGAAGTACGGATACTGGGGACTGTTTATTTTTGTTGCAATCCCACTGCCCGGTACGGGAGTATGGACCGGAAGCCTTATTGCCTCACTGCTCGACTTGAGATTTAAGTACGCCTTTCCCACAATTGTAATCGGAAATCTCGTTGCATCAATATTCATAATGACTTTAAGCTTTGGAGCTGTAAGTATATTTGGATGGTAAACTCAGATATAATAGCCGCCGACCGTGTCATTCTGAACCGAAGGTGGAAAATCTCAGAATTTCAAAAGATGATATCCTTCGCTTACGCTCAGGCTGACAAATTGTTGGGTAACTGTGAATAGTAACAACTTACAGTTATTGCAAATATAAACTTTCACAAAAAGCATTGCAACATACGGTATAAGGTGTTACAATATTATACGACAAATAAAGACCATATGCGGGGTATTACTGTGAAAATCAAAAAACAAAACATAGAAAGCAAAACAAAAAATGTAATTACCATAGATTATGAAAATAAAAAATTGTCAGTTTTTTATTTCTTACCACTATTATTAATAGCAGGCTTTGTACCTTTAATAGTATACGCAAAATACGTTGATCTTACAGGTACAACTCAAGCATTATATTGGACAGGTCAGCGCCAGTACCTGGATTTCTTCAGCTACTGGAAATCATGGTGGGTAGTTGCTTTAACAACGATCGCACTTTTATTTTATATAATACTTTATTTACAAAAAAAACTGCCCTTAAAAAACCTAAAGCAATACTATATACCTCTCGGTATCTACGCACTATTCGTGATAATATCAACCATGTTTGCAATAGACAAACCGACAGCTCTATGGGGTTTTGTTGATATGTACCAAGGTATGTTTGTACTGCTAAGCTATGTACTTTTAACATTCTTAACAATAAACTTTGTTAACAACAAAAGAGATGTAAATTTGTTTGTCAATGCCTTTTTGTTTTTGATGATAATAGAAGGAATTATAGGTGTAGGACAATATTTTGGTTTTGATTTCTTCCAAACAGAAATAGGTAAATCTCTAATCATACCGGGAAACTTAGTTGTAGAAGATCTATCATTTTCCTTCGGACCTAAAACAATATACGGTACATTGTTTAATACAAACTTCGTAGGCAGTTTTGCTACATTGATGCTGCCGTTATCAGTTGCATTTCTGTTGGGGGCAAATACTAAAAAACAGAGAATTATTTCAGGGATAGCTGTATTGCTGATGTTATTTGTTTGGATAGGTTGTAATTCGAGAGCTGGGTATCTTGGCGTTGCAGTAGCAAGTATATTTGCTTTGTGGTTGTTCAGGAAGGTTATAAAGAAACATTGGAAAGTATCAATTGGACTACTTGCTGTAATGGTGGTAATGTTAGTTGGATTAAATGTTGTTTCTGATGGAGCATTATATAGTAGATTGAAAACTTTTAATATTGTTGAACAAATAAATAAAATTAAAGAAAAAAATGAAACAGACTTTAAGTTTGAAAACATAGAATTGGGGAAAGATTCTATTTCTATAAAAACCAACAGACAAATTTTAAATTTGAAAATAGAAGAAGATAAACTATATTTTTCGGATAAAGATTATAATGAATTATCTATAACACAAACTGGAAACAAAATTAAAATAAATCGAATAAATGATAAAGATGATTATTGGGAAATTAATAATTTTACAATCTCAAAAAATTATCCTGGACTAACTTTAACAACTCACTGGGGATGGGGAAATATTAATTTTTACTTTGCTCAAGATGGAATAAAAATATTAGGTTCAGGTGGAAGAATAGTAGACCCCATGGTAGCAGACAGATTTGAACCGTTAGATGGATTAGAAAGATTTATGTCCGGCAGAGGATATATATGGAGTAGAACAATTCCGTTGCTTAAAACGTTTATAATAAAAGGTGCAGGAGCAGATAACTATCCAATAGCATTTCCCCAAGATGACTTTGTAGCTAAGCTAAGAAACGGTTCAAATGCGAATTTAGTAATTGACAAACCACACAATATGTATATGCAAATAGCTGTAAATACCGGATTTATTTCCTTGATAGCATTAATAGTTATATGGGGAATATATATTATTAACAGTTTAATATGGTATAGCAAAACAATATTTGATTCATTAGATAAAATTATCGGAGCAGCATGCTTTGTTAGTATAATAGGATACTTAGTTGCTGCAATGTTTAATGACCATATTGTATCCGTATCACCATTATTTTGGATAGTACTTGGTATAGGTATAAGTATAAATATAAGATTGCAGAGTAAAAGTACTGAAGCATAAATAAGAATTGAGGCTAAAATGGCAAGAATATATAAAGATTTATACAATATATTAAATAAATATCGCAAATTAATACTTGTGCTTATTGATACTTGCATAGCAGTATTATCATACTTAATGCCATATGTTGTAAGTGGTATACATCCAATAAAAATAGATTTTTTCAAAGAGCAGTTTCTAATTTTTACGTCAATTTATATAGGTGCTTTTATAGTAATGGGTGTATATAAAAATATGTGGAGGTATGCAGGTATAGAAGATATATTTCAATGTCTTAAAGCGTCTGTTGTTGGGAACATTCTGTTTTTTGCAGTGACTATATTATTTAGAATACCTGTCAGATACTATGTATATCCTGTAGTATTTCCTGTATCAAGCTTTTGCACCATGGCAGTAAGAATTGTCTACAGGGCAATTTTGATACTTGGAGATAAGAATACAAAGAAATTAAGTCATTATACAAATATAATGATAGTTGGTGCGGGACAGGCTACGTCAGCTATATTAAATGAAATAGACAGAAATAATCCTAATAATTATATAGTAAGATGTATAGTTGATGATGATGAAACCAAGGTAGGCAGGAGTATTAACTCAGTTCCTATTGTATCTTTAACAGAAAACATACCTTTGATGGTAAAAAAATATAAAATTGAAGAAATAATACTATCAATTCCTTCAATAGATAAAGAAAACAAAAAGCGTATTTTGGATATATGTTCAACTACAAAATGTAAATTAAAAATATTACCTGAAGTATACAGCCTGCTTACAAATGACATGGATGTAATGGCTAAAATCAGAGATGTGCAGGTAGATGATTTGCTAGGTAGGGAACCTATAAACTTAGACTGTGAATTAACTAAGAAATATATTAATAATAAAACTGTTCTTGTTACAGGAGGCGGAGGTTCTATAGGCTCAGAATTATGCAGGCAAATATCATCATATTTACCTAAAAAATTAATTATTCTCGATATATATGAAAATAATGCATATGATATACAGCAAGAATTAATAAGAGCATATGGAGATGTCTTAGATATAGAGGTTGAAATTGCCTCTGTTAGGGATAAGAATAAATTAGATAAAATATTTGAATCAAAAAATATTGACATAGTATTTCATGCAGCAGCACATAAGCATGTTCCGTTAATGGAAAAAAATCCTGAAGAAGCAATAAAAAACAATGTTATTGGAACCTATAATGTTGCTCAGACATCTGATGAATATAATGTCGAGAAATTTGTTCTTATATCTACTGATAAGGCGGTTAATCCTACTAATGTTATGGGAGCAACTAAAAGAATTGCCGAGATGATAATTCAATCATTTAACAAACACAGTGAAACTGATTATGTAGCTGTACGATTTGGCAATGTATTGGGTAGTAACGGTTCTGTAATTCCATTATTTAAACAACAAATTAAAGCAGGTGGACCTATTACCGTCACTCATGAAGAAATAACCCGTTATTTCATGACTATACCTGAAGCTGTCCAACTTGTTCTTAGATCTTCATCTATGGCAAAGGGCGGAGAAATATTCGTTTTAGATATGGGAGAGCCGGTTAAAATAAAAGACTTGGCATACAACTTAATCAAGCTTTCTGGGTTAGAACCGGAAGTCGACATAAAAATAGAATACACCGGACTTAGACCGGGAGAAAAACTATATGAAGAATTACTAATAACTAATAATGAAAATCAAATTAAAACTGATATAGATAAAATTTTCATAGAACGACCTACAAAATTTGATGAACAAGAACTATTTGAATTAATTAAGGAATTAGAACAAGCAGCACATGATTTAGATGTTGACAGAATAATATTTTTAATAGAAAAATTAGTACCGACATATAAAAGAACAACTAACGAGAAATCAGAGGCAATTAATTGCTTAATCGGTCACCCAAACTGAGATGAAAAAATTTACAAGATGTCATTCTGAGTCGTAGGCGAAGAATCTCATAATTTTATTGTCATCCCGAGCAAAGCGAGGGATCTCATTGAAAGGGATAAACTATGAATAAAAAGATTTATTTATCTTCACCACACATGAGTGATGAAGGATATGAAATGCAGTATATTAATGAAGCTTTTGAAACTAATTGGATTGCTCCGTTAGGGGCTAATGTAGATGGATTTGAGAATGAGCTATCCAATAAAGTAGGAGCAAAACATGCAGCTGCTCTATCATCCGGAACAGCAGCAATTCATATGGCGTTGAAGGCAATAGGTGTTGGCGAAGACGATATCGTGTTCTGTTCCACTCTCACTTTTTCTGCTACAGCCAATCCGATTATCTATCAGAATGCAACTCCTGTATTTATCGACAGTGATTATGAAACGTGGAATATGGATCCAAAGGCATTAGAGACAGCCTTCAAGAATTATGGTAACAAGGTAAAGGCTGTTTTAGTTGTACATTTATATGGTCTGTCTGCTGATATGGATAAGATTATGGAGATTTGCAATAGATATGATGTAACTGTCATCGAGGATGCAGCTGAGTCTTTGGGCACTTATTATAAAGGAAGACATACTGGAACCTATGGTAAGTTTGGTGTGTTCTCATATAACGGAAATAAGATTATCACTACTTCAGGTGGCGGCATGCTTGTTTCTGATGATGAAGAGAAGATTAAGAAAGTTAGGTTCTGGTCTACTCAATCAAGAGATGCAGCGAGGCACTACCAGCATAGCGAATTAGGTTTCAATTACCGGATGAGTAATGTAGTTGCTGGGATTGGTAGAGGGCAGCTCAAGGTGTTAGACCAGAGAGTAGCTAAAAAGAAATATATATTTGAATTTTATAAGAAGGAATTAGGTCAATTAGAGGGTGTAGATTTCATGCCGATCAACGACTGGAATGAGCCGAATTACTGGTTAAGTGTAATGACATTAAAAGGGAAAGTTAGACCTTTAAATGTTATGGAAGCACTAGAGAAAGAGAATATCGAGTCAAGACCTGTATGGAAGCCTATGCACATGCAGCCATTCTTTGCTAAGTATGATCATGTCGGTGGCAATGTTAGTGAGAAGCTGTTTGCGAATGGTGTGTGCTTGCCATCTGATACGAAGATGGCAGATGAAGATCTTGAGAGAATAGTAAAAATAATAAAAGGGCAGTGGACGTAATATGAGAGAAATTAATATTTTAATATTAAGTGCAGGTAGAAGAGTAGAGTTAGTACAAAGCTTCCAAAAAGCGGCCAAGAGATTGAATATTAAGAGCAATGTTTTAGCTGGAGATTGTTCTGAGACTGCACCAGCTATTTATTTTGCAGATAAAAAAGTGATTTTACCTAGTATTAATGAGCCTAACTATATAGATGAGATTATTAATGTTTGTAAGAAAGAGGATGTTAAGTTAGTTGTTCCTACAATTGATACTGACTTGTTACTCTTGTCTGAAGAGAGAGAAAGAATAGAATCTGAATCTGGCGCTGTTGTGTTAATATCTAGTACTGAAGCGGTGTCTATTTGCAGAGATAAAATCAATACGCAAAAGTTTCTTGAAGAAAACGGGTTTAAAATTCCTAAGATGTACTCTGAGGAAGAATTAGATTCTAAAAATATACAATTCCCATTATTTATTAAACCAAAGTCAGGAAGTTCAAGTATCAATACTTTCAAAGTAAACAATTTAGAAGAATTGAATACCTACAGATTCTTAATAAAGGAGCCTATAGTTCAGGACTTCATGGAAGGAAAAGAATTTACAGTTGATGTTTTTTTAGATTTTAATGGGGATTTAATCACCGTTGTTCCAAGACTAAGAATGGCAACACGAAGCGGTGAAATCTCTAAGGGAAAGATTGTTAAAGATAATGAAATTATTGAAGATATAAAAAGGCTTGTTAAGATATTAAAGCCTATCGGTCATATTACAGTACAACTAATGAAAACAAATAAAGGTATTAAATATATTGAGATCAATCCTAGATTTGGTGGCGGTGCACCAATGAGTATTCAAAGTGGTGCAGACTCTTGTGAAAATCTATATCGTTTGTTAAGGGGAGAAAAGATAGAATATAACGAAAATTATCGAGATAATATTATGTTCTTTAGATTTGATAATAGCATATGTGTAGATGGAAACATGGAGATTATCCAATGGTAAAGGCAGTAATTTTCGATTTAGACGACACATTAATTTCTGAAAAAGAATATATAAAAAGTGGATACCGTCATATTGCTGCGATTGTTGAGAAGAGATTCGGTGTTGACAAAAATCAAGTATTTGTTGATTTAATGAGTATCTTTAGAGTTAGTCATCAGAATGTATTTAATAGACTTTATGATAAATATCAAATTGAGTATTCTAAAGAAATGATACTTGATTTAGTTAACGAGTACAGAGGACATTTACCAGACATTCATTTATATGATGACGTTTTACCTTGTATTTCGGAGTTGAAGAGATTAGGAATTAAAGTTGGTATTATTACTGATGGATATGCTATAGCACAACGTCAGAAACTAAAAACCGTTCGAGCAGATGAATACTTTGATGAAATAATTGTAACGGATGAACTTGGACGAGATTATTGGAAGCCACATCCTAAGGCTTTTGAACTTATTAGAGAGAAATTAGAAGTTAATTTTGATGAGATGATTTATGTAGGAGATAATCCAGAGAAAGATTTTCACATCAGAACTATTTATCCTATTAAAACGTTCAGAATTATGAGACAGGATTATGTACACTCCTCGAAAACCTACTATCAATCCATAGAAGAAGATTTTAGAATTAAGTCGATAGAAGAGATAAAAAGCTATTTATGATTCTATATTAGAGGTGTCTAAGATGATAGAAAAAAGGAAAATTGGATTTACAGGACCTTTTGCAGATGTCAATTTTGGTGATTATGCTATGGTTGTAAACAACATATATGATTTGGAAATAAGTGATATAGTTTTATTTTCTTATGATTCGCCATTCCTGAATACTATAAAAAAAGATTATTTATCTAATTTCAACATCAATATAGTAGATGTGAAATTCAAAGATAAATTTAATATCGCTGAAGAAAGCAAAACTAGAATACTAACACCAATAGATATTTTACATAATCTCTTAAATTATGATGAAATTGCGTCTGTTATGAGTGATCTTGATGTTTTAGTTGTTAATGGTGGAGGATACTTCAACAGTTTGTGGAGCATGCCACATCGAATTGAGAGATTGTTAAAGATTATTGCTCCGATATTAGTTGCGAATAATCTTAACAAGAGAGTTGTCTTTACGGGTAATAGTTATGGTCCGTTTACCGATGATGCTGAATTTTTCGGATGTACTTTTAATGCGTTAAAAAATTCTGTAATAGGTTCAAGAGATAATCTACTGTCTCCAATGTGGGCAAGTCAAATAGGTATTGACAAAGACAGAATTGAGTTTATTCCAGATGATTTTTTTATTGTAAATGAGAAATTAATTAATAAAGATCTTAGGAGACCAATAAAACTTGAGAGATATATAGTTATGGAAACATTTTTACCTATAGATTTCATCAAGAAAAATATTCAATTATTTAAGAAGTTTTCTCATAATATTCATCAAAAATTTGGTTTAAGTATATTATTTCTTCCCTTTAATCTTAAACATGGGGGGATGGATCAAGCTTTATATTTTGAATCAACACTTAGCAATTATACTTATTTTGATATTGATTCGATAGGCTACTTACCTATTGAAGATGCTACTGAATTGATAAAAAAGGCAGAGTTAGTTATTAGCTCTAGATACCACGCATTAGTAGTGGCTTTATCAGTTGAAACTCCAATAGTAAGTGTACTAAAAGATGTATTGGGCGATAAAAGGTATTATTACAATAAAAATCTGGGCATGTTGAACCAAGCATTAAATGGCATTGATTTTGATGAAAGAGACTATTTGAGATTAGATTATTTAGAAGCTTTGGATTTTATATCAGAACACTTTGAACACATCACTCGTGTTCAAAGAAATAACTATAATTATTTGTATGAAAAAAACATGGAGAAATTAAAGCAAAAGAGGAAATCCTTCCTCGACCGGAACATTAAATAATTTATTAAAGACGGAGCGATAAATATGTATCAACAATTTTTTAAACGTTTCATAGATGTAACTGCAAGTGGAATAGGTCTTATATTATTATCCCCAATTTTTCTTATAGTCATTATTTTAATTAAAATCGATTCAAATGGATCGGCACTATTTACTCAAAAGAGAGTTGGGAAAGAAGGCAAAGAATTTAAAATTTTTAAATTTAGGACGATGCTGACTTTCGAAGACAGCTTTTATCCTGATGGGTCACGAATCGAAAACTATGACAGAATAACTAAAGTGGGGAATATACTTAGAAAAACTAGCATTGATGAATTACCTCAATTAATCAATATTTTCATTGGGAATATGTCAATAGTAGGTCCTCGTCCAACACTATCATATCAAGTCGAAAAGTATGATGATAATCAAGTAATAAGATTGAAAGCGAAGCCTGGATTAACAGGACTCGCGCAAGTTAATGGGCGTAATAGTTTAAGCTGGGAGCAGAAAATACAATATGATATAGATTACGTTGATAATATAACATTTTTAAATGATTTAAAGATCATTTTAAAGACTTTTGTCGTTGTATTTAAAAGTGAAAAGATTGAGTTTGTTGCTCACGATGAAATAAGCAAGCATGCAGGAGATGTTATAGACGATGTTTCCAAGACATAAAATAAAACAACTTATAGCACAATTATTGATCAATCAAATACACTTGCAATGTTATTGAATAAATTACTGTAGATTATTACAAGCAAAAATTTTGAGTTATTAGAATTAATTTAACTACATGGACTATATAAGGAGAAAATGCATATGCACGCTAGGAAAATATGGATAATAAACCATTATGCTACAAATATGTATTTCAATAAAGGTGGGCGACATTATTGGTTTGCTAAAAATTTAATTGACAGAGGCTATGATGTAACAATTTTCTGTGCATCTACAAGACATAATTCATCAGAATGCATAAACATGAGGCAAAATAATTATTTAATCCAATCAGTTGAAGGAATAAAATTTGTATTCATTAAAACTCATAGTTATATTAAAAATAGTATAAAACGCATCCAAAATATGGTGGACTTTTACAAAGGATTACTTTCTATATCAATAAAATATGGAGACCAAAATGGAAAACCAGATGTAATTATAGCTTCAAGTGTGCATCCGCTAACATTAGTAGCAGGAATAAAGATTGCAAAAAAGTTTGGCGTGCCTTGTATATGTGAAGTTAGAGATTTATGGCCGCTTACTTTAGTTGAAATGGATAAAATTACTGACAGGAATTTTATTACTAAAATTTTATATAAGTTTGAACATTATATTTATAGAAAGGCTGACAGCATAATCTTTACCATGGAAGGAGGAAGAGATTATATTTTAGATAAAGGATGGGATGATATAGATTTGTCAAAGGTCTATCATATAAATAATGGTGTTGATTTATATAACTTCAAGGAAAAACAAGTATCAGAAGCTTTTGAAGATATAGATTTTGATAACGAACGTATTTTTAAAGTAATATACACAGGGTCAATAAGAGCTTTTAATAATATTGAAACTATAGTTAATGTTGCAAGATTAATGAATAAACAAGATTTTAAAGATATTAAGTTTATTATATATGGGGATGGGGATGATAGAAAATATTTAGAAGTAATATGTAATGAAGAACATTTACAAAATATTGTGTTTAAGGGAAGTGTGAATAAAAAATATATTCCATATATATTAGGAAAATCGAATTTGAATTTACTAATATATAATGATAAAGTAAGCGTGTTCAAATATGGAGGTAGCCAAAATAAATTGTTTGAATATTTTGCTTCTGGCAAGCCAATAATTTCTAATATAAAAATGAATTACGATCTAATTGAAAAATACAATTGTGGCTTCTCTATCAAAAATGGAGATGTTGAAGAAATAGCAGCGAATATATTGAAATTTTATAATATGACAAAGCAAGAATATGACATTTACAGAGAGAATTCAATAAAAGCAGCACAAGATTTTGATTTTGAAAAACTTACTGATAAGTTAGAAGAAGTAATAAGAGATACTATTAGGAAGGTAAATTAAGATGCAAATAGGTATAATAGGTACAGGATATGTTGGATTAGTACAAGGTGTTATTCTATCTGAATTTGGTATGAATGTAACATGTATGGATGTTTCAAAAGAAAAAATTGATATGTTGAACAAAGGTGAAACACCAATATATGAGCCGGGATTGCAGGAAGTATTGCAAAAAAATATTAAGTTGAAAAGGCTTATGTTTACAACAAATGTCATTGAAATGGTACGTAAAAGCGAAGTTATTTTTATTGCCGTTGGAACACCATCCAATGAAGATGGAAGTGCGGACTTGCAATATGTTTTACAAGCTGCGAAAGATATAGCATCGAATATGGATGAATATAAGGTTATTGTAACAAAATCAACAGTTCCTGTAGGAACGGGAAAGAAAATCAAATCAACTGTGAGAGAGATACTGAAAGAAAGAGAAGTTAATTATGATTTTGATGTTGTTTCTAATCCTGAATTTTTGAGAGAAGGAAAGGCAATGAAGGATTGCTCGAATCCTGACAGAATAGTAATCGGAACAGAGCCAGAAGCCGAAAAAGCAAGAAAAATAATGGGGGATGTATATGGATTATTTAATATTAATCAGCCTCCTATTATTTATACAAATATAGAAACTGCAGAAATGATAAAATATGCTTCTAATGCTTTTTTAGCAGTTAAAATTTCATTTATAAATGAAATGGCATTATTGACAGAAAAGGTTGGTGCTGATGTACAAGAGGTGGCACGTGCAATGGGAATGGATGGAAGAATATCGCCTAAATTTTTACATGCCGGACCGGGGTATGGAGGAAGTTGTTTTCCGAAAGATACAAAGGCGATTGTAGATATAGCAAAACAGTACAACGAAGAAATGAAAATAATACAAGCTGCTATAGATGCAAATGAAAAACAAAAAACGAAAATGTTAAATAAGATTATATCAGCGATGGGCAATAACGGAAGTTTGGAAAATAAGATAATAGGAGTTCTGGGATTGTCATTTAAGCCTGAAACGGATGATATGAGAGATGCTCCTTCTATTGATATTATAACAGGATTGATCCAAGCTGGAGCAAAGATACAGGCATACTGTCCTCAAGGAATGACAGAATCTAAATGGAGGCTTAAAAATCTGGAGAAAAATATTAAATATATGGAAAATGAATATGAGGTTTCAAAGGATGCGGATGCTATGGTTATAATAACTGAATGGGCTCAATTTAGGGGATTAGATTTAGACAGGATTAAATATAATATGTCTGATAATTATTTTTTTGACCTCAGAAACATATATGCAAAAAAGAAAGATGAAATGAATAAACTATTTAAATATAATGCCGTTGGAATTTAGGAGATGATGAAGCATGGAAAATAAAATACCTTTAATGAACTTACAAAGACAGTATGATAATATAGAAAATGAAATAAACAGTGAAGTTTTACAAGTCTTAAAATCAGGCAAGTATATAATGGGGGACAATGTAAAACAATTTGAAAAAGAATTTGCTGAATATTTGGGAGTAAAACATGCTATATCTGTTGGCAACGGAACAGATGCTTTGATAATAGCATTAAAAGCAATTGGAGTTAGATCTGGCGATGAGGTAATCACTTGTGCTATGAGTTTTTTTGCCACTGCTGAAGCAATTGCAATGGTTGGCGCTATTCCGGTATTTGTTGATTGTACTAAAGATACATATGTGTTAGACTATACAAAAATTGAAGAAAAAATAACAGACAAAACTAAAGCAATAATACCGATACATTTATATGGGCAATGTGCGGATATGGATGAGATAAATGCTATCGCTAAAAAGTATAATCTGAAGGTCATAGAAGATGCTGCACAAGCTGCAGGCGCGGAGTATAAAAATAAAAGGGCGGGCAATTTAGGTGATATTGCTTGTTTTTCATTTTTCCCAACCAAAAATTTGGGCTGTGCAGGAGATGGAGGAATCATTACTACCAATAATGATAGTTATGCAAAAATATGCAAAGCTTACAGAGCACATGGAAGTGGACTTGATGGCAAATATACTTACAATATTCTAAATAATATAAAAGAAGATTTGAATGATACCGATTTCAATGGGAATCAACCCAAGTATTTTAATTATGTAGTTGGTCACAATTCCAGACTGGATGAAATTCAGGCTGCGATACTTAGAGTTAAATTAAAATATTTAGATGAATGGAATGAAGTAAGGATACACATAGCTGGTTGTTATAGTGATAAAATAGAGAATCAAGATATTGTTTGCCCTTTAAAGGGGAAAAATAACAAACATATATATTATGTTTATGTAATAAAAACAAATCATAGAGATAAATTAAGATTGTATCTTGAGTCATATGGCATAACAACAGGTATATATTTTCCTGTACCACTTCATATGCAGGAAGTGTTTAAGTATTTAAACTATAAATTGGGAGACATGCCTAATGCAGAAGAAATTTCAGAAAAATCATTAGCTATTCCTATGTTTGCTGAACTGACAAATTTGGAACAAGATCAAGTGATAAAATTTATTAATGACTTTGAGGGATAAACATGAAAGATAATAGTTTTGTTCATAGCACTAGCTTAGTAGATAAAAATGCTAGGGTTGGTGCAAATACAAGAATATGGCAATTTTGTAATATTATGAATAATGTTGTTATAGGCAATAACTGTAATATCGGACAAAATGTTTTTATAGAAAGTGGTGTAATTATAGGCAATAATGTAAAAATAAAAAATAATATTTCCATATATACTGGAGTTGTCTGTGAAGATGATGTTTTTCTCGGTCCATCATGTGTATTTACTAATGTATTAAACCCAAGAAGTTTTATAGAGCGAAAATCTGAATTCAAACAAACAATTGTAAAAAAAGGTGCATCTATTGGAGCAAATGCTACAATAATTTGTGGAAATAAAATTGGCAGATATGCTATGATAGGAGCAGGAACAGTTGTAACAAAGAATGTGCCTGATTATGCTTTAGTAATAGGCAACCCAGGTAAAATAGTTGGATATGTATGCAAATGTGGAGAAAGGTTAACAATGTCAAAAAGAAAAATATATTGTGACAAATGTGAAGCTAAATATTTATTAAATGAAAATAATGTTCTGGATGAAATGTTATAAAATTTAAAGAGGTGATTAATATGCTGAATTTTGCAATAATAGGCTGTGGAAGAATATCAAAAAATCATATAGATGCTTTGATATATAATTCAAATAATTGCAATTTGGTTGCGGTATGTGATATTATAAAGGACAAAGCATTTCAAAGAAAAAATCAGTATGAAGATAATGTTGCAAATGCCGATGTAAAAGTATATATTGATTATATTCAAATGCTTGAAGATGAAAAAATAGATGTTGTGGTGATATGTACGGAGAGCGGTTATCATGCAAAGCATGCCATTGATTGCTTAAATCATGGCAAACATGTGCTTATAGAAAAACCAATGGCTTTATCTTTGGAAGATGCAGATAGGATTATTGAGTTAGGCAAAGAGAAAACCTTAAAGGTTGGAGTGTGTCATCAAAACCGTTTTAATCCTCCTATTCAAAAATTGAGAAGAGCTATTGAAGAAGAGCGTTTCGGAAAAATAATAAACGGTACTGCAAGAATTTTGTGGACAAGAGACCAAAATTATTACAATCAAGCACCCTGGAGAGGAACCAAAGTTCTGGATGGTGGTACTTTGATGAACCAATGCATTCACAATATAGATTTGTTACAATGGATGATGGGAAGTGAAGTTGAGAGAATAACCTGTGAGAGAGATACTTTTTTGAGAAGTATAGAAATGGAAGACTTCGGAGCAATACTCATTCGTTTCAAAAATGGCTCAATCGGTATTGTGGAAGGAAGTGCCTGTGTATATCCGCAAAACCTTGAAGAAACTTTAAGCATATTTGGTGAAAAGGGAACTGTAGTTATTGGTGGACTTGCGGTGAATAAAATTCAAACATGGCAGTTTGCTGATGAAAGGGATTATGATAGTGAAGAAGGAAATACAGAAGTTGATAGTGTGTATGGAAAAGGACATATTTCGCTGTATAGAGATTTTATTGGTGCAATTAGAGATAATAGAGAACCTTATATAAGCGGAAAAGAAGGTAAAAAAGCATTAGAAATCATACTTAGAGCATATGACAATGCGTAAAGGGTGTTTTATTTATGAAAAAAGTTAAAATGATACTTACAAATAGATTTGATCCTGATCCAAGAGTTTATAAGGAAGCTAAATACTTAAATTCCATAGGAATACAAGTTGAAATTTTGTGTTGGGATAGAGAAAATGAGTATTTAGAAAGAGAAACGGAAAATGTTGAGGGGATAAATATAAAAAGATTTTATCCTTATTCAAAATATGGTTCCGGTCTGAAGCAAATTGGTGCTTATTTTTCTTTTAAAAAGCAAGTTAAACAATATTTAAAGAATAAAGACTATGATTATATACATTGTCATGATTTGGATGGTGCAGTTGTTGGATGTTTGATTAAAAATAAAAAAAGTAAAATGATTTTTGATATGCATGAATTTTATGAAGGGCAAGGCAAAAAACAGAAAATAAAATTATTTATCAGATACATTGTAAATTATTTGCATGATAAATCAGATTTTATTATTTACTTAAATGATGTACAAAAATATTCGATGAAAAGGGCAAATTTAGAAAAGCTCATTTTTTTGCCTAATTATCCAGAGAGAGAAAATTACATTAATTGTGAAAAAATACGAGACGATAAACTAAGAATTTCATATATTGGAGCAGTCAGACAATATGATGAATTAATGAATTTAATGAATGCATGTAAAGAGATGGAAGATGTACATATATCGATACATGGTGCAGGAGTTTCGTATTTCAAGCTAAAAGAAGTTGAAGATAAATATAAAAACGTTGAAATAACAGGGAAATATCATTATAGCGAAAGTTGTGAATTGTATAAAAGAACAGATATTTTATATGCTGCTTATAATGAACATATTGAAAATTGGAAAAATGCATATCCGATAAAACTGTTTGAAGCTATAATAACAAAGACTCCTATTATTGTTAATAAGGATACAGCTTTAGAAAAAATTGTAACTGAGAACATTATTGGATTTTCTGTTGACGTTGGAAATGTTGAAAAAATTAAATTTTTAATAAACCATATAAATAAAAATAGATATGTAATTGCAGAAAAGGAAGATAATTTAAGTGAGATGCAATATAATTATATATGGGAAGATGTAGTCAAAAATTTAAATAACATATATTGTTAGTTTAACTAAATTTGATGAATAATTTGTAGAGGATATGATGAATAGTAATTGTGAAATATCAAAAGCAAGAATTAAAGGTGATATAAAACTAAGTATTGCACTGATGTCAACTTTTGTTGTACTTATATTACAATATTTTATTCTTGTTTTCTTTGATATTATTGATACAGATATAGGAAATAAGGTTCAAATAATATCAAAATTAATTGTTGGTATTATTTTTATTTATGCGTTACCAGTTGCACTGAAGAGGAACAATCTAAAATTAATTTTAACTTATGTGGCAGCAGCACTTGTTTTTTTAATAAATTATCTAAATTTCACTGAAAATAGAGAGTATATTGAAATATTGATATTTCCGTTCTTTTTCACTTGCTTGCCATCATTTATTTTTTGTTACAGTATTTATAATTTAAATGTTTTTGGTCGAATCATGAAAAAATCAAGTAATGTAATGACTGTATTTGGTATAATTATAGCTGTAATGGTATTTTTAGGGAAAGCATCTGTTGGTTCATATAGTATGACCTTATCATATTATATATTGATTCCAGCGGTCATATATTTAGATCAACTTATGGATAAATTTACGTTAAAATATTTTTTTAGTTTTTTGATTTTAGTTATTATAATTCTTACTTTAGGAGCAAGAGGTCCAATTTTATGTGCAATAATTTTTATTGTTTTAAAGTTCTTTAAAAAGAAAAAGATTCTAAATAGAAAAAATATATTTCAATATACTCTAATTGTTGCTTTAATAACTATTTTATTAATTAACTATAGGAATATACTTATTTCGTTAAATGGTTTTTTAATCGAAAAAGGCATCAATAGCAGAAGTATACATTTATTTTTAGAATCTGGAGTTCATCTAAGTGGCAGAGAAAATATATATTATAGCATACTTTCTGCAATATATACTAATCCTATTTTGGGGTTAGGGTTAGCAGGTGATAGAGTTATAACAGGTAGTTATTCTCATAATATATTTTTGGAATTGTTGTTAGACTTTGGAGTGTTTGTGGGCTTGATACTTATTTTTATTTTATTTCTATTAATCATCAGGGCACTTATGATAAAAGATAATGAGAAATATGATATGATTATAATATGGTTTAGTTTAGGCTTTGTACATCTATTTATAAGCAGTTCATATTTAGTTGATATTAAATTTTGGATTTTTTTAGGGCTAATATTAAATATCATAACTAAATCAAAATTAATAGGAATAAAGGAGCAAGATGAAAAGAAAAATAATATTTGATATGATTTTAAATATAGCTGCAACAGCTGTGCCTATTGTACTTATTCAATTACTAATATATCCTGCTGTTGCGGAAAAATTGGGAAATGCCGAATACGGACTGATGATAACAATGGTCAGTTTGTTCAATCTGATAGGTCATCCGTATGGAAATGTTCTCAATAATATAAGACTTCTGCAAAATAATGAATATATAGAGAATGATGTGGAAGGCGATTTTAATATTTTATTGATTGTTGGATTGGTAGTAAATACAATCATTATGATAGTCGGAACAGTATACTATGAAGGGTCGTTTTCGTATGCGAGTATTTTGTTAAGCATAATTGTTTCGGCCTTAAATCTTGGTCGTGAGTATTTAATAGTTGCTTTCAGGATAAGCCTGAATTATAAAGCGATTCTACTTAACAATATTTTCTTGATGATTGGATATTTTGCAGGATTTTTAATTTTTAATATTATCGGATATTGGCAATTGATTTATTTATGCGGATATCTTGTTAGCTTAATATATATTATAAAAAATTCTAATTTAATTAACGAAAAATATGCAGTTACTCGTTTGTTTAAAAGTACTACGTATAAAAGTGCTGTTCTGTTTTTTTCAACATTTTTAAAATCATTTGTTACATATGCTGACAAGTTGATTATATATCCTTTACTGGGACCTGCGGCGGTATCTGTTTATTATTCATCTACGATATTAGGTAAAATTATTTCTATGGGAATAACCCCAATCAGCAGTGTATTTTTAAGTTATTTGCCTAATATAAAGGAAATAAATCTAAGAAATTTTTTAAAAATACTTTCTTTTGCAGGTGTGGTTGGAATAGTAGGATACTATGTGTGCATAGTCGTGAGTAAGCCATTACTGCTTCTTTTATATCCTGATTGGGCAATTGAATCTCTTGAGTTAGTGAATATCACTACAGCCACTGCCATTATTGGAGCTGTATGTTCGGTGATAAATCCCATAATCCTAAGATTTAATAATGTAAACTGGCAGATGGTACTAAGCGTTACAGAAATTGTAGTATATATTATTTTTACAATACTATTTTATAATTTATATGGCTTGAAAGGTTTTTGCATTGGTATTTTAATGACTTACGTATTAAAATTATTGCTTATGATAGGCGTATATGTAAGTAATTTGAAGATTAAAAATACCTATATTTAAGATTATGCTTTATATGCAATTTACTAAAAAATATTGGAGACATACATCAAAATGAAAAAGAAGTATTATGTTTATTTAGCAATAATTATTTCGTTTATTTTAATTTTTAATAATTCAAGTTCGGTTTATGCATCTGGAGCTGACGTATTAAGTGAACAAATTAAAATTAGTTTTAACGGAAATATATTGGATGTTTCTGATTCTGCACCATATGTGAATGAATCGAAGACAATGATGCTTCCTTTGAGAAAAATAGGAGAAATATTGGGATTTGACGTAACTTGGCAGGAGGGTAAAGAGGTAAGATTGCAAAAAGATAATGAGAACATATTTCTTCAAATGGATAGCAATTATTACAATGAAGATTATGTGACTCCTACTAACTGTCTGCTTGAAATCAAAGGAAACAGAAGCTATGCACCAAGTAGTTTTTTTGAGGAAATGCTTAATGTTAGTGTTGATTATCACGAAAATCAAGGTTTTGTTATAGTCGAAGAAATTGACAAAGAAAACCGCAGCTTGAGTATTGATAGAAGTTCTATAGATGATGGTGATATAGAATTATGGGAAAATACGTTCGAAGATTATTTGAAGGATGATTTGTGGATAAACTTATATGCTTATGATGCTGGTCATTATCTTATGATACCAATGCATGCTGCCTTTACTTATAATCAGGAAAATTGGAAAAATCAGTTTTCAGATCACTTTGAGAGATTTGTTAAAGTATATACTTATAACCAACAAGATATAGTAGAAGAAAGGCTGGACAGGCTCCATTATCTGTACCTGGCAAGCCAATTTGTTGTTCTGTGCGAAGAAAGTAAGAGCGAGCATCTGATACCTGATGGTTTGGTGCATATAATCAACGAAGAAATATACAGTATGTGGGAAAGGGAACCTGCGTGGCAATGGAATAGGGATTCGTTTGAGGGAGGAATAAAGGAGCGGATTCGGTGGAAGCTGGATAACCGGGATGTTAACAGAAGTTACTATAGAGCAATAATTGACGAGGATTTTTTTGTTCTTGCAATTGGGGCTAATTTATATAATTATGAGAATTCTGTAAACGATTCATATATTAATAAAATTGATTATAAAAAAGAAATAGTTGGTTATGCATATGAAGTATTCTGCAAAGAAAGTGTTATAACAGAAGGCGGAAACTGGGTTTTCCAACCCGGTGTAAAAAAAGAGCATCCGGATTATACATATGCCGGCAATGATAAAAAGTCTGATGATATTATGCCAATGCCTGTAGAAGGAATTGCAAGTGATTCATCACACAGCCATAGGTTTCCTCTATGGATAAACAGTTTTATAGGCGCTTACGAATCAGCCGGAGATATTGATAAAATGGATTATTTTATTGATATAAGAACTAATCTTGAAAAACAATTCTACGAAAATGTGTTGGTTAAGCCCAACGAAGAATTCAATGGATATAGAACAACAAATTTCATGGATGGAAGAAACGGCATTTACAGATGGAATTACCTAACTCAAGGACAGGGGAACGGATATGGGCCGTTTGAGTTGTCTGGCACATTCACACTGGGATGGTGGAGCTTATTAAAAACTGAAAGAATAAGCGAAGCATATTATGAAACAGCACAAAGATTTCCCCTTTATGAGAATGTTATAGATATATATGTCGGACCGAATACAACTAGAGAAAGACATAAAATTGTTAAACTTCCTGATAGTTATTACAATGGAGCGAATGAGCTTGTATGTAGACTTGCATCGAAGTTAAAGTAATTAAATGTTTTTAGGTATATAAATTTTTACTTTTTTATATACGCACTTTTATTATGAGGTTACATAATTATTAGCAACAACAATGCGGAACATCTGGCAAAAAGCTTTGTGGTAAGCAGAAAGAACTTTTTGTTTTCAAATACACCAAAAGGTGCAGATTCAAGTGAATTATCCATGAGCATTGTGGAAACGGCAAAAATTAACAAGATAGATCCTTTTGAATACATACATATTTAAAAATACACCAAAACTACTTCCTTAGGCATTTAAAAATGAGAAGAAAAAAGACTCCTAATATAGATTTTATTGTTGGCATGGCTGAAGAATTTGTAAATGGCGGCGACTATTGGAATTTTACGTTAGATTTCATGCATAATTTTATTGAAAAATATGATGCAATGTGCCGTGAGGATGAGGTTTACGCAGATATGATTAATTATTATTTGTTTCAAAAAGCATTTGATATACACCATGATGATCCAGAAGATAAGCTACGTAAAATTATGAAAAAAGCACTTAAAGAATTAAAATTTGACGATATTTTATAAAAGCTCAGCAAAAGATGCTGAGCTAAAAATTATATATTTAAAAGTGGTATTTGGGGTGGGCGTATTTGACGCTTACTTTGATTATACCACTTTTTTTACTGAAATCAATCAACTCCGGAAAGAACTAATTCTATTTATCATCTACACTCGCGTCGTAAGCGTCAAACCTGCCGGTACATTTACAGCAAAATAATAAGATGAGATAAT